>NZ_JBIAQP010000005.1:447077-522225 GCF_042889145.1 Streptomyces sp. NPDC002680
GGCAGCAGCGGAACCCGAATACCGGGCAGCACTCGACGGCCAGATCCGGCTTCTCGGTGAGCAGCACCCGGATACCCGAAGTACATCCCGCGCTCTTGGCGATCTGCTGCGTCGCATCGAATCCCAGCCAGCCACTGGAGCCGGCGACGAAAACCTGTACTGGCGGGGCTTCAGCGGGGGCGCCAGTTAGTACTGTGGTGCCCCGTCGGCCAAGGTCTGGCCCTGCTGCTCTGTCGATGCCGAGCGGCTACACCACTTTGCGGGACGCCATCTGCTCTTCCAGTATCCGCTGCCTCATAATTCGTACACGAAATCACTCCCAACCGTATAAGTGGGGGCGCTTCCCCGCTCTATGCCGCTTCGAATGCCCGCAGTTTATTTCCCGTCTCGTCGGCCAAATTCGCGAGAAACGATGGGACGCCCGACTCTCGATAGATGGCCTTCAGCGACTGGTGCACCATCCTCCGATTTCTTCCCGAGTTGATCGTATCCACTAGCGCAGAGATCTCTTCAAGCTCGGCTTCCGCGTTACGCCACGCCTTGACCGCGGCATAGCATCGCAGGAGTTCAGCCCGATAGAGCATGACGCCTCGAGGAGTCGCATATTGGAGGATCGATTGGAAATCTGAAACAGCTGCATCGGAATTGCCCAGGCTCAGAAGAGCCTGACCTGAATGACCAGTCACTTCACAGCTGTTCACCCACCACGCCCATTCAGGATCACATGCGGTGAGGGACTCCTCGAGCCCGCCTCTCGCTGCGTCGAAGTCAGAAAGCGCACGTTCGCGGTCGCCCATTTGAGCGAGAGCCCTGCCGCGCCTCACCCGCGCCAAGAGTGCGACTCGCGGCGGGGTGCGTCGCTGCGACAGGATTTCTTCAGCCACTCTCCGTGTTTCGCCAGGGCGGCAGCACTCGATATCCACCATGGCAAGCATATCGAGCGCGAACCACTCCATTTTTCGATCCCGGGCATGCCGGGCAAGCATGTGCGATTCAAGGAATGCGGCACGCGCCGAGTCAAACTTACCGGCGTCGAAGAGCAGCCATCCCGCTACTTCAGCTGCTTCTGAGACGGCCGAGAGATAGCGAATCTGGTCCTTTTCGGGGATCTCTCCTGAGTCGAGCTTTCGCTGCGCCGACTGCCATACTTGGACGGCCACGGGAGCGACGGTATCCCCTCCGTGCCGGTCGGCATGATCCAACAGACAGGCCGCGCTGGTTCTCATGCGCGCGATCTCCGAGTCCGGCCCGGGAAGGTGCTCGGGGGCGGGAGATGGCACGCCGGGTACTGCCAGTGACAGCAACTCCCCATCGGTGCCAAGTAGTTCGTCTAACGCCATGGCCAACTGTCCTGAAGGTTGCTGCCTGCCGTTGATGACACGGGACAGATAGGCCACGTCGTAGTTGAGGGAGCGTGCGGCGGCGCGCATGCTCACACCCTTGTCGGCCAGGAGCGCCCGAAGGCGGGGCCCGAACTCGGCGGCCATGAGGTCCCCTTCACGTGATCCTGGGTGTTGACCTGTGCTCCCAGAGTAACTGTCAACACTGGTCAACTCCCGAAGAACGATCAGAGGGCCAACGCTGGTCAGGTGAACGGCAAGTACCCCCGCGACGCGCGAACGTCCGGGGGCGCGGCCCACCAACTGAACTGGAGTTGATGAACATGGCCGAGCGTAGCGCTGCTGCGCTGCACTGGCTCGTGCTGGTCCTGGCCCTTTGGGTCCTCACCCGACTGCTGCCCGCGACCGGTGCGCGTCGGAAGACACTGACGACAACTCGGAGGCCCATGAACAGAACAGACGCACACGATCACGTGCGCCTGGTGGTGCGAATTCCTGCTCAGCGCAGGTCGCCGTACAGCACCGATCGAGAGCCGCTGGACGGTTCCCAGTCCCGCCTTTCCCGGCCGTACCTGCCTGCGCTCCTCGATTCGGTACCGGAGACAGACACGACTCCCCGTACGGCCCGTGTACGGCCCTACTGGACGGTCCAGGAACTCGCGATGCGGTGGAGGAGGCAGCGCATGCCAATGCCGGCGGCCTACTCCCGCCTCGACCTCGGCACCCAAAACCTCCAAACGGTCCCGGCCGGGGCCGGAGGTGGCGTCCGATGACCGGCGCGAGGGTCAGTGCAGCCGTGCGGCAGGCAGAGTTGCCCATGCTGCGCGCCTACCGCCTGTGGCACGAGCACACCCGCAAGTGCGTCGACGGCTGCAAGAGCGTGCGCAAGGCACAGGATGGCTGCGAGAGCGGGCGGGAACTCTGGGCGAGCTACCGTCATGCCTACGCCGGAGGCGACCGATGACGCAGCCGACAACGAACACAGCCCGGTGCGGGAAGGTCCGCGCTTCCCTGTTGTACGGCGCCCCGATCCTCAGCGAGGTGGGCGCATGCGTCCTCCCCCACGGGCACGACGGGGATCACCGGGACCCCTGGGGCGGCACATGGAACGTCATCCCGCTCTACCCCATGACCAACACTGGCAGAGGGATGGACGAATGACCCACGCCCCCGAGCCGGCGTGGCCTCCGGAACCCCCGTACGTGTCCAGCCTCTGCACCATCGGCACCCACGGCCAGTGCCAGGACGCGAAGCCCCGGGAGAGCGGTGTTCCTGGACTGCGTTATCTGGTGTGCACGTGCTGTTGCCACCGCCTGAGTCCGGTCCCGGTGAACGGAGCGAGTGAAAGCTGAGGACAGGTACACGCGTACGGCACTCTCACCGGGCGACAAGGCGGAGACGGCGTCAGCGGACGACGTCGAACACGTTCTTCTGCAGGCCGTTGGCGTACACCTCGGACTCGACGAGCCTCAGCTTCTGGGCATCCTTGTCCGTATCGCTGAACAGGCGCTTGCCCGCGCCGAGCAGCAGCGGGAACACCAGCAGGTGGTACCGGTCGATGAGGCCGGCGTCCGAGAGGTCGCGGGTGAGGGTGGCACTGCCGTGGATGATGATCGGGCCGCCCTCTGTCTCCTTCAGGGCGGCCACGTCGTCCAGCGAGCGCAGGATCGTGGTCTCGCCCCAGTTCGGGACCAGGTCGGCCTCGGTGAGGGTCGTGGAGACGACGTACTTCGGCATCACCTTGTAGTCCGCGAAGTCCTCCATGGCAGGCCAGACCGGGCTGAACGCCTCGTAGCTGACGCGGCCCAGCATCATCGCGGCGGCTTCCTTCTGCTCCCGGCCCTTGAGTTCGTACGCCTCCGGCAGGAACTCGATGTCCTTGAAGGTCCAGCCGGAGTTCCGGTAGCCGGGCTCGCCGCCCGGGGCCTCCACGACTCCGTCGAGCGAGACGAAGGCGGTGCTGATCAGGGTGCGCATCTCGGGTCTCCTGGGTACGTGTCGGGGGTGTCCCCGTGGCTGGTTCTCAGCTGGTTCGGTTCTACCTTGATTGACTCCGGGGCGCGGGGAAACTCATCGGCCGCCGATGTGGGCCCGCAGCAACTTCACCGCCAGGGCGTGGCCGTAGTGCTCGGCCATGTCCAGGGGGCTGCGACCGGCTGGATCGGTCAGCTTCGAATCGGCTCCGAAGGCCAGCAGGACTGCGGTCGTATGCACAGTCAGCGGCCGGCCGCTCTGCAGGGAACCGTCGCCCTCGACGTCGATCGCATGCGTCAGCAGAGTCATGTCGCCGAAGACCTCGTCCGGGTCGGAGCCGTCGGCCAGCAACCGCGCCAGGGTCTCCGCGTCCTCGTGCTCGACTGCGTGATGGGCGGGTGTCCAGTAATCGCTCACAGCGGCATCCAACCGCTTCCACGCCTCGATACGCCGGGCGAGCTCAAAATGCCGGGCGCCGTCGAGGGGTTCGACGGCGCCCGGCAGACAGACTGGAAACGGGTGGGCGGGTGGGAAAGACCCCCTCAGTGGTGCACCTTCTCCGCCCGCGAAGGCACATGCGACGCCACCAGCCGCTCCCGCCCTACCGACGGAGTCGTCCCGCGCCGGTCCACCACGTACGCCACCCCCGCCACGCCCAGCCCCAGCACAGCCAGCCCCGCACCGACCAGCGCCGGCGATGTCACCCCGAAGCCCGCCGCAAGCGCCAAGCCCCCGACCCACGCCCCGCCCGCGTTCGCCAGGTTGAACGCCGCCTGGTTCGCCGAGGAGGCCAGGGACGGGGCCGTCGAGGCCCGTTCCATGACCATCAGGTTGAGGGGTGTGCCCGTGACGAATGCCGCCGCGCCCAGCAGGACGACCGCCAGGGCCGCGGTCCACGTCGTGGTCATCAGGAGGGGGAACGCGGCCAGGACCGCGATCAGGGAGACCAGGCCGCCGAAGAGGGTGCGTCGCATCGCGTGGTCCGCCAGGCGGCCGCCGAGCAGGTTGCCTATCGTCGCGCCGACCCCGAAGAGGGCCAGCAGCACCGTCACGCTGGAGTCCTTGTAGCCCGCGGAGTCCGTCAGCATAGGCGTGATGTAGCTGTACGCCGAGAACAGTGCGCCGAAGCCCGCCACCGTCGTGCCCAGGGCCAGCCACACCGGGAGCGATCGCAGGGCGGCCAGTTCGCCGCGCAGGCCCGCCACCGGTGCTTCCGTCCGGGTCTGCGGGATCAGCAGCGCCAGTGCTGCGATCGCCGCCACGCCGATCACGCTCACGCCGAGGAAGGTCGCCCGCCAGCCCAGCTGCTGGCCCATCGCCGTCGCCACGGGGACGCCGACCACGTTCGCGACCGTCAGGCCCAGGAACATCAGGGAGACCGAGCGGGCCTTGCGTTCGGGGGCCACCATCGTCGTGGCCACCACCGCGCCCACGCCGAAGAACGCGCCGTGCGGCAGTCCGCTCAGGAAACGGGCCGCCAGCAAGTAGTCGTAGGTCGGGGCGAACGCCGACAGCGCGTTGCCTGCTACGAACAGCGCCATCAGGCCTATCAGGAGCTTGCGGCGGGACATGCGGGCCGTTGCCGCCGCCAGCAGCGGGGCGCCTATCACCACGCCCAGCGCGTACGCCGAGACCAGGTGGCCGGCGGACGGGATCGAGATACCCAGGTCGTCGGCGACGTCGGGCAGCAGGCCCATCATCACGAACTCGGTCGTACCGATGCCGAATGCGCCTACGGCGAGGGCTAGCAGGGCCAGGGTCGGCGTGCGCCGGGACATAGAGAGAGCGGCCTTTCGGGGGGTGGGGCGGGCTGAGGTCCGTACAGCTTATGTTCAAGTACGGAACAAAGGCTGCCACGCCCAGTATTCCCCGGGGGTTCCTGCTGGTTACGAGCCCGTTGCCGAATCCGGAATCTTCACCCTCGCCGCGATCGGCAGATGATCGCTCGCCGTGCGCGGCAGCGACCAGGAGCTGACCGGTTCCACGCCCTGCACCATGATCTGGTCGATCCGCGCCATCGGGAACGACGCCGGCCAGCTGAACCCGAAGCCGCTGCCCGACGCGCCCTGCGTCGAGCGCATCTGCGCCGTGACGGCGTTCAGCGCGCGGTCGTTCATCGTGCCGTTGAGGTCGCCGAGCAGGATCTTGCGGGTCAGCTTCTCGTCGGAGAGCGCCTCGCCGAGCGCGTTCGCGCTCCGGTCGCGCTGGCGGGCCGTGAAGCCGGCCTCCATCTTCACGCGTACCGACGGGAGATGGGCGACGTACACCGCGACCGGCCCCTCCGGTGTCGCCACGGTGGCGCGCATCGCACGCGTCCAGCCCAGCTTGATGTCCACGGGCCGGGAGGCGCTGATCGGGTACTTGCTCCACAGGCCGACCGTGCCCTGCACCGAGTGGTACTTGTACGTCGACGCGAGGGCCTTCTCGTACGTCGGGACCGCCGTCTCCGTCAGTTCCTCCAGGGCGACGACGTCGGCGCCGGAGCCCGCCACCTCGCGGGCCGTGCCGGACGGGTCCGGGTTCTCCGCGTTGACGTTGTGGGTGGCCACCGTCAGATTGCCGCCCGTACCGGCGTTGCTGCCGAGCAGCCCGCCGAAGAGGTTGAACCACACCGCCGTCGGCACCAGCACCGCGATCAGCGCGGTCGCCGAGCGCCGGATCAGCCCGACGATCAGCAGCAGCGGTACGAGGACGATGCCGAACCAGGGCAGGAACGTCTCGGAGAGGCTGCCCAGGTTGCCGATCCGGTTGGGGATCTGCGCGTGCAGCACCATCACGAGGGCCAGCAGCAGGGCCACCACGGCCGTGACGATGCCCCGGCGCCAGATTCTCGGATCGCCCCGCCAGCCGGCCGTCAGACGGCTCATCAGGCGCCGAAGCCGGGGTCCCCGGCGCTCGGGTCCCGAGCCTCCGTTGTCCGTCTCCGTCATGTACGCCTGCTGGGCCATACCGTCGCCTCACAACCTGCCGTGCATCCCGTCCGTCCCCGCGACTAAGACCCTAGGGGATGATCGGTTCCGTTCTCGCCGTCCCATGACGGCCGTACGGGGACGATGACGAACAAGTCGGCGCGACCAGTTCCGGTCACTGTGCCGGATAGCGCTCTCTGTGACGAAACACGCACAGTCGTCCGCCTGGCACCCCGACAGACGTACGAATTCCCCGGTTACGGGGCGGCTGGCCGCAGACCTTCCAGCAGCGTGTCGACGATCTGCTCCGCCAGGCCCTCCGGCAGGTCCGCGTCGAGGCGCAGTACGGCGCGCAGGAGCATGGGGCCGACGAAGAGGTCGTTCAGCAGGGTGACGTCGAGGTCCGCGCGCAGCTCGCCGTTGCGCTGGCCGCGGCGCAGGAGTTCGTCGCCGAGGCGGCGGCGCGGTTCGACGACCGTGGCGTGGTAGGCGGCCCAGAGCTTGGGGCTGCTCTTCATCTGGGCGTGGACGTTGTGCAGGAACGCCGAGGACCGGTTGGCCAGTCCGCGCCGACGCAGCGCCTCCAGCAGGACGACCAGGTCGTCGCGCATCGACGTGCCGGGCAGGATCGGGTCCGGGGGCTCCATGGCGCGCATGACGTCGACGAACAGCTCCTCCTTGCCCGGCCAGCGGCGGTAGATGGTGGCCTTGCCGACACCGGCGGTACGGGCCACCCGCTCGATGGAGATGTCCGCGAGCGGCACGCCCTCCTCCAGGAGCTGCATCACGCCCTCGATGATGGAGCGTTCCACGGCTTCGCTCCGGGGGCGGCCACGGGTGCCTCCGGCGGTGGGGCGGGGGGTGGTTCCGCCCGTCGGGGGGCGGCCGGCGGGGGTGCCACCCGTGGGGGGCGTACCCGTGCGGGGCCTCCCGGTGGGGAGGCTGCCCGTAGGGGCCCTCCCGGCAGGAGAGCTGCCCGCAGGGGTCCCCCCGGCAGGGGGACTGCCCGTGGGGGGTCGGTCGGCCGAGCCGTCCGCGAGGTTCACGCGCCCTCTTCCCTTCCTCGTCGTGCGTCATGCGTCGTACGTCGTACGTCCTGCGTTCGATTCTCTCCGGTGATCGGCTTCTCAGTGATCTGTGGACACCAACTGCGCCTTCTCCTCGCCCTCTTGGGGCGCAGCCGGGCGGCCCGGCAGGCACAGGGCGACGACCAGGGCGCCCAGGACGGCGACGCCCGCGCCGCACAGCGCGGTGATGTGCATCGCGTGCAGGAACGCGTCGTTGGCGGGGCCGACGAGCGCCTCGCCCTTCGGGCCGAGCTTCGCGGCGACGCCGAGGGTGGCCTCGATGGACTCGCCCGCGGTGTGCCGTACGCCGGCGGGCAGCGCGCCGAGCTTGTCCTCGATGCCGCTGCGGTAGGCCGCCGAGAGGACCGAGCCCAGTACGGCGATCCCGAGCGCGCCGCCGACCTGGCGGAACGTGTTGCTGAGCGCGGAGGCGGAGCCGGCCTTCTCGCGGGGCAGGGACTGCATGATGACGACGCTGGTCGGCGTCATGATGTGCGCCATGCCGGTGCCCATGAGGAAGAAGACGACCTCAAGGACCCAGATCGGCGTGTCGGCCTCGAAGGAGGCGAACGCGGCCAGGGTCGCGGCGATCAAGAGCATCGCGGCGGTGGTCGTGGCCCGGTTGCCGAAGCGGTCGACGGCGAGCCGGGCGCGCGGCGCGAAGATCAGCTGCGCGGCGGCCAGCGGCAGCATCAGCAGGCCGGTCTGGAGGGGCGAGTAGCCGCGCACGCTCTGGGTGTAGAAGACCGAGAAGAAGGTCACGCCCATCAGCGCGAAGAACACGAGCGCGATGACGGACATCGCGGCCGAGAAGGTCTTGTCGCGGAAGTACGTCACGTCGATCGACGGATGGTCGCTGCGCTTCTCGAACAGCACGAAGCCGACGAGTACGGCGAGACCGGCGCCGATGGTCGCCAGCACCTGCGGGTCGGTGAAGTCGGCGAGCTGGCCGCCCTTGATGATGCCGTAGACCAGGAGGACCAGACCCACGACGGACAGCACGACCCCGACGGGGTCGATCCGGCCCGGCTTCGGGTCGCGGGAGTCGGGCACCAGGACGGTCATCAGCACCAGCGCGATGATCACGATCGGTACGTTGATGAGGAAGACGGACCCCCACCAGAAGTGGTCGAGGAGTAGGCCCCCGGTGATCGGCCCGATGGCGATGGCGAGTCCGACACCGCCGGCCCAGATGCCGATGGCCTTGGGCTGTTCCTCGCGCTCGAAGACGTTCATGAGGACGGCGAGGGTGGCGGGCATCACGAAGGCCGCGCCGAGGCCCATCACGGCCCGGAAGGCGATGAGCTGGGTGGGCGAGCCGGCGAAGGCGGCGAGGGCGGAGCCGAGGCCGAAGACGGCGAGTCCGCCGAGGAGCACCTTCTTGCGGCCGAGGCGGTCGCCGAGGATGCCGGCGGAGAACAGGAGCCCCGCGAAGACGAGGGTGTAGGCGTTGATCGCCCACTCCAGCTCGCTCTGGGTGGCGCCCAGACCGGTCGGGGCGGGGGTGGAGATGGTCTTGATCGCGACGTTGAGGATGGAGTTGTCGAGGACCACGATCAACAGGCTGAGCATGAGCACGCCGAGGATGACCCAGCGTCTGCGGTGCACGGTCTCGGGAATCCGTGGGCCGAGGGCGGACGGGCCGGCAGAAGTCGTCATGGCTGCCACCCTAGGCTCATTTCGATACGAGACCGTCTCGTATCGAAAGTCTTTACCGAGACCTTAAGCATGGGGAGCGTGCGGTGCAAGGCGGGGGTGGGTGGCGCGAGATTTTCCGCACAGGGGGCCCTGTCGGCGACCACTAGCCGATCCCCGACGCGAGGTGCCACCATGGGTGGTGATCCGGGGACGCCGTCAGGGCGCCTCGAGATGATTGAAGGAGCCGTTGCCATGACGCAGCTTCAGGCTGCCCACCAGACCTCCGCCGGCAGCACCAACGCGCTGTACGGAGGCAAGGGCACACGCCGCATCACGGTCCGCGACATCAGCGCCGCCAAGGAGCGCGGCGAGAAGTGGCCCATGCTCACCGCGTACGACGCGATGACCGCGTCCGTCTTCGACGAGGCCGGGATCCCGGTCATGCTGGTCGGCGACTCGGCGGGCAACTGTCACCTCGGGTACGAGACGACCGTGCCCGTCACCCTCGACGAGATGACCATGCTGTCCGCCGCCGTCGTACGGGGCACGAGTCGGGCCCTGATCGTCGGCGACCTGCCCTTCGGGTCCTACCAGGAGGGGCCGGTGCAGGCGCTGCGCTCGGCGACCCGGCTGGTGAAGGAGGCGGGGGTCGGGGCCGTCAAGCTGGAGGGCGGCGAGCGCTCGCACCGCCAGATCGAGCTGCTGGTCGAGTCCGGGATTCCGGTGATGGCCCACATCGGGCTGACGCCCCAGTCGGTGAACTCCATGGGGTATCGGGTGCAGGGGCGTGGTGAGGAGGCGGCCCAGCAGTTGCTGCGGGACGCGAAGGCGGTCCAGGACGCGGGGGCGTTCGCGGTGGTCCTTGAGCTGGTGCCGGCGGAGTTGGCCGCGGAGGTGACGCGGACTCTGCACATCCCTACGGTCGGTATCGGGGCGGGGGCCGAGACGGACGCGCAGGTGTTGGTCTGGACGGACATGCTCGGGTTGACCGGGGGGCGGGTGCCGAAGTTCGTCAAGCAGTACGCGAATCTGCGTGAGGTGATGGGGAACGCGGCGAAGGCGTTCGCGGAGGATGTGACGGGCGGAACGTTCCCGCTGGAGGAGCACTCCGTCCACTGACCGTCCGCTGACCGACCACCGGGTTCACGGACCCACAGAGCCACTGCGGCACGAATGCAGCCCGCCGACTTCCCCCATCGGCGGGCTGCGCCTTTTGTTTCTCGCCACCTCAGAGCCGGCGGCTCGTCGTCCGGACCCCGACCGCTCAGTCATCGGTCGCGTCGGAACCGGTCACGGCGTCGCCGCTGGACGGTACGGACGACACCGAACCGCCGGTACCGGAGCTCGGGTCGGTGGTGGAAGCGGAGCTGGGGACGGGATCAGAACTGGTCTCCGGCGCCTCGCTCGCGTCCGGCGTCTCACTCGCGTCCGGCGCCTCGCTCGCGTCCGGTGCGGACGAACTGTCCGTCGCCGGTGCCGTACCGCTGGACGCGTCCGTGGTGGGTGTCCGGCTACCGGCGGGAGCGGGGGTACCGGCCGTGCCACCGCCCACCGAGGTTCCCCTGCCCGGCTCGCCCTTGACCACGGCCGCCACCGGCTTGCCCGCGATCAGCTCCACCGTGGTCACCGTGATCATCGCCAGGGCGAACACCAGGCCCGTGGCCAAGGCGTATCTCTTCCAACCGATGGAGCCGCGGAGGGAACCCCCGCGGTAGGTGGTGACCGACTCGCCTTCAGAGGGCGCGGAGACGGCCGTTGTCCCGCCGGGCCCGCCACCCGGGCTGTCGGGCCCGGAGGGCGGCATCGCGTCAGCAGCCGTGGCACTTCCCGGTGGCCCGAACGCCGCCCGGGCGTCCGCGCGCTGTGCCGCCCGCTCCTCCAGCGGCGTCCGCGGCGGCACCCGGCTACGGATCCCCTCGCCCGTCCTCCGGAAGGCGTGTGAGAAGACCGCCGCGCCGGTGGTCGCGCTGGTGCTGACCACAGCGGCGCCGATGATCGTCCCGGTCACCCCCAGCAGGGACGCGAGCACCGCGCCCACCACGGTCGCGAGAGCACTCGCCACCACCTGCACAACAGTCAGGTCGAGCACCTTGCGCTTGGGCGCCCGCCCTTCTTGTTCTCCTTCTTGTTCTCCTTCTTGTTCCCGCTCTTCTCTGCGACTCTCCATCGATCTCCCTTCGCGGTTCTGGGGCCGGTACTTCGGGACGACTGCCCAGTCGGCGGTGATTCATCTGTGCACGTGGCCGACAGCCCGGTGGCGCCACTGGGTGGCTGTCGGTGGTCTGTAGGTGGTTTGTCGGTGGGGGGTGTCAGGTTGAGGGCATGACGCGAATCGACAATCACCCCGCCGACGGGGCCGAGCATGCCGTTTCCGTGCGGGGGCTGGTCAAGCACTACGGCGAGACCAAGGCTCTGGACGGTGTCGACCTGGACGTCCGGGAGGGCACCGTGCTCGGGGTGCTCGGGCCCAACGGCGCCGGCAAGACCACCCTCGTACGCATCCTGTCCACCCTGCTGCAGCCGACCTCGGGACACGCGACCGTCGCCGGGTACGACGTCCTGCGCCAGCCCCGGCAGCTGCGGCGGGTCATCGGACTCACCGGACAGTACGCCTCCGTGGACGAGAAGCTCCCGGGCTGGGAGAACCTGTACATGATCGGGCGGCTGCTTGATCTGTCACGGAAGGACGCCCGTACCCGGGCCGACGAACTCCTGGAGCGGTTCTCGCTCACCGACGCCGCCAAGCGGCCCGCGAGCACCTACTCCGGCGGTATGCGGCGGCGGCTGGATCTGGCCGCCTCGATGATCGGTCGGCCCGTCGTCCTGTTCCTCGACGAACCCACCACCGGACTCGATCCCCGGACCCGCAACGAGGTCTGGGCCGAGGTCAAGCGCATGGTCGGCGACGGCGTGACCGTGCTGCTCACCACCCAGTACATGGAGGAGGCCGAACAGCTCGCCTCCGAACTGGCCGTCATCGACCGGGGGAAGGTCGTCGCCGGCGGTGCCATCGACGAGCTGAAGGCGAAGGTCGGCGGCCGTACCCTGCGGATCCGGCCCGCCGACCCGCTGCAACTGCGCCCGCTCGCCCGCGACCTCGACGACCTCGGCATCACCGGCCTCGCCACCACCGCCGTGGACACCGCGAGCGGCAGCGTCCTGGTGCCGATCCTGAGCGACGAGCAGCTGACCGCGGTGACCGGCGCGGTCGTCGCGCGCGGTATCACCATCTCCTCGATCAGCACCGAACTGCCCAGCCTGGACGAGGTGTTCCTGTCCCTCACCGGCCACCGTGCCACCGCCCCGCTGGACGACGACGCCACGCCCGCCGACACCCGAGAGGAGGTCGCCGTATGAGCGCCGCGACCGCGACCGTCAATGAGCATGAGATCGACATGGATTCCCGCAGCAAGGCCGACGGGCGTATTCCGCTGCGGGCCCATCTGCGGCACACCGGCGCCCTCGTCCGCCGCAATCTGCTGTGGATCCGGCAGGACCCGGAGTCCATGGCCGACGCCGTGCTGATGCCGATCATCTTCACCCTGCTGTTCGTGTTCGTCTTCGGCGGCTCGATCGGGCAGGCCCTGGGCGGCGGGCAGGACGGGTATGTGCAGTACGTGATACCCGGCATGATCGCGATGATGAGCATGACGCTGTCGCAGGGCGTCGGCACCGGGTTCTGCCAGGACTTCAACTCCGGTGTCATGGACCGCTTCCGGTCCCTGCCGATCGGGCGCGGCTCGGTGCTGTTCGCGAAGATCTCGGTCGAGCTGATCCGGATGCTGTTCGCGACCGCCGTGCTGATGATCGTGGCCGTCCTGGTCGGCTTCGACATCAACCACTGGCCGGGGCTGTTCGCGGCCGTGGCCCTGTCCACGCTGTTCGCCTCGTCGATCATGTGGGTGTTCCTCACCCTGGGCGTGGTCATGAAGAGCGCACAGTCCGTACAGGCGATGGGGTTCCTGGTGCTGTTCCCGCTGCAGTTCGGTTCGTCGATCTTCGCGCCGACGCAGTCGATGCCGGGCTGGCTCCAGGCGTTCACCGACTACAACCCGCTGTCCACGCTCGCGGACGCGGCGCGCGGACTGATGGTGGGCGGCCCGGTGGCGCACGACCTGTGGGTGACCATCGCCTGGTCGGTGGCGATCACGGCGGTGATGGCACCGGTCGCGATCCACAAGTTCCGCACGAAGAGCTGAGAGATATGAAGATACGAAGAGCTGACAGCGCCTGATACGTGCCTCAGATGAGGGCGGTCGCCTCCTCCGCGGAGAGTCGGCCGCCCTCCTCGTACGCCGCCTCGTACTCCTCGTCGGTGAGCAGGCCACGGACCGCGCGGACGGCGCGGGTGCGGACCTCGCGCTCCATGTGCCCGGGGATGTGGCCGGGCGGCAGCAGGGCGTCGGCGGCGCCCAGGCAGCGGGCGGCGTCGTGGGCGTGGCTGCCTCCGTCGAGACCCGCGAGGGCCACGGCGCCGGTGGTCAGGAAGGAGGCCTGCAGTTGGGGGGCGATGTTGCGGGACAGCGCGTCGTCGGCCCGGGCCAGCGCCTCCCTGGTCTTGGCGAGGGACTCCTCGTGCCGCCCCTCCGCCTCGTCCAGCCAGGCCTCCGAGCCGAGGATGAACGCGTCGAAGATGACGAACGAGGCGGCTCTGAACTCCAGGCGCAGCAGCCGGATCTGCTCACGCGCCTCGGGGACCCGGTCGGTGATGCCGAGATAGGCCGTGAGGAAGAGCCGGGCGGCGGGCAGGGCCTCGTTGACCATCCCCTCCGCCTCCTTGATCACCTGGCGCAGAAGCCGTTCGCCCTCGTCGGTCCGGCCGGCCTCCAGGAACACGTTGCCGAGACGGGCGGCGAGTACGGTCTTCTGGGCGCGGGCGCCGAGTTGTTCGGCCAGTTCCATCGCGTCGCCGAAGTCGGTGGCGGCGCTGTCGTACGCGGCCTTCTTCTCGTGGGCCTCGCCGCGCGCGGAGAGCGCTTCGGCGGCGCCCCAGTCGTCGCCGAGGCGGCGGAAGATCTCCAGGGCCTCGTCGGCGTCACGGGTCGCGTCGCCGGCCCAGTCGCTGCGGTTGGCGAGGACGTTGGCGCGCGTCTGGAGACAGGCGGCGAGTTCCCACTCGAAGCGGGGGGCCGCGTCGCGGCAGGTGCGCACGGACTCGTCGACGATGACCCGGATCCGGTCCATGTCGCGGGTGAGCATGACGGCGTAGAACCAGAGGAGGCCGGGGTAGCGGCACGTCTGGGGGGCGCCGGGTTCGTAGACGCGGCTGATGGCGTCCAGTTTCTGTTTGGCCTCGGGTGTCTGCCAGGCATCCAACTCGATGTCCATACAGGCGAGATGGACGAGGTGGACGCCGCGCCGGGCCTCGTCGAGCACGTCGTCGCGCCAGGGCGGTGGAGTGTCCGTGCAGCGCTCCCAGAGGGGCGGTGCCGGGCGGACCGGGAGGGCGAAGGGGTCGGGGCCGAGGTTCATGACCTCGCGGGACCAGTTGCGGGCGGCGAGCCGCAGATCGCGCATCTGCCAGTACCAGGCGATCGACAGGACGAGGCAGAGCGCCTCCTGTTCGTCGCGGGTGACGACGGCGTGCCGGAGGGCGGCACGGATGTTCTCGCTCTCCTCCTGGAACACGTCGAGGGCGGCGCGCTGGCCGGAGCCGCGCAGCAACGAGTCGGTGACGCGGGCGAGTTCGCGGTAGTACGTGAGGTGCGCGCGCTCGGCCTCGGGGCGGTCGCCGGACTCGTCGAGGCGCGTACCGGCGTACTCCGCGACGGTCTCCAGGAGCCGATACCGCATTCCGCCGCTCTCGCCCGAAGGGGCGGCCACGACAAGGGACTTGTCGACGAGCGAGCCGAGCGCTTCGAGGGCGACGGGACCGCACACGGCCTCGGCGGCGGCGAGGTCGCAGCCGCCCGCGAAGACGGACAGCCGCCGCAGGACGTCCCGTTCGTCCTCGTCGAGCAGGTCCCAGGACCAGTCGACGACGGCCCGCAGGGTCTGCTGGCGGGGCAGGACGGTACGGCTGCCGGAGATCAGCAGCCGGAAACGGTCGTCGAGCCGGTCGGCGATCTGCCGCAGCGACAGCATCCGCAGCCGGGCGGCGGCCAGTTCGATGGCGAGCGGCAGCCCGTCGAGCCGCCGACAGATCTCGGCGGCGGCCGCCGGATCGTCCTCGACGCGGAACCCTGGCCGGGCGGCGGCCCCTCGGTCGGCGAGCAGCCGTAGCGCGACGGGCTCGGGCAGCGGTTCGACGGGACGTACCAACTCCCCAGGTACGCCCAGGGGTTCACGACTGGTGGCGAGCACGGTGACTCCCGGGCAGCGCACCAGCAGCTCCGCGACGAGCCGCGCGGCGGCATCGACGACGTGCTCGCAGTTGTCGAGGAGGATCAGCATCCGCCGGTTCGCGCAGTGCTCGACGAGGCGTACGAGGGGGTCGTCGTGGCGGTCCGCGGAGGCGACGCGCAGTTCCTCGGCGCCGGCCCCGCGCAGGACGGTCTCGCGCGCGCCGACGGCGGTGAGCACGGCCTCCGGTACGGCGTCCGGGTCGACGACGGGAGCGAGTTCGGCCAGCCACACCCCGTCCGCGGCCCGATCCCGCCCACCGTCCCGCGCCGCGTCCCGCACAGCCTCGGCGGCCTCCTGCGACAGCCGCGTCTTGCCTGCCCCACCGGGCCCGAGCAGGGTCACGAGCCGAGCGGCGGCGAGGTCACCCCGGATGGCCTCGATGTCGGCCTCCCGACCGACGAAGGAGGTGAGGCGGGCGCGGAGGTTGCCCGGGGGCAAGGGGTGAGGGGTGGCGGGCCAGGGCTGCGGGGCCGACGCGGCCTGAGCCTCGACACGGTCCGCCGTGCCGGAGGCCACCACCGGCCCGGCGGCCCCGGCGGCAGTGTGGTCCGGGTGGCGCGGGGCGCCCGGTGCGGAGTCCTCTCCCTGGCGGGCCGGAGCCCCCGGTCCGGCGGAGAAAGCGTGCGCCTCCGACCCACCCGGCGCAGGGGTCGTGCCCGGGCCGAACGGGGCGGAGACCCCGTCGTCACCGATGTACACGGTGCCCCCGCCGGAGCCGCCCGGCGGGGAGCCCGCACCCGAGCCAGAGGCGTCGGATGAGGCGGAGGCCTCGCCTGTGCCGTCAGGGCCGGGGCCGGCCGAGCGATGCCCCCCGGGACCCCCCGAGCGATCCACACCGGAGCAGGCCGGGCCACGCGTACCAGCGCCGGATGGACCGCCCGCGCCACGCGAACCGTGCTTGCCAGGGCCAGCCGGGCCATGCATGCCAAGGCCAGCCGCGCCACGCGCACCGGGGCCGCGCGATATGTCGTCCGGTCTCAGCAACTCCGCGTGCAGGGACCGCAGTTCGGGGCCCGGGTCCGCGCCGAGGCGGTCTGCCAGGAGGGTGCGTACGTCCTCGTAGGCGGCCAGGGCCTGGGCGGGGCGGCCCGCGGCTCTGAGGGCGCGCAGGCGGAGGGCCTGGAGGGGCTCGTCGAGGGGGTGGCTGTCGCACAGGGCGGTCAGTTCGGGGAGGGACTGTTCCGCGGCGCCCAGGGCCAGGGCAGCGGTGAGACGGGCGCGGCGCGTGTCCAGGCGGCGGGTCTCCCAGCGGGCTGCCTCGGCGGTGCGGTCGGGGAGGTCGGCGAGGGCGGGGCCGTGCCACAGGGCGAGGGCGTCGTCGAGGACGACGGCGGCCTTGGCGGGGTCGCCGTCGGCCAGCGCGCGCTTGCCCTCGTCGGCCAGCCGCCCGAACCGGTGCAGGTCGATGTCGTCCGGCGCGGCGCACAGCCGGTAGCCGCCCTCGGCGGAGGCGATCGCGTCCGGGCCGAGCGCGCGGCGCAGCCGGCCGACCAGTGCCTGGAGCGCACCCGGCGCGTCGGCGGGCGCGTCCCCGTTCCACACCTCCTCCACCAGGACGCCCGCGGGCACGGTCCGGCCGGGCCGCAGCGCGAACACGGTCAGCAGGGCGCGCAGCCGTGCCCCGCCGACCGGGACGGAGGTGCCGTCGGGACGGAGTGCCTGGGTGGTGCCGAGGATGCGGTAGCGCACGGGTCCATTGTCTCCGGGGACGGTCCCGGAGTGCGCCCGGGTTTACGGGGCCATGAACAGGGAGAAGTCCAGGATCTCCGGGAACCTCCAGGAACCTCCGGCTCCAGCAGGAACCTCCGGCCCTCGGTGGGACGTTCCTCCCAGACCACCGGTACCGTCGTCCCGGCCGCACAAGCCGTTCCTTCCACCACGTCACCCAGGAGCCCCGCCCCATGACCACCGCCACCACCCGCAACAGCGACCGGCGGATCAGCCCGGTCTTCGTCGGGATTCTGGCCGTCACGGCGGTCACGGGCTGGGCCACCTGGACCGGGTTCGCCGAGCAGCCCGGTGTCGCCGTGTTCCTGTTCGTGACGGCCGCGTGGATCGTGTCCCTCTGTCTGCACGAGTACGCGCACGCCCGCACCGCCCTGCACAGCGGTGACATCTCGGTCGGCGAGAAGGGCTACCTCACCCTCAACCCGCTCAAGTACACACACGCCCTGCTCAGCATCGTCCTGCCGGTGATCTTCGTGATCATGGGTGGGATCGGGCTGCCCGGCGGTGCCGTCTTCATCGAGCGCGGGCGCATCCACGGCCGCTGGAAGCACAGTCTGATCTCGGCCGCCGGGCCGCTGACCAACGTCCTGTTCGCGGTGGTGTGCACGGCGCCGTTCTGGCTGGACGCGCTGGACGGGGTGCCGGCGGAGTTCCGGTTCGCGCTCGCCTTCCTGGCTCTTCTCCAGGTGACCGCCGCGATCCTGAACTTCCTTCCCGTACCCGGGCTCGACGGCTACGGGGTCATCGAGCCCTGGCTGTCGTACAAGATCAAGCGCCAGGTGGAGCCGTTCGCACCGTTCGGGCTGCTGTTCGTGTTCGCGGTGCTGTGGCTCCCCGCGGTGAACAGCGCGTTCTTCGACGTGATCGATTCGGTGCTGCGCGGTCTGGGGATCGACCAGTTCGACACGTACTGCGGTCAGTACTTGTACAACTCTGTGTTCAGCTTCCTTCGGGACAATGGCCCGAACATCGGCTGCACACCCTGACCCGCGGAAACGTCGAAGCCCCGGCCACTCCCCTCGGGGTGGACGGGGCTTCGTCCCCGGGCGTCTGCGGGTGTCCGTTCAGACGCGGTCGGCCGCGATCAGCACGTACTGGAAGGAACCGTCCCGGTAGGACTCGATGAACGCCTCCTCGATCCCGGTGACCAGCGAGGACGTGGCCCGCAGTTCCCAGTACGGCAGGGTGTCGGGAGTCAGGTCGATCACGGTCTGGGGCACGAGCCGGTTGTCGGCCATGGCCCGCAGGTACTCACGACGGGAGTGGATGTTGCACTCGAAGTGGGCGTTGATCTGCGAGACCCACTTCGACGGCTGGCCGTAACGGGGGTTCCAGCAGCCGGTGATGGTCACGTACCGGCCGCCCACCTTGAGGAAGCGGGAGTGCTCGGCGAACAGGTCGTGCAGGTCGACGTACATGGTCGACTCGTTGTTCCAGGAGGCGGTGACGGCACCCTTCTCGAAGGGCGTGTCGAGCATGTTGCACACGCGGGAGCGGACGTGGTCCTGGATACGCAGCTCCCGTGCCCGCCCGTTGCCGAACTCGGCCTGTGTGGCGGAGAGCGTGACGCCCTCGACCTTGCAGCCGAAGCGCTGGTGGGCCATGACCATGGAGCCGCCGCGACCGCACCCGGCGTCGACGAGGGTGTCGGCGGCCGTGACGGGGCCCAGGTGGTCCAGGAGGACCTCGGCCTGGGCGGACTCCAGCCGGTGCAGCTCGGCGATCAGCCTCTTCTCGTACTCACTGTCCTCCGGGTCGCCGAGCGCGGTGTGGTCGACGGCGCCGATGCCGTAGTGATGGTGGTACAGCCCGTCCACGTCACCGAGGCGCAGGTTCACCGGCCTCGCCTCGCTGTTCCAGTACCGGGCGATGTCCCCCTGATAGGGGGTCGCCGGGGCCGGGATCATCGTGGAGAGTGCGGGGGTGATATCCGTGGTCACAGAGGCTTCCGTTCGTCCGTTCGATTACCAGAAGTCGGGCAGGGTGTAGCGGTAGGTGTTGGTGCGGTGCCAGTCGTGGTTGCCGTCGACCCAGGCGGCCACGCCCTTGAGGAAGCGCGCCATGACGGGCAGGGGGCAGGCTGCGGCCAGGTCGGCCGCTGCCGCCTCGAAGGCGTGCATCAGGTCGTTGTGGACCTCGACCGCCTTGAGATACGCGTCGCGCTCGGAGAGCCGTTCGCGTTCCGCGATCACCACGGGCAGGTTCAGGTGCCGGCCGGGACTGGCCAGTTCCTTGGTGTACGAGTACAGGTCGTTGACGATGGTGGTCGCGTTCCCGGCCAGCGCGATGACCCGCTGTGTCTCCGGCTGTGCGTGCAGGTCCGCCGGGAGCTCGTAGCCTCCGACGGTGTCGGTGATGGTGGGGCAGGGGCGGAAGTTGTTGAACTGGCGCATCGCCAGGTACTCCCACACCTCCGGGACATAGTCGGTCTCGGCCCAGGCCGCCTCGGCGAGATACCCCATGTGCAGCCGGGCCATGTCGTGCCGGAAGCGGTCGGCCTGGGAGGGCGTGGCCGCGCGGACGAAGTGGTCCATCGCGCTGCGATAGGCACGCCGCGGCGGATCCGAGCCGAGCGACGTCTGCCACTCCGGCGTGTACTCCGGGGTGGTGTGGAGCGGGTCGAGCGCGGTGTGCGCGAGAAGGAGACGGCCGCCGAGACCGACGGGTGAACCGCCGTGGTCCTCGCAGTAGCAGTCGTCGACGGCGTTCTCCGCGACCATCAGCCGGGTGGCGATCATCAGATGATCCACGGTGGGTGCGTCGGGGTGGCAGCCGACCATGTACCGCCCGACGGAGAAGCCGTCGAACTCGCCTTCCCACTCCTCGGGGTAGAGCTGGACCTCGTCCTCGGCCCAGCGTTTGATCCGGCGGCTCACCTCCTCGACGCGCACCGGGTCGGGCTCCGGGACGGAGTGGTGGTACAGGCCGGGAACGGCCTTGCCCTCGGCGGGTGGAGCGGGAGCGGGGAGCACCGGGTCGGGTGTGCGGGCCAGGGACAGCGACGCCGTCCCCAGACCGGTCGGCCCGCCCAGGACCCGCCGCTCGACGACGGGTACGGGAGGTGAAGGTACGGTAGGTGAAGGTACGGGAGGTGGAGGTGCTGCCGGTGGACTCGGTGCACTGGCCAGGGACAGCGAGGCCGTTCCCAGACCGGTCGGCCCGCCGAGGAGCGGGGGGACGACGGGTTCGGGAGGCTTGGCGGGCAGGACCGGCGTGGTGGTGGACGGCCCCGGCCGCCGCTCGGGCACGGGTGGTCCGAGGGGCCCGGTGTCGGGCATCTGTTGCTCCTTGATGTGGGGGGACGAGCGGGGGCGTCGATCTGTTCGACGCGGCGCGCCGTCAGTCCCGCGTGCGGGCGATCTGCACGTTCTCCAGCACTCCGAGCGCGTCGGGCAGGAGGACCGCGGCGGAGTAGTACGTGCTGACGAGATAGGAGATGACGGCCTGCTCGTTGATGCCCATGAATCGCGCGGAGAGGCCAGGCTCGACCTCGTCCGGCAGGTCTGTCTGCCGCAGGCCGATGACGCCCTGGTTCTCCTCGCCCGTGCGCATCGCGATGATGGAGCTGGTCTGTTCCCGGCTGATCGGGATCTTGTTGCAGGGCAGGATCGGGACCCCGCGCCAGGCCGGGACCGACTGCCCGCCGAGGTCGACGTGGTCCGGGTAGAGGCCGTAGGCGTTGAAGCCGCGTCCGATCGCGGCGATCGTCCTCGGGTGGGCGAGGAAGAGCTTGGTGCCGCGGCGGCGGCAGAGCAGGTCGTCCATGTCGTCCGGGGTCGGCGGGCCGGAGTGCGTCTGGATGCGCTGCTTGAAGTCGGCGTTGTGGAGCAGCCCGAACTCGGGGTTGTTGATCAGCTCGTGCTCCTGCCGCTCACGCAACGCCTCGATGGTGAGCCGGAGTTGCTCCTCGGACTGGTTCATCGGCCCGTTGTAGAGGTCGGCGACCCGCGTGTGGATCCTCAGGACGGTCTGGGCGACGGAGAGTTCGTACTCGCGCGGCTTCAGCTCGTAGTCGACGAAGGTGGCCGGCAGGTCGACCTCGCCGGTGTGGCCGGCCGACAGGGCGATCGCGGCCTCGCCGTGTTTGTTCTGCGGCTGCCGTGCGGCGGAGCCGAACGCCTCGATGTGGGCCTGCAGGCCGGGCGCGGCCTCCCGTACGGCGGCGAAGTCGGCGCGGGAGAGCGTGAGGAGGGTGCCGGAGGTCTCGGCGGTGACCGTGCAGTCGTGGCGGGCGTCGGAGTCCAGCAGGGCGTTCTCGCCGAAGCGGTCGCCGTCCGCGAGTACCGCGATGGTGATCGCCCCACCGTACGGGCCCTCGCCGGACTGGCTGACGCGGCCGTGGGCGATCAGATGGATCCGGTCCGCCGGGCTGCCGCGCTCGACGAGGACCTCACCGGCGGCGAAGTCGCGCTGCACACAGCGTTCGGCGAGGGTGGTCAGGACGTCCACGTCGTCGAAGCCCCGCAGCAGGGCCAGTTCACCGAGTTCGCGGGGGATCACCCGGACCGTGGCGCCGTCCTGGACGAAGTCGATGCGCCCGTCGCCGACGGTGTGCCTGAGCCGCCGGTTGACCCGGTAGGCGCCGCCCTTGGTCTCGACCCAGGGGAGCATCCGCAGCAGCCAGCGGGAGGTGATCTCCTGCATCTGCGGGGCGGACTTGGTGGTGGTGGCGAGGTTGCGGGCGGCGGCGGCGCCGAGGGCCTGCTGCGGCACTGCCGGTACGGCCTGGACTTCCGGGCTGCTGTCCACGGTCATCGGGGTGCGGTACTCCTTGCCGGACACGGTGAGGATCGCGGCGATCCGTCTACCCGAAGGACGGTATGACCGGCCGACCGGCATCTCCATGGAAAGCCCGGCAGCTTCCTCCGAAGCGGTGAAACTCCTCCGGCTTCGGTTTATCCGTGGGTCTGCTTGCCGCGCCGGACGTAGTACCAGCACATGTTGGACGACAGTCCGGCCAGCAGCACCCACACGATCCCCAGCAGGTTGCCCTGGACGAAGGACACGACGGCGGCGGCCACGGCGAGCAGGCAGACGGCCAGGGCGTAGAGGGCGAGGCGGGGCATGTGGACTGCTCTCCTGTCGGGGACACCGGGCGGGGGGACACTGCCGGAAACGGAAACCCGTCCAGTGTCCCCCATCCGCTCAGATGTCGGTGACGCGCAGGCCCGCGTGGGCCTTGTAGCGGCGGTTCACCGAGATCAGGTTGGCGACCAGCGACTCGACCTGGTGGGCGTTGCGCAGCCGCCCGGAGAAGACCCCGCGCATGCCGGGGATACGGCCGGCCAGCGCCTGCACGATCTCCACGTCCGCCCGCTCCTCGCCGAGGACCATCACATCGGTGTCGATCTCCTCGATCTCCGGGTCCTGGAGCAGTACGGCCGACAGGTGGTGGAAGGCGGCCGTGACCCGGGAGTCCGGCAGCAGGGCGGCGGCCTGTTCGGCGGCGCTGCCCTCCTCCGGCTTCAGCGCGTACGCGCCCTTCTTGTCGAAGCCGAGCGGGTTCACACAGTCCACGACGAGCTTGCCGGCCAGTTCCTCGCGCAGGGATTCGAGCGTCTTGCCGTGTCCGTCCCAGGGCACGGCGACGATCACGATGTCGCTGCGGCGCGCGGTCTCGGCGTTGTCGGCGCCCTCGACCCCGTGGCCGAGTTCGTCGGCGGCGGCCTGGGCACGGTCGGCGGCGCGCGACCCGATGATCACCTTCTGGCCGGCCCTGGCGAGCCGGTAGGCGAGGCCCTTGCCCTGCGGCCCGGTCCCGCCGAGCACGCCGACGACGAGCCCGGAGACGTCGGGAAGGTCCCAGGGGTCCTTGGCCGGGGCCTTCGCCGGCGTCTGAGCGGGCTTCTCGGCAGGGGTCTGTGCACTGTCGGTAGAGGTCATGGGCCGACTTTACGTCCGTGCCCGGGCGCCCATGGGGTCAGGTGAGCTGGGTCACGGGGACCCTCCGGAAGGGGATCCTCTCGTACGGGCCGAAGTCCCCGGTCTCGAAGAGGAGTCCGACGGTGCGGGCGTCGATCCGGACGAGGTCGGAGTAGGCGGCGGGCAGGCCGTTCACGGTGTGCGCCGGGCGCCAGGTGGTGCCGCCGTCGGTGGAGACGCGGATGGTCATCAGGGCGCGGGCGGCGGGATCGGCGGGCCCGGAGAAGAGGAGCAGGTCGGGGTCGCGGAACTGGAGCACGCTGCCCTGGCAGACGGGGGCGGACAGACCGGCCTGCGGGCGGAAGGGCTTGACGAGGGTCCGGCCGCCGTCCGTGGAGTGGGCGTCGGCGCGGTTGCCGGGCGACGGGGAGTCGTTGCGGGTGTTGAAGTAGACGCGGCCGTCCGGGAGTTCGGCGGCGGTGGTCTCGTTGACGTTGATGTACCCGTTGGTGTTCTCGTCGAGGTACCCGATGGACCATGTCGCGCCGCGGTCGTCGCTGAGCAGACAGTGGCCGCTGTTGTACTTGGCCTCGTTGCCCAGGTCGTCGCCGGTGGGCGGGACCGTGTGGTTGGCGGCGACGACGACCCGGCCGCCGCTCAGCTGGATGGCGTGGCCGGGGGTGGTGGCGTACCAGCGCCAGTCCGCGTGCTTGACCTGGTCGGTGATCTCCACGGAGGAGGACCAGCTGACGCCGTCGTCGTCGCTGTGCCGGACCCAGATACGGCGGCCGTCGGCGGCCGAGACGTTGCCGAGCAGGATGTCCTTCTCGGTGACCGTGCCCGAGGCCCGGACGTACACGAGGAGGATGCGGCCGGTGTCGAGGACGACGGGGGCGGGGTTGCCGGCGAGGTTGGTGCCGTTCTTGGCGGCGACGGTGAGCGGGCCCCAGGTCCGGCCGCCGTCCGTGGACCGCTTCAGCACAATGTCGATGTCGCCGTGGTCCAGGGCGGAGGCGACCCGACCCTCGCAGAACGCGAGCACGGTGCCGGCGTGGCTGACCACGACGGCCGGAATGCGGTAACTGGCGTAGCCCTCCTGGCCGGACCAGAAGGGGATGCTCGTCTCGACGGTCATGTGCGGCTCCTCGGTGGGGCGGTGAGTCGGTAAGTAGGTGCCTACGTGGTAGATGAGTGCGTGGTCAGGGCAGTGATTCGTGTTCGTACCCAGGTTGGGCGAAAACACTGTGAATTGAGCGCCCCGAGTTGTCCGTTGCGGCAGGATGCGCGGTCATGGACGCCGTACGGGTCGCGCTGCTGCGCGAAGTGCTCGCGGGAACCGAGTGGTTGGGGGCCACGCGGAGGTTCGCGGGGGCGTTACGGGGTTCCGTGGTGTCGTACGGGGGCGGGCTGCTGCTGGTGGGCACGCCGGAGTACGAGCCGTGGCACCTGGCGGCCCATCTCGTGGACGAGGCGGCGTGGTCGGGGACGCCCGAACTGGCCCCGACGCTCGTACGGTCGGACGGGCTGGGGCGGATCGAGGCGGCGCGCCGGGGCGAGACCTTGCTGATGGTGGCGCCGGAGGGGGTGGACGGCTGCCTGCTGGAGCGGGTTCTCGACGCTCGGCGCAGTGGTGTGAAGGTGCTGGTGCTGGGGTCGGGCGAGGGGGAGCTGGTGTCGCTGGCGCATGAGTCGCTGGCGGTGCCGGAGGGCCTGGAACTGGACCTGGACACGGTGCAGCACCTGGTCAGCGCGGCGGTCGGGGAGAACTCGGTGCCCGTGGTCCGAGGACGGCGCCGGTTCCGTGACCGGCTGTCGAGACTGGCGGACGTCCTGACGGCACCGCCGCCGTCCCGCTGGTAGAGAGACGCTGGTAGAGAAACCGCTGGTAGAGAAACCCTGCCCGAATAAACCGGTTGCCCCTCCCTCCCCCCACCCCACAGCATGACCCCACGTGACCTCAGCGCTCCGTGCCCTCCTCCCCGACCTCTCCCCCTGGCGGGCCTCCCCCGACTTCCGGAAGCTCTGGCTGTCGGGGCTGATCACCAACTTCGGGAGCTTTCTGACCTTCGTCGCGCTGCCGGTGCAGATGAAGGAGCTGACCGGGTCGGCCGCCGCGGTCGGGGCGATCGGGGCCGTGGAGCTGATCCCGTTGATCGTGTTCGGGCTGTACGGCGGGGCGCTGGCCGACGCGGCGGACAAACGGAAGCTGATCCTGTGGACGGAGGCCGGCCAGGGACTGCTGTGCGCCGCGCTGCTCGTCAACGCCCTACTGCCCGACCCCCTCATCTGGCCGCTGTACGTCGTCGCGGCGCTCACCTCGGCGCTCGGTTCGGTGCAGCGGCCGGCGCTGGATTCACTCATGCCGAGGATCGTGGCCCATGAGGATCTGCCGGCCGCGGCGGCGCTCAACTCCTTCCGCTGGACGGTCGGCGGGGTCGCGGGCCCGGCGCTCGCGGGCGTGGTCGTGGCATACGCGGGGCTCGGCTGGGCGTACGCCGTCGATGTCGTGACCTTCGCCGTGTCCCTGCTGTTCGTCGTGGGGCTGGCCGCCTCCCCCGCCTCGCACGAGGCCGCGAAACCCTCCCTCCGGTCGATCGCGGAGGGCGCCCGCTACGCGTGGAACCGCAAGGAACTCCTGGGGACGTACGCCATCGACCTGGCCGCGATGTTCCTGGCGATGCCGCTCGCAGTCCTCCCGTTCCTGGCGGACGAGTTGAACGCGGAGTGGTCGCTGGGCCTGATGTACGCGGCGATCCCGGCCGGTTCCCTGCTCGTGAGCGTCACCAGCGGCTGGACGTCGCGGGTGCACCGGCACGGGCGGATGGTCGTGCTCGGGGCGGCGGGCTGGGGCCTGGCGATCGCCGTGTCCGGGACCTTCGGGAACATATGGCTGGTGCTGCTGTTCCTCCTCCTGGGCGGCTGCTTCGACATGATCAGCGGGATCTTCCGAGGCGCGATGTGGAACCAGACCATCCCGGACGAGCTGCGCGGCCGCCTCGCCGGCATCGAACTGCTCTCCTACTCGGTCGGCCCCCAGCTGGGCCAGGTCAGAGCGGGCGGCGTCGCCGCCTGGCGCGGCGTACGGACATCGATCTGGTCGGGCGGCCTGGCCTGCGCGGCGGGCGTGGGCGTACTGGCCCTGTGCCTACCGGCCCTGATGCGCTACGACGTCCGCACGAACGAACACGCGATACGCCTGCGGGAGCAACGGGAGAAGACTGGCAGTACCACCAAACAGAGGGCGATCTGACCTACTCAGGGGCGCGGGGAACTGCGCGACCAGCCACAACGCACCCGCAGCCGACAAACCGCCCCCACCAACTCAGTCCTCGTCCCCGCCGCGCGCCACCGCATCGTGCCACTTGGGATCGCTCTCCCACTGAAGATTCCGCTCACGAGCCGTCTCCATCGCGTGTTCGGCCTCCGCCCGCGTGGCATACGGGCCGAACCGGTCCTTGCCCGGACAGTCCGGCCCCTCCTCGACCTTCTTGTGCTCCAGGCAGTAGTACCACTCCCCCGGTTTACCGACCGTGCGCTTCTTGAACAGGGCCATGGCTCACGCTCCTTTCACCACGTTCATCGTCCCCCACCCGGGCTCGTTAAACTCGCTGTCATGTCTGGCCAGTCGCTGCTCGTACCAGGGGACCTGTCCCCCATCCGTTCCGTGCCCGGAAACATCCGTCGCCCCGAGTACGTCGGCAAGCCCGCGCCGACCCCGTACACCGGGGCGGAGGTGCAGACGCCCGAGACGATCGAGGCGATGCGGATCGCCGGGCGGATCGCCGCGCGGGCGATGGCGGAGGCCGCGAAGCTCATCGCGCCCGGCGTGACCACCGACGAGCTGGACCGGGTGGCGCACGACTACATGTGCGACCACGGCGCCTACCCGTCCACCCTCGGCTACCGCGGCTTCCCCAAGTCGCTGTGCACGTCCGTCAACGAGGTCATCTGCCACGGCATCCCGGACTCGACGGTGCTGCGGGACGGCGACATCGTCAACCTCGACGTGACGGCGTACATCGGCGGGGTGCACGGCGACAACAACGCGACGTACCTGGTCGGGGACGTGGACGAGGAGAGCAGACTGCTCGTCGAGCGCACCCGGGAGTCCCTGGACCGGGCGATCAAGGCGGTCAGGCCGGGCCGGCAGATCAACATCATCGGCCGGGTCATCGAGTCGTACGCCAAGCGCTTCGGCTACGGAGTCGTCCGGGACTTCACGGGCCACGGCATCAACTCCTCCTTCCACTCCGGGCTGATCGTCCCGCACTACGACAGCCCGCACGCCACGACCCTCATCCAGCCCGGAATGACCTTCACCATCGAGCCGATGCTGACGCTGGGGACGCACGACTACGACATGTGGGACGACGGCTGGACGGTCGTCACCAAGGACCGCAAGCGCACGGCCCAGTTCGAGCACACGCTCGTGGTGACCGACTCGGGCGCGGAGATCCTCACGCTGCCCTGACCCACCTACTGCCCCCCACCTGTCCACATACCGGACAAACAGCCCGCCTTCTCCTTGAGGGCGGGCTGGCCGGTTTTCTGGGTACGCTTTTGCCGACAGCCAGTCGGTAAAAGTATTGACTTAGGTTAGCCTTACCTCAGAGGATAGGCCTCATGGACTCCTTTTCGACAGTCATCCGCACCGCGTCGCACGAGCAGCACGTGGAGGCGGAGACCTCGACGTTCATGAGCGACATGCTCGGCGGCAGGCTCGGCGTGGACGCGTACGCGCGCTACACCGAGCAGTTGTGGTTCGTGTACGAGGCCCTGGAGGCGGCTGCCGGACGGCTGGCGTCCGATCCGGTGGCGGGCCCCTTCATCCAGCCCGAGCTGATGAGGCTGCCGGCGCTGGAGAAGGACCTCGCGCACCTCCGCGGCCCCGACTGGCGTGCGACGCTCACCGCACTGCCCGCGACGCGGGCGTACGCGGACCGGGTCGCCGAGTGCGCCCGGGAGTGGCCGGCCGGATACATCGCCCACCACTACACCCGCTACCTCGGAGACCTCTCCGGCGGGCAGATCATCCGCGACCGGGCCGAGAAGACGTGGGGCTTCGCCCGCAAGGGGGACGGCGTCCGCTTCTACGTCTTCGAGGAGATCACGAACCCGGCGGCGTTCAAGAGGGGGTATCGCGAGCTGCTGGACGGGGTGGGGGGCGCGGTGGACGAGCTGGAGCGACAGCGGATCGTGACGGAGTGCAAGAAGGCGTTCGCCCTGAACACGGGGGTCTTCCGGGCGTTGGGCGAGGAGTTCCCCATGTCCGCGTGACCATCACCCCTGAATGTTTTCGCCCCCGCCGCCCCTACCCATACCCATCCCTGGGGGCTGCGCCCCCAGACCCCCCTTTCGGCCTGAACGGCCTCGTCCTCAAACGCCGGACAGGCTGAAATGCCCCGGCCAGCGCTGAAGATCAAGCCTGGCCGGCACCCTCCAGCCCGTCCGGCGTTTGAGGACGAGCGCGTTCAGCGCGACAGGGGGGTCTGGGGGCGCAGCCCCCAGAAGGATGGGACGGGTAGGGGCGGCGGGGGCGAGGAAAACTCAGCGCTCCAGGAACACCCGTCCCCCGATCTCCACCCACCCCATCGGCTGGGGCGCCGTCAGTATCTGCGAGCCCTTGCCCTGGGTGATGTTCAGCGCCCGGCCCAGCTCGTGGGTCAGGAGCAGCGCCGCCGCCCCCGTCGCCTCGTCCTCCTCGATCCCGTCGTCGCGGCCGGGAAAGCCGCGGGCCCGCACCCGGCCCGCCGCCTCGTCCTCCCACGCCCACGCGTAGACCCACTCCCCCACCGGCGGCACCGCCAGCGCGTCCACCTCCGCCGCCGACCCGTACCGCCGCAACGTCCGCCCCGGCACCCACTCCGCCCGCGCCTCGATCCAGCTGAACTCCCCGTCCAGCCGCGCCCCCACCAGCCCGGCCGGCGTGACCAGTTCGGGCACGTCGAGCAGCCAGGCCGAACCGACGCAGGGGTGACCGGCGAACGGCAGGCGCAGGGTCGGGGTGTAGATGTCGATGACTCCACGCTCGGGGTCGTCGACGAACACGGTCTCGCTGAACCCGAGTTTCGCCGCGAACGCCTGCCGTTCGTCCCGCTCCGGCATGACGGAGCCCTCACGGACCACGCCCAGCTCGTTGCCGTATCCCCCGTTGGGCGAGCAGAAGACGCGGAGTACGTCGTAATCAGTCACGCGCGCATTCAAACACCCAGGTGGCAGCAGTCACCAACTACGCGTCCTGGACGTCCGTACGGCGACGCCGTACCGCCAGCACCACACCCGCGCCCGCAGCGACCGTCACCGCGGCGGCCGTGCCCAGCGCCCCGACCGGAACACCCGCACCGGTGGACGCCAGGCCGCCGCCCGTCACACCTCCGGTTGTCGAGCCCGTCGTACCGGAGGAACCGCCCGTGGAGCCGGACGAGCCAGAGGTACCGCCCGTGGAGTCCGATCCGCCGTCGCCGCCCGGGAGTTCGGCGCCCTCGGCGACCGCGACCGACAGGTCGACCGGGTCGAGTTCCGTGCCCGTCTCGTAGAAGTCGCCGAAGGCCTTCGCACCGGCAGCTGTGAGCTTCGCGGTCACGTCGGACAGGGTGATGACATCGTTCACAGCCGTGAGGTCGGTCGCGTCCGTCGTCAGGTCGGCCAGGACCACGTCGTCGGACGTCTCGCCGAGGCTCTCCACGTCGGCGGTGAGTTCGCCGGCGCCGTTGTCGATCGTCGCCCTGAGGTCGCTGAGGGTGAGGTCGAGGCCGTAAGTGCCGTTGTCCTCGTGGCCCTTGAAGTTCACGGCGCCCGCGAAGGCGGCGGAGAGGGTCTCGGCGTCGGTGTCGTACTCGCCCGAGCCATCGACGAACGTGAACACACCGTTGTCGGCGGCCTGGGTCGCGCCGTCGGAGGTCGTGATCGTGCCCTTGGCTACGCCGTCCACGACGTACGTACGGAAGGACTGCTTCACACCCCAGCCCAGCGTGCCGTCGGTGATGTCACCGCTCACCGGGGCTGCGGTGTCGGTGTCCGACGGGGACGCCGAGGGCGCGGCGGACTCCGACTCGCTCTGCGACGGCGACGGGGACGGGGACGCCGAGGTCGAGGCCGAGGCAGAGGTCGATCCCGACGGAGTCGAGGTCGGGGACGGTGACGGCGAGGTCGACGTGGTCGGGGACGTGGACGCCGACGGGCTCGGGGACTCCGGCGTCCTCTGTACGACCGTCAGCGGGTCGCCCGCCGCCCCGCTGTAGCTGGAGCTGCCGAAGACGGTCGCCGCCTCCGCCGTCAGCTTGGTCGCCATCTCGGTCATCGCCTGGGTGACCGTGACGTCGGCGAGCGGGACGTCGTCCTGGGTGGTGCCGCTCCTCGTGACGTCGGCGGTGATCTTCGCCGCCTTGCTGTCGAACTTGACGTCGGACAGGGTGAGTTCGAAGCCGTGCAGCGTGGAGGCGATCTTCAGACTGCCCTTGAAGCCGAGGTTCACGGTGTGGGCGGTGGAGTCGTACGTCCCCGTGCCCTCCGTGAAGGTGAAGGCCCCGTTGTTCGCGGCCTGCGAGGCGCCGTCCGCCGGGGTGAAGGTGCCGGCCGCCATTCCGGTCACGTAGGTGCGGTACGACTGCTTGATGCCCCAGGTCAACTCGTAGCCGCTGAGCGGGACTTCGGCGGCCGAGGCGGTGGAGGCGACCGTCGTGGCGAGCGCGGTGGCGCCGAGCGCGACCGCCGTGGCCACGGCGGCGGCGAGAGCGAGGGGGCGTCTGGAGGAGGTGGCGGACATGGTGGTGGTTCTCCTAGGTGGACGGTCCGCCAACCGGCGGACGGTGTAAGGGGGTTCAGGCCCCGTCCGGCGCATCAGCAGCGGCGGCGGTGTGGGCCTTGCGCCTGCGGGTGACGACCACGAAGGCCACGGCCGCCAGCAGCAGGGAGCCGGCCGCCAGGCCGACGGGCAGGAGCGGTGAGCCGTCGTCGGAGTCGGAGCCGGTGTCGCTCGCGGCGTTCTCCGTGTCCGGTGCGGCGGACTCGGCCGCCGCCTCCGGGGTCGCGGACGTCTCCGTCCCGGTGCCCGCGCTGCCCAGGTCGGGCAGGGCGGGGAGTTCGGCGTCGTCGGTGAGGGTGACGGCGAGCGAGACGGGGTCCATCTCCGTGCCCGCCTTGTACATCCCGCCGAAGGCCTTCGCGCCGCGCTCGGTGAGCTTCGCGGGTGCCTCGGTCAGCGCTACCAGGCCGTTCTTGGCGGCCGGCTTGGCGGCGGTGAAGGTGATAAGCGGGACGTCGGCGCCCTTGAAGTCCGGGCTCGCCACATCCGCGTACAGCGTGCCGGTGCCGTTCGCGGCGACCGTGGTCCGCAGTCCGCTCAGCGCCAGGTCGAGCCCGTTCTCGCCGGTGAAGCGCACCGCGCCCGTGAAGGTCGCGGTCAGTTTGCCGTCCTTGTACGTGCCCTTGCCGCTCGGGAAGCGGAAGAGCGCGCCGCCGTCCTGGGCGCCGGAGGACAGCGTCCACTTGCCCTTGGCGATGTCGCCGGTGACGTACTCGCGGAAGGTCCGGCGGACGCCCCAGTCGACCGCCCCGTCCTTGATCGCGCCCGAAGTCGCCTTCGGGGCCGTGGACTTGGAGGGGGTGGCGGTGGGGGCCTTGGTCGTCGGAGTCGTCGTCGGCTGCTTGGTCGCCGCCGCCTGGACATCCGCCGAGAGGCTCACCGGATCGAGTGCGGTGCCCGCCGTGTAGTACCCGGCGAAGGACTTGGCGCCCTCGGCGGTGAGGGTGGCGGGGAGGTTGTTGAGGGTGACCGCGTTGCCGCCGCCCCGCATGTCGATGCCGCCCAGGGAGAGGGCGGCGAACGGCACCTGCGAGGACGTCGTGACCGTCCCGGTGTCCTTCTCCTTGCTGGTGACGTCGACGTAGAGGGTGCCGGAGCCGCCGGAGATCCGGACGGTGGGGCGGCTGATCGTCAGGTCGAGCTGATAGGTCCCGTCGGCCTTCTTGTGGCCGACGAAGTGGACCCCGCCGGAGAAGCCCGCGCGGAAGACGCCCGTGTCGCCGTCGTACGAACCCGTGGCCGAGTGAAAGCGGAACTGGCTGCCGCCGACCGTGGCCGCGCCGCCCGTGAGGGAGAAACTCCCCTTCGCTATCGGGCCGGTGACATAGCTCTGGAAGGACGACTTGATGCCCCAGTCGAGCCTGCCGCCCTGCACGGTACGGCTCGCGGCATGCGCGGCGGCGGCCGGGAGGAAGGCCCCCAGGACGGCCGCGCACAACACGATCACCAGGGCACGTAGGCGCGCGGGCATGGGGTGTCCTCCGATATCCGACGGGATTCGACTGCCAGTAGCGAGCGAAGGTAAGGCTAACCTAAGCTTTGGCCAGCGGAAACGTAAGAGGGCCGAGAGAATCCAAGACGGTCCGAGACGATCCAAGAGAAACGGATGGCACCGTGGGACGCTTGCGCACGCGATTGGCGGGAGCACTACTGTCCGCGCTCGCCCTCACGGCGACCGGCTGCGTCGGCACCCAGGGCTCCGGGCAGGACAGTCCACAGGGCACGTCCAAGGCCGCCGCGAGTGCCGTCGCCGCGGATCGCCTGGAACCCCTCGCGAACCCTTCCGAACCTCAACTCCCCGTCACCGTACGGTCGTCAGACGGGGAGAAGGTGACCGTCGAGGCCGCCGAGCGGATCGTGCCCCTCTCCGGCAGCCTCAGCGAGATCGTGTTCACGCTCGGGCTCGGCGATCGGGTCGTCGCCCGGGACATCACCGCCACCTTCGCCCAGGCGGAGAAGCTCCCGATCGTCACCCGCAACCATGACGTCTCCGCCGAGAGCGTGCTCTCCCTGAAGCCCGATCTGGTCCTCGCCGAGACGACCACCGGCCCCGAGGAGGCGATCGGCCAGATCCGCGACGCCGGTGTCCCGGTCCTCGTCATCGACCCGGCGAAGGGCCTCGGCGATGTCGGCCCGCGCATCCAGGCGGTCGCCGACGCGCTCGGCGTACCGGCGGCCGGTGAGGAGCTGACGAAGCGTTCCGAGGACCGGATCGCCGCCGTACGCAAGGGGATTCCGCAGTCTGCGGAGGGTGCGGAGGGTGACGAAGAGCCTCGCGTCGCCTTCCTCTATCTGCGTGGCTCCGCCTCCGTCTATCTCATCGGCGGCAAGGACTCCGGGGCGACCTCGCTCCTGGAGGCCGCCGGGGCGATCGACGCGGGCGCGGACTCGGGGCTCGAGAAGGACTTCACGGCCATTACGACCGAGGCGCTCGCGCAGGCCGCGCCGGACGCGATTCTCGTCATGACCAAGGGACTTGAGTCCGTCGGCGGTATCGACGGCATGGTCGAGATCCCCGGTGTCGCGCAGACCCCGGCCGGGATGGAGCGCCGGGTCGTGTCGATCGAGGACGGTGTGCTCCTCAACTACGGGCCGCGTACGGACCAGGTGCTGAAGTCGATCGTGGCCCAGCTGTACGCCGACAGCGACGGAGAGGCCCAATGACCTTGCTGGACAAGGTGGTTGATGCCGCCGAGGAGGCCTCGCCGGTACGCCGGGTGCGTGGCGGCACCTGGCTGCTGACCGTCGGACTCGTCGGCGCGCTGCTCGTGCTCGTCCCGGTCGCCGCCGGGCTCGGGGCGTATCCGATCCCCACGGGTGATGTGCTGGGCTCGGTGCTGCACAAGGTCGGGCTCGGTGGCGCCGAGTTGGAGCGCGTCCCCGAGTCCGTTCTGTGGAACGTGCGCTTTCCGCGGATCGTGCTCGCGCTGCTCGTCGGGGCCTCGCTGGGGTGTGCGGGGGCGTTGATGCAGGGCATGTTCAGCAATCCGCTCGCCGAGCCGAGCATCATCGGCGTCTCGTCGGGCGCGGCCGTCGGTGCGGTGGGGGCGATCTCGCTCGGCCTCAACTTCCTTGGCACGGTGACGATTCCGACGGTCGCGTTCATGACGGGGCTCGCCACTGTGCTGCTGGTGTATTCGATGTCTCGCGCCGGTGGTCGTACGGAGGTCGTGACGCTGATCCTCACCGGGATCGCCGTGAACGCGTTCGCGGGGGCGTTGATCGGGCTGTTCCTGTTCTTCGCGGACACGGCGGCGGTGAACCAGATCACGTTCTGGCAGCTGGGGTCGCTTGCGCAGGCGACCTGGTCGAAGGTGGTGGCGGTGCTGCCGTTCGCGGTCGTGGGTCTGGTGATCGCGCCTCTTTATACGCGTCGGCTGGATCTTCTGGCCCTTGGTGAGCGGCCTGCGCGGCATCTGGGGGTGGATGTCGAGCGGATGCGGGTTGTGTTGATTCTGGTGATCGCGTTGTTGACGGCGGCGGCCGTCGGGGTCTCGGGGATCATCGGGTTTGTCGGGCTGGTGATTCCGCATCTGTTGCGGATGGCTGCGGGGCCTGGGCATCGGTTTCTTGTGCCGGGCAGTGCGCTTGGGGGTGCGGTGGTTCTGCTGGCGGCGGATCTGGCGGCTCGGACGGTTGCCGCGCCCGCCGAGCTTCCGCTCGGTGTACTGACTGCGCTGCTCGGCAGTCCGTTCTTCTTCTGGTTGCTTCGGAGGACTCGGCGGCGGCAAGGGGGGTGGGCTTGAGGGGTTGTTTGTCGGCCGACGGCCGGTGGGGGCTTGTCGCGCAGTTCCCCGCGCCCCTGGGTGGGGATCCATGCCGCTCGATTCCAGTTCCCCCTGCTCCACTAACCCCTCAAGGAAGCTTGCCGTGAGACTTCTTCGCCCCCGTCCGGTCCCTCCTCCCCCATCCGAGCCGGGGGACGTTCTCGCCGAAGTTGAAGGGCTGCATGTTCGCCTTGGCGTCCGTGAGGTGCTTCAAGGTGTCGATGTGGTCGCCCGGGCCGGGGAGGTGTTGGCTCTGGTTGGGCCCAATGGGGCCGGGAAGTCGACGCTGTTGGGGGCGATTGCCGGCGATCTGCCCGCCGCCGCCGGGGGTGTGCGGATTCATGGGCGGGACGCCGGTGAGTGGCAGGCCGCCGAACTCGCTCTGCGGCGGGCCGTGTTGCCGCAAGCCGCCTCGCTCTCCTTTCCGTTCAGTGTCGAAGAGGTCGTTCGGATGGGGCGGGCGCCCTGGGCCGGGACCGAGCGGGAGGACGAGGACGACGTGGCCGTGGGCGAGGCGATGGGGGCCGCCGAGGTGGCCGGGTTCGCCGGGCGGCCGTTCTCCGCGCTGAGCGGCGGTGAGCGGGCCCGGGTCGCGCTGGCCCGGGTGCTCGCCCAGCGGGCGCCGCTGCTGCTGCTCGACGAGCCGACGGCCGCGCTGGACCTGCGTCACCAGGAGCTGGTGCTACGGGTGTGCCGGGAGCGGGCGCGGGCCGGGGACGCGGTGGTGGTCGTACTGCACGATCTCGGACTCGCGGCGGCCTACGCACACCGGGTCGCGATTCTGAGCGCCGGGCGGGTGGTGGCGGACGGGACCCCCGAGGCGATCTTCGAGGAACAGCTGCTGTCGGACGTGTACCGGCAGGCCATCGAGGTGTTTCCGCATCCGCGTACCGGAGCTGTCCTGATCTCGCCGGTCCGGGATTCTTGACCTGTGCATTGCCTGTGAATGGGGCATTCTTTACGTCCCCTTTGGTGAGCGATTGAGTTGCCGTGATCGTGGCGTGGCCTTACAGCGCCTGTGAGAGCTGAATCACCGAATGTCCGGGTATCACTGAGGCAAGCCTTAGGTAAGTTAGGGCCGCCTCACCAAACTTCTGTGAGCCCGGCCACGTCGATTTCTCGCCACTCACCCTCACCCAGGAGCCCGTATGCGTGCCGTCAGACTCTCCGTCGTCACCGCAGCCGCCACCGCGGCGGCACTGGCCGCCGTCACCGGCTGCACGGAGAAGGGCAGCTCCGGGAGCGACGGCGACCGGGTCATCAGCGTCACCGCGACGGACGACAAGTGCGAGGTGTCGAAGAAGGAGTTCCCTGCCGGGCACATCGAGCTGGACATCGCGAACAAGGGCTCCAAGGTCACCGAGGTCTACGTCCTCTTCCCGGACGACCGGATCGTCACCGAGCGCGAGAACATCGGCCCCGGCACCAAGCAGAAGGTCACCGCCGAGGTGAAGGCCGGCGACTACACGATCGCCTGCAAGCCCGGAATGAAGGGCGACGGCATCCGCCAGGCCGTCAAGGCCACCGGCGGTACGGTCGCCAAGCGCGACCCCCGCCTGGACAAGGCGGTCGCCGCCTACCGCAAGTACGCGCAGGAGCAGGCGGACGCCACGGTGCCGCTCGCCGAGGTCTTCGCCAAGGCGGTCAAGGACGGCGACATCGAGGCCGCGAAGAAGGCGTACGCGCCCTCCCGCATCGGCTGGGAGCGCACCGAGCCGGTCGCCGAGTCCTTCGGGGACATCGACCCCAAGGTCGACGTCCGCGCCGACGGTCTGGAAGCCGGGCAGGAATTCACCGGCTGGCACCGGCTGGAGAAGTCCCTCTGGCAGGACAAGAAGATCACCGACGCGGACAAGACCCTCGCCGACCAGCTGATAACCGACCTCACCGACTGGCAGAAGCGGGTCGGCAAGGCGGAGATCACCCCGACCTCCATGGCCAACGGCGCCAAGGAACTCCTCGACGAGGTCGCCACCGGCAAGGTCACCGGCGAGGAGGAGCGCTACTCGCACACCGACCTCGTCGACTTCAAGGCCAACGTCGAGGGCGCCCAGGACGCGTACGAGCTGCTGAAGCCCGTCGCGAAGGAGAACGACGCGGCCCTGGTCACGGAGCTGGACAAGCAGTTCGCCGCCCTGAACACGCTGCTCGACAAGTACCGCGCGGACAAGAACTCGTACGACTTCACCTCGTACGACAAGGTCACCGACGCCCAGCGCAAGGAGCTCTCCGACGCGGTGAACGCTCTCGCCGAGCCGCTGTCCAAGCTCGCCGCCGCCGTCGTGAAGTAAGAGGGGCCCATCGAAATGGCGGACGACATGACGGAGACACCCGAAACCCCCGCGGGCAGTACCTCTCGGCGGGCGCTCATCGGCTGGGGCGGAGCCGGGCTCGCGCTCGGGGCCGCCGCTGTCGGCGGGGCCGTGGCGGCGACCCGTGGCGGCGACGACGTGCAGACGGTCGCCGCCGAGACGGGCGGCGCGATCGACTTCCACGGCGGCCACCAGGCGGGCATCGCGACACCGGTGCAGGACCGGCTGCACTTCGCCGCGTTCGACCTGGAGAGCGACGACCGCGCCGAGTTCGTCCAGATGCTCAAGGACTGGACGGCCGCCGCCCGGCGGATGACCGCCGGACAGACGGTCGGCGAGGGCGCCTACGGCGGGCTCGCAGTGGCCCCGCCGGACGACACCGGTGAGGCGCTGGGGCTGAAGCCGTCCCGGCTGACGCTGACGATCGGGTTCGGGCCCGGCCTGTTCGAGAAGTTCGGGCTGGCCCAGCGGCGGCCCGAGGCGCTCGTCGACCTGCCGCAGTTCTCCGGCGACAACCTGGACAAGAACCGCAGCGGCGGCGATGTGTGCGTGCAGGCGTGCTCGGACGATCCGCAGGTCGCCGTGCACGCGATCCGCAACCTGGCCCGGATCGGCTTCGGCAAGGTCTCGGTGCGCTGGTCGCAGCTCGGCTTCGGCAAGACCTCCTCGACGACCCCCGAGGCGCAGACCCCGCGCAATCTGCTCGGCTTCAAGGACGGCACCCGCAACATCGCGGGCACCGAGACGGCCCGGCTGAAGAAGTTCGTCTGGGTCGACGGCTCGGACACCGACGCCGACTCGGCCTGGATGGACGGGGGTTCGTATCTCGTCGCCCGGCGCATCCGGATGCACATCGAACCCTGGGACCGCACCTCCCTCCAGGAGCAGGAGGACATCATCGGGCGCGACAAGGGCGAGGGCGCCCCCGTCGGCAAGGCCAAGGAACGCGACGAGCCGTTCCTCAAGGCGATGCTGCCCGACGCCCACGTCCGCCTCGCGCACCCCGACTCCAACCACGGGGCGACGCTCCTGCGCCGCGGCTACTCCTTCACGGACGGCACCGACGGCCTCGGCCGCCTGGAGGCGGGCCTGTTCTTCCTCGCCTACATGCGCGACATCCGCAAGGGATTCATCCCGGTGCAGCGCAATCTCGCGACCGACGCGCTCAACGAGTACATCCAGCACGTGGGTTCGGCCGTCTTCGCGATCCCTCCGGGCGTCCGCGACAAGGACGACTGGTGGGGCCGCGCACTGTTCACCGAGGAGGCGTAGGCGCCGTGTTCGCGAACTATCTGATCGGTCTGCGCGAGGGGCTGGAAGCCAGTCTCGTCGTCTGCATCCTCATCGCCTATCTGGTGAAGACGGACCGCCGGGACGCCCTGAAGCCGATCTGGATCGGCATCGCCGTCGCCGTCACGCTGGCCCTCGCCTTCGGTTGCGTGCTCGAATTCGGCTCCCAGGAGCTGACGTTCGAGGCACAGGAGGCGCTCGGCGGCTCGCTGTCGATCGTCGCCGTCTGCCTGGTGACCTGGATGGTCTTCTGGATGCGGCGTACGGCCCGGCACCTGAAGTCCGACCTGCACGGCAAGCTGGACGCCGCCCTCCAGATGGGCACGGGCGCGCTGGTCGCGACCGCGTTCCTGGCGGTGGGCCGCGAGGGCCTGGAGACCGCGCTGTTCGTGTGGGCGTCGGTACGGGCGTCCGGTGACGGCACCCAAGGCCCCCTGATCGGCGTGCTGTTGGGCATCGCGACGGCGATCGTCCTCGGCTACCTCTTCTACCGGGGCGCCCTGCGCATCAACCTGTCGAAGTTCTTCACCTGGACCGGCGGCATGCTGGTCGTCGTCGCGGCGGGCGTCCTGGCGTACGGCTTCCACGACCTCCAGGAGGCCGACTGGCTGCCGGGCCTGAACAACAAGGCCTTCGACATCAGCGACACGATCCCGCCGGACAGCTGGTACGGCACCCTCCTCAAGGGCGTCCTCAACTTCCAGCCCGACCCGACCGTCCTCCAGGTCACGGTGTGGGCGCTGTACCTGATCCCGACGCTCGCGCTGTTCCTCGCCCCGGTAGGGTTCGCCTCCGGGAAGGGGAAGGTGAAGCCAGCTGATGAGCAGGTTGAGCAGGGGTCGCAGCCCTCGGACACCACGAAGGACACCACGAAGGACGCCACGAAGTCGTCTTGACCGGAGTGCCCTCCTCGCGGCCTCGGTGACCGTATTGTCGCTGGCCGCGAGCGGCTGTGTCGTGGTGCACGGCGAGCGCGAGGTGGTCCCGGCGGCGACCCGCGCGGAGGCGGCCGAGGCGCTGAAGGACTTCACGGCCGCGTACAACAAGGCGGACAAGGCGTACGACCGTTCCCTGGACGCCGACTACGTCACCGGCGCCCTCGGCGCGATCGACGCGGCCCGGCTGAACGCGGGGCGCGAGAACAACCCGGCCGGCAACCCGTCGTACGTACCGCTGGAGTTCACGGACACCAGGTTCGCGATCCCGAAGAAGGCGGGCTGGCCGCGCTGGTTCGTCGCGGACGCCGACGCCAACAAGGGCGACGAGGCGCGCTGGCTGCTGGTGTTCACGCGCAGCAATGTGGCCGAGCCGTGGGCGGTGGCGTATCTGACGCTGGTCGCCCCGAACGACGTACCGGTGTTCAAGACGGACCAGGACGGTCTCGCGGAGCCGGTGACGGCTGACTCGGCCGAACTGGCCGTCGCGCCCAAGGACTTGAGCGCGGACTACGCGACCTATCTGAAGGACGGCACCGGCGACGTCTTCGCGCCCGGGGTGCACACGAGCGGCTGGGTGGAGCAGCGCAAGAAGAGCGCCATCAAGCCCGGACTCGTCACGCAGTACATCGACGAGCCGCTCGGCAAGGACGACTTCGCCCCGCTGGGCCTGCGTACGGCGGACGGCGGCGCGCTGGTCTTCTTCGCCACGCACCACTACGAGAAGCAGACGGCCGCGCTGGGTACGTCGATCCCGGAGCCGAGCGACAGTGTGCGGGCGCTGACGACGGGCGAGATCAAGCAGTCGCTGACCCTGGAGTTCGTGTCGAACCAGGCGGTCATCGACCCGGCCAAGGGCGCCGCGAGCCAGGGTGTGGAGTTCCTGAGCCGCATCCAGGGTCTGACGGCGGCGCAGGGAGAGTAACTCCGGCTGTTCCGGCGGGGGTTCAGCCTCGGGAGGGCCAGGCCGCGGTGGCGTGGTCGGGCTCCTCGCCGGCGTACCGGGCGCAGGCGTCGGTGAGGACTTCGAGCAGGCTCAGCGGGTCGGGCAGGGCGAACTCCGGCCCGCGTACCCAGTACACGCCCTGCTCACCGGGCAACCGGGCGGGCGGTACGAGGACATAGGAGCCCCGGCAGTGCCAGCGCAGGCCCGGATGCTCGTCCGCGGTCTCGGGGTGGCAGTCCAGTTCGCAGGGCCACCACTCGTCCTCGTCCTCCGGGGTGCCACGGGTGAGGGTGAAGAACAGCAGCCGGCCGTCGTCGCTCTCGGCGACGGGACCTACCTCGATACCGGCCCCGAGGAGCCGCTCCAGCGCCTCGCGCCCCGCTTCGAGGGGCACGTCGAGGACGTCGTGGACTATGCCGGTCGCGGTGATGAAGTTGGCCTGCGGCTGATGCCGGGCCCATCGCTCGATCTGGGCGCGGTCGGTGGTGGACTGCGTCTGCCAGGCGAAGGAGATCGGGTGCCGGGCGGGCGTGGGACAGCCGACGCGGTCACAGGAACACCGGTAGGCGGAGGGGTGCGCGGCGGGCGCGAGGGGCAGTCCCGCCCGGGCGGCGGCGAGCAGCAGCTCCTCACGGCGCCCGCGCTCGGCGCCGGCGGCGGCCTCGTGGGCGTCCGTACGGCGTCCACGCAGCCACTGGGAGATCCTGCCCTGCCGGCCCGTCGTACGACCGCCGAACTCCGCGCTCATGTATCGCCTCGCCTCGCTGTTGTGCGGACAGCCTGCTCCATGGTCCCACCATCCTGCGCTGCGGGAGGCCGGAGCCGACATCCGGGGTGGGTGGGACGAGGCGTGCGGGGGGCCGGATCGGCCGTTTTTCGGTCGATTAGCAGTATTTGTCATCCACCAGTTTCAGCCGTCTTGGGCTTCCTTGTTGCCAGAAGACCTGCCGGGCGAGGCGATCCCGTGGAGGGCGTAGTCGACGAGGGTGTCCGTGTACTCGTACGAGATCGGTCCGGTGTACTGGAGCCAGCGCTGGGCGAGCGGGGAGACGAAGAGTTCGAGGGCGATACGGGGGTCGATGCCCGCCCGCACCTGCCCGGCTTCCTGGGCGGAGCGCAGGCGCTGCACGTACAGCTGGAGCGAGGGTTTGAGCAGCTTGGCGACGTATCTGCGGCCGAGTTCCTCGTTGACGAAGCCTTCGGCGGCCAGGGCGCGGGACGGCACCGCGAACACGGGGTCGAGCAGCTGGTCGACCGTGAGGCGCAGGACGGCCTTGAGGTCGGCGGCGAGATCACCGGTGTCGGGGATGACGTAGTCTCCCCCGGGCTGGGCAACCTCGGAGGCCCGCTCGCTCAGATCGACGAAGGCCTCCATGAGGACGTCCCCCTTGGAGGACCACCACCGGTAGATGGTCTGCTTCCCGACGCCGGCCCGGGCGGCGATGCCCTCGATGGTCGTCTTCTGGTACCCGACCTCACCGATGAGAGCGAGGGCGGCCTCATAGATGGCGCGGCGGGACTTCTCGCTGCGGCGGGTGGAGTCGGGGGCGGGCCTGTCGGGGGCGGGTTTCTGGACCATGTCGGCAATTTATCAGGTTGACAAGACGGAGCGTCTCGCGGAGGGTGAGAGGGTCCGGTCTGGCGAGACGATACGTATCGTCATTTATCTACGGCAGAAGGAGATGTGCGATGGCACGAGGCGGCGGAAACATGCTCGGAGTCGGCGGCACCCGCAGCAACCTGGGCAAGAACGCCCTGCGGGGCGGCGGCCGGGGCAAGCAGGTGGGCGGCGGCACGGACCCGCAGGCCCAGAAACGGGAGCTGGTGCGGAAGCTGCAGGAGAAGCGGGCCGAGGAGGAGGCACAGGACCAGGAGGAGGCGCAGGACAAGTAGGGAAGCCTCTCAGCGCAGCACGGCCGCCAGCAGGTCGGTTCCCAGTGCCGTCAGGTCGGGCAGGTTGACGGTGTGCCGGACGTAGCGGCCGTGCCGCCGGGCCGTGAGCAGGCCCGCGCGGCGCAGGACGGCGAGGTGGCGGGAGACCTCCGGCGGCGTGAGGTCCCAGACTCGGGCCAGCTCGCCGGTGGTGTGCGGGCCGCAGGCCAGGGTGCGCAGCAGCCGTAGCCGTACGGGATGGGCGAGCGCCTCCAGCCGGAGGGTGACCGTTTCCAGCGGTACCGGCTCCGCCGACGGGCTCGGCTCGGCCACCGGGTACTGCACCACCGGATGCCAGCCGGGCGCGTGGACCGCGACCAGGTGGGGGCGGCCGAAGACGCTGGGGATGAAGGTGACCCCGGCTCCGTGGGCGGCGGTCGCCTTGTCCTGGAGCTTGTCCACGACGATGCAGTCGCCGTCGGGGGCGAGGGCGACGGCGCCGGAGACCGAGTCGAGTGCGGCCCCGACGCCCTGGCGTTTCAGCAGGTCGTTCTTCAGGCGCAGATCAGTGGCGAGGCGTACCGCGACGTCCGTCCAGGCGGCGTCGAAGAACGCGTCGGCGCACTGTTCGAGGGTGTCGCGCACCCCGGCCCGTACTGCGGCCGGGTCCGCGAGGAGCCGTTCCGCGAAGGCCTCCTGGCGCGCGCCACGAGCCTGGGCGAGGTCCAGGGCCCACTCGCGCGCGGCCCTGTCGCTGAGCGGTGACGGCGCACCGAAGTGGACCCGGCTGCTGCCGCACGTGGTGACGAGCGCGGCGGTCACATACCTCTCGTCGTCGATCCGGTCCACGTCGTCCAGTTCCTCGGCGAGGGTCGACCGGGGCCGGGCGGGGATCAGGAAGTCGGCCTGCGAGGAACGCCAGAGAAAGTCCGCCTCCCGCAGCCGCTCGGCCAGCTCGGGCCGCAGCCCGGCCCAGACGTCCCCGGCCCATCCGGCGAGCTGCGGATGGTGTCCGGGTTCGGCGAGCACGTGGAGCATCGCTGTCAGTTCGGCCAGCGAGGAGGCCGCGAACCGCAGTCGCTCGGACGGCGGTCCGCCGATCCCGCTGATGTCGATGCGCAACGTCATCCGTTCATCAACGTGGTGTACGTCTTCTGCCTCAACGTCCCTGAGATCGCGCTGCCGTTGGTGCTGGTGACGCAGTTGCACGCCTCCCCGATGTGGTCGGCGGCCATCTTCGTCGCCAACACGGTGCTGGTGGTCACCCTTCAGGTCCCGGTCACCGTGCTGCTGTCCCGATACTCCCGTCGGACGGTGCTGGCAGCCTCCGGTGTGGTGCTCGCGGTGTCGTACGTCGGCTTCCTCGCGGCGACCTCGCTGGGGCACGGCTGGGCGGCTCCGGCGGTCGCCGTCGTTTCCGTGTTCTGCACGATCGGCGAGATCATCTACGCGGGCAGCGCGACCGCGCTCGTCACAGCCATGGCTCCGGCCCAGGTCATGGGTCGTACCCTCGCCCGGTTCGAACTCTCCACGGGGTTCGGCCTGGCGGTGTCCCCGGCGGTGATCACGGCTCTGGCACCGCACGGGGCGACGGCTCTGTGGGGCAGCCTGGCGGCGGCAACACTCGTGTCGTCGGCTGCCGTGGCCAAGGAGAAGGAAGCTGCTGTAGTGAAGGAAGAGGAGACGCGGAAAAGATGACCACCCACCACCCCGTGGACCACGAACTCATCGAGGCGGCGGCCCACATCGCCCGCACACGCTGCCGGGGCGACAACCACACCATGGCGGCAGCGGCCCGCGCCCGGGACGGCCGGATCATCACGGCGGTGAACGCCTACCACTTCACCGGCGGCCCCTGCGCCGAGTTGGTCGTCATCGGCACGGCGGCGGCCCAGGGCGCGTACGACCTGGACACGATCGTCGCGGTGGGCGACCGCGAGCGAGGGGTCGTCCCGCCGTGCGGCCGATGCCGCCAGGTGCTTCTGGACTACTTCCCGACGCTCAAGGTCATCGTCGGCAAGGCGGACGACCTCCGAGCGGTCCCGATCGGCGAGTTGCTCCCCGAGACGTACGTCTGGGCGGACCACCAACTGGACGCCGAGCAGGCCGAATAGGATGCCGTGGAGCCGCCGCACGGGGTGCCCGAGGTGGCCGCACGCGAACCAAGGGGAACGGGTCGGGGGAGCTGGGACATGGTCGCCTACTATTCATCCGCGCTGGACGGAGTGGCCGCCAACCCGGCCCTCCCCACACCGCTGTTGCTCCGGCTGATCTCCTTCGAGGGCGGGGACGACCGCAGACCCTTCGAATCCCTCCACCGGGCCATGATCCGGCCGGGGCTGCCCGAGTCGGCCATCGCGGCTGTCCGCGCCCACCCGATCGCGCACGTACGATCCGCGTTCGCGACGAGCGGCCAGGCGGAGCCCGAGCAGCGGGCCCTGCTCGTGGACGACCCCTCGCCCAAGGTACGGGCCGCTGTCGCGATCGGCCCTGAGTGGACCCTCGATCACCGGACGAAGGTCCGTCCGCTGCCGGACGCCGCGTGCGAGCGCCTCCTCGCGGACCCCGAACTGTCCGTACGCAAATCGGTGTTGCACTCGGACAACGTGGCGCCGTCCTTCCTCGCCTCCCTGGCCGGGCATCCCGATCCGGCCGCACGACGTGCCGCCCTGCGCGTCTGGGACGAGCTGACGGCGGACGAGCACGCGGCGCTGCTCGCCGATCCCGACCCGGAGGTACGGCGGCGGGCCGAGGTGTGCGCGTGCCCGCAGGACGCCAAGCTGACCACGGCGCTGTTCGCCGACCCCGCTTCCCTCCGCGAGGCCCTGCGCCGGGGGCGCCTCGACCGCGCGGAAGCGGAGCAACTGCTCACCAAGGGCGTCCACTTGGCCGACCTGGCCGCCAATCCGTCCCTGCCACCCGATCTGGTGGACCGGCTCGCCGTCGACCCCGACCACGACGTACGCCTCGCGGTCTCCCTCCGCCCCGAGCTGACCGAGGCCCGACGCGCCGCGATCGACGTCACCGTCGAAGCGTGGGCGCGGGTCGACGTGGACTGGGTGGGCGCCGGAACAGCCGACCAGGACGTGCTACGCAGAGCCGTGACCTCCGCCCACCCCCTCCTGCGCCGAGCGGCGGCCCGCAGCCCTCACCTCTCGCCCGATCTCCTGCGACTGCTGGCCGAGGACACGGACTTCGAGGTCCACAGACTCCTGGCCGTATGCCACCCGGACACCCCGGTGGAGGTCCTGATGGGCGTGTACGCGAAACTCGGCGGAACGTTCTCCGCCTGGATGGCGACGGGCCACCCCAACTTCCCCCGCGAGGGCCTCGCCCACTACGCCGACCACCCGGACCCGATCTACCGCCACCTGGTCGTCCGCGACCCCGCCGCCACCCCCGACCTGATCGAGCGCCTGAGCCACGACCCGGACACCTGGACCCGCCAGTCGGCAGCCCGGGACCCCCGCCTGCCACTCCCCCGCCTGATCGAGGCCCTCACCGAGCCCGAACTGGCCTACTGCGCGGGCGCGAACCCGGCGCTTCCGCCGGATGAGATGGCGGGGGTCATGGACAGGGCCGGGGTGCCGTCGGGCAAGGGTGAGGGTGAGGGCCTGGGGACGACGGGAGCCCCAGCTCAGTCGCCCTGAGCCCGTTGCAGGCGGCGTGCCATGGTTCTGCGGAACGGGGCGGCCGGGTCGGCGACCGTGCCCGCTGTCTGGGCCCGGGGCGCAGCGGACCGGCCGGGGTCCAGCCGGGCCGCGACACGGGCCAGGGCCTTGTCGCCGGGGCGGGCGGCGATGTGGAAGTGCGAGACCTTCACCGGGGTCAGGTCACCGCCCCAGACGACCGTGCCGTCGCAGTCCGCGAGGATGTCCCGCACGATCGTCTCCTGATACGGCCAGAGTCCCTCGCTTCCGTTGAGCGGATAGGCGGTGGGGTGAAGGGCGACAGCGGTCCCGGAGAGGTGGTTCGACTCGAAGTCGGCCCCCACCGTGCGCCGCGTGGTGTGGCCGGTGACACCGCCGCCCTCGCCCGTGTCGAGCGCGGCGATCTCGTAGTGCCATCGGCGCGCGACGTGCAGCAGCACCGCCCCGGCGGCACCGCGCCGCAGCCCGAGGGAGGCGGCGGACCCCTGGATGTGGTGGACCGTGACGGAGGCGGGGTCGATCCGCCAGCCGTTGGCGGACACCTCGCCGGGCCACTGCCCGGTGGACGGCTCGACGGCCGAGGCGGAGGTGATCGACGTGCCCGACACCACGGCGAGCACACCGGTGCCGGCGGCGACACGCAGCAGACCGCGTCTGGAGATCATCGGCTTCCTCCTCATTCGCCCTGGCCGACGGCGGACACACCGGGATCGCCGCCGTCGCGCCAGATGTTGTGGTCCAGGCCCCAGCCCGCCTGGAACTGGTACTCGTGGATCTGGTTGAACGACCAGTTCTCCGGCAGCGGGAAGCCGAGGTTCCCGGAGAATCCCCAGGACATCCCGGAGACGAACGACCAGCGGGCCCCGGCGTCCTTCGACACCCGGACGCACACGTTGCGGGACCCGTAGACGCCGAACGTGTAGCGGCCGCCCAGCTCGGCGAGCCCGGCCCTGACGCCGTTGAAGTACGGCACCACGTGGCTGGTGATCTCCTCGTCGGTCGCGTCGTAGTCGACCCCGAAGTAGATGCAGGTGCCGGTACCGATCCCGTGCTGCACGGCCTTCTGGTGGGCCTTCTTGCCCTGGTCGTAACCCTTGTCGTAGGTGAAGTTGCCGAGTTCCGTGCCGTTGTACTGGAAGATCGGGAAGAACCTCAGCCCGGCGTTCAGAATGGTCTGCGGCTCGCCCGGCTTGAGTGCCTTGCCGAGGTAGCCGTCGTCACCCGGGGCGAGGTGCTCGTCCAGATAGCGCCCGACGATCGAGTAGCCGTTGGCCTTGAGCAACTGCCCCCGCTGCGCGGTGATCTCCGTGATGCAGTCGCAGCCGGTGGCGTCGCGGGAGGTGTCCCCGGACGACACGAGGAGCTGCGCCCACGTCGTGTAGTCGTTGTGGCCCGTGACGGGAATCTGCGAGAACCTCTGGAAGGACTGGAGCCAGCCCAGGTGCGTGCCGGTCTGGGCATCGGTGCCGATGTCCGCCGCCAGGTAGTTCGCCTGTCCGTTCGCCGTGTACGTCGGTGAGTTGAAGTAGCACGCGGCACGGAAGAGGTACCGCAGGTCGCCCGTGAGAGCCCCCGATCCCCTTCCCTTGAGGGCGGCCTGTGTCCCGGGCCCGAAGTATCCGTTGATCGAGCCCAGGGCGATCCCGATCTCGTACTGGATGGCCATCATGAGCCCCTGCTGGACATCGCGGGAGTAGATCCCGTCGCAGGGCACCAGACTCATCGCGGGAATGCCGATGCCCGCGACATAGCGGGAGTTGAGCCGCTGCTGGATCGCCCGGACGTGGGGGTCGCCGCCGGGCACGAGGCGGAACTGGTCCATGCGCAGCAGGGATTTCAGTACGTGCGGCCACATGGCCACGCGCTGCGCGACGTTCCCGTAGTCCAGGCCCATGTCGCCGTAGAGCTGCTGAAGGGACGTCTGGGAGTCCGTGCCCCATCCGACCAGGAAGGGGGAGGCCCAGTAGCCCTTGCACCACAACGCCCCGTTGTACAGGCGCAGGAGATTCTGGCTCGGCTCCGAATCCGGCAGCAGCGCACGGTTCTTCACGGCGCTGAAGGTGCCGGGGCCGAACGTCTGGACGGTGGGAGATATGCCGAGTTCGTGCTGGAGTCCCTGGGTGAGGGCTAGGACGGTGTTCCAGCCGGTGTAGCCGGTTTCGGAGCAGATCACGTATCCGGGTGCCGTGTCGTAGGTCTCGTTCACCCACTTCTGCGTCCGGTACACGTAGATGTCGGCTACCGCCCGCCACGGCACGGACGGATCGATCGTCGACCCCTGCCGCGCGTACATGTGCAGGTTGCCGGGGCAGTCGGTGTCCCATCCGAAGGAGTGCGGGAGGATTTTGTTCCCGGTCTTGCGGTTGGCGTCGTGGCGCAGGTAGTCGATGAGCCCCCTGATCCCGCGCAACAGTGCCTCGCTCGCCACGTCCCCGGAGCGGATCATGCCCACGATCGAGTAGAAGCCCTCGTTGCGCCCCATGTTCTCGATGGGTTCGCCTTCACCGCCGTTTCCCTCTCCGCGTTCCTGTCCGCGCCCCACGTAGACGTGGCCGTGCGGGCAGACGAGGTAGTTGTAGGCGATGTCTCCTTCGAATTCGCCACCGGTCTTGTGCTCCAGATAGACCTCGGCGATCGCCTTGCGGCAGTCCTCCTCCGTAAGGAGGTCGCTGGTGCTGCCGGGGCCAAGGTAGTGCAGGAACACGCCCTTCTCGCCGGACCATTTCGGATTCTTACTGACCTCGGGATCAGCGGAGGCGTGTTGCTGCAGGTACCAGGGGGCGTACTGCCCCCAGGTGGCACGCGGGTTGATGGTGATGGCCATGATTCCCCCCTCCGGTCAGCAGGCGTAGTGCGGGTCGTGGATGTAGTCCGCGTCGTCGGTGAACCACCGGTGTCCGCTGACCGCGTTGTCCGCCCAGCCGCCGTCGAGGAATCTCTCGTAGCCCAGCGACAGATCGGCGTAGTAGTTGCCCGCCTCGATACAGAACGACGACTGGTTCGTGCTGGGGTTCACGTCACGGCGGAGCGCGACCTCGCTGAAGAGGCCGGGGAACCCGTTGTTCCACACGGACGTGGCACGGTCGTTGAAGTTGCCGCAGTCATTGCCCCACCACTCGTCGTCGCGGTCCCAACGGCACCAGGCCCCCTGGAAGTTGGGCAGGTCGTAGGCGTAGAGGTAGCCGTCGGCGCCGTCGGCCGCGGCCAGCGCGCTGAGGTCGGCGCCGGCCCGTACCGGAGTCGGGGCGCCGACCGCCGCCGCGGACGGTCGCGCGTCCGAGGCGGCCATGGCGGGTGCCGCTCCGGCGACCAGCCCGATCACCGCCGCCGTTGCCAGGACACTCCGTACGAATTGCCTCATCTCGTGCCTCTCTTCTAGGTGTTGTTCTTCTAGGTGTTGTTCTTCTGGCTGTTGTTCTTCTGGGTGTTGCGCCGCGACGGGTCTTCGTCGCGGACGATCCGCTCCGCCTTCGGCAGTGCGGCGAGCCGCATCCGCCGGGCGTTGGTCACATCGGCGCGATACCGCTCGCGCACATCGGCGAGATGCCGTTCCTCGACGTCCCCCGCGACCGCCGCCAGGCCGGAGCCCACCGCACAGGACGCCTCCGCGACGGCGTACTCGACCTCCTTGGCCGCGGGCGCCGAGTCGCCCAGCGCGGCCCGCAGGGCCCCCGGCGACTCGTGGGGCAGCCCGCGCCCGGCCACACAGTCCGACCAGCGGCGCAGCGCTTTCGTGTACGCGGGGTCCGTCTGCGCCCGGCTCATGGCCAGCGCCGTGACACCGCGGTCCACGGCGTCCGCGCCGAACCAGGTGCGGAAGTCGCCGTACAGCTCTCCGCGAGCCTCGCTGGTGCACCCCCGGGTGCTGCGCCCCGTCGTGGCGCCGCCCGGCAGGGTGACCTCGACGGTGTCCACGCCGCCGCCCTGCCAGGCGCGCAGTGCCTCGGCGCGCCGCTGCGGCGTCAGCGCGCGCAGGTAGTCCCCGACCGGGTCGTTCGCCCGCAGTCGGGCGATCTCCCCGGGAGTACGGACGCGGGAGCCGTAGCCGTGCTCGCGGGCCCACGGCACGTCGCCGAGGACGAGCGCCATCGGTGGCGGCTCGGTACCGGTCCGGGCCGGCTCGGGAGCCGTCGGCAGACGGAACCCGGCGCGGGCCATGCAACGCCGCTCCAGGATGTCCTCGGCCCGGCGCAGCGTCACCAGCTCACCGGTGGTCGCCTCCCGTGGGAACGCCGCGTCAGGTGCGGCGAGTTCGGGCGGCTCGGTCACGTCACCCGGTCCACAGGCGGTGAGCGTCGCGAGCAACAGCATTGGCATCAGCGAAAGCACGGCGGATCCGCGCACCAGGTCTCCCCCTACCCGTACGTCTACCCGTACGTCGATCGGTCGCCTTCAGGCTGTCCGGGGGGCTCTCGCGGCGCATTCACTTTCGGTCTCAGCCGAAAGACCGGGCCCACGGGACCCTTGTGAACGCGACGGTGCAACTGTTCACACCCGCGCCGCACTCTTACGGCACACAACCAGTCGCCTCGGGGGGCTCTGCCTGTGCTGAACATCTACTTCTCTGCTGAGGATCTGGGGCGGGTCCGCCTCGCCCCGGCGCCGGATCCGGCCTGGGAGACGCTGCTGAGCCTGCACGCGCTCGGCGGCTCACCGGACCACATCGTGTTCGGGCCCTGGCGGGCCACGGTCGCCGACCCGCTCGACCCGTCGATCTCCCTGCTGCGCCGGCTCGCGCCACCGCGTGGCTACTCGCCCGACTTCCTGACGCCGGGCGCGGGGTCCACCCTGGAGTCCGCCGTCGACGCCATCACGAGCGTCGACCGCACCCGGCTGCGCAGCGAACTGGCCCTGCTGCCCGCCCGGCGCCAGGCAACCCCATGGATACGTCGGCTGGCCCAGGGCGAGCCGGAGACGATGCGCGGGCTCGGCGGCGCCGTACGCCGCTACCACCAGCGGGTACTCGGCCGCCCATGGCACCGCATCCGCACGGTGATCGAGGGCGAACGGGCCCTGCGGGCGCGCGACCTCCTGGACGGCGGCGTCGAACGGCTGCTGGGCAGCATCCATCCGCTGGCCCGCTGGGAGCCGCCGGTGCTCAGGGTGGACTACCCGGTACGTCAGGATCTGGTCCTGAACGGCCGGGGACTGCTCCTGATCCCCTCGTACTTCTGCTGGGGCCGCCCCATCACGCTCCGGGACGGTGAGCTGAACCCGGTGCTGGTGTACCCCGCCAACCGGAGCCTCCAGCTGCTCACGGACGACTCCGGGACACCGCGGCCGGCCGCTCTGGGACGCCTTTTAGGACGTACGCGCGCGGCGGTCCTGGAGGAGATCGCGGCGTCCGACGGCACCACAGGAGGGGAGCTCGCCCGGCGGCTGAGCATCTCGACCGCCTCGGCGAGCGAACACACCTCGACCATGCGGGACGCGAACCTGATCATCAGCCAGCGGGTGAAGAACACCGTGTGGCACACGCTGACCCCGCTCGGCCAGGCCCTGCTGGAAGGACGCCGACCGGACGACGAGCCGCCCCGTCCCACGGCCGGTGCCCACAGCGGAACACGACCGACGTGACGACACCGCCCTGCGGCCACGGCCCGGGAATCGAAAAAGCAGCGGAGCTTTCGCCGCTGGGCGGTGTCTACGGATACGGAGCCAGTCGGTCAGACGGCGCCGAACTCGCCGCCCTTGACGCTGTACGAGGACGTGAACCAACGCGGGGATTCGGTCGTCACGGGGTGCCCTTTCGTAGCTGCTCGATCATGGCCACAGAAGCTGCCTGAGAAAGCGCTTCAGCCTGTAGCTGGTGGTAGGCCGTCAGCATGGGCAGCACGAACATGCTTTCCCGTTCCAGATGTCCCCGTTGGGCGGACTCCGCGTAGGACATGAGTGAACGGTCCGGCAGAGTCAGGTTGTAGACCGGCAAGTTGAACGGTCTACGTTCTCCCATGTCGAACGGGGTGACCTGGAGGACGGTGTTCGGCAGCTCGGCGAACCTGACCAGCCGCGCCAACTGGGCGTCCATGACGGCTGGTTCGCCCATGGGCCGACGGATGCAGCCTTCGTCCAGCACCACGAAGACCATCGGCGGGGGTGTCCGGGCGAGCGTGGCCTGCCGTTCCGCGACGAGGGCGACGCGCTCGTCCGCCTGGTCGCTCGTGATCGCGCCCCGCTTCACGGCGCCCTGCGCGAGAGTCGCCGCGTACTCCGGCGCCTGGAGCAGACCTATGTGTGCTGGGGACTTCGTAGAGCCCGGCTGTCAGTGCTGGGCTGTCAGTGCCGAGTGGAAGACTGCCCGGCATGATCGAACCGAATCCGAAAGCGGACCTCCTCCGTTACCTGCAAGACGGACGTGACGCGCTGTTGTGGAAGCTCGACGGGCTCTCGGAATACGACGTCCGCCGCCCGCTGACCCCCACGGGCACGAACCTTCTGGGGTTGGTCAAACATGTCGCCAGTATGGAACTGGGGTACTTCGGCGACACGTTCGGACGGCCGTTCTTCGGCGAGGAGCCGCCGCCCTGGTGGTACACGGAGGACCCAGAGCCCGACTCTGACATGTGGGCCGCTGCCGACGAGTCGCGCGAGGAGATCGTTGGGCTGTATCGCCAAGCGTGGGAGCACTCCAACCGCACGATCGCGACGCTGGCACTCGACGCGACCGGTCACGTCCCGTGGTGGCCGGAGGAACGCCGAGAGGTGACACTGCACCACATCCTGGTGCGCGTGATCTCCGAAACTCAACGGCACGCCGGCCACGCCGACATCGTGCGAGAGTTGATCGACGGGGCTGTCGGTTATGTGCAGGGAAACGACAACATGCCACCGGGCGACGGGGCATGGTGGGAGAGCTACCGGAGCCGACTGGAGCGCGCGGCGCGGGAGGCCTCCGGCCGAGAGGTCAGCGAAGACGGCGAAGACAGCACCGATGCGGAGTCGGACGGCTTCAACGGTGACGGTGACTGACCGGCCCTGATTCTTCTCCGGCGCCGACCACACCGCCCGCGAGGCGCTCGAAAACCAGTGGAACGGCGCCGCTGTGCGCCATTACCGTGCTGCCTGACCAGAGTCGTCTAGGCAAGGACGTCCCGTTGTACACCGTGTGAGACCCCCCGAGTGCTGATCTGTCGCGCGTCGCACATCCAGGCATGTGCGCCGTGCTGCTTTTTGCTGCGGACTTCTCACACTGAAACCGGTGTACTTCTGTGCTCGAAAACTGGGTTGTCATGCCCACCCGCCTGCCGCTCGTTCGCCGCCGTTGCCACGCGTGCGCGTCCGAAAGCTTCCGGACAAGCGGCAAATTCCGCGTCAACGCCAACCACAAGCTCCTGGACGTCTGGCTCCTCGCGCTGTGCACAACCTGCGGAGAGACCACAAAAATCACGGTCCTGGAACGCCTGAACGTACGCTCCATACACCCCGAGCTACTGGACCGACTGCACGCCAACGACCCCACCCTGGCAGCCGAGTTGCTCCAGGACCCGGCCGTACGGCGCCGCAATCGCATCGCCCTGGACTGGGACAACGCCTGGCGCCTCGACACCGGCGGACCGGATCGCGGGGACCGTGAGGTGATCGACGTATCGGTTCGGTTCGCGGCGCGGATTCCTGTCCGGCCGGTCCGACTGATCGCAGAAGGCTGCGGTCTGTCGCGAGCCGAGGTGGAGAGGCTGGTCATGGAGGGCAACGTCGTTTCGGCGGTACGACTGAGCGGCAAGCTCTCCGGCGACTTCACCTTCACGCTGAAGCGCTGAGCCCTCCTCGGTACCGCTTGCCTGTCCGGCAGGATCCGCCGGACAGGCAAGCGGTCATGCGACGAGCAGGAGCACGCTGATCGCCAGCATCACCACGGCGGTGGCCCCGTGGATGCCGTAGACGGCCGCCCTGGGCCCGTTGCTGCGCCGCACGATCAGCGCGTCGCCGACGGGGATGCCGGTGGCGGCCAGCATGAACCAGCCCAGCAAGTGGGGTGTCGCGCCGACCAACAGGATGAAGACGAAGAGCCCCGAGGCTATGTCGCGCACGCCCTTGACGGACAGCCAGGCCTGGAAGTTCCGGTCCTCGGTCGGCGTACCGGGGATGCCGAAGTCGACCGCGGCCTGCGGTGCCCAAAGAGCGCGCACGCCGATGAAGATGATGCCTGCGCCGACCAGTCCGGCGAGCACGTTGGCGACGTTGGTGAGCATGGGTTGCTTCCCCTCTCGATGACAGCGCCCGCTGCATTTCCTAGCGGCGCTAGAAGTTATGTCGACGATAGACATAGCCGCGACAGGATGTCTAGCGCTGCTAGAATGTGGTCATGTCCGCCATCACCGAACGCCGTGAACGCGAACGCGCCCACCGCCATCAACTGATCGTCACAGCCGCACGCGAACTCGCGGAGGCCGAGGGCTGGGAGGCGGTGACCACACGGCGGCTGGCCGAACGCGTCGAGTACAGCCAGCCGGTGCTGTACAGCCACTTCAACGGCAAGGACGCCATCGTGCGCGCCGTCGCACTCGACGGCTTCGGCGAACTCGCCGCCCACCTGCGCCGCGCGCGGCAGACCGCCCCCGAACAGGGGCAGGCCCTGCGCGCCGTCTGCCGCGCCTATCTGGCGTTCGCGACCGAGCGGCCCGCCCTGTACCAGGCGATGTTCGTCCTGCCCACCGACCTGAAGTTCGCGAGCACCGAGACACCGCCCCCGCTACGGGCCTGTTTCGACGAGTTCGTCAGCTGCTTCCGCCCGGACAACGAACGACGCGAACTGTTCGCCGAGGTCACCTGGAGCGCGGTGCACGGCATGGCCGTCCTGTCCGACAGCGGCCGAATCCCCCCGGACGGCCAGGAGGAGCGGCTGGATTTCCTCGTCACCCGGATCGCCGACACGTCAACGGACTGACCGCACAGCAAAGGGCAGGCGCAAGACCTAGGACCCGAGCCGAGCCACTAGCTCCCGCTCCCCTCCCCCGGCGGCCAGGCGTCCCCCCAGTCCGCATCACGCGCGGCCCGATAAAGCAGCCCATGCCGCTTCGTCACCGTGGCCCGGCGCAGCGCAGGCTCCGTCTCGCACAGGTCGAGCAGGACCTGGCCCTTCCGGATCTGGGGCTTGCGTACGATGCGGGCGGGCGCCGGGGTCACCGGGAAGCGGGCCGCGGCGACGTAGCTGAACTTCTCGTCCTCGTACGGCAGGGAGCCGCCCTTCACCTTGCGGTGCAGGGAGGAGCGGCTGACCCGGGCCGAGAAGTGGCACCAGTCCTCACCGGGGACGATCGGGCAGGCCGCGCTGTGCGGGCAGGGGGCGGCGATGTGGAAGCCGGCCTGTACGAGTCGGTCGCGGGCCTCGATGACGCGGAGGTAGCCGTCGGGGGTGCCGGGTTCGATGACGACGACGGCCTGCGCGGCGTCGGCCGCCGCTTCGACCACGGAGGTGCGGTCGGTCGCCGTCAGTTCGCCCAGGACGTAGGAGATCGTGACGAGATCAGTGCTCTCGATTCTGAGCGCCGCTCCAATACGAGAGCGCTGCCACTCCGCCCCCTTCAGCTCCGGCTTGGCGGCGGCGAGCTCCCGCCCGAGGGCGAGCGCCGGCTCGGCCCAGTCGAGGACAGTGACCGGCCGTACGCCCTTCCAGACCGCGTTCACCGCCCAGGTCGCAGCCCCCGTCCCGCCCCCTACGTCAACATGGCTGCCGGGCGCCCAGTCGGGCGCGGCCTCGGCGAAAGCGTCCAGCGCCGAGCACACCGCCCCGAAGGTCGCCGGCATCCGGTACGCGGCATACGCGGCCACGTCGGAACGGTCCCGCAGTACGGGTGCGTCGGTCGGCGTCCGCCCCCGATAGTTGGCGATCAGCCGCTCGACCGCCTGCGCGGCCACCTTCGGAGGCAGCCCGTCGAGGAGACCGGCGAGGGCGGCGCGTAGGGCGTCAGCAGGGGAAACGGGGTTGTTCACGGGGTGATTCTAGAGGTGGGGGCGAGGGGCGGAACGGCCGCTTCTTCTCCGCCCCTTTCGCTGTGGAGCCGGACTGTCTTCCGCAGGTCAGCAGGGATCGCGAAGGTAGTCGCTCGCACCCTTGGGCTCGACCTCCGAGTCGCGGCGGACGATGCTCAGCCGGTTGCTCCAGCTGGAGCACGCCTTGGCCATGCCCTTCGCCGTGTACTCGACCACGAACACGTTGTCGTCGAACGCGTCCGCGAACTCCCCGCACTCGTTCCACTGGCCGCACTCCTCCACCACGGCGAAGTCCAGGCCCACCGACGCCCGGTCGCGCAGGAGTTCGACGGTGTTTTTCTGGGCGACGGCCAGACCCTCCCCGTGGGCGTGTGCCACCAGAAGCTTCATGAGCGCCTTGGCCTGGTCGGCCGTCAGGTACTCCGGGAAGCGGGTGAAGGAGTCGTAGTTGTCGGGTTCGACGGCCTTGTACCCGCCGGCCGCGCACTCATCGATCCAGGTGTCCAGCTCGGCCGCGATGCGCTGCCGCTTGGTGTCCGTACGGATGTCCAGGACCGCTTCGCCCCAGTCCTGGTCGTAGACGATGTCCCCGTTCGCGTCGCGCAGCAGCAGGTCGGGGTTCCAGTCGCCCTCCGCGCCCTTCTCCGCCTGGAAGGCGTTGATGTTGCAGATGTTGTACGCACCCTGCGCGGGCGCGTCCTCATAGCTGCGGCTGACCACCCGCACGCCGGTCGGCAGGGGGTACGCGCCGCCGATCTGGTAGTCCCACGGCACATGCTTCGGCGGCAGGGTCACCGCGGACGCGCGGGCAGCGGTGGGGGCGGGGGTAGAGGCGGAGGTAGAGGCAGTGGGCGACTGGGAGTCGCCGTTCCTGTCCGATCCGATTTTCACGGCCGTGATGCTCAGACCGGCAACGACCACCACCCCTGCGGCGAGGCCGACAGCGATGCCCCGCCCTCGGCGTCTGTTTCCGGTGCGGGCCGCCCTCCTCGTTCCGCCCGTTCCCTGCGCCGTGGCCGGTTCTCCCGGGCCGGAGGGCGTACCGGAGACCCCATGGTCGGTCTCCGCCACGTCGGCCCCTCCCGGCGGTGCGTCCGGTGCGGCCGAGTCCCCCAACCCCCGGAGCAGTCCGTGCAGTTCGGCCAGTCCGGGCCGGGCGGCCGGGTCCTTGTCCAGGCAGCGTTCGGCGACGCTCCGGAGCGGTTCGGCGACTCCGTCCAGGTGCGGTGCCTCGTACATCACCTGGTAGCCCGTCAGATAGGGGCTGCTGCCGTCGAACGGACGGTTACCGGTGGACGCGTACACCAGGAGCGACCCGAGTGAGAAGACGTCCGAGGCCGCGGTGACCTCACGCGGCGCGGCGAACTGCTCCGGGGACATGAAGGGCGGGGTGCCGATCAGCCGCCCGGTCACCGTGAGGGCCTCGTTGTCCACGGCGTGGGAGATGCCGAAGTCGATGACGCGCGGCCCGTCGTCGGCCATCAGGACGTTGCTCGGCTTCAGGTCGCGGTGCACCACACCCGCCCGGTGGATGTCCCGCAGCGCCTCGACAAGGCCCAGCGCGAGGACGCGCAACTCGCGTCCGCGCAACGGGCCGTCCTTGGTCACGATGTCCGACAGCGTGCGGCCCGGCACGTACAGGGTCGCCATCCACGGCTGCGCGGCGTCGGGATCGGCGTCCACCACCGGGGCCGTGAACGCCCCGCTCACCCGGCGGACAGCCGCGACCTCCTGCCTGAAGCGCGTCCGGAACTCCTCGTCCAGCGCGTACTGCGCGTGCACGACCTTGACGGCGACCCGCCGTCCCGATTCCGAGTGGCCCAGGTAGACGACGCCCATGCCGCCGCTACCGAGCCGGTCGACCAGCGTGTAGCCGCCGATGGAGTCCGGATCGCCGGGGCTCAGCGACATCACCGGTCACCTTTCCCGTGTGCCAGGCTTCGAATGCCGTTCGTTGAACGGTGATCAGAGTAATACGGGGGCCGTTTCCCCGAACCCCCGATCCCCTCCGCCCCATGCCCGACAAGGCCTCAGCTGTCACGGCCGCCGCCACGAACCCGCCCCGGGCCGGAAGGCTCGTGCTGTCCCCGGCCCGGGAACAGGGGCGCGGAGCCCAGCGCCAGCCGTGCCACGCGCGGCCAGTCGGCCGTCGCCGCGCCCGCCCGTGGCGTACCCGGGCGACGGCGTGGCACGCGCACCCGGAGTGCCCCGGGGTCGCTGCGGCACACGACGGGTGACGGCAGAACGACGTGCTCTCCGTCGATGCCGACCGGGAGGGTGTCCGTGTCGGCCTCGACCGTCACCTCCCCGGCGCTCAGCCTGATGAGTCCCCCGGAGCGCGCGCCGCGCACCAGGCGGGCCGCCTGAGCGGTGTTGCCGACCCGCACGCACACCACGCCGAGCAGGCCCGAGTCCAGTCGCTCCCTGCGCCCCGGACGGGCCGCGTCGACAGCGCGTCCGTAGGGATTGTTGCTGATGAGGAGGGCCTGAAGATCGTCGACGGACTCTCCGTCGGCCCGCGCCCGCAGTCCGGACGCGCCCTCGCCGGTGAGGAGGCCGGGGAGGGTGCGCAGCGTGGTGCGGGTCTTGGCGTCCCGGTACGCGGGGTCGGTGACGACGGACGCGTACGTGCCGAACGAGGCGTTGTTGACGAAGACCCGGTCCGCGGCGTATCCGAGGTCGATGCGGAGTTCGACGCCATGGGTCAGGGCTTCCAGGGCCGCCGCCGGATCGTCGCGGTCCAGGCCGAGGTCGAGGGCGAAGTGGTTGCGGGTACCGGCGGGAATCACCAGGAACGGCACGTCATGGCGTGCCGCGACCTCGGCCACGAGCGCCTGGGTGCCGTCGCCGCCCGCGACCGCCAGCAGATCGGCCCCCTCGGTGACGGCCTGCCGGGCCAGTTCGGCGACATCCTGGTGGCCCCCTTCGAGCAGGACCACCCGGCAGCCGGCCGCCCTGGCCTTCTCCACCAGGTGGAATCGGCCCACCTTGCCACCGCCGGAGCGCGGATTCATGAGGATCCAGGGGCTGTGGGGCGCCTCGGCGACAGCCAGTTCGGATTGTTCGGCCTGTTCGGCCTGTTCGGCAGCGGTGTGCCCGGGGCTCAGGGCCGTACGGGCCATCGTCACGGACAGCACCCACAGAGCCAGGGACAGCAGGGCCGGCCACAGCATGTCGTACGCGGCGTACAGGGTGAGAACGGTGACCGGCGCCACCACCGACAGCGCTGCCCCGAGGACACGCAGCGCACCGGTGTGCGCCAGGGTCCACCACACCCCGACGGCGGCGAGCGCCAGTCCGGCGATGCCGACCAGCGCCCACAGCACACTCCGCAGACCGGCGACGACGAGCGGCACCACGACGCTTCCCAGCAGGGCGAGCACCGCGAGACGGGCCCGTCCGGCACGGCCCCCGAGTACGGCCGGGGATCCTGCCGTACTCGGGCCCATCGTGCCGCCGCCGTGGTGTCTCACCTGTCGGCCCCTCCTTCTCTTCCTCTCTTCCGCCTCACACCCTGTGCGACGGGCGCTCCTCGTACGTCGGGCGCTGCTCGGACCGGTCGAAGGGGCTGTCGCGCCGGACCACGCACAGGGCCCAGATGATGAAGCCCGAGATGGTGATCATCACGACCGACCACACCGGGTAGTACGGCAGGGAGAGGAAGTTGGCGATGATGACGAGTCCGGCGACGGCCACGCCGGCGACGCGCGCCCAGGTCGCGGTCCCGAACAGTCCCAAGCTGACGATCACGGCGATCGCGCCCAGGGCCAGGTGGACCCAGCCCCAGCCGGTCAGGTCGAACTCGAACACGTAGTTGCGCGTCGTGAGGAAGATGTCGTCCTCGGCGATGGCCATGATGCCCCGGAAGATGTCGAGCAGGCCGACGAGGAAGAGCATCACGGCCGCGAAGGCCGTCAGGCCGCTCGCCCATTCCTGCTTCGCCGTGCTTTCCGGACGGGTGTGTGTCGCAGTCATCTTGCGCCTCGTTTCGTGTGGTCTCCGGATGCTCAGCGACCGGAGGGGGGCGGGGTGGCTCCCGAGGACTCCGCCGGACCGTGGCCGGCCAGGACCAGCTCCTTCGCCCTGCGGAACTCCTCGTCCGTGATGTCGCCGTGCGAGCGGATCTCCGACAGCCTGGCGAGCTCGTCGACGCTGCTGGTCCGGCCGCCGGCCGCGGTCTGCCTGATGTAGGCGTTGAACTCCTCCTGCTGCGCACGCGCCTGCTTGATCTCGCGGCGGCCCATGTTCTTACCTCGGGCGATCACGTAGACGAACACGCCGAGGAAGGGCAGGAGCACGCAGAACACCAGCCAGCCGGCCTTCGCCCAGCCGTTCATGGTGTCGTCGCGGAAGATGTCGGTGATGATCCGGAAGAGCAGGACGAACCACATGATCCACAGGAAGAACCAGAGCATGGTCCAGAAGGCGCTCAGCAGTGGGAAGTCGTACGCCAGGTAGGTCTGCGCGCTCATGTCCGTCCTCCGTCTCGGGCGTTCGCCCGGCCGCAGTGCTGTGACATCTTCAGCGTGCCCACGCCAGGTGCCGGGCGCCTCACCCGGCGCGGGTGAGTGTGCGCGCCGCGGGTTCACCACAGCGCCCGGCCCGTCACTCCGGCAGCTGGCGCATCTCCAGGACCCGCAGTCCCAGTGACTGGCAGCGTGCCAGCAGTCCGTAGAGGTGCGCTTCGTCCACGACGGGGCCGAACAGGATGGTCTGGCCGGACATCACCACGTGGCCCAGCTCCGGAAACGCCTTGGCCAGCGTTTCCGACAGATGTCCCTCGACTCGGAATTCGTAGCGCACGAGCTGTCCTTCCGTGGACTGCCTCGGACAGGCGGACGGCACCCGGGATCAATGGGTCAGAACGATCTTGACGGAGATGATCAGCAGGCCGAGCAGCAGGTTGACCGACGCGGTGGCGGCCATGAGCCGCGGCGAGGCACCGGCGCGGCTCGCCGCGGTCACGGACCAGCCCACCTGGCCGGCCACAGCGACGCAGAGAGCCAGCCAGAGGGCACCTCGCACGTCCAGCCCCAGGAGCGGGCTGACAGCCACCGCGGCGGCCGGCGGGACGGCGGCCTTGGCGATCGGCCACTCGTCACGGCACACCCGCAGCACGACCTGGCGGTCCAGAGCCTGCTGTGCCAGGCGCGCCCCGAACAGCTGGGCATGCACGTGCGCGACCCAGAACACCGCTCCGGTGAGCAACAGCAGCAGCACCAGCTCGGTTCGGGGGAACGAGCCGAGGGAGCCCGCGCCGATCACCACGGAGGCCGCGAGCATGGATCCGTAGACGCCGCCCGTGCAGTCCGCGTGTGCCCGGCGTTCGGCACGGCGCGTACCGCGGGCCGTGGCCGGGGCGTTCATGGCTCTGGTCCTGGACACAGGCGGCTCCCTCGAACTCGGCGCGTCGGTCCGGTCGCTCCGGCCGGGGCCTCGGCGGACGGCCGCCGCGGACGGCCTCGCTGTGCGGTCGGCAGGCGCCGCGTGACCGGGAGACCTGGAGACCTGGAGACCGGCGAGGGTGATGCCGCCGGTGGCGAGGATCGCCGCCTTCGGGCCGTCCGCCGACGCATGTCCCGCCCCCTCATCGCATCCGAAGCACGCGCCCCCCGCCTCACCCGTCACGGGGGAAGCCCGGGTCCCGCGATGTCCTGCCGAGGGGGGCCGGCCACACTCACCGACGTGCGTTCACAGCAGCCCGAGGTCACGCGCGCGGCGCACCGCGTCGTTCCGCCGGTTCACCGCCAGCTTCCGGTACACGCTCTTGAGGTGCGTCTTCACCGTGTTCACCGACACATAGAGGTCTGCGGCGACCTCCTCCGTCGACATCATCCGGGCCAGCCGCTCAAGGACGTCGCGCTCGCGTCCGCTGAGCTCCACCACGAGGGGCAGCGAGGGCGGGGTCTCCGGGCCGGGCATGAGCCAGCCCGCTGCCAGTTCGTGCAGCCGAGCCGTGGCCAGGAGAGGCCGGATCCATGGTCCGGCGTCGAGGAACGGACGCCGCAGCCGCTCGCGCCGGGCGTCTAGCAGGGCCTGCGCCACCAGCCCGCGGGCCGTGGCGGTGTCGCCCGCCCGCTCCGCTGCCTGAGCCCTCACCAGCGCCGCCCGCACGGTCACCGCCGGACCCGTCCGGCCGTGGGTACGGATGCTGTCGAGCAGGTTCAGGGCCGCCTCGGGACGCCCTGCGGCGATCTGGATCGCCGCCGCCTCCACCGCGCACGCCGGCTGGTCGCCGGACATGTCCTGGAGCAGCTCGGCGGCCTCGTCCGGCCGTCCTTCGGCCAGGTGGGCGGCGGAGGCGACGAGCGCCTCATGGCCTGCCGACCAGGGTGAGGCCACGGCGGCGGAGACGACCGGGTCCGCCGCCTCGACCGCGGCTCGTGCCTTGCCCCTGACCAACAGGAGGCGGGCGGTGGCGAGGGCTCGCCCCGCCGCAGGCACCGGATCCCGCGCGCCGGCGGGGAGCCGGGCCGTCTCGTCGAGGAGGGCCTGGGCCCGGTCCAGCTCATGGCGGTCGACGGCCACGGCGGCCAGGACCAGCTGTCCGAGGCCGGAGCCGGCCGGCTGGGACAGACCGACCCGCTCCGTCTCGGACACCGCCGCCAGTGCCTTGCGCTCCGCCCGGCCGAGCCAGCCGTTCAGATAGTCGAGCAGGGCCAGGTGTCCCATCGACTCCTCCCGGGGCAGCAGGGTGGTGGCGCCGCCGCGCATGCCGGCCACGGTGGTCAGAGCGGTGCGCGCCTCCTCGTAACGCCCCGCCCACAGACACGCCGATCCCACATGGGTCAGCAGCTGAGCGCGCATTTCGGGATGCTCGTCCAGGAGCCGCGCCGGGACTTCCCGCCACAGTCCGTCGGCCGCCTCGGCGGCCTTCTCGGCCCGTTGGGAACTACCGGTCAGCCGGGCGGCCAGGGCCTCCAGCAGCGCGCAGCTCAGCTCGGCGGCCGCCCGGTCGTGCGTCACGTCGGGCGCCGGGCCGGACTCCTCGGGGGCAAGCCGCTCCTCGGCGTGGCGCAGGCGGGCCAGACCGCGGTCCACGTCGCACCCGGCCAGGTCGCGGGCCGCACGTACGAGGTCCGTGGCCGGGCTTCTGGCCTCGGGCCCCATGTCGGAGAACACCTGGGCCAGGTCGCCCTCGCGCAGGCCGGTGAAGAGTCGGCCGATCGCCAGGTCGTCGACGAGGACACCGGCGGCGAAGTCCCAGTCGCCCGCGGCGGTGCCATGGGCGAGTGTCTCCGGCAGGAATCCGGAATGCCGCAGCCACCGCGCGGCCCGCCGGTGGAGTTCCGGCTCCAGCCCGGGCAGGCGCACGCGGAGATGGGCCCGGAGTATCTCGCCGAACAGCGGGTGGAGGCGGTACCACGAGTGCCCGAGGTACTCGACGAACGCGTTCGCGCGGTGCAGCCCGACGAGAAGGGGCTCGGCATCGGTGCGGCCGGTCAGCGCGTCGGCCAGTTCGGGGGAGAAACGATCGAGGACGCTGACCCGCAGCAGGAGGTCCTGTGTCTCCTCCGGCTGCCCACGGAGGACCTCGGCCAGCAGGAAGTCCGCGATCGCACTCCGGTCGGCCTCGAACTCCTTGAGGTAGACCTCCGGGTCGGCGCTCTCCCGAGCGGCGAGGGCCGACAGGCGCAGGCCCGCGGCCCAGCCCCGCGTGCGCTCCACCAGGGCGCGCGCGGCGTGCACCGGAAGACTCAGACCGTGCAGCTCCAGCAGGGCGACCGCTTCCTCGGAGGTGAAGGCCAGCTCGGCGGCGCGGATCTCCGTCAGCTCGCCGGCCGCCCGGTAACGGTGCAGCGGAAGCAGCGGTTCGGTGCGGCTGACGATCACGAGGCGCAGCCCCCGCCCGGCGTGGTGCAGGACGAACTCCAACTGCTCCGCGACCTCCGGAGCGGTCACGCGGTCGTACTCGTCGAGCACGAGGACCACGGGCCGTCCGCGATCGTTCAGCTCGGCGGCGAGCGCCGCCAGAAGCCTGTCGTCCACCCGGGACGCGTCCGCCGGGAACCCCACCGGGCCGGGCGGCAGCGCACCGCAGGCGCGCAGGGCCTTGACGACGTACGCCCAGAACACCCCGGGACGCCGGTCCCCCGCTTCGACGGTGAGCCAGGCGACCGGCGACCGCAGTCCGTCGGCCCAGTCGGCGGCCAGCAGGGTCTTGCCGGCTCCGGCCGCGCCGTTGAGCAGCGTCAACGGTGTCCCGAGGGCGTGGTCGAGGTGGTCGACGAGCCGCTGCCGCCGCAGGAACGTGGCGGGCCTGGCGGGGAGGGCGAACCTGGTGCGCAGAAACGGGTCTCCCAGGGGATCGGCACACGGAACGGCCGGTCCTCGCGCGTCCTCGTAGTTCTCGGCCACGGCGCTCACCGCCCCTGTCCGTCAGGGCCACGTCACGGACGGCACTCCCTCCGCCAGTATCTCAGCGCTCCTGCACCAGCGCACGGCACACCGGCCCGTTCCGGTTTCACCCACGCCGGGTGAGGCGACGGCTGTGGGGTCGGCGAACGCTTGGCGTGGACGGGCCGCCGACGCGTGCCTGCCGGAGCTGACGCAGCGCGTCGGACCGGGCAGGGAGATCCTTGTGAACCAGTACTCGCCCAGTGTTTTCGCCTCGCTCCTGGACGGCGAACGCGGGGGGGGCACTGCCGACTCGCCATAGAGCTCCCCGACGGCGACGGCATGACCGTACGGCAGCTCTATCTGTCCGACACGGCCATCCTGGTCACCCGGTTCATGGCGCCCGGCGGAGTCGGTGAGGTGGCCGACTTCATGGTGCCCATCGAGTCCTCGGCCCCTCCAGGATCGACGACGGGTCCGGCCGGTCGGCGGACGGCTCGTACACGGCGTGGCCCGACGGCGGCGAGCACAGCACACGTCGGACGGTCGGACTCCGTGGCCTCACCGCCCGACGTGGCCGCGCGGATCGCTGATACAGCGGATCGCTCATACAGGGGTGGGCGTCCGCTCTCAGCCCTCGGACCCGATCTCGGCATCGGCGACGGCGATGGCGATGCCGAGTGCCGTGGCGATGTTGCCCGCTGCCGTCATGACGCGGGCGGTGCCCACGATGGGCGCGATGGCGACCAGGACGTCCTGCAGCTGTTCGGCGGTCAGGCCGGCCCTGAGGCCGGGGTCGATATGGGCCACATAGGAGATGGGCGGGGCGTCCGAGGCGGCGAGCGCCGCGATACGCGTGAGGATGAGCGTGTCCGGGGGCAGGCCGCAGCGCTCCAACGAGTCGACCGTCATGGCGGCGAGGGTGTCCAGGACAGGGGTTTCGGATGCAGTGGACATGTCGTATGCCCTTCTTTCCGCAGGCTCTACGGTTCCCTTCAACCCTAGGACTCCTCCGTCTGTCGCGCATGGAGACGCCTGGAGACGCCTGGAGTGTCCAAACGCATATATGGCATGACAATGAGCTCTATCCACCCTTTTAATCCGATCGGAGGCGTTCATGAAGGACCTCAAGTTCGAACAGAAGCGCTCGATGTCACGCCTTGAGGCGGCCGACCAGCTCACGGCACTCGCAGCCGCGTTGCGGGAGGGCGGGGAGGCCGAGGTGGAACTCGGCTTCGGAACGCTGAGCCTGCGGATCCCCGACGACCTTCGCGGCGAGATAGAGGTCGAGATCGGTGACGGCGAGATCGAGCTGGAGGTCGAGTTCAAGTGGCCGGCCACGAAGCGAAAGACCGTGCCCGCCAAGCCTGCTCGCGGCGGCACGGGCACCGGCAGGAGCAAGGGCACGAAGCGGTCCTCCACGAAAACCCGCTGAGCCGAGCCGGGGCCGCCACTCACGGCGGGTGACCGTGTTCGCCCGTACGGCCCTCCTGGGCGGGCCGTCTCGCCGTGCAGCGGCGGAGATGGAGGAAGACCAAGTCCCCCAGGAGCCCCGGAGCAGCCATGACCAGCCCTCACGAGCCGCCCGAGCCTGCCGCCGTCCCGGGGACCGGCGGGGGTGACGCGCCGGGGAGCGGGACCAAGCACGGCTCGGCGCCCGCGCGGATCGCACGGAAGACCGTCTCGGCGGTGCTGATCGTGCTCACCTGCATCCTCGTGCCGGTCGCACTTCTCACGGTGTGGGTGCACGACATCGCTCTGGACACCGACCGCTACGTGGACACGGTCTCCCCGCTGGCCTCGGATCCGGCGATCGAGGCCGCGGCGGTCAAGCGCATCACCGAGGCCGCGGATGTGCGGGTGGACGGCAGCCGAGCCGCCGCGGACATCTCCGCGTGGCTGCGGACGCAGGGCCTGCCGCCCCGCGCCGCGCAGGCGGTGAAGGGACTGGGCCCACAGCTCGACAGCGCGGTCAACGGCACGGTCGAGAAGGTGGCCACCCGCTTCGTGGAGAGCGACCGCTTCGAGCGGATCTGGACGAACGCCAACCGGGCCGCCCACAGCACCGTCGTGCACGCGCTCACCGGCGAGGGCCGGGGCGCCGTGGGTGTGGAGAGCGGGACGGTCACCCTCGACGTCGGGGAAGCCGTCGACCAGGTCAAGCAGGCACTCGTGGACGCCGGGGTGTCCCCGGCCGCCAAGATCCCCGACGTCGACAAGCAGATGGTCCTCTTCCAGTCCGACGAGTTGAAGAAGATCCGCAAGGGCGCTCACCTGCTGGACGTGATCGGGCGCTGGTTCCCCGTCATCGTCGTGGTGATCGGCGCGGCCGGCGTGCTGCTGGCCCACCGGCGGCGCCGCGCGCTGGCCCGTACTGCTCTGGGCGCGGCCTTCGCCTGCCTGGTCGTGGCCGTCGTCCTGGTCGTCGCCCGCCGCTACTACCTGGACCATCTCCCGCCCCAGGTCCAGTCGGAGGCCGCCGCGGCAGCCGTTTTCGACACCCTGCTGCACTTCCTGAGGGTCAGCCTGCGCACGGCGATCGTCCTGGGTGTGCTCATCGCGCTCGGCGCCTACCTCATCGGTCCCGGACGGCTGCCGCGCGCCGTCCGAGGCAGGTCCGAGCGCGCCGCCGGCTCCGCGGCGCAGTGGGCCTACGCCCACGAGTTCCGCACCGGCCGGGTGGGGACCTGGACCCAGACCCACCGCCGGTGGATCGCCGTGGCCGCCCTGCTGATCGTGTGCCTGATCTTCGCACTGTGGAACCACCCGACGGCCCTGACCATCCTGCTGCTGGTCGTCATCCTGCTCGTCGTTCTCGCACTGATCGCCCTCCTCGCCGCCACCGGCCGCGCCACCGCCGACGCCGAGCGGGCGGCACAGCGGCCGGAGGGCGGCGAATAAGGCCGTGCCCGCGCAACTCTGCCCCCGCTACCGTCACCCCATGCCCAACGAGGTCTTCCAGCACCCCCGCCTGGCCGCCGTCTACGACCCCCTCGACCCCGACCGCTCCGACCTCGACGCCTACGTCGACCTCGCCGCCGAGTTCGAAGCGCACCGCGTCCTCGACATCGGCTGCGGCACCGGCGTGTTCGCGCTGCTCCTCGCCGCCCGCGGTATCGACGTCATCGGCGTCGACCCCGCCCTCGCCTCCCTCGACGTCGCCCGTGCCAAGTCCGGTGCCGAGCACGTCCGTTGGATCCACGGCGACGCGACAGCCCTGCCGTCCCTCCAGGTGGACCTCGCGACGATGACCGCGAACGCGGCCCAGGAGATCACCGACCCGCACACCTGGCGGCAGACCCTGCGCGGCGCCCACGCCGCCCTCCGGCCCGGCGGTCACCTCGTCTTCGAGAGCCGGGATCCGTCGAAGCGCGCCTGGGAGGGGTGGAACCGTGACTCCTCGTACCGCGTGACGGATGTCCCCGGCATCGGTTCAGTCGAGAGCTGGGTCGAGCTGACCGGCCTCAACGGGCCGCTCGTCAGCTTCCGTTGGACCTTCGTGTTCGCCGAGGACGGGGAGGTGCTGACCTCCGACTCCACGCTGCGCTTCCGTGAACGGGACGAGATCGAGGCCGAGTTGCTCTCCCAGGGGTACGAGGTGAGAGGCGTACGCGACGCACCCGACCGTCCAGGACGGGAGTTCGTGTTCCTCGCACGGCGGCCGTAGCCGCACACGCCCTCATCTCCCTCGTACCGCCCGAGCCACCCGATCCCCCACCCCCGCCCTCGGCCCGTTCCCCACGCGCCCCCAACTCCGCTTCGGATGAACGGCGTTGGCGAGCAGTACCGCGAAAGTGTCCGTGGCCCGGTCCAGGACCAGGGACGTGCCCGTGAAGCCCGTATGGCCCGCCGCTCCGCTTCCCGCCAACTCCCCCATGAACCAAGGCTGGTCGACCGTGAAGCCCAGGCCCGGCGGCGTCAGCAGCAGCTCCACGTAGTCCGGACCCAGGATGCGCGCCGGGCCGTAGGCGCCGCCGGCCAACAGGCAGCGGCTGAAGACCGCCAGGTCGTGGGCCGTCGAGAACAGGCCCGCGTGGCCCGCCACGCCCCCCAGCGCCCACGCGTTCTCGTCGTGGACCTCGCCCCGCACCATCCCCCGTTCCGCCTTGGCCCACGGTCTGCGCTGGTCCTCGGTCGCCGCCGCTTCGGGGCAGGGGCCGAAGTCGGTCGCCGTCATGCCGAGGGGGCGGGTGATGCCCTCGTGGATCAGGACGTCCAGCGTGCGGCCCGTGATGCGCTCCAGGACGTACTGGAGGAGCAGCATGTTCAGGTCGGAGTACAGGTACACGCCCGGCCTCGACGACGGGGCCTCCGCTCTCAGCAGTGCTCTGCGTGCCGCGTCGTCCGGGCAGTCGTACAGGGGGAGTTCGGGGCGCAGGCCCGAGGTGTGGGTCAGCAGCTGGCGGACCGTGATGTCGTGTTCGGCCGCCGCCGTGAAGTCCGGCAGATACGCGGCGACCCTCGCGTCCATGCCCAGCGTGCCGCGTTCCAGCTGCTGCACCGCCGCCACCGCCGTGAAGAGCTTCGTCAGGGAGGCCAGGTCGAAGGGGGTCGACATCGTTGCCGGGGTCCTGGCCTCCGGCGGGAGTTCCACTCCCGTGTCCGTGCGCTCGTCGTACGACGCGTACCGCACCGCCCAGCCCGCCGCCTCCCGCACCGCGATCACCGGGCCTCGGCCGACGATCACCACCGCGGCCGGGGCCCACGGGCGCTCGCCGGTCGTGAGGGCGCGTACCTCTCGTACGAGGTGACGCATCTCCTCGGGGTCGAGGCCGGCCCGTTCCGGGGTGTCGACGCGCAGTCTCGGTGCGGCGGTCAGCTCTCCGCTCCCTCCAGGGTCGTACGTGCGTTCCAAGGACGGCACATTCCCACGAAGCAGCCGACCGCCACCAGTGCTGCCGCCAGTTGGACGACGGCCATCGGGACGGCGGTGTCCTCGCCCGCGATGCCCACCAGCGGGGAGGCGACCGCGCCGATCAGGAAGGAGGTGGTGCCCAGGAGGGCAGATGCCGCGCCCGCCGAGTGACGCGTACGGAGCAACGCGAGCGTCTGGGTGTTCGGCATCGCCAGGCCCATCGCCGACATCAGGACGAAGAGCGCGGTCGCCACCGGGAACAGGCCCGGCTCGCCGAACACTCCCGTCGCCATCAGCAGCAGTGCCGTCGCCGCGAGCGTGATGACCGCCAGGCCCACCGCCAGCACCTTGTCCATCGACACCCGGCCGACCAGCACCTTGCCGTTGATCTGGCCGACGATCACCAGCCCGATCGAGTTCACGCCGAACAGCAGGCTGAACGTCTGCGGGGACGCGCCGTAGATCTCCTGGATGACGAAGGGGGACGCGGCGATGTACGCGAACAGGGCCGCGAAGGCGAAGCCGCCCGCCAGGACGTAGCCGGTGAAGACCCGGTCCGCGAGGAGGGTGCGCATCGAGCGCAGGGCCTCGCCGACTCCGCCGCTGTGCCGGTCCGCCGGGTCGAGGGTCTCGGGGAGGCGGAACCAGACCAGCACCGCCAGCGCGATCCCGACCACCGTGAGGACGGCGAACACGCCCCGCCAGTCCGTCACCCGCAGGATCTGGCCGCCGATGAGCGGCGCGACAACCGGGGCGACCCCCGAGATCAGCATGAGGGTGGAGAAGAAGCGGGCCATGGCGTCGCCGTCGTACAGGTCTCGTACGACCGCCCGCGCGATCACTATCCCGGCCGACCCCGCCAGTCCCTGGACCAGCCGGAAGGCGACCAGGAATTCCAGGCTGGGGGCGATCCCGCACAGGACGGTGGCCACTACATACACCACCAGGCCCGCCAGGAGGGGGCGCCTGCGGCCCCAGCGGTCGCTCATCGGGCCGATCAGGAGCTGGCCGAGGGCCATGCCCGCGAGGCAGGCGGTGAGGGTCAGCTGGACGCTCGCGGCGGGCGCGTTCAGGGAGGTCGTGACCTCGGGGAGGGACGGGAGGTACATGTCCATCGCCAGCGGGGGCGTCGCCGTCAGCCCGCCGAGGATGAACGTGACGAGGATGCCGGTGCGGCGGAGGGAGCGGGCGGGAGCCTTCGATAGGGGGACGGGTGCGGGTATCTCTCCCTGGGAACTCCTGGAAGTCTTCTCGTCCCGCGCGGTTCGGCCACGCTCGGGCATGCGCCCCTCCCTTTTCGAGTAGTCCGCCACCTATGCTCTCAGCTCGTAACAGGCTGTTCGTACAGCGTGTTCGAGGTCACAGAGGCCGTAGAGGTCGTCGTAGAGGGTTCATGGAGATCACGGGACTAGGGGCTGGCATGTCGGCTGAGCGCGTGCGGTGGGGAATTCTGGCTACGGGAGGGATCGCGGCGGCGATGGCCGCAGATCTGGTGGACCTGCCGGACGCGGAACTCGTGGCGGTCGCCTCCCGGTCGGACGCCTCCGCGAAGGCGTTCGCGGAACGGTTCGGGATCCCCCGGGCCTACGGCGACTGGGCGTCGCTGGCCGAGGACACCGATGTGGACGTGGTGTACGTCGCCACTCCGCACTCGGCGCACCGGGCCGCCGCCGGCCTGTGTCTGGAGGCCGGGCGGAACGTGCTGTGCGAGAAGGCGTTCACGCTGAACGTGCGGGAGGCGGAGGAGCTGGTCGCGCTGGCGAAGGAGCGCGGCGCCTTCCTGATGGAGGGCATGTGGACCTACTGCAACCCGGTCATACGGCGGCTGAAGGCGCTGGTCGACGATGGCGCCATCGGTGAGGTGCGGACCGTTCAGGCCGACTTCGGGCTTGAGGGCCCTTTCCCGCCCTCGCACCGGCTGCGGGACCCGGCGCAGGGTGGCGGGGCGCTGCTCGACCTGGGGGTCTACCCGGTGTCGTTCGCACAGCTGCTGCTCGGGGAGCCGGACGGCATCTCGGCGAGAGCAGTGCTCTCGGCGGAGAGCGTCGATCTCCAGACGGGAGCACTGCTCTCCTGGGAGAGCGGTGCTCTCGCTTCGGTGCACTGCTCCATCGTCGGCGGTACGTCCATCAGCGCGTCGGTCACCGGTTCGAAGGGCCGGATCGACGTGCCCGACGGGTTCTTCTTCGCGGACCGGTTCGTCCTGCACCGTGACGGCCGTGACCCCGAGGAGTTCGTCGCCGCCCCGGACCACGGCGCCCGCAACAGCTTCCGGCACGAGGCGACCGAGGTGATGCGCGCCCTGCGGGCCGGCGAGACCGAGTCCCCGCTCGTCCCGCTCGCCGGCACCCTCGCCGTCATGCGGACGATGGACACCATCCGGGAGCAGATCGGCGTCCGCTACCCCGGCGAGGCCGCCTGATGAGCGCGGGGAGGATCGCGGTCGTCACCGGCGCCGGTTCCGGCATCGGGCGTGCCGTCGCCCTCGAACTGCTCGGCGCCGGCTGGTCGGTGGCGCTCACGGGACGCCGTACCGAGCGGCTGGAGGAGACGGCGGCGCTCGCGCCGGACGGTGACTCTCTCGTCGTACGGGCCGATGTGGCCCAACCCGACGACGTGGCCGCCCTGTTCGCGGCCGTGCGGGAGCGGTTCGGGCGGCTCGATCTGCTGTTCAACAACGCGGGGACCTTCGGTCCTGGCGGGGTGGCGTTCGAGGATCTGGCGTACGACGCGTGGCGGCACGTCGTGGACACCAACCTCAACGGGGCGTTCCTGTGCGCGCAGGCGGCGTACCGGCAGTTGAAGGAGCAGGATCCGCAGGGCGGCCGGATCATCAACAACGGGTCGATCTCCGCGCACACGCCCCGGCCGCACTCGGCGCCGTACACCGCGACCAAGCACGCGCTGACCGGCCTGACCAAGGCGTTGGCGCTGGACGGACGGCCGTACCGGATCGCGGTGTCGCAGATCGACATCGGGAACGCGGCGACGGACATGACCGCGCGAATGCAAACGGGCGCTCTCCAGGCGAACGGGGAGGTCGCGCCGGAGCCCGTCATGGACGTGGCGGACGTGGCGCGCACCGTGCGGCACATGGCGGAGCTGCCGTTGGAGGCGAATGTGCAGTTCGCGACGGTTCTCGCGACCACGATGCCGTATGCGGGGCGTGGCTGAGCGGCGCCCATGCACATGTTCGAAGTATCAACCTGCACAAGTGGAATTGATTACTCCGTAGCGTTCGAGCCGGTGGCAGGCATATGCTCGACACGCCTTCTCCACCAGAGCTTCACAGTTGATGCTCTGGGGTTCCGGTAGTACGCGCGGCGCGAGCAGCGCGGAACGGACCACACCGAGGGGGGGAGGCGACAGCCGCACCATGGCGCATCCGGGTGGGGGTGGACCTCGCGTGGGACCGCGAGGTACGCACCGGGTCATGGGGCGGCTGTCGTGTGCTCGGGCACATGGGCAGCACGGAAAACGGGCCGCGCGCCTTAATTCTTCGTGATTGTTTCGGCCCCGATTTCTCAGTCCCCGCACACCGTTTACCCAGTTCCCCACAAAGGTTCCTCCCTAGCTTGTGGCAGCGCCCACATGGGGCGCCAAGAACCTTTGAGGAACGGGATGTTTGGCATCTATCTCAAGCGCGAGCTGAGCCGGCGCAAGAAGGCGGCTCTGGTCATCGCCATGGGTCTGGCGCTCGGTATCGCGCTGGTCATCACCGTCAACTCGGTGTCGGCCGGCATGCAGCAGGCACAGGAAAAGGTCCTGCAGTCGCTCTACGGCCTCGGCACCGACATGACGGTCACCAAGGCCAGGACGGCACCGACCGGCAACAGCCAGTCGGACAGACCCAACTTCCAGTTCGACGCCAGCTCGAACGACTCGGACGACACCCAGAGCAGCGACCGTGTGACGACCCAGGGCGGACAGACCCTGAAGTCGGCGCTGGTCACCAAGGTCGCCGACCAGAAGGGCGTGTCGGCGGCGGTGGGCGCGCTGAGCCTCAACGTCACCAAGGTCGACGGCTCCTTCACCCAGGGCAAGGCACAGACCGACACCTCGTCGTCGTCCGGTTCCTCGTCCTCCGGTCAGCAGGGCGGCCCCGGCGGCGGCCAGAACAGCAACTCCGGCAGCACCGCTCCGCCGCAGGTGCAGGGCGGCGGCGCCTCGTTCGACGTCAACTCCTACTCCGTCATGGGCATCGACGTGACGAACCAGGAACTCGGCCCGCTGGCCACCACGACGATCACCAGCGGCAAGACGTTCACGACGGCGCAGGCCAACGCGAAGGTCGCGGTGCTCAGCAAGTCGTACGCCAAGGAGAACAAGTACACGGTCGGCAAGACCGTCACGATCTCCGGTACGAAGTACAAGGTCATCGGTATCGCGACGCCCGAGAGCAGCGAGTCCACGACCGACGTCTACCTGCCGCTCAAGCAGGCGCAGACGCTCGGCGACTCCGCGAACCTGGTCAGCACGATCTACGTCCAGGCGACCGACTCGAAGCAGATCGACACCGTCAAGTCGACGATCCAGAAGAACATCTCGGGTACGACCGTCACGACCTCCGCCGATCTCGCGGAGACCGTCTCCGGTTCGCTCTCCACGGCCTCGAACCTCGCGACCAGCGTCGGCAAGTGGCTGTCCATCGCGGTCCTCGCGGCGGCGTTCCTGGTGGCCGCGCTGCTCACCTCCTCGGCCGTGTCCCGCCGGGTGCGTGAGTTCGGCACGCTGAAGGCGCTGGGCTGGCCCTCGCGCAAGGTGACCCGGCAGGTCGTCGGCGAGTCCGTCGTGAACGGTCTGATCGGCGGCGCGCTCGGCATCGGCCTCGGCCTCGCGGCGGCGTACGCGGTGACCGCGGTCAGCCCGAAGCTGACCGCGCAGCTCGGCAACACCGGCGGCGGTGGCGGCGGCATGGGTGGCGGCCCCGGCGGTGGCGGTGGCCCGGGTCAGCAGTCGGCGGCCAACACGATGGAGATCGCGCTGTCGGCACCTGTCTCCCTCACCACGATCGCGCTCGCGGCGGGCCTCGCCATCACCGGCGGTCTGATCGCCGGGGCGATGGGCGGCTGGCGGGCATCCCGGATGCGGCCGGCGGACGCGCTGCGCAGCGTGTCGTAACCCGCTCCTGGTTCCTGCGGTTCCCTTCCCCCAATTCCCGTACGTCACGGAGTCGTTCATGTACAAGCTCACCGGTGTCACCAAGAGATACACGCGGGGCAAGGAGACGGTGGAGGCGCTGCGCGGCATCGACCTCGTCATCGAGGACGGCGACCAGCTCGTCATCCAGGGTCCCACCGGCGGCGGCAAGTCCACCCTCCTTCAGATGATCGGCGGCCTGGACCGGCCGACCGAGGGCAGTGTCGAGCTGGACGGTGTCGACCTCGGCTCGATCAGCGAGGCCAAGCTGACCCGGCTGCGCGCCGAGAAGATCGGCATCATCTTCCAGGCGTTCAACCTCATCCCGACGCTCACCGCGCAGGAGAACGTCGAGACGGCCCTCGTACCGCTCGGCGTGAAGCCGGCGGAGCGGCGCGAGCGGGCGGCGGAGGCGCTGGCGTCGGTCGGTCTCGGCGACCGGCTGTCCCACGCGCCGACCGAGCTGTCCGGCGGTCAGCAGCAGCGCGTCGCCATCGCGCGCGCGTTGGTGAAGAAGCCGAAGGTGCTGCTCGCGGACGAGCCCACGGGGAACCTCGACGAGGGGACGCGGGACGACATCATGGCGCTGCTGGAAGGGTTGTGGCGTGAGCATGGGTTGACGTTCATCATGGTCACGCATGACTCGTCTATCGCGCGTCGGGCTCCGCGGGTGGCGACCATCAAGGCGGGTCAGTTGACTGTCACTGAGCAGGATCAGTACGTCAGTTAGGTGGTTCTTTGGCTGCGGGTCCGGTGGGGGCTGGTCGCGCAGTTCCCCGCGCCCCTAAAAGCAGGTTGGGTCGCTCACCGTTCCAGTAGCTGGTTGATCTCGGTCAGCTGGCCTGGGGTGAGCGGCCCTTTCCGCATTGCTCCGGCGTTTTCCTCGGCCTCCAGGGCCTGTCCGGCGGCCCGCTTTCCTGCCAGCGGCCCCATGGCGAGCGGGCCGCGGTTGATACCGGCGAGCCACAACTCGTACGGGTGTCAGGCCTGGCCCGTCTCGAAGCGCTGGATGCGGCCGTCGTCGACCGTGAAGGTCCACTTGGTGCGCATCTCGCCCCAGGTGTCGTTGCTGTAGTTCGCGACGAGGACGCGGCCTCCCCGGGACTCGTTGGCTACGTCCATGTGGCCGTGGGACGAGAAGATCTCGCGCTCGGTCCAGTCGGCGAGGTCGCGGTCCGAGCCGTCGTCGGACATGGTCGCGTCGGGGGCCAGGACGGCCTGGAAGGCCTCGCGGTCGTGGGCGTTCACGGCGCTGACGAAGGCCCGGACGGCCGGGTCGCTGAGCTTGGCGGTCTGAATCGTCATGCGGGCCAGACTGGCACCGCACCCGGGCGCCCGCCACCCGAAGGGTTGTTCGCCCCCGCCGCCCCTACCCGTCCCATCCCTGGGGGCTGCCGCCCCCAGACCCCCGCTGTCGGCCTGAACGGCCTCGTCCTCAAACGCCGGAC
>NZ_JBIAQP010000006.1:0-499620 GCF_042889145.1 Streptomyces sp. NPDC002680
GCCCCCCCTTCTCCCCCACCCCCGGCCGGGGCTGGATAGTCAGCCCGTCCGGCGTTTGAGGACAAGGCCCCTTCAGGGCCGGAGCGGGGGTTCGGGGGCGGCAGCCCCCGAGGGATGGGAACGGGTAAGGGCGGCGGGGGCGAGGATCAGCCTGCCGGTGTCTCCAAGCGGCTGATCCGGATCGCGCCCCGCTCCTCCCCCGGGTAACGGCTCTTCAGGGCCAGCCGAAGTCCGCTCCCCCGTACCGCCGCGAAGGTGACCACCGTGGGTGTGTCGGAGGCGTCGGACCACTCGACCGTCGCATCCGACACCGGGGCGAACCCCTCGCCGTCCCACACCGACACCACCAACGACGCCGGCAGGCTGTGCGTCGCATCCACGGTGAACGACACCTCCACCCGCGCGAAGTCCCGCACCCTCCCCCAGTCCACCGACACCCAGTCCCCCGCACGCGCCCCACGGAACGCCGGCAGCAACGCGGTCGGCGCCTTGTAGAACCCGTTGGACCAGCCAGTGCCCGGCGCGCCGTCGAGCATCGCGGCCGGCAACGTGTCCGGGCGGCCGGAGTAACTCGCGTCCGCCAGGGGGTACACAGGGGTTCCCGGGCCCGGGTCCGGCGGGAAGGGAACCGCCGGAGTTCGCGCCTCGTCGCGCGACGCCCTCGTACGGACCACGACAGTCCCCGTACGCAACCCCGCCGCACGCGCCGTGACCCTCGACCGCCCCACCTCCACACCCGCCCTGACCATGGCAAGCGCCTTGCCGTGGAAGGCGGTTCGTGTGCTCGCCTGATAGCGCTCCGCGCTCTCCTCCCGCCCGTTGTCGAGCCCCGCCAGCGAGCCACCACCGTCGACCTCGAAGGCGAGCAGGTGCTCGGCGTCGGGCACCACCACTCCCCTCGCATCGACCACCTCCGCCGTCACGAAGCACAGTGAACGGCCGTCCGCCGCAAGGGACTTGCGGTCGGCCGTCAGGCGTATCGCGTGCGCCTCGCCCGCCGTCCGCAGGACGTCCGTCGCCACCACCCGGCCGTTCCGTCTCGCCACCGCCTTCAACTCCCCCGGCGCGTACGGCACATGCCAGGTCAGGTGCAGCTTGCCCGCACTGCCGTTCGGGCTCGTGTAACTGCCTGGCCATGCACCGGAGGTGACCGTCTTGTCGTCGCCCGTCGCCTCCGTGGTCTCCAGGTAGACGCGGCCGTCGACCGTCTTCTTCGTGTCGAACCGCCTTGTGCCGCACGACTTTCCGTTGAGGAACAGCTCCACTGTGTCGACGTTCGCGTACGCCCAGACCTCCACCGTGTCACCCAGCTCGTGGTTCCAGGTCATGGGGAGGAGGTGGACCATGGGGTCGTCCGTCCACTGGCTGCGAAACAGGTGGTACATGTCCTTCGGGAAGCCCGCCGTGTCCACCGCGCCGAAGAAGGACGCCTTCACCGGGAACACGTCGTACGGCGTCGGCTCGCCGATGTAGTCGATGCCCGACCACAGGAACTCGCCCGCGAACCACTTGCGGTCCCGGTCCTTCTTCAGGCCGTACTCCCCGCTCATCGTCCAGGAGGCCAGGTTGTTGTCGTAGGAGGAGACGGCGCGTCTGCCCGGTGTGTGGTTCTCGCCCGTGTTCAGGCGTTCCGGCTCCTGGTAGGCGCCCCGCGTCGACGTCTCGGACGAGGACTCCGACTCGAAGAGGAACAGGTGCGGATAGCGGGCGTGCAGGGCGTCCACCGAGGCCGCGGTGTTGTAGTTGAGGCCGAGACCGTCGAGCTTGGCCAGGATCAGGTCGCCGGGGGTGCCGGGGGCGGGCACGCTGCGGTGGCGGTGCGAGCCGATCACGACCGGGCGGGTTTCGTCCGACGCCTTCACCGCTGCTATCAGGCGGTCCGCCATCGCCAGGCCCGCGGTCGACGTGAACTCAGAGATCTCGTTGCCTATCGACCACATCAGGACGGCCGGTGAGTTGCGGGCCGCCCGCACCATCTCCGTGATGTCCCGGTCCGCCCACTCCTCGAAGAACCGGCCGTAGTCGTAGCGGGTCTTGGGGCTGCGCCAGCAGTCGAAGGCCTCCACCATCATCACGATGCCCAATTCCTCGCAGACCTGGATCATCTCCGGCGAGGGCGGGTTGTGCGAGGTGCGGAAGGCGTTGACGCCCATCGACTTCATGATCGTCATCTGGCGGCGGATCGCGTCCACGCTCACCGCAGCGCCTAGGGCGCCCAAGTCGTGGTGGAGGTCCACTCCCTTGATCTTGTGCTGGACGCCGTTCAGCTGGAAGCCCTCGTCCGGGTCGAAGCGGAAGCTCCGGATGCCGAAGGTCGTGCGGTGGGTGTCCACCGTGGCGCCGCCTACGCGCAGTTCGGTCCTCAGGGTGTAGCGGTGCGGGGTCTCGATGTCCCACAACTTCGGTTCGGGGACCGTGAGTTCATGGGTCTCCGTCGACCGGTCGGTGACCGTGGTCGTGGACGAGGTGCGGGCCACCGTACGGCCGCGCGGGTCGACGATCCTGGAGACGATCTCGACCTCGGCGGGGGCGCCCGACTCGTTCACCACGGCTGTCAGTGCCCGGACCAGGGCTCGGTCGTCGGTGATCTCCGGGGTCGTGACGTACGTACCCCAGCGCTCCACGTGCACCGGTTCCGTGACCACCAGGCGGGCCTCGCGGTAGATGCCGCTGCCCGAGTACCAGCGGCTGCTGGGCAGCCGGTTGCGCACGCTCACCGCGAGCACGTTCTCCGTGGTGCCGTCGGTGTGGAGGAGGTCGGTGAGGTCGAGGGCGAAGCCGGTGTAGCCGTAGGGGTGGCGGCCGGCCTCCGTGCCGTTGCAGTAGACGTACGCGTCCATGTAGACGCCGTCGAACTCCACCGAGATCCGCTTGCCCGCGAGCGCGGGCGGGAGGGTGAAGGTCAGGCGGTACCAGGCGAGGCCGCCGGGGAAGAAGCCGGTGCCGCTCGTCGTACCGTGCTCGGTGGTCGGGGTGAGTTCGATGCTCCAGTCGTGCGGGACGGCGACCGTCCGCCACGCGGAGTCGTCGTACGCGGGGTCGGGGGCGTTCTCGTACGCGCCGGTGGGGTCGGCGATTCCGGCCAGGTCGACCAGCGCGAAGCGCCAGCCGTCCCGGAGGGGGACGGTTCGGCGGGCGGGCCGGTCGGCGGCCCGCGCGTCGGTCGCGGTGCCCAGTAAGGCTCCGGCCGCGGGGGCGGACGTACCGGCGATCAGAACCGATCTGCGCGTGACCGTCATGCGGCTCTCCCTCATTCGGAGCCCCGAAGTCCGATCAGGGCCCAGAAGTAATCACAACTGATCGTTAGCAAACAGATTCTGACGGTGAGGAACATGCACCCGTCAAGAGTCCGGTGACGTACTTCGGTCTCACCTGTCACAACGGCCTGATTCGGGCCCTGGACGGCGGGCTGCACCGGGGTCCGGGGACAGCGGTGTTCCCGACCGCGCGCGGGCAGAACGCATTAGTGTGGAACACCAGTGACGTCCCTTGCTCACTGTGAGTGTTCACGATGGAGTGGCGACGATGAGTCCGGTGTACCCGTTCGACGATGCCGCCACGGCGCGGGCCGTCGTCGACGAGCGGGGCACACTGACCGGCTGGAACGAGGGCGCACGCAGGCTGCTGGGCTGGTCGGCGGCCGAGATGCTGGGCCGTCCCGCCGCCTCGCTGCTGGCCGACGGCGCTTCGGCCGGGTCCGGCCGCCCGGCGCAGGACACCTGGTACGGCACCCTCGCACTGCGTCACCGCGACGGCCGTACGGTGTCCGCCTGGCTCCTCGCCCACCACCGGCCGTCCCCGGACGACGGCCCGGCCGAGTGGCTCGTCGTCACCCCGCTGGAGGGCGGGCTGCGGCCCGAGGACGACCCGCTGATGCTGGCCGCGCTGGCCCAGGCGCCCTGTGCGACGGCCGTCTACGACGACCGGCTGCGGCTGCACGGCGTGAACGACGCCATGGCCGGGGTCATCGGGCTCCCGCTGGAGCGCATCCGGGGGCTCAGGATCGCCGAGATAGGCGGCAGGGAGCGCAGCGCCGAGCTGGAGCAGCACATGCTCGACGTGCTGACCAGCGGCCGGGCGAAGGACGTACAGACCTATCTGCAGACCGGCGGCGAGGAGCGCGCGCATGCCTGGCTGGCCCGGCTGGCGCCGCTCAGGGACGCCGAGGGGCGGGTACGGGGGGTCTGTCTCGCGGCCCACGACTTCACCGAGCAGTACCTCGCCCGGGAGCGGCTCCAGCTGGTCAACGAGGCGAGCGTGCGCATCGGCACCACCCTCGACGTCACCCGAACGGCTCAGGAGCTGGCGGACGTCTGTGTCCCGGCGCTCGCCGATTTCGTCAGCGTCGATCTGCTGGACCCGCCGCAGCACGGCGGCGACCACCGCCCGGCCGAGCTGACGGCGCCCATCAGCCTGCGCCGGGCCGCCCACCGCTCGATCCTCCCGGGCAGCCCGGAGGCCGTGGCCAAGCCGGGACAGCTGGACCAGTACCCGGCCTTCTCGCCCCAGGCCGACTCCCTCCTCGCGGGCCGCTCGATCGTGGCCACCGTGCCCTCCGGCGACCTCGAACAGTGGCTGTCCTGGGACAAGGCGCGCTTCAACCGCGTCAAGGAGTTCGGCATCCACTCCACGATGTCCGTCCCGATCACGGCACGCGGTACGACCCTCGGTGTCGCCGTCCTGACCCGGTACCGGCGGCCCGACCCGTTCACCCCCGACGACGTGCTGCTCGCCGAGGAGGTGACCGCCCGGGCCGCCGTCTGCATCGACAACGCCCGCCGGTTCTCCCGCGAACGCGAGACGGCCCTCGCGCTGCAGCGCAGCCTGCTCCCCCGGACCCTGCCGCGCACCGCCGCCCTCGAAGCGGCCTCGCGCTATCTGCCGGCGGCTCGGGCCGGAGTGGGTGGCGACTGGTTCGACGTGATCCCGCTGTCCGGGATGCGGGTCGCGATGGTCGTCGGGGACGTCGTCGGCCACGGCATCCAGGCCTCCGCCACCATGGGCCGGCTGCGCACCGCCGTGCGCACGCTCGCCGACATCGACCTCGCCCCGGACGAGCTGCTCACCCACCTCGACGACCTCGTCGTACGGCTGTCCGCCGAGGCCGGCAGCGAGGGCGGCCCCGGAGAGGTCGGCGCCACCTGTCTGTACGCGGTGTACGACCCGGTGTCGCGGCGCTGCACCCTCGCCCGTGCCGGGCATCCGCCGCCGGTCATGCTCAAGCCGGGCGGCAGACCCCGGCAGATCCGGCTGCCCGCCGGTCCCCCACTGGGGCTGGGCGGGCTCCCCTTCGAGTCGACGGAACTGGATCTGCCCGAGGGCACGGTCCTCGCCCTCTACACCGACGGGCTGATCGAGAGCCGCGAGCGGGACATCGACGCCGGTCACCAGCTGCTGTGCGAGGCGCTGGCAGCGTACGCGGACTCGCTCGACGAGACCTGCGACCGGATCCTGCACACCCTGCTCCCGCCGGGCGGCGCGGCCGACGACGTGGCGCTGCTGCTGGCCCGCACCCAGGGGCTGCCCGCCTCCCGGGTGACGACGTGGGACATCCCGCCCGATCCGGCGCTCGTCGGGCCGATCCGCAAGCAGGTCGGTGAGCAGCTCGACGTCTGGGATCTGAGCGAGGCCGCGTTCACCACCGAGCTGGTGGTGAGCGAGCTGGTCACCAACGCCATCCGGTACGGCTCGCACCCCATCCGGCTGCGCCTCATCCATGATGCGGCCAGGCTGATCTGCGAGGTCTCCGACAGCAGCCACACCGCCCCGCATCTGCGGCGCGCGCGGACCTTCGACGAGGGCGGGCGCGGTCTGCTGCTGGTCGCGCAGCTCACCGAGCGGTGGGGCAGCCGGCACACGCCCGACGGGAAGACGATCTGGGCGGAGCTGTCGCTGACGGACGAGCTGTGAGTCCTGACTCAAACGGTGCGTGAACCTTTTTGGCTCGGGCCGCATCGGACACTCGTGACGGTGCACTAGACGCCGTACGCGCAGTGACTTCAGGAGTGTCGACATGGCGATCTTCCGTACATCCCGAGCCGCGCTGCTCGCCTTACCGGTCCTGTTCCTCGGGGCCTGCGACAACGGCGGCGGCACGGCTGCCCCGACGACCACCCTTCCATCGGCGTCCGCCACTTCTACGGCCGCCCCCTCAACACCCGTTCCCTCGACGCCCGCGCCTTCGACCGACGACACCCGCTGCCACACCGCCGACCTGCGCGCCTCCGTCGGGCGGCTCGATCCGGGCGCCGGGCAGAAGAACTTCCCCGTCGTCCTCACCAACGACTCCGACCGCACCTGCACCCTGCGCGGCTATCCGGGCGCCGCCTTCGTGGACGCGGCCGGCAAGCAGCTCGGCCCCGACCCGAAGCGTTCCGAGGCCACGCCGACGACGGTCGAGCTGGCGCCCGGCGGCAGTGCCTGGGCGGGCCTGAGCTTCGCCAACCCGGAGATCAGCGAGGCCGAGACGGCTACTCCGGCCGCGCTGCTGGTCACCCCGCCCGACGAGCGGGAGTCGCTGAAGGTGCCGTGGGACAAGGGCGAGGTGCCCGTCGGCGGGAACGAGTCGTCGGTGTTCCTGACGGTCTTCGGCCCGGGCAGCGGCGCGTGACCCGGCTGGAGGCGCCTGACCCGGTGGGCAGGTCGATCAGCGGCGCCCGACCCGGCGGGCGGACTGCTGGTCGGCGCCATGACCCGGCGGGCGGACCCGTGACCGGGGCCATGACCCGGCGGGCGAGCCCATGACCTGCACCTCGACCCGGCGAACGAGCCCGCCACCGGCGCACCGACCCAGTACGCAAGCCCAAGACCGGCGCCCTGACCCGGTGAGCGGGCCGGTCAGCGGCGCCTGACCCGGTGAGCGAGCCCATGACCGGCGCCCTGACCCGGTGGGCGGGCCGGTCAGCGGCGCCCGACCCGGTGAGCGAGCCCGTGAGCGGCACCCGACCCGGTGAACGAGCCCACCACCGGCGCCCCAACCCAGTACGCAACCCCGCCACCGGCACCCCGACCCAGTACGCAAGCCCATGACCGGCGCCCTGACCCGGCGGGCGGGCCGGTCAGCGGCACCCGACCCGGTGGGCGAGCCCGTGAGCGGCGCCCCGACCCGGTGGGCAGGACCCTGACCGGTGCCTGCTTTCATGGGTGGGTTCCGAAATTTCCGTCCCGGAGGACCGAACCCTGAACTCCGCGTCCGCCGAGGCCCTGTCCGTCGTGCTGCTCGTCGCCGTGCTGGCCTGTGCCGTCGTCCGCCCCTTCGGGCTGCCGGAGGCGGTTGTGGCGGTTCCCGCCGCCGGGCTCGTGGTCGTCAGCGGCGCGATCTCGCCGGAGCACGCGTGGCAGGAGGCCGAGCGGCTGGGGCCGGTGGTCGGCTTCCTCGCGGCGGTGCTGGTGCTGGCCCACTTCTGCGATGTCGACGGGCTCTTCCGGGCCTGCGGGGCATGGATGGCCCGTCGCGCGGGGAATCGGCCCAAGAGGCTGCTGACCTCGGTCTTCGTGCTCGCCTCGGGGATCACGGCCGTACTGAGCCTGGACGCGACCGTCGTGCTGCTGACCCCGGTGGTGTTCGCCACGGCCGCCCGCAGCGGGATCCGGCCCAAGCCGCACTCCTATGCCTGTGCGCATCTGTCGAACACGGCGTCGCTGCTGCTGCCGGTCTCCAACCTCACCAACCTGCTGGCGTTCAGCGCGAGCGGGCTGAGCTTCACCCGGTTCGCCGCGCTGATGACACTGCCCTGGCTGGTCGCGATCGGCGCCGAGTACCTGGTGTTCCGGCGGTTCTTCGCCGCCGATCTGGCGGTGCCCGCCCAGGACGGCGTGTCAGGCCCGGAGACGGAGGACGCGCCCGCGTTCCCGCTGTTCGCCCTTGTCACCGTGGGCTGCACGCTGTCCGGGTTCGTCGTGGCCTCCGCGGTGGGCGTCGACCCGGCATGGGCTGCGCTGGCGGGGGCGCTCGTGCTCGCCGGGCGCGCGCTGCTGCGGCGACGCGCCACCCCGATGGCGGTGCTGCGGGCGACCGCGCCCGGGTTCCTCGCGTTCGTGCTGGCGCTGGGCGTCGTCGTCCGCGCGGTCGTGGACAACGGCCTTGCCGACGCGCTCGGCCGGGTGCTGCCCGACGGGACCGGACTGGTCGCGCTGCTCGGGATCGCCGCGCTGGCCGCCGTACTCGCCAATCTGATCAACAATCTGCCCGCGGTGCTCGTGCTGCTGCCGCTGACCGCCACGGCCGGTCCGGGTGCGGTGCTCGCCGTGCTGCTCGGGGTGAACATCGGCCCGAACCTGACGTACGCCGGATCGCTGGCGACCCTGCTGTGGCGGCGGATCGTGCACCGGTACGAGCACGAGGTCGGGATCGGGGAGTTCACGCGGCTCGGGCTGATCTCCGTGCCGGCCGCGCTGATCCCGGCCGTGGTGGCGCTGTGGGGCTCGCTGCTCGTCGTCGGAGGCTGAGGGGCGGGCGGGGCCCGGTCGTCAGCGGCCTCCCCAGCCGCCGTATCCACCGCCGTAGCCATAGCCGTAACCGCCGTATCCGTAACCGCTGCCGTAGCCGTAGCCGTAGTTGTTGCCGTTGTTCCCGTACTGCCCGTTGGAGGAGCAGGCGTAGTAGCCGTAGTAGTAGCAGGGCACGTTGGACGGGTACGAGGCCGACGGGGTCGGGGTGGCCGTCGACGGGGTCGGGGTCGGCTCGGCCTTTGTGGGGGTGGGGGTCGGGGAGGCCGTCGGGGTCGGTGAGGGCTTGGGGCTCTTCTTGACGACCGGGGCCGTGGACTCGGTGGCCGCGTCCCAGTTGACGGCCTCCATCTGGAGCGAGGGCGACGAGGAGTCGAAGACCCAGTGCTGGTCGGCGGACTCCTCGCGCGTCTTCAGGACCAGCGCCGTCTTGTTCTTGGCGTCGGCGGGGGTCAGCGCCAGGTCCTGGTCCCAGCGCGGGACCAGGGTGCCCTGGAGGGTGAAGTCGTAGCGCACGTTCTTGGTGGCGGGCTGGGCGGTGCCCGTGCACGGGGCGAGCTGGACGGAGTAGCCGAGGTGGGAGTCGAGGCAGAGGTCCGGGGCGGCGATGCTGCGCAGCAGGCCGTCCTTCTCGTACGCCCACTGCTGGCCGGCCGCCGCCGAGCACTTGGTCAGCTCGGTCTCCGCGCCCTTGACGGGCTTGCCGCCGACGACGCCGATGCACAGTCCGGACTCGACGTTGTGCAGCCGGCCGAGGAGGGCGCCCTTCGTGGTCTCCCCGGCGCCGATCCAGGAAGGGTCGTTGTCGGAGGTGCCGGAGCCGTTGGTGGCGGTGTCCGAGGGGCTGGTCTCCGCCGTCGGGCCCTCCTCGTCGCCCTGGCCGAGGGCGTTCCACAGGACCAGCGGAAGGAGGACCAGCGCGCTCACGGTCGCGACGGCGAGGGCGCGGTTGCGGCGGCGGACCGCCCGCCGGGCCGCCTTGTGCGCGGAGCGGTGCGATCCGGGGCGGACGACCAGCTCGGTGGAGACGGGTGCCGTGGTGGGCATGGGCGGGGCCTGGGCGAGAACGCGCGGTACCGGGAGCAGGTTCTCGACCGTGGCGATCTCGACGATCGGGGCCTGCTCGACCTCCACGATGGCGCTCTCGGCGGCGCGTCCCGGGCGGGACTCCAGGTAGGCGCGCGCACCCCAGCCGAGGACGCCCTCGGCCAGTGCGAGGGCGAGGTCGCCGTTGAACTGGCTCAGCTGGTCGGCGGCGTACCGGCAGTGCTTGCAGTCGGCGAGGTGCCTGGCCAGGTCGGGGTCGACGTCCAGGCTGCGACGCCGGCAGGTGACGTCGATCAGCCGGATGTAGCGACGGCACTCGTCCCGGGGCACGACCTCGCGGTGGACGTGCAGGCACTCCTCGCGCAGCCGGCCACGGGCCCGGCCGAGTTCCACGGCGGCGTCGGTCACGCTCAGGCCCAGCAGGGCCGCGGGTATCTCCAGCGGTTCGCCCTCGACCTCCGCGTGCCACAGCAGACAGCGCGCGGACTGCGAGAGGTTCTGGAACGCCCTGGAGAGCAGCCGCCGGTCGGGCGCGGGCAGCAGCCGGGCGGCGACGCGGTTCCCGCCGCCGGGTGTGGTGCGCAGTTCGGGGTGGAGCATCTCGTGGCGGTGGTCGCTCTCCCACTCGGCCGCGAGACGGCGGACGGTGACCAGGAGTTGGGGCCGCCAGGCGGAGGTGGGGCCGTTGTGCCGGAGGGATTCCCCGAAGAGGCGGGTGAACGCGGCGGTGGTGAGCATTCCGGCGGGGCGTGCTCCGCTGGTGCACAGACGGGCGTAGGCGAAAGCTGCTTCCCAGTGCCGGTCGAGCAGTTCACCGACGGGATGGAGTGCGGGCGTCGTCCCCGTCCACTTCGTCAGCTCGGCGCTGAGTTCGACATCCGAAGCGTCGTAAGCCGGAGCTGGGGTTGGGGAATTCGACAGGCCTGCGTCTTTCACGTCTGCATTCCTCCACGGACAACGCGGGTTTTAGTCCATACCTAGCGGTATGCGACCCGGCCGACGAAACGACAGGATCGGACCAAACGGGGAATCGGCATCGCGAACGCCCGCAGCGGACAGCTCTTTTGGAGCGGGGAGCCGACGGGGACGCCGCGTACGTGCAGGGGGAAAAGAGACTGTCCGCACGCCGACGTGCACACCTTTGCACAGCTCATCGAGCTGGAACAAGAGATCACGCCGTTTTCCGCATTCCAGCACGGACTAATGCAGTTGACGGCGTGTCAATGGGATGCATCTTTTGGGATTGCCACTGTATCAACATCCTCATTGCAAACGGTATTCACTTCGCTCAGGGTTGTTTCGCAACCATTGACGGCAGTCCATCGCCGGTGGCGCGAAACCGCCTGTGCACGCCGTCCCGCCGGCGCTTCCTGTGCGTTTCCCCAGCTCACGTTCCGGGTCTGTGGTAGCTCCCCGCAACACACGGCACCGTCACGGGAGTTGACCGGTTCCTTCACCTTGCGGCCCAGGAGCCACCACAGAACCAATAGCGGTACCGGTTACCGCTGGTACGCGCCTGCACAGCGTCCGGTACGCGCCCGGCGGCGTCCCATGGCGTTCGCGGAACACCCGGTTGAAGTGGAACGGGCTGGCGAAGCCGGAGGCGACGGCGACGCGTTCCACCGGCAGGTCGGTGGCCTCCAGCAGCCGGGCCGCATGGCTCAGTCGGGCCTCGCGCAGGGCCCGCATCGGGGACCTGCCGAGCTGCTCGGTGAACAGGTGCGCGAACCGCGAGGGCGAGAGCGCGACGCCCTCGGCGAGCGACCGGACGGTGTGCGGGGCGGCGGGATCGGCGGCGATGAGGGCTTCCGCACGGCTCACCCGGGCGTCGATTCCCGGCCGTTGTGGCAGGGGTCGGGCGGACGCCGAGGCGAGCAGGACGATTTCCTCCAGGGAACAGAGGGCGAGTTCCCGGGCGGCTGTGCCGTGCGCGACGGCTATCGGGCTCTCGGGCGGAGACGAAGCAGCGGAATCGGGCGGGGAATTGGGCGGCCTTGTGTCGCTGCCCGGCCAGCGGGCGTCGGACAGCATTCGGGCGAACGCGGTCGCCATCCGGTCGTGCAGGGCGTCCGGGACCGGGGCGACGACGTACATGCCGTCGCCGACGGCGTACGGACTCAGCCAGGCCGTCCAGGACGGGCGTGCCTGGCAGTGCGCCCACCAGAACCGCCAGTGCGGGGCGCCCGGTCGGACCTGATAGCGGTGGCGCACTCCGGGGCCGAGGACGACCAGGTCCCCGGCGCCGGCCCGTACCCCGGCCGCGCCCTGGGTCAGCAGCCCGTGGCCGCCGGTCGTCCAGGTGAACAGCCAACTGTCGGCGCCCTGCGGCCGGTTGACGGCGTATCCCGGTCCCTCGTCGTAGCGCCCGACGGTCACCAGACCGGGCGGTGGTGCGGGGACGGCGGTCTCGGGCAATCCGTCAGCGTTCACAGGCATCCTCCCCCGGGGTGCACCGCCCCTAGTGTGACGGCGAGTCGCAACGGACCGAAGGAGTGGACGATGACAGTCACAGGCATCGGCGCCGCCGGCGCTCCCATCCTGCCGGAGGAAGGGCGCCGACGGTTCGAGGAGGACGGATTCACCGTCGTACGGGGTCTGTTCGGGTACGAGGAGATCGCAGCGCTCCGTGACGGGTTCACGGCGCTGCACGCGGCCGGTCCCGTGCCGGGGCATTTCGAGCCGCGGCCGTCAGGACAGGACGGGCGTCCGGTGGACCCGTTGGACGCGTATCCGCGCGTGATGCAGCCGCACGAGTTCCACGAGCCGTCGCTCGGCCTGTTGCTGGACCCCCGGCTGCGTGGCGTCCTTGAGGTGCTGCTCGGTGAGGAGGTGCTGGCCGCGCAGAGCATGTTCTATTTCAAGCCGCCGGGTGCGCGGGGGCAGGCGCTGCACCAGGACAACTTCTATCTGCGGGTCGAGCCGGGGACCTGTGTGGCCGCGTGGATCGCCTGCGAGCGGATCGACCGGGACAACGGCGGCCTGGAGGTCGTGCCGGGCACGCACCGGATGGACCTGTTCTGTCCGGAGGAGGCGGACGCCGGGGTGTCCTTCGCCCGGGAGTACGTGCCCCCGCCTCCCGGTCTGGCCACGGTGCCGGTCGACATGGCGCCGGGTGACGTCCTGTTCTTCAACGGCAGCCTGGTGCATGGCTCGGGGCCGAACCGCAGCGGTGATCGGTTCCGGCGTTCGTTCATCGGACACTATGTGGGGCGCTCGGCGGAGCGGATCGGGCGCTTCTACCGGACGATCTCCATGGGCGGGGAGCGGGTGCGGTTGGGGGAGAGTGAGGGGGCCGGGCCGTGCGGTACGGAGTTCGGGGCTGTGTCCGTGCCCCACTGAGCGCTTCGCTCCGCGGGATACGCGGGATGGGCAGTTCGTTGACTGCGGGCCGGTGGGGGCTGGTCGCGCCCCGCGGCGGAGCCGCAGATAGATACAGCCCCGCGCCCCTTTGGGGCGCGCCCTTCGGGGCGCCTCAGTGGCCGCTGATCTCGTGCGGGGTGTACGACTGTGTCAGCTCTTCGGTCTCCTTTTCCGTCAGGGTCAGTTCCACTGCTGCCACCGCGTCTTCGATGTGGTGTGGCTTGGTGGCTCCGACGATCGGGGCGGTCACCGGGGTCTGGTGGAGCAGCCAGGCCAGGGCCACCTGGGCGCGGGGGACGTCCCGTTGCGCCGCGATGCGGGCTACCGCTTCGACGATCGTGCGGTCGCCCTCCGGGTAGAGGGTGCGGCCGAAGTCGTCGCGTTCGCTGCGCTCGGTGGTGGTGCCCCAGTCGCGGGTGAGCCGGCCACGGGCGAGGGGGCTCCACGGCAGGACGCCGACGCCCTGGTCGGCGCAGAGGGGCAGCATCTCGCGCTCCTCCTCGCGGTAGAGGAGGTTGTAGTGGTTCTGCATGGACACGAACCGGGTCCAGCCGTGCTCCCGGGCCGTGTACTGGGCCTTCGAGAACTGCCAGGCGTACATCGAACTCGCCCCGATGTAACGGGCCTTGCCCGCCTTGACGACGTCGTGCAGTGCCTCCATCGTCTCCTCGACCGGGGTGACGGGGTCGTAGCGGTGGATCTGGTAGAGGTCGACGTAGTCGGTGCCGAGGCGGGTGAGGCTGTGGTCGATCTCGGTGAGGATCGCTTTACGGGAGAGTCCGCCGCCGTTGGGCCCGGGCCGCATCCGACCGTGCACCTTCGTGGCGAGCACGATCTCGTCCCGGCGGGCGAAGTCGGCGAGCGCCCTGCCGACGATCTCCTCGCTGGTGCCGTCGGAGTAGACGTTCGCCGTGTCGAAGAAGTTGATCCCGGCGTCGAGGGCCTGCCGGATCAACGGGCGCGAGGCCTCCTCGTCGAGGGTCCACCCGTGGTTGCCGCGATCGGGAAGGCCGTAGCTCATACAGCCCAGACAGATCCGCGACACGTCCAGGCCCGTCGAACCGAGCTTCACGTACTGCATCGTTGCTGCTCCTGCCTGCCGGGGGGCTACGAGTACGAGAGCGAGCGTACGTCCTGACTACGGCCCGTCCGGCAGCGCGTCGCGCAGTTGCGCGCGGCCCGTGATGCCGAGTTTGGGGAAGATCCGGTAGAGGTGGAAGCCGACCGTGCGGGGCGAGAGGAAGATGCGTTCGCCGATCTCGCGGTTGGTGAGACCCCCGGCGGCCAGGCGGGCGATCTGGAGCTGCTGCGGGGTGAGTTCGGCGAGCGCGTCGCGCGGGGCGGTGCTGGTGGGGGTGACACCGGCGGCCCGCAGTTCGGCGCGGGCGCGTTCCGTCCAGGGGCGGGCGCCGACCCGCTCGAAGACGTCCAGGACGCTGGTGAGCAGCGGTCGTGCCTCGACCGGACGGCGTCGGCGGCGCAGCCACTCCGCGTGGTCGAGGCGGGCCAACGCCCTCTCGAACGGCCACTGTTCGCCGTCCGGGTCGGCGAGCGCGGCCGTGAAGTGGGCCTCCGCCTCGTCCCCGTCGCTCAGCAGGGCGCCCGCCCGGTGCAGTACGGCGTCCAGTCGCGCGGAGATCCGCCCGGCGGCGAGGCGGCGCCGGGTCGCGTCGACGATCCGGCGTGCCTCGTCGGCGTTGCCGGTGCGGACGGCGGCCGCGGCGAGGTCGGCCAGGAAGTAGTCGGAGGCCTGGAAGTGCACGGGCTCGGGCTCGGGGTCCTGGGTGTAGACGGCCCGGAAGCGGGCGTAGGCGGTGGCGTGGTCGCCCTCGGCGAGAGCGGCGGCGCCGAGCGCGTAGTGCGTGCGTACCTGCAGGCTGCGGGAGCCCGGCAGATCGATGCCGTGGACGGCGCGTCGTACGGCGGCCCGGGCCGCGTCGGTGTCGCCGCGCAGGGCGAGGACCGTGGCGCCGAGGACGGGCGCGCCGACGGCCACGACCTCCAGGCCCGCCTCGGCCGCCGTGCGGTACGCCTCGTCGCCGATCGTGCGGGCCTGGGTCCAGGAGCCGCTCTCGTACAGGGTGGTCGCGAGGACCCAGGCGACGGTGGCGTTGACGCCGGCCGTCGGGGAGCGCCGCAGATGGTCCAGGGCGGCGCCGAGCAGACGGACGGCCTCGGCGGTCTCGTCCAGGACCCAGGCGGCGGCGCCCACGACGACCAGCCGGGTCAGTCTGCGGTCCCGGGCGACCCGGCGCGGGTGTCCGGCCGGGTCCTCGGTCCAGTCGGTGCCCCTGAGGAGCGCGAGGGCCTGCTCGCGGTGGCGTACCGGGTCGCAGCCGGCCAGCGCCCACAGACGGGACGCCTCGTCGTCCTGGGGCGGGACGCGGTCGGTGATGTGCTGGATCTTCGCGCGGAGCGCGGGGTTCCCGGAGTGGTAGGAGGCGGTGGTGGCCGTGGAGAGGGCGTCGAGGGCGAGGGCGGGGTCGGTCTCGACGGCGGCCTCGGCGACCGGCAGCAGGAAGCCGAGCGAGTCCTCGAAGCGGCTGGTGACGGCGAGTGCCCAGCCGGCCCGGAGCGAGGCCTCGGCGAGGACGGCCGGGTCGTCGGTGAGGGTGAGGGCGTGGGTGGCCAGCTCGCTGACCCAGCGCGGGTGTCCGGCGTACATCGCCATGGTCGCGGCGCGGACCAGGCGCTTGGCGCGGACGTCCGGGTCGGGGCTGAGCCGGGCCGCCCGTTCGAGAGCGGCGGCGGCGCCCGCGTATCCGCCCCGGCGCTGGGCGCGGCCCGCGCTGTCCTCCAGTCCCTGGGCGGCGTCCTCGTCGACGCCCAGGACGGCGGCGGCCCGGTGCCAGGCGCGCCGGTCGGGGTCGCCGGCGAGGACGTCGGCGAGGGCGGTGTGGGCCGCGTGGCGCTCGGCGTAGCTCGCGGCCTGGTAGACGGCGGAGCGGATCAGCGGGTGCCGGAAGCGGAGCCGCCCGTCGTCGATGCGGACGAGTCCGGCGCGTTCGGCGGGCCGCCAGTCGGCCGGGGCGGCGGTGTCCCCGGCGGCGGAGAGGATGACGGGCAGTTCGGCGGTCTCGGCGGCTGCGGCGAGGAGCAGCAACCAGCGGGTGGGGGCGGGGAGTTCGGGCAGATCGGCGGCGAAGATCGCCTCCAGCCGGTCGGTGAGGGGCAGTTCGTCGGTGGCGCCGTCCTGTCCGGCGTCGGGGTCACGGCTGACCGCGCGGGCGAGTTCGACGAGGGCGAGGGGAACACCGGCCGCCTGGTCGAGGATGCGGGAGCGGACGCGTCCGACGGGCGGTTCGGGCTGGAGGTCGAGAAGGCGTCCGGCGGCGGCCGGGGGCAGCGGCTCGATGGTCAACTGCCGTCTTTCGTGGGCGAATTGCGGGGGTACGGCGTTGTCCCGGGCGGCGAGGACCATCGCGACCCGCTCTCCTTCGAGGCGGCGGGCGACGAAGGCGAGGACGTCGAGGGTGCCCACGTCGAGCCAGTGGGTGTCGTCGACGACGAGCAGCAGCGGCTCCCGGCCGGCCGCGTCGGAGAGCAGGGTGAGGGCGCCGAGCGGGGTGAGCAGCGGGTCGGGAGCCGTGTCCTGTGTCCGCTCGGGGTCCAGCCCGAACACACCGAGCAGCGCGGCCCGTTGGCGTACGGGCAGACCGCCGGCCAGGTCCAGTACGGGCCGCAGGAGTTGGTGCAGTCCGGCGAACGGCAGCCCTGACTCGCCCTCGCAGCCCCGGCAGCGCAGGACACGCAGTCCGGCTCGGCGCGCGGTGCGTCCGGCGGCGTCGAGCAGCACGCTCTTGCCCGCGCCCGGTCCGCCGGTCACGACCAGGACGGCGGGCAAGGTGCCGGGCAGATCGGCGGGTTCGGCCATGGCCTCGTCCACCAGGTCGGCGAGGAGGGCGAGTTCACGGTCACGGCCGACGATCCACTCCTCGCCGGAACGGGAGGGGGTCATGCGGCGGCACCGGTGGGGCAGGCCGACGAGTCGCGTAAGGCCGACGCGTTACGGTCTCCGTTCATGTCATGACCATAGACCGCCATTTGACTGACCCACGAGTCAGGAGACCCGGCTCCGGCCCGACTTGACTGTGCGCGATCCGGACGCTTTGATCCTGATCGTGCCGAGGCCACGCGCCCCGGTGCGCAGAGGTGCGCCCAGCCGGTAGTGGACAAGGTTCGAGTCCGGCCCGAGTCGCCAGGACCGCCACGGCGTCCGAGGCGGGGTCGTACCCGCGACTGATGGAGCGGACATGCCCGTCAAGGGTGTACCCCGCGTCGGAGGTCCCGGGGCGACGACGGTCGTGCTGGCGGCCGTCTGCGCGGCCCTGTGGGGACTGGCGGCGTGCGGTTCCCCGCCGCAGGCGGACAACGACACGCGGTCCGACTCGACGTCCTCGCCCACCGGTTCGGCCGAGGTCGAGCTGCCGCCGCTGCACGCCGGTTTCGACTACCAGATCGGCGGCGCCTACCGTCCTCCGGCGGGTGTGCGCATCGTCAGCCGCGACCGTACGGCGGCTCCCGCGCCCGGCCTGTACAACATCTGCTACGTCAACGCCTTCCAGGCCCAGCCCGGCGACGAGAAGTCGTGGCCCGCCGATCTGCTGCTGCGGGACTCGGACGGCGAGGTCGTCATCGACGAGGACTGGGACGAGGCGCTGCTGGACATCGGTACGGCGGCGAAGCGGAAGCGGATCGCGGCGCGGGTGAACGAGTGGATCGACGGCTGCGCCGACAAGGGCTTCGACGCGGTCGAGCCCGACAACTACGACAGCTACACCCGCTCCGACGACCTCCTCACCGCCGCCGACGCCACCGACTTCATCACCCTCCTCTCCCGGCACGCACACGCCCGTGGGCTGGCCATCGGCCAGAAGAACACCGTGGAGCTGGCCGGGCTCAGGAAGAAGGCCGGACTGGACTTCGCGGTCGCGGAGGAATGCGGCGAGTTCGACGAGTGCGGGGAGTACGCGGAGGCGTTCGACGACCGGGTCGTCGACATCGAGTACACCGACTCCGGGCTGCGCAAGGCCCTCGCGAAATTCGGTGGCCGGCTGAGCATCGTCCGCAGGGACGTCGATGTGTCGACGCCGGGCAGCGATGGATATATCCGCCGGAGTTGAGGCCGGAACCAGGACATTGCCCTCCGATCGGGCACTGCTCCTGCTTGAATGTGAGGGCTTCACAGAAACCGCACAATCAGCCGTCCCCGGTCTCCGACCGGGGTCCTCCTGAAGGGTGTTGGGTTGATCCTCAAAGGGCGTGCGGCAGAAGGGGCGTTACTCGACGGTCTCGTCGGCGACCTCCGCGCGGGACTGAGCCGGGTCGTGCTGCTGCGCGGCGACGCCGGGATCGGGAAGACCGTACTGCTCGACCACGCGGCGACCGAGGCAGCCGAGTTGAGGGTGCTGCGGATCGCGGGTGTCGAGGCGGAGACCGGTTTCCCGTTCGCGGCCCTGCACCGGCTGCTCGTACCGTTCCTGGAGGGGCTCAAGGAGCCCGGGCCGCTGTCGGAGGCCCAGCGCGAGGCGTTGCGGGTGGCCTGCGGGCTGGCCGACGGGCCACCCGCCGACGGTTTCCTCGTCGGGCTCGCGACGCTCACCCTGCTCGCGGAGGCGGCGAAGCGGCGGCCGGTGCTGGCGCTCGTGGACGACGCCCAGTGGCTCGACGAGGAAACCCTGGGCGTGCTGGCGTTCGTCGGGCGCCGGGTGCACGCGGAGGGCGTCGGGCTGCTGTTCGCCGCGCGCACCGGGTTCGACGTACCGGCGGGGCTGCCCGTCACCGAAGTCACCGGGCTGGCCGAGCCGTTCGCGCTGGAGCTGCTGCGCGAGGCGGTCGCCGGGCCGCTGGACGCGCGGGTCGCGGCGCGGATCGTGACCGCCACCGCCGGAAACCCTCTCGCGCTGGCGGACCTCGGCCAGGAACTGTCCGCCGACCAGCTGGCCGGCGGCCTCGCGCTGCCCGAACCGCTGCCGGTGGGCGGGCGGTTGGAGGCGCACTACCTCCAACGGGTGCGCGCGCTGCCGGAGTCCGCGCAGACCTGGCTGCTGCTGGCCGCCGCCGAACCGGGCGGCGACCTCGGCTATGTCACGGGCGCGACCGAGCGGCTCGGCATCGGCCCCGAGGCGTCCGGCCCGGCCGAGGCCGCCCGGCTGGTGGTGCTGCGGGCCGCCGTCGCGTTCCGGCATCCGCTGGTGCGTTCCGCGGTGTACGGGGGTGCCATCAGCATGGAGCGGCGGCGCGCCCACCATGCGCTGGCCGAGGCCACCGACCGGCCCGCCGACAGCGACCGGCGGGCCTGGCATCTGGCCGCCGCCGCGCTCGGCCCGGACGCCGAGGTCGCGGCGGAGGTGGAGCGCGCGGCCGACCGGGCGGGCGCCCGGGGCGGATTCGCGGCCCGCGCGACCTTCCTCACCCGGGCCGCCGAACTGACCCCCGAGGACGGTGCCCGGGCCGGACGGCTGCTCGCGGCGGCCGAGGCCGCGCTGCGCGCCGGGGCGCCTCTGCAGGCGGAGTCGCTGGTCGACGCGGTGGACGTCGAGCTGCTCGACGCGGTGGGCCGGGGCCGGATACTGCTGGTCCGGGCGTACGCCGTCCTGGCGCTGGGCGACGCGGACTCGTTCTCGCGGGCGCCCGCGCTGTGCCTGCGGGCGGCACAGCTGCTCTCCGAGGGAGCACCGGATCTCGCCCGCCAGGCGTTCCTGCAGGCGATCCAGGGTGTGATCACCGCGGAACACCTGATCCGGGACACCTCACCGCCCGAGATCGCCCGGGCCATCGAAACCCTGCTGCCGCGCTCCAGGCCGGCCACCGGCGTCGATCTCGTGCTGCGCGCGTTCGCCGTGCTGGCCCTCGACGGCTACGAGAGTGCCGTCCCGCATCTGCGGCGGGCCTGCGGGATGGTCCTGGACCCGCGCACCTCCGACGAGGAGGTACTGCGCGCCTTTCTGCCCACCATCACCATGTCGATGATCCGGTGGGACGAGAGATCCCAGACCGCCGTGATGCGCCGGGCCGCGGACGTGGCCCGGGCCACCGGCGCCCTCACCCAGCTGGACATCGCCCTGTACTGCACGGTGATGTCCGAGACGAACCTCGGCGAGCTGACCGGCGCCGACGCCCTGCACTCCGAGGGCAACCAGATCCGGGCGGCGATCGGCGCGACCGACGACGTGTGGGCGATCTACCGGCATCCCGAACTCCTGGCCTGGCACGGCGATCACGAGAACCTCGACGCCGTCCTGCGGGGCTCGATGGAGGCGGGTACCTGGCTCGGCAACGGCGCGGTCGAGTCGATCGCCCGTATCGCGATGACCGTGGTGGCCCTGAGCCGCGGCGACTACGCCACCGCCCGCGACCACTCCCTCGCACTGGTCGAGCACGACGCGTACGGCATCCACTCCCGCCTCCTCCCCCATCTCGTCGAGGCGGCCGTACGCTGCGGCGACCGCGTCCTCGCCACAACGGCCCTGGACACGCTCACCTCCCGGGCGACGGCCGCCGACACCCCGTGGGGACTGGGGGTGCTGGCCCGCTGCCGGGCCCTGCTCGCCCCGGCCGACGAGGCCGAACCGCTCTACACCGAGGCGATCGCCCTGCTGTCCGGGACCCGGGCCCGGTCCGATCTGGCGGTCGCCCACCTCCACTACGGCGAGTGGCTGCGCAGACGCAAGCGCCGAAAGGACGCCCGCGAGCAACTCCGCACGGCGGTGGGCCTGTTCGACGCGATGGGCGCCACCGGCTTCTCGGCGCGCGCCGCCCAGGAACTGGCCGCGACGGGCGAACACCCCCGGCGCGGACCGGCCGGAACGGCCAGCGCGCTGACCCCGCAGGAACTCACCGTCGCCCGTCTCGCGAAGGGCGGCGCGACCAACGCCGAGATCGCCGCCCAGCTGTTCATCAGCGCGAGCACCGTCGACTACCACCTCCGGAAGATCTTCCGGAAGCTCGACGTGACCTCCCGGCGGCAGCTCGCCCAGGCCCCGGGACTCTGATCCGGGGTCACGACTACGCGCTCCACGGGGTGCGGGGCCCGCCGCGCCCGACGATGCTCGGGGGGTCGGACAAGTCCCGCAGACGGGAGCACACCCCCATGCCATACGTCACCGCAGCGGACGGCGCGGAGATCTTCTACAAGGACTGGGGCCAGGGCCGCCCGGTCGTCCTGGCCCACGGCTGGCCGCTGAACTCGGACAGCTGGGAGGCCCAGCAGCTGTTCCTGGCCACCCACGGCTTCCGGGCGATCGCACACGACCGGCGCGGTCACGGCCGCTCCACCCAGACCTGGCACGGCAACGAGATGAACACGTACGCCGACGACCTGGCCACCCTCATCGACACCCTCGACCTGCGGGACGTGACCCTGATCGGGTTCTCGACCGGCGGCGGCGAGGTCGCCCGCTATGTCGGCCGGCACGGCACCGGGCGCGTCGCACAGCTCGCGCTGGTGTCCGCCGTACCGCCGTTCATGCTGAAGACGGACGACAACCCGGGCGGTGTCCCGGGCGAGGTGTTCGACGGGATCCGGGCCGGTTCGCTGGCCGACCGCTCGCAGCTGTACCGGGATCTCGCCGACGGGCCGTTCTTCGGCAACAACCGGCCCGGCGCGAACGTCTCGCAGGGCATCCGGGACGCCTTCTGGCGGCAGAGCCTCCAGGCCGGGCACCGCAACGCCTACGAGAGCATCGCCGCCTTCTCGGCCACCGACTTCCGCGCCGACCTGGACGCCTTCGACGTGCCGACGCTGGTCGTGCACGGCGACGACGACCAGGTCGTGCCGATCGACGTCGGCGGCAGGGCATCGGCGGCCCGGATCAAGTCGGCGACGCTCAAGGTCTATCCGGGCGCGCCGCACGGCATCACGGACACGCACAAGGACCAACTGAGCGCGGATCTCCTCGACTTCCTCAACTCCTGATCCCCGGAAGGAACTTCGTGAGCATGCGACTCCACCGCACCCTGGGCACGGTCCTCGCGAGCTGCGCCCTGGTCGTCGGTCTGACCGGCGCCGTCGCACACTCCTCTCCCGCGCCCGCCTCGGCGGAGAAGGGCGCCCCCAAGCCGACCGTCGTGCTCGTGCACGGTGTGTTCGCCGACGCGTCGGGCTGGAACGCCACCATCAAGTCCCTTCAGGACGCCGGTTTCCCGGTGATCGCCCCGGCCAACCCGCTGCGCGACCTGACCGCCGACTCGGCGTACGTCTCGTCGGTCGTGGCGAGCATCCCGGGGCCGGTGATCCTGGTCGGCCACTCGTACGGCGGCGAGGTCGTCACCAACGCGGCGCGCGGCCGGGCCAACGTGAAGGCGCTGGTGTACGTCGCCGCCTTCGCGCCCGACCAGGGCGAGACCGCGCTCGACCTGGCCGGAAAGTTCCCCGGCAGCAAGCTGCCGGAGTCCCTGCTGGTACGGACGTATCCGCAGCCGGGCGCCGCCGACGGCCACGACGGCTACATCGACCCGGCGAAGTTCCACGACGTCTTCGCCCAGGACCTGCCGAAGAAGACGACCCGGCTCATGGCGGCGGCCCAACGCCCGGGCAGCCTCGAAGGGCTGAGCAGCGGCAGCGGCGCACCGGCCTGGAAGACCCTGCCGTCCTGGTACGTCATCCCGACCGCCGACAACGTCATCCCGCCCGCGGTGCAGCGCTTCATGGCCGAGCGGGCCGGCAGCCGGACCGTCGAGGTCAAGGGCGCCTCGCACGTGGTGATGATGTCCCGCCCGGAGGTCGTCGTCCGCCAGATCAAGGCCGCGTACCGCGCCACCGACTGAGGAGCACCGATGAGCACTCCCGACACCATCGTCCTGATCCACGGCTTCTGGGTGACACCCCGCAGCTGGGAGCAGTGGATCGACCACTACGAGAAGCGCGGCTACCGCGTCCTCGCGCCCGCCTACCCGGGCTTCGAGGTGGAGGTCGAGTCGCTGAACGCCGACCCGACGCCGGTCGAGCAGGTCACGGTCCCGCAGATCGTCGAGACCCTGGAGAACGTCGTCCGTTCCCTGGACAAGCCGCCGATCCTCATCGGCCACTCCGCGGGCGGTGTCTTCGTCCAGCTGCTGCTCGACCGGGGCCACGGAGCGGCGGGCGTGGCGATCAACTCGGCGCCGACCGAAGGGGTGGCGGTGCTGCCGCTGACCCAGATCAAGGCGGCCTTCCCGGTGCTGAAGAACCCGGCCAACCGGCACCGGGCGGTCGGTCTGAACTTCGAGCAGTGGCACTACGCGTTCACGAACACGTTCGAGGAGGCCGAGTCCCGGCGGCTGTACGAGCGGTACGCGGTCCCGGCGTCCGGCAGCATCTTCTTCGACAGCGCCCTGGCCACCCTGCGTCCCGGCCACCAGAGCACGTACGTCAATTACCACAACGACGACCGGGCGCCGCTGCTGTTCGTCTCGGGCGAGCTGGACCATCTGATGCCGCCCAAGGTGCAGCAGTCCAACGCCAAGCACTACAAGTCGAAGACGGTCACGGAGATCAAGGAGTACGCAGGACGGCCGCACCTGCTTCCCGCCGCCCCCGGCTGGGAGCAGATCGCGGACGACGTGCTGGAGTGGGCGGTCCAGCACACCGGCTGACCGTGCGGAACCAACGGAATGAATGATCGGCAACCCGGCGTCCAGAAGGGGATCTCCGTATGACCGAGGCCCGCGTCACGCATATCGGCGGCCCGACCACGCTGATCGAGGCGGGCGGCTGGCGGCTGCTGACGGATCCGACGTTCGACCCGCCCGGCCGGCGCTACGCCTTCGGCTGGGGCACCTCGTCGGTGAAGACTTCGGGACCAGCGCTCGCAGCCGCCGAACTCCCCTCACTGGACGCCGTGTTGCTGACCCACGACCACCACGGCGACAACCTCGACACAGCCGGCCGGGCCCTGCTGCCCGGGGTCGACGTCGTCCTCACGACACCGTCCGGGGCACACAGGCTGGGCGGCAACGCGCACGGCCTCGCCCCCTGGACGACGTACCGCCTGACCGCCCCGGGCCGCCCGACGATCGAGGTCACGGCGACCCCGGCCCGGCACGGCCCGCCGCTCTCCCGCCCGATCGTCGGCGAGGTGACGGGCTTCGCCCTGCGCTGGGAGGGGCAGCAACACGGCGCGCTGTGGATCTCCGGGGACACCGTCCTGTACGACGGTGTGCGCGAGGTCGCCCACCGGCTGACCGTCGGCACGGCGCTCCTCCACCTCGGCGGCGTCCGCTTCCCCCTGACCGGCCCCTTGCGCTACACGATGACGGCGGCCCAAGCGGTGTCTCTGTGCGGCGAGTTGAGGCCCCGGACCGCCCTGCCCGTCCACTACGAGGGCTGGCGGCACTTCCAGGAGGGCCGGCAGTCCATCGAGGCGGAACTGGCGAAGGCGCCCGACGACATCCGGGAACGGTTCCGCTGGCTGCCGATGGGCACCCCGCTCGACGTCACCGTGTGACGAGCAGTTCCAGGCCCCGCTCCCACCCGAACTCCGTTCCCCCACCGCCCTCTTGGGCCTCTCCGGCGTACGGATCCCCGAACCGCACCCCCATCCCGCGCAGCCGTTCCAGACTGGCCCGGTACGCGGGATGGGCGGCCAACGCGTCGCCCACGCACGGCAGTACGGCGATCGGCACGCCCATCCCGTACACCTCGCACAGCGTGCCCAGCGCGAGGGTGTCGGCGATGCCGGCCGCCCACTTGTTGAGGGTGTTGAAGGTGGCGGGCGCGACGAGCACGGCGTCGGGCGCCGGGAAGGGCCGTGGATCACCGGGCCTGCGCCACGCGGACCGGATGGGGCGCCCGGTCTGCGCCTCGACGGCGGCCGGGTCGAAGAACCCCATGGCGAGGGGCGTCGCGATGACCCCGACCTCCCAGTCCCGCTCCTGCGCGGCGGTGATCAACTTGCTGATGTCGGAGGCGATTCCGGCGGCGCAGACGATGACGTACAGGAAGGGTTTCGGGGCCTGGCGGGTCGTCTCGGTCATCCGGAAACCCTAAATGAGTTGCCGGTACCCGGTCCCCGCCTCCAGGATCACGCCATGTCTACGATCGATGCCCTCCTGCCGCTGATGTCCGCCGCCGCTCGTCCGGTGCGGTCCCAGCAGCAGCCCGGCCGTCCCCGGAGGCCCGTGCTTCCGCGCTCATGACGGCCGCGCTGGTCGCGGGGCTCCTCGCGGGGTACGGCATCGCTGTCCCCGTCGGCGCCGTCACGACGTATCTCGTCTCCCTCACCGCCCGTACGTCCCTGAGGACCGGTGTCTGTGCCGCGCTCGGCATCGCCACCGCCGACGGGCTCTACGCCCTGCTGGCCGCTGTCGGGGGTTCCGCGCTGGCCGGTGCCCTGCAACCGGTGCTGGTGCCGCTGCGCTGGGCGTCCGCCCTGGTGCTGGCCGTGCTCGCGCTCCGGGGCGGGCTCGGCGCCCTGCGCCAGTACCGCGGCGGGGGGCTCGCCACCCGCGCCGACCCGACACCACCCAGTCCGCTCCGGGCGTTCCTCCTGCTGGTCGGCATCACGCTGCTCAACCCCACCACCGTGATCTACTTCGCCGCTCTGGTGCTGGGCAGCCGGGCCTCGGAGGCCGTATCCCCTTGGGAACAAGGGGTGTTCGTGCTCGCGGCCTTCCTCGCCTCGGCCAGCTGGCAACTGCTGGTCGCCTCCGGCGGCGCACTGCTCGGCCGAGCGCTCACAGGCCGGCGCGGGCGGCTGGTGACGGCGCTCGTGTCCAGCGCGGTGATCATGGCGCTGGCGGTGCGGATGGTGGTGTCGCCCACGTGACGCACGGCCGCATACCAAGTCATCGGTCGCCGTCCAGGGCGAAGGCCTGAGCGACCGCGAGGCTGTCCTCGTACACGTGATGGCGTACGACGAGACCGTCCCGGACGGTCAGGTGCAGGGCGAACCGGGCGCGGTAGGGGCGCCCGGTGGCCCTGGCCGTCTGCCGGATCTCGCCCAGCACGACCGCGTCCTCGCCGTCGACCAGTACTCGTTCGATCTCGGTGGCGGCCTCGCCTGGAACATGGTGGGCGGCCAGGTCGCGGAAGTGGGCGGCGGCGTCCGCGCGGCCGGCGCGGTGGCGGATCCACGGGGTGGCGGCGCGGCCGTGCTCGTCCTCCGGCCAGTTCAGCCGCCAGTCGAACTCCTCCGCGTACAGGTCCGCGATCCGCTCCGGGTCGCCCTCGCCGATCCGGGTCAGCAGGTCTGCGACGACGGTACGGGTGGTGGTGGCTGCGGATGTCATGGTTTCCACTGTGGCCGAGTGCACCGGACCGGGCGATTACCTCACGGGTAAGGGCCGCTTCGTACGCGCCCGGATGAATAAGCTCCGCCCGAGTGTTCACTCTCATGAGCAACAGCCACACACGACGAGACGATGGGACGTGGGCCATGCCTCTTGAGGGCGAGTACGAAGCCAGTCCGACCCAGTGGGTGCGGGAGCAGGTGGAGCTGTACGAGAGTTCCGGCGGCACCAAGGGAACGACCCTGATGGACACCGGCATGCCGGTGATCCTGCTCACCACCCGGGGCGCCCGGAGCGGCAAGATCCGCAGGACACCGCTGATGCGGGTGGAGCACGACGGGGTGTACGCGGTGGTCGCCTCGCTGGGCGGCGCTCCCAAGCACCCGGTCTGGTACTACAACGTCCTCGCCGATCCGCACGTCGACCTCCAGGACGGGCCGGCGCGCCAGGACTTCGTCGCCCGTGAGGTGACCGGCGAGGAGAAGGCCACGTGGTGGGAGCGGGCGGTCGCCGCGTATCCCCCGTACGCCGAGTACCAGACGAAGACCGACCGGGAGATCCCCGTGTTCGTCCTCGATCCGTTCGAAGGGAACTAGTAACCGCGGGGAAAAAGAAAATCTGGTTCCGGGAGGCATGAAGTCCTCACCCCCGGGCAGCCGAGCCTCAGGCCCCGCCGCGCTCCCCCGTCGCGGCGGGGCTCTTCGCTGCCTCCTTCGCGTCCGCGTCGGTCACGTCGAGGAAGATCTCGCCGGCCTCGGGGACCGCGTGGGCCACGGAGCGCTTGATGCGTACGGAGACCTCCTCGACCCGCTCGCTGTCGAGACCGGGGACGAGATCGATCCGGGCGGCCACGAGCGTGGAGTCGAGCCCCATCTTCATCGTGAACAGGGCCTCCACGCTGTCGATCTCGGGCTGGGCCGCCAGCAGCTCGCGGATCTCGCGGCTCAGCTCCGGGTCGGCGGCCTCGCCGACGAGCTGGGCGCGGGCGTCCCGGCCCAGCCAGTAGGCGACGCAGACGAGCAGTACCCCGATGGCGAGGGAGGCGGACGCCTCCCACACGACCTGCCCGGTGACCATGTGCAGGGCCATGCCCACGAGAGCGAGCGTCACGCCGAGCACGGCGGTGCCGTCCTCGGCGATCACCGTGCGCAGGGCGGGGTCGCGCAGAGCGCCCGTACCACCGGCGGCACCTTCCCGGCGCGCCTGGTGCACGGCCCGCAGCAGGGAGGCGCCCTCGGCGAGCAACGCGACACCGAGCACCGCCAAACCGACCACATAGCCGTCGAAGGACTCCTCCGTGCCGCCCCTGAACGCCTCCACGCCCTGGAAGAAGGAGAAGCAGCCGCCCATGACGAAGATGCCGACGGCCGCGAGCAGTGACCAGAAGAACCGTTCCTTGCCGTAGCCGAAGGGGTGCCGCCGGTCGGCGGGGCGGCGGCTGCGGCGCAGGGCGGCGAGCAGGAAGACCTCGTTGAGGCTGTCGGCCACGGAGTGCGCGGCCTCGGACAGCAGCGCGGGCGACCCGCTGACGAGCCCGCCCACGGCCTTGGCGACGACGATCAGCAGATTGGCGCCCAGCGCCACCAGCACGGTCAGCCGCGTCCGCCGGTCCGCGGACGGCGTGCCCTCCGCTTCCTTCCCGTCCCCGGGAGCCGTCAAAGCTGCTCGGACGTCGTCGACACGTCGCGGCGGAGGGTGAAGGAGTGGCCGGCCGGGTCGGCGTACCCCCGCTCCTCGTACGGTGTGCCGGCGTCGTTCGTCTCCAGGGCGCGTCCGCCGAGCCCGACCACCCTGCGTTCCGCCTCGTCGAGGTCGCTCACGCGGAAGTCCAGGTGGACCTGGAAGGAGGCCTCGGCGCGTGGCCAGCTCGGTGGGGTCATGTTCGCGTCGAGGCGGAACTCCATCCGGGTTCCCTCGGCGGCCCTGATCTCGATGCGGTTGACGGTCGTCACCGTCTCCTCGGCCTCCAGCAACTCCATGTAGAACGCGGCGAGTTTCTCGGGTTCTGCGCTGTCCAGCACCACAACGGCCGCTGTCACCAAGGTCATGGTTCCTCCGTACGGAGTCCGGGGCGGGTCCGGTCGCCGCTGCCCTCTCTGGTGCGGGTACCCCGCCCACCGGAATCACACGGGATGCGCGCCGCCGGACGCGGTGAGCTGTGCGAGACGGGCCGCCGCCGCTGTCAGGAAGAGGTCGAGGGCCGCCGGGTAGGAGCTGTGGCGCATGTCCATCACGAGATGGCGGGCGGTCGCATGGATGTGCGGGTGGGTGTCGGCGGGCAGCCGGGCGTAGGTCGCCCGCCACACCGCCGCCTCGGCCTCGCGGGCGGCCTTCGGCAGCGCGGCGTTCGCCGAGTCGAGGGCGCCGAAGGCGAGCGCCTGGTCGACGAAGGCGTGGTAGATCCGTACGGCCTCGGCATCCGGGAACCCGGCGCCGCGCAGCACACCGAGGACGGTCTCCACGGCCTGGATCTCGTACGCCCGTCCGGTCACCCGGTAGGAGCTGAGCACCGCCGCCTGTGGCTGGGCGAGCGCTCCGGCGTGCATCCGCAGGCCGAGATCGCGCAGGTCGGCGCGCCAGTCGCCGCTGGGGCGCCAGGTGCGGAGCGTACGGCCGATGAGTTCGTCGGCGATGGCGAGCATCAGTTCGTCGGTGTCACGGAAGTAGCGGTAGAGGGCGCTCGGGTCGGCGCCGAGGGCGCGGCCGAGGCGGCGCACGGAGAGGGCCTCGGCGCCGTGTTCCCCGAGCAGCCGCATCGCCGTCTCGACGATCAGCTCCTCGGAGAGGACGACGCCCTGTTTGGTGGGGCGCCTGCGCCGCCGGGCGGCGGGCGGGACGACACGGTCGCTCATCGGCTTCCTCCTGAGCGGTCGCTCACGATCATGTGCGGCGCGGTGACCGGTGCGGGCACCTTATGACAACACCGTTGACCTGTTAAGGCCCCGGGCAGTTTCATGTGCGTTCACCGGGGTCGACCGAGGCCCCCAGGTGTGAGCGGAGACCGCCATGACCGATCCCCAGCCCTACGGCGCACCCCCACCCGTGTCGTCCGCGCAGCCCGCGCTGCGCAAGTCCCTCGGTGTGCTGGACGGCGTCGCCATCGCCGCGTCCAGCACGGCGGCCACGACGAGCATCGGTATCGGTCTCGGGGTCACGGCCGGGGTGGTCGGGCTGCATCTGCCCGCGATCATGCTGCTGGCGTTCCTGCCGATCCTGGGCATCGCGGGCGCCTACTCGCGACTCAACCGGGTGGAGCCGAACGCGGGCAACGGCTATGTGTGGGTGGGGCGTTCACTCAGTCCCTGGCTGGGCTTCATGGTCGGCTGGGTGAACATCGTGGCCGCGGTGGTGTTCCTCGCGTACACCACGGCGGTGACCGGTTCGGCGGTGATCCAGCTGGCGGGCGACGCGGGTCTGCACCGGGTGGCCGGGCTGGCCCTGGACCCCGGGTCGACCGCGCAGACGACCGCCGTCGGCATTCTGGTCCTCGTCGCCGTCACCCTCACCGCTGTCTCCGGCATCAGAACGGCCGCCCGGCTCCAGGGCGCACTGCTGGTCTTCGAGTACGTCGTGCTGCTGGGCTTCTGCGGCTACGGCATCGTCGTCGGCCCGCACTCCTTCAGCCTGAGCTGGTTCGACCCCTTCCAGATCCCGTCGGCGTCGGCGCTCGCGCAGGGCATGCTGCTGTCGGTGTTCTGCTACTGGGGATTCGAGGCCGCGTTCAGTGTGAACGAGGAGGTGAAGGACCCGAGGCAGGCCTCGCGGGCCGGGATCACCACCCTGGTGACGATGCTGGGGCTGTTCCTGCTCGGCTCGATCGCCTTCCAACGGGTGCTGTCCGAGGGCGAGTTGGCGGGCCACGGCGCCGAGGGGCTGGCGTTCTTCGGCGACCGGCTCGCCGACCAGCCGCTGGCCGCGCTGCCGCTCGTCGCGCTGATGTTCTCGGCCGTGGCGTCCTTGCAGGCCGGGGTGATCCCGACGGCCCGCGCGATGTTCGCGATGAGCCGCGACCGTACGCTCGGCCCGGCCTGGTCCAAGGTCAGCCCCCGGTACGGCACACCGGCGGCCGGCACGCTGATGATCGGCGCGCTGGCGGCGGCCGTCGCCGGGCTCGCCCTGGTCATTCCGCGCCTCGCCGACATGATCCTTGCGGCGGTCAACGCGATCGGCATGGTCGTCGCCCTGTCGTACGCGCTCACCGCACTCGCAGCCGCCGTGCGCTTCCGGGGGCTGCTGCGCGAGGACTGGCGGGACGGGATACGGGCGGTGGTGCTGCCGGTGTTGAGCGCGGCAACGCTGCTCGGGCTCGGCGGGTATCTCGCCTGGTCCTTCTACACCTCCGCCGACCATCTCGAACTCAGCCCGGACAACGGGTGGTTCCTGCTTCTCGTGCCGTCGCTGATGGTCGCGTCCGGTTTCGTGGCCGCCGCGTGGGCGAAGTGGGGACGTAGGTCTCCGTACTTCAGCACCGGTCGGGGCACGGATGCGGATGCGCCGCAGCTGCTTGGCGTACGGGAGCCGTCTGCGCGGTGAGCTCCGCGGGGAGGCGGTTGTTTTGTCTGCGGGCCGGTGGGGGCTGGTCGCGCAGTTCCCCGCGCCCCTAAAGGGGCGCGGTTGCCCGCCCTCTTCACCAGCACCGGCCAGACACCGCATCCCCACGCCGGCCTTTCCCTCCCACTCCCCACACCTCAAGGAAACAGAACATGCACGCTGATCTCCTCTTCACCGGCGGTCCGGTCTTCGCCCCCGGGAATCCCACGGCCGTCGCGGTCGGCGGCGGGCGGATCATCGCCGTGGGGCGGGACGAGGTGAACGATCTGATCGGGGCCGGGACCGAGGTGGTCGATCTCGCCGGGCGGCTGCTGCTGCCGGGCTTCCAGGACGCGCACGTCCATCCCCTGCCGGCGGGGCTGGAGATGACCCAGTGCGATCTGACCGGCGCGAAGACCGCCGAGGACACCGTGGCCGTCGTCCGCGCGTACGCCCTCGCGCATCCCGAGCGGGAGTGGATCACGGGCGGCGGCTGGTCCATGGAGGCCTTCGAAGGGGGCACGCCCACCCGGGAGCTGCTGGACGCGGTGGTCCCGGACCGGCCGGTGTACCTGCCCAACCGGGACCATCACGGGGCCTGGGTCAACACCCGGGCCCTCGAACTCGCGGGCGTCACCCGGGACACCCCGGACCCGGCGGACGGCCGCTTCGAGCGGGACGCCTCGGGCGAGCCGACCGGGATGCTCCAGGAAGGGGCCATGGAGTACGTGGGCCGGCTGACCCCGCCGGTCACGGCGGCGGAGCGGCTGGCGGCGCTGCTGTCCGCGCAACGCAGGCTGCACTCGCTCGGTGTCACGGCCTGGCAGGACGCGCTGGTCGGTTCGTTCCTCGGCATGGAGGACCCGTCGGAGACGTATCTCGCCGCCGCCCGGGACGGGTCGCTGACCGCGCGGGTGGTCGGCGCGCTGTGGTGGGACCGGGAGCGCGGGGCCGAGCAGATCCCCGAACTCATGGAGCGGCGGGCCGCGTTGAGCGAGGGCAGGTTCCGGGCGGGCAGTGTGAAGCTGATGCTGGACGGGGTCGCCGAGACGGGCACGGCCGCGCTGCTCGACCCCTACCTCGACAAGTGCGGCTGCGCCACCGCCAACCGGGGCACGAGCTTCGTGGACGCGGCCGAACTGCCCAAGTACGTCACCCAGTTGGACGCCCTCGGGTTCCAGTGCCACTTCCACGCGCTGGGCGACCGGGCCGTACGTGACGCCCTGGACGCCGTCGAGGCCGCGCGAGCCGCGAACGGGCCGAGCGACACCCGGCCGCATCTGGCCCACCTCCAGGTGGTCCACCCGGACGACGTGCCGCGCTTCGCCCGGCTCGGCGCGGTCGCCAACATCCAGGCGCTGTGGGCCATGCACGAACCCCAGATGGACGACCTGACCATCCCCTTCCTCGGCCCCGAACGGGCGGCTTGGCAGTACCCGTTCGGCGCGCTGCTGCGCTCGGGGGCGACCCTGGCGGCGGGCAGCGACTGGCCGGTCAGCAGCCCCGACCCGCTCCAGGCGATCCACGTCGCGGTCAACCGTGCGGCACCGGGCTCCGCGTCACCCCGGGTGTTCCTCCCCGCCGAACGCATCGGCCTGACAGCCGCTATCACGGCGTACACCGCGGGTTCGGCGTACGCCAACCACCTGGACGACACGGGCAGCGTGCGCGTCGGAGCGCTGGCCGACCTGACGGTCCTGGACCGCGATCCGTACGCGGGCCCGCCGGAGGCGATCGCGGAGACGAAGGTGGCGCTCACCTATGTGGGCGGTGAACGGGTGTACGCGGCGGAGGGGACAGCCTGACTAAAGGCCTGTGTCTGTGCCAGTGCCTGAGCCCGCGCCCAGGCTCAGGCGCAGTGTCAGGGACTGCCGTGCGAAGCCGTTCCGCTCGTAGAAACGTATGGCGTCCGTGTTGGCCGCGTAGGCGGTCACCTCGGCGTGCTCGGCGCCCCGCTCGCCCGCCCAGCGGACGAAGGCGTCCACCAAACGTGCCCCCGCCCCCGAACTCCGGTGGGCGGGACGGACGTACACGCTGATCAGGGTGGCGGCCTTCACCGGGCGCATCGCGGTGGGCTCGGCGAGGGAGCCCGTCAGGTGACCGACCACCGCGCCGGCGTACTCGACCGCCAGGACCAGGCGCGCCGGGTCGTCCAGCGCCGCCGTGAACGATACGGCGGCGTGCTCGCGCGGCCAGTTCGCGTCGACGCTCGGATCACGGGTGCCGGCGTCCTCGGCGAAGAGGGCGGTGCTGGACGCGACGAGTCCGGGGATGTCGTCGGCGCGGGCGGGGCGGACGGTGATCGTGGGGTCGGAGGTCGTGGGTTCGGTCATGGTCGGGACGCTAGCGGCGGGGTCTGACAACCGGGGCGAGTTACTGGACACCTGTCCATGTATGCTGGCCACCTGTCCATGATGGACACCTGTCCAAGAAGCCTGACGTAGGAGTTTGCCGAGCATGGAGACGGTCGCGAACGTGCTGGTCGGTCTGGTGGCCGCGCTGCACGCGTACATCCTGGTGCTGGAGATGTTCCTGTGGCAGCGCCCGCCGGGGCGCAAGTTCCACGGGTTCGACCCTGAGATGGCCCGTGCGACCGCCGCGATGGCCGCCAACCAGGGGCTCTACAACGGGTTTCTCGCGGCCGGCCTGGTCTGGGGGCTGATCGCCGCCGACCCGACCGGGTTCCGGGCGCAGGTCTTCTTCCTCTCCTGTGTGATCGTGGCCGGTGTCTACGGCGCCGCGACGGCGAACCGGCGCATCCTGTTCGCCCAGGCGCTGCCCGGCGCCATCGCCCTGGCCGCCGTCCTCGTCGCGCGGTGATCCGCGGCGTGCCCGAGGACCCGCGGGCCGCCCGCACCCGGGCGAGGCTGCGCGAGGCCCTGCTGGCGGAATGCGCCGAGCACGCCCTGGCGGAGGTCAGCGTCGCGGCGCTGGTGCGCAGGGCGGGGGTCGGACGGGCCACGTTCTACGTCCACTATCCCGACCTGGAGGCGCTGGCCGTCGACGCCTGCGCGGATGTCGTACGGGAGGCGGTGGACGCCCTGCACGCCTGGCGCGGCCGGCCCGATCCGGTGATCGCTCCGGTCGCGCTCGTGGAGTTCTTCGCGGCCCTCACTCCGCACGCCGCGCTGTACCGGGCTCTGCTGAGCCCGGGGGGTGGGGGGCCGTTGGGTCAGGTGCTGCACCGGGACCTGCGTGCCCGGAGCCTCGCGGAACGCGAGCTCGCGGGGGCGGCGGACGCGCCGCTGGTCGCCTCGGCGGTGGCCGCCACCTTCGCGGGGGTCCTGGCGGACTGGCTGCACGGCCGGATCGAGGCGACGTCGGAGGAGATCGCCCACCAGGTGTGGCAGCTGCTGGTGGCGCTGCATCGGAGCAGGTGAGGTCTTTTTTCTCGCCCCCGCCGCCCCTACCCGTCCCATCCTTCTGGGGGCTGCGCCCCCAGACCCCCCTTTTGTCCTCAAACGCCGGACGGGCTGACAAACCAGCCCGTCCGGCGTTTGAGGACAAGGCCCCTTCAGGGCCGTGGCGGGGGTTCGGGGGCGGCAGCCCCCGAGGATGGGAATGGGTAGGGGCGGCGGGGGCGAGAGACCGTACGGGCCGGCCGTCAGCCGAAGGTCAGGACCGGTTTGATCGTCTTGCCCGCGCTCATGTCCCGTACCGCCTGGTCGATGTCCGTGAACGGGTACGTGCTGATCAGGCGGTCCAGCGGGAGTCGGCCCGCCTTCACCAGGTCCACCAGGGCCGGGATGAAGGACTGGGTCTCGACGTCACCCAGGGTGAGGCCCACCACGCGCTTGCCGCCCAGCATCCCGTTGACGTCCAGGGCGACCTCCGTACCGAAGGGCGGGGCGCCGACCACGACGAGAGTCCCTCGCTGGGCCAGCGCGTCGACACCCTGGCGGAGGACCGCGACGCTGCCGGTCGTTTCGACGACGCCGTCGACTCCCTGGCCCTCCGTGATTCGCGCCACCGCCTCGGCCAAGTCCGACTCTCCCGCGTTGATCGTGTGGGTCGCACCCAACTCCCGCGCCAGCGACAGACGTTCGCCCACCCTGTCCACCGCGATGATCCTCGTCGCGGGTGTCAGCGCCGCCGCCATGACCGCCGAGAGACCCACCGCTCCGGCGCCGAGGACCAGGACCGTACTGCCCAGACCCGGCTTCAGCACGTTCCAGACGGCGCCGACACCCGTCTGGACGCCGCAGCCCAGCGGGGCGATCGACTCCAGCGGAACGTCCGCGTCGACCTTGACCAGGCTGCGCTGATCGACCAACGCCCGCTCGGCGAACGACGACTGGCCGAAGAAGTGGCCGCCCAGTTCCGTGCCGTCGCGGCTGATCGTGGCGGTGCCGTCGGCCCGGCGGCCCCCGAGGAGGTTCAGCGGCAGCCAGGTCACGCAGTACGCGGGGTGCCCGTCACGGCAGTTGCGGCAGTCTCCGCAGGAGGTGAAGGACAGGACGACATGGTCGCCGGGCTCGATGCCGGTGACGGCGGAGCCGACCGCCTCGACGACGCCCGCGCCCTCGTGCCCCAGAACTCCGGGGAGAGGGAAGGGCAGTCCTCCGCTGGCCACACCGAGGTCCGTGTGACACAGGCCCGTCGCGACCAGACGTACGAGCGCCTCGGTGGGCGCGGGCTCGGCCAGTTCGACGTCGGAGAGGGTGAAGGGCGCACCGCCGGACTCGACGACCGCGGCACGGGTGGTGATGGACATGCTGAACTCCCTTACGGGCTGAACGAGTTGGGGTGGATGCGAGACAGCCGGCGCGCTCAGTCCAGCGAGACGACCACTGACTTGACCTTCGTGTACGCGGCCAGCGCCTCGGGGCCGTACTCGCGGCCGAAGCCGGAGTCCTTGACGCCGCCGAAGGGGATCGCGGGGTCGAGCATCGCCCAGTCGTTGACCCAGACGATGCCCGCCTGGAGCCGGTTCGCGACGCGGTGGGCGCGGGCCAGGTTGGTGGTCTGGACGCCCGAAGCCAGGCCGTACGGCGTGGAGTTGGCGAGCTGGACCGCCTCGTCCTCGGAGTCGAAGGGCTGGACGGTGAGGACCGGGCCGAAGATCTCCTCCTGGACGACCCGGGAGTCGTTGGCCAGGTCGGCGATGACCGTCGGCTTGTAGTAGTAGCCGCCGTCCAGGTCGAGCCGCTCGCCGCCGCAGACGATCCGGGCGCCCTCCTTGCGGGCCAGCGCCACGAACTCCTCGACCTTGCGCAGATGCTTCTCCCCCGCCATCGGGCCGACGACGGTCTCGGGCTGCCTCGGGTCGCCGACCGGGACGCCGGGCACCGCGTCGGCGAGGATGCCGAGCAGGGTCTCGTACACCGGGCGCGCGACCAGCAGGCGCGGGCCGCCCATGCAGAACTGGCCGGTGTTGAAGACGAAGCCCTTGATGACCGCGCCGACCGCCTTCTCGACGTCGGCGTCCTCGAAGACGATGTGCGCCGCGTTGCCGCCCAGCTCCATGGTGACCGGCTTGAGCGCCTCGCCGGCCGCGCTCGCCACATGGCGGCCGATGGCGGTGGAGCCGGTGAAGGCGATCTTGTCGACTCCCGGGTGGCGGAGCAGCGCCTCGCCCGCCACCGGGCCGGTGCCCGTGACGACGTTGACGACGCCGTCGGGGACGCCCGCCTCCTGGAGCAGCCTGGCCATGTAGAGGGCGCTGAGCGGGGTCTCGTCGGCGGGCTTGTGCACCACCGTGTTGCCTGCGGCGAGCGCCGGGCCGAGCTTCGAACCGGCCAGGATGAGCGGGAAGTTGAAGGGCGTGATCGCGGCGACGACGCCGATCGGGTCGCGCTTGGTGTAGGCGAGGGCGTTGTGGACCGTCTCGCGGGTCGCGCCGTCCAGCGAGAAGGCGAGGGCGGCGAAGTACTCGTAGTCGTTGGCCGCGTTCGTCACGTCGACCGCGTGGCACAGGCTGATCGGCTTGCCCACGTCGAGGCTCTCCAGCTGCGCGATCTCGTCCGCCTTCTCCCGGATCAGCTGGGCTACCCGGTTCAGGATCCGGCCGCGCTCGCGTCCGCTCATCGCGGGCCACGGGCCGCTCTCGAAGGCCTCGCGCGCCGCCCGTACGGCCGCGTCCACGTCGGCCGCCGACGCCTCGGCGACGGTCGTGAGGACCGTGCCCCGGGACGGGTCGACCACCTCGGTCCGCGCTCCGTCCGCCGCCTCGCGCCACTGCCCTCCGACGAACAGTCGCCCGGGTTCGATCTCGAAGGTGGTCATCACCGCTCCTCAGCCTCTTTGCCAAGATGTCAATCAACAGGATTCCTGTTGGTCCGCAGTCTGATTACAGACAGGTTTCCTGTCAATGCTCTAGTCTGAATCCATGGTCAGCACCAAGGCACCCCCCTCATTGCTCTACATGGTCAAGCAGGTGGAGCTCGTAGTCCGCTCCCATCTGGACGAGCTGGTCAGACCGGCTGGAATCACCGCACTCCAGTACACCTCGCTCACCGTCCTGGAGCGACACGACGGTCTCTCGGCGGCCCAGCTGGCCCGTGACTCCTTCGTCACCGCGCAGTCCATCGCCGATCTCGTCCGGTCCCTGGAGAACCGCGGACTCGTACGACGGGAGCGCAATCCGCGCAATCGCCGGGAGCTGCTGATCCTGCTGACCGACGCCGGCCGTGAGCTGCTCGACCGCTTCACCGAGCCCGTACGGGAACTGGAGGAGCGGATGATCCGCGACCTCACCTCGCACCAGGCGGACCAGTTCCGTCAGTCGCTGTCCAAGGCCTGGCACGCGCTGTCGTAGACCCACCCCCGCACATCGCGGGAGGAGACACGCGAGACTCGCATCGATTTCACAGACATATGTCAATCGAACATGCTCAAATTCACTCCAACGAGGGTAACTTGCAGGGCGGGGAAGTCACTTGTGCTCTCATCTGCGGGTCCCGCCACCTCAGCATGCGGTTGGAGGCGATGTCGTAGTGCAGCAGGATCCTGCACCGCCCACCCGGCATCTTCGTGTCCATGAGGACCGTGGTCACACCGTGCTGGAGTTCCACGGCGAGATCGACATCGCCGCGGCCGTCGAGATCATCCCGCACCTGGACGCGGCGACCGGACATCCGGACGCCCGGATCGTGATCGACCTGACGGATGTCGAGTTCTTCGACTGCTCGGGGCTGCGCCTGCTGTACCGGGCCCGCCACCGGGTGCTCACCCACGACGGCCGTCTCCACCTGGTCTGCACGCACCCGCTCACCCTGCGCGTCCTCAAGGTCACGGGCCTGGCCACCGTGCTGCCGCCGGTCGCCTCGCTGGACGCGGCCCTGGAGCAGCCCGAGACCACGTCCGGCACGTTATGACCCCGCCGGGCGCCCAGTACGGCGCACCTGCTTCAGGGATCTCCGTGACCTGACCCGCGTCCGCCGCTGAGATCGTGATGCCCCCATCAGGTTCCCGGGGCGTCGAACAGGGCGCTGACGGACTCACCGTTGTGAATGCGCCGTACGGCCTCGGCGAGCGCGGGAGCGATGGACAGCACCTTCAGCTTCTCGGTTCGCTCCTCCTCCAGGATCGGCACGGTGTTGGTGCACACGATCTCCAGCACGTCGGGCTGTGAACTCAGCCGCTTCAGCGCGCCCGCCGCGAACAGCCCGTGGGTGCAGGCGACCCGGATGGACCGGGGCTCCAACTCCCGCAGCCGCTCCAGGAGTTCGAGGACCGTGCTGCCCTTGGCGATCTCGTCGTCCAGCACGATGACGTCCCGTCCGGTGACCTTGCCGATCACGGAGCTGATGCTCACCCGGTCGTCCGCGAACCGCTGCTTGGCCCCGGCGGCCACCTCGGCGCCGATCAGCCGGGCGAAGTGCGCGGCCTCCTTGGCGTTGCCGAGGTCGGGCGAGACGACCGTCGTCCGGGACAGGTCGTACTGGCGGAAGTGCGCGGCGAGTTCGCGCAGGGCGTGCAGATGGTCGACCGGGACCGAGAAGAAGCCGTGGACCTGCGGGGAGTGCAGGGTCATCGCGAGGACACGGCTCGCGCCCGCCGCGACCAGCAGATCCGCGACCAGCCGCCCGCCGAGCGAGATGCGGGGCATGTCCTTCTTGTCGGAGCGGGCGTAGGCGTAGTGCGGCATGACGACCGAGATCCGCCCGGCGGACGCCCCGCGCGCCGCGTCGCACATCATCAGCAGCTCGACGAGGTGTTCCTGGACCGGGACGACCAGCGGCTGGACGAGGAAGACGTCCCGCTCCCGGCAGTTGGCCTGGAGCTGCACCTCCAGGCAGTCGTTGGCGAACCGGCTGACCTGGGTGGGCCGCAGCGGCACGCCCAGGTGCTCGCAGACCTCGGCCGCCAGCTCGGGATGGGCACTACCGCTGAACACGGCGATGTCTCGCACGAACTGCTCCTCGCATGATCATTACGGTCGTCCACGGCCCATCGTACTGGCCGTTCCTGGCACTCCGTGCCGCGAAAATCGGTTGCGGCCGCCCGCCCGGGCCACGCCATGATGACGGCGGCCGGTTCTCTCCGGCTCTCCCCGACCTCAGGAGCACGGAATGCGCCGTTTCCTCGGAACTCTCCGCCGCCCATGCCGGACCACAGTTCTTGAGGACTCGACCACCCATGCACTCCGTGCCCACTTCGCACACCCTGAACATCGGGATCCTGGCCCACGTCGACGCCGGTAAGACCAGCCTCACCGAGCGGCTGCTGTTCGACGCGGGCGCGATCGACCGGCTCGGCAGCGTCGACGCCGGCGACACCCGTACGGACGACGGCGCGATCGAGCGGCAGCGCGGGATCACCATCCGCTCGGCCGTCGCCGCGTTCACGGCCGGCGACACCCAGATCAATCTCATCGACACCCCGGGGCACTCCGACTTCGTCGCCGAGGTCGAGCGCGCTCTGGAGGTCCTGGACGGTGCGGTGCTGCTGCTGTCGGCCGTGGAGGGCGTCCAGGCGCAGACGCGCGTGCTGATGAGGACGCTGCGGCGGCTGCGGCTGCCCACGCTGGTCTTCGTCAACAAGATCGACCGCGCGGGCGCCCGGTCCGAGGCCCTGGTCGCGGAGATCCGCCGTCGGCTGACCCCGTACGTCGTCCCGCTCACTGGCGTCGACGCCATCGGCACCCCGGCCGCCCGCACCCGGCCACTGACGCTCACCGCGGAGGCGATCGCCGAGGTCGACCCCGCCATCCTCGCGGCGGTCGTGGACGGCCCGGCACCCACCCCGGACGAGCTGGCCGAGGCCCTCGCCGCCCGCACCGCCGACGGCTCGCTCCATCCGCTCCTCTTCGGCTCCGCGCTGGGCGGCCAGGGCGTGCCCGAACTCGTCGGGGCCCTGACCCGACTGCTCCCCCGCCCCACCCCTACCGCCGCCGACGCGGCCCCGCGCGGCACGGTGTTCGCCGTACGCCCCGCACCGGACGGCGGGCGGACGGCGTATCTGCGGCTGTACGAGGGTGAGGTGACGGAACGTCAGCGGCTGACGTTCCTGCGACGCGAGGCCGACGGCCGGACCACCGAGGTCCCCGGCCGCGTCACCGGCCTCGATGTGATCGGCCGCCGAGGCCCGCTCACCGCCGGGAACATCGCCGCCCTGACCGGCCTCGCCACCGTCCGGGTCGGCGACCGCCTCGGCCAACTCACCGACCGGACACCGCAGTTCGCGCCCCCGACGCTGGAGACCCTGGTCAGGGCCCGGCACCCGGAGCAGTCGGCGCGGCTGCGCTCGGCGCTGCTGACCCTGGCCGACCAGGACCCGCTGACCCACGCCCGCCCGGCACCCGACGGCAGCACCGCGCTGCTCCTCTACGGCGAGGTACAGAAGGAGGTCATCGCCGCCACCCTCGTCCAGGACTTCGGCGTCGAGGCCGAGTTCGAGGCGAGCCGGGTCCGGTTCCTGGAGCGGCCCGCGGGCAACGGTGAGGCGTACGAGGAGTACCCGTGGCTCGACCGCGCCCGCTGCTACGCGACCGTCGGGCTGCGCGTCGAGCCGGGACCGCTCGGCTCGGGCGCGGTGTTCACGTACGAGACCGAACTCGGCGCGCTTCCGCGGGCGTTCCATCAGGCGATCGAGGACTCGGTGCACGCGAGTCTGCTGGCAGGACCGCGTGAGTGGCCGGTCACCGACTGCCGGGTCGTCCTCGTCCGCTCCGGGTTCATCGGGCCGCTCAGCACGGCCGCGGACTTCCGGGCGCTGACGCCGGTGGTGCTGCGCCGGGCGCTGGAGCGGGCGGGGACGCGGGTGTACGAGCCGTACCACGCCTTCGAGTTGGAGATCCCGTCGTCCGCGCTGGCCCCGGTGACCGGTCTGCTGGCGTCCCTCGGTGCGGAGTTCGGGCCGACCACGGGAGGCGGGGCCACCTGGCAGCTCACCGGAGCGGTGGCGGCCCGGCGGGTGCGCGAGGCCGAGCTGCGGCTGCCGGGGCTGACGCACGGGGAGGGCGTGTGGTGGTCGCGCCCGTCGGGCGACCGCGCACTCCGGTAGGCCCCCTCTCAATTGTCCCGATCCATCAACAGAGCGGTCTGACGGGGCATTTGGCGGGCATCCGGTTCAGTACGCAGGAAGAAAGGGGTCCGTCGCCATGACGACGTCCATCAAGGCCGTACGGCGCATGCCTGTTTGGGCCAAGGTACTGGGTGCCGTGGTGCTGGTGTTCGTGCTGTTGCTGGCCGGGCTACGGCTGGCGGTGCTTCCGGGGCTGGGGGACATATTCGGCGAGGAGACGAACGACCGTTCAGGCCCCGCGCTCCTCGAATCCATCCAGGACATGAGCCGTTACGAGGCGGCGTCCGGCAACTTCCAGGTCGTCGTGGACCTGGAGAAGGACACCAAGTATCTGCCCGACGCGATCAAGGGCACCCGGGTGCTCTACGTGGGTGCGGGCACGGTCGACGCCTATGTCGATCTCGGCAAGATCGCGAAGGACGACGTGACGGTCGACAAGGACCGGACGACCGCGACGCTCCGGCTGCCGCACTCGGCACTGGGCAAGCCCGCGCTGAACCCGGACCGCTCCTATGCCGTCTCCAAGCAGCGCGGCATCTTCGACCGGATAACCGATCTCTTCTCCGACAACCCGAACGACGAACAGGCCGTCCAGAAGCTGGCGGCCCGGCACATCGGCGACGCGGCGAAGGAGAGCGGTCTGACCGCGCGCGCCGAGGAGAACACCACGGCCATGCTCAAGGGCCTGCTCGGCTCGCTCGGCTTCACCACGGTGACCGTGACCTACGGCGCCTGAGGGAGACCGTCCTGCCCGGGTCCCCGGATCCGGGCGGGCCGGAGCTGAGTCCCCGGCCTGATCGGGGGTAACCGCCGTTTCACGGGGGTCAGTTGAAGACCGGAGGACGTTGATGGCCCGATCAGCTCCGCGCTCCCTCGCCGCGCTGCGCCTGCGCCCCGCGAAGGCCGCGAGCAAGCCGCCCGAGACCTCGAAGGAGGCCACACCCAAGGCATCGCCGAAGTCGCCGTCGAAGTCCGCGCCCAAGTTCTCCTGGAGGACCCGGGGGACCTCGAAGACCCCACCGAAGGCCTCCCCCAAACCCCCCGAGAAGGCTCCGCCGAAGCGCCGTCCGTTCGTCTTCCTGGCCCGGCTGCTGACGGTTCTGTGCGCCTTCGTGTTCATGGTGGCGTTCGCCGTGATCCTGGCGAGGCTGACCCTTGAGCCGTCCCCGGCTTCCGAAGCGCTGACCCACACCAATCTCCACCCGGGCCGCTCGCTGCGCGCCTATCTGGACCAGCCCGAGATGCGGGACGCCATCCGTCAGATCGGCGGGAACGTGCTGCTCGGCGTGCCCTTCGGTCTCCTGGTGCCCATCGTCCTGCCCAAGGCGCGGGGAGTCCTGCGAGTGCTGTTCCTGACCGCGACCGTGATGCTCATGGTCGAGCTGGCCCAGGGCCTGCTGATCACCGGGCGTGCCTTCGACATCGACGACGTCATCCTCAACACCACGGGAGCGCTGATCGGTTACCTGCTCCTCGGTCGCCGGCTGAGCCGCGCGGTGCACGCGCCGAAGAAACGGGCGTAGTTATCTCTGCCTTCTGGTCCAGGTGAGTTTGTCGCCGCCGACCCAGCGGATCATGTCCGGATCGTCGAGATCATGGACCGTGATGCCGGCCGCGGCGGCGACCACCAGCACATCGGTGAGCGCCCGCGCCGCACCGACCACCTCCCCGTCGATCTCGATGATGCGGAACGGCGGCATACCCGGCTGTACCCCGAGCACCATGATCCGCGGGTGAGCGATGTACGGGCTCCCGATTTCGGTCATGCATAGAGCGTAGAGCGAATCCGGCCATCATGTACCGGCCACCGGGCGGGCCCGTGACCGTCGCCTCCGCCCCTCCGTGGTGCGGGCCCGCCGAGCCCGCGCCACGCTGGAGGCGGAGGTGACGATGGCGATGTCACTGGATCCCGTCGAGGCGCTGGACCGGATCGCCTTCCTGCTGGAGCGCTCCCTGGCGCCCACGTATCGCGTACGGGCGTTCCGTACCGCGATCGACGTGCTGGCGGAGCTGTCCCCGGAGGAGATACGGCAGCGGGCCGACACCGGCACGCTGGAGTCCCTGAAGGGCATCGGCCCGAAGACCGCGCAGGTGGTGCGCGAGGCGCTGGCCGGGCAGGTGCCCGCGTACCTGGAGAAACTGGAGCGCGAGCAGGGCGTGACCCCGCCTCTCGGGGACGGGGAACGCCTCCGGGCGCTGCTGCGCGGGGACTGTCATCTGCACTCCGACTGGTCGGACGGCGGCAGCCCGATCGAGGAGATGGGCCGTACGGCGGCGCGTCTCGGGCACGAGTGGGCGGTACTCACCGATCACTCACCGCGCCTCACGGTGGCGCGGGGCCTGACCGCCGAGCGGTTGCGCGAGCAGCTGGCGGTGATCGAGGAACTGAACGCGACCTGGGCGCCGTTCCGGCTGCTCACCGGTATCGAGTGCGACATCCTCGACGACGGCTCCCTGGACCAGGACCCCGACCTGCTGGAGCTGCTGGACGTCGTGGTGGTGTCCGTGCACTCCAAGCTGCGCATGGACGCCCGCTCGATGACCCGCCGGATGGTGGCCGCCGTACGCAATCCGCTGTCGGACGTGCTCGGCCACTGCACCGGGCGGCTGCTCGTCGGGCGGGAGCCCCGGGGTGGCGGGGGCGGGCGGGGCGAGCGGGGCGGGGGCAAGGCGCGGCCGGAGTCGGAGTTCGACGCGGACGCGGTGTTCGCGGCCTGTGCGGAGACGGGCACGGCGGTGGAGATCAACAGCCGCCCGGAGCGGCTGGACCCACCGCGCCGCCTGCTGCGGCAGGCCGTGGCGGCGGGCGTGCTCTTCTCGATCGACACCGACGCGCACGCGCCGGGCCAGCTGGACTGGCAGATCCATGGCTGCGCCCGCGCGGAGGAGTGCGGGGTACCGGCGGAGCGGGTGGTCACGACGTGGCCGGTGGAGGACCTGTTGGCGTGGTCGCGGGAGCGCAGGCTGCCGTCGGGCTGAGGGCCCGTCCGGCGGATCGTTGCGGTGACGCGGGGCGGTGGGCGCGCTCCCCCGGAGCGGCCCAGGGGTGTGCCGCCGGCTGTCGACTCCGGCGGGCTCACGTCCATGGACGAGTCGCTCGCGGAAGCGCCGGCTGCCATCGGGCTGAAGCCCCCTGGCGGGGGGCGCACTCCCCCGGACGGACCCCAGCGACGTCGACTCCGCGAGGGCTCACGTTTGCCGAGGAGGCATTCGCGGATGCGCCGACTGCCACCGGACTGACGGCCCCTCCGACGACCGGCGCACTCCCCCGAAGGACCCTGGCCGCGTTGCCACCAGTCGCGTGCTCCGCCAGGACCACGCCCGCCCACGAGGCACCCGCGGAACGCCGACCACCACAAGGCTGACGGCCCCTCCGGCAACCGGCGCACTCCCCCGAAGAGCCCCAGCCGCGTTGCCACCAGTCGCCTGCTCCGCCAGGACCACGCCCGCCCACGAGGCACCCGCCGAAACGCCGACCACCACAAGGCTGACGGCCCCTCCGGCAACCGGCGCACTCCCCCGAAGGGCCCGGCCGGGGCTCACGTTCGGCCATGAAGCGCCGCTCGCATTCCTCTGGCCTCGTCCGGCGGGTCGGCGCCGGGGAGGGCGGCGGTGTCTCTTGACTTCGAGCGCGCTCCAATTCGTAGCGTGCTGTCCATGACCACCGCACAGCACAAGATCGGCTCGGGCTTCGATGCCCGGAGCACCGCCGACGACGTCCTCGCGGGCATCGACCTCTCCGGGAAGCTCGCGCTCGTCACGGGCGGCTACTCGGGCCTCGGTCTGGAGACCACCCGCGCCCTCACCAAGGCGGGCGCGCGGGTCGTCGTACCCGCCCGCCGCCCTGAGCACGCGCGGGAGGCACTGGCCGGCATCGAGGGTGTCGAGGTGGACGCTCTCGACCTCGGCGACCTGGACAGCGTGCGCGCCTTCGCCGAGCGTTTCCTCGCCTCCGGGCGCCCCCTCGACCTCGTCATCGACAACGCCGGGATCATGGCCTGCCCCGAGACCCGGGTCGGCCCCGGCTGGGAGGCCCAGTTCGCGACGAACCACCTCGGCCACTTCGCGCTCGTCAACCGGCTGTGGCCGGCCATCGCCCCCGGCGGCGCACGCGTCGTCTCCGTCTCCTCCCGCGGCCACCACTTCTCCGGTATCCGCTGGGACGACATCCACTGGCAGCACGGCTACGACAAGTGGGAGGCGTACGGGCAGGCCAAGACGGCCAACGTCCTGTTCGCCGTCCACCTGGACCGGCTCGGCCGCGACGCCGGCGTACGGGCCTTCTCCCTCCACCCCGGCGCCATCTTCACCCCGCTCCAGCGCCATATTCCGATCGCCGAGCAGATCGAACGCGGGTGGCGGGACGCAGAGGGCAACGCGCTCGACCCTGAGGGCTTCAAGACGCCCGAGCAGGGTGCGGCCACTCAGGTGTGGGCCGCCACGTCCCCGCAGCTGGTGGGGATGGGCGGGGTGTACTGCGAGGACTGCGATGTCGCCGAGCCCGCCACGCCGGGGGATCAGACCAGTGGGGTTCGGGACTATGCGGTTGATGCGGAGTCGGCTGCGCGGCTGTGGGAGGTGTCGGCGGAGCTCACGGGGGTGAACGCGTTCTCTGGGTGAGCACTCCGGGGCGGGTGGGTCGTTCGTTGGCTGCGGGTCGGTGGGGGCTGGTCGCGCAGTTCCCCGCGCCCCTGTCGGGGCGCGGTGCGCACCCGAGTCCCCCAGCCACCTCTTCGCTCCAGCCGTCAGGCGTGCCTGGCGGGGCGTGGTTCCGCGCCCGCCCCCAACCCGCCGGCCGCTCCAGCCGTCAGGTGTGCCCGGGGGTCAATTCCTTCGGGCCGTACAGTGCCGTCGGGGCGCCTGTCGTCAAGGCCCAGTAGCGGTCGCCGTAGGACCAGTGCCACCACTCCGTGGGGTAGTTGACCAGGCCGGCCTTGCTGAGGGCCTTGCTCAGGATTTCGCGGTGGGTGCGGGCCTTGGCGTCGATGTTGGTGGCGTGGGTGTAGCAGGCGCCCGCGCTGTCCTCGGGGTTGGCGTTCATGGCCGTGCCCAGGTCGAGTTCGTGGCCGTCGGTGTCGGCGAGGGTCAGGTCGACGGCGGCGCCCGCGCTGTGCGGGGCGATCTCGGGCGGGGAGACATAGCGGCTGGCGGCCGAACGGAGGCGGTCCGCGGGCCAGTCCGGGTGCTGGGCGCGCAGTTCGGCGGAGTACCCGTCGAAGTAGCGGCGTTGCAGGACGGGCGGCCGGTAGCCCTCGACGAACAGCAGCCGGATGCCGTCGGGAAGCAGTGCCTGCGCGTCGAGCAGCCGGTCGAGGACGCCCTGCCGCAGGTGGAACTGGGCGCCGCCGGACGCGTGTTGCTGCCGGTCGTCGGTCAGCAGGGCGCCTCGTACGTCCACCAGACGCTCACCGCACTCCTCGACGGGTACGGCGGCCACCTTCTCGTCGGACATCAGGATGATCTCACTCATGGCACGATCATCTCGCGCCGGCCCGGCCCCGGGTTCGGGGCCGGGCTTCAGGCGGCGAAACCGACGTTCGTGACGTACTCGTACTGGCCCCACTGGGAGCCGAGGTCGACGATCTGGTCGGTCCAGGCGTCGTCGAAGGCCTGGGTGTCGCCGGTGGACCAGGCCTCGACGAGCAGGTCCCAGTGCCGGATGTTGAGGGTGCGGAACTCGACGACGCGCTGGCGCGGCCGGTCCACCTGGGACTGGTTGAGGGGATGCAGTTCGACGCGCGTGCCCCGGCCCCGGGCGTTGAGCCGCCCGACGAGATACCGGGCGACGTTCTGACGGCGGACCGTCCAGTACGCCGTCTCGATCTTCTCCAGGTTCCGCTTCGACGGGCTGCGCCTGCCCTCCAGCCACGCCTTGAGCGTACGGTCGGTGACCGTCAGCCCCGCCTCCCGTGCCGCCGACCTGGCATGGTCGGTACGCGTGAGGTAGTGCAGGCGTGCCAGCAGCCCGCGCCGGGCCGTGATCGGCGTGACGATCCCGCCCGCCAGCATGTCGAGCCGGCGTGCGACGGCCGCGCTGCCCCTGATTCCCCGGGCTCCGTACATCCCGAATTCATGGGTGTGTTCAGGCATGCACCGCCTCCCTCACTGTCACTCAGTTCTCGTGCTCGCCCGCGGCGGCGGGATCAGTATCCTCGCCGACGGTGTAGGTGTCCTTGATCTTGACCTCGGAAACGCCACGCCCCTCCGGGAAGACACTCCGCCAGTCGCCGATCACATGCAGCTCGTCCGTACCCATCGCGCGCACGACGGTCAGCCCCTCGCCGTACGCCTTGTACGCCTTGGTCCAGAGGTTGGCGAAGGCCTGCGAGCGGATCAGGTGCATCCAGTCGGGGCGGTACAGCTCCCGGTTGTAGTTCGACTCCCCCATGGTGGAGACGAACTTGGAGTACATCGCCTTCACGTATTCGAGGGTGACCTCGTCGTCCTGCTCGATGGCCCGGTCGCGCGCGTCCTTCAGGGCGATCCGGAACTTCTCCAGCAGGTTCTCGGTGGCGCCGGACGTGAACGACTCATGGATCTCCGGGGGTTCGCACAGCCCGTACTTCGGCCCGGACAGCCGTAGGAGGAGCCTCAGTGTCGGCTCGGTGACCCACAGCGGGCCCGGTTCGTCGCGGTTGCCGACCGGGTTGGGCAGTTCGGCCTCGTGGTCCCAGACGGGGGGTGTGATCAGGTGGACGCCGGCCCGGCGGCGGTCGTGGCCGAAGCCGGTCGAGTGCTCCAACTGGCCGATGGGGAGGTGGGTCTTGAGCGCGGAGAGGTAGGCGCCGTTGATGTCGAGCGCGGTCACCTCGTGGGCGCCGGGCGGGAGTTCACGCCGGGCCCACTTGGGGCGGGCCTCCCAGATCTGGTCGGCACCGCGTGCGGTCTGCTTGCGCAGGATGTCCGGGATCCAGGGATGCGCCACGACGTCGTACCGCCCGCCCTTGCGGGTCGAGTCGAGCAGCGCCATCGCGTCCGGGATGGCCCGCTTGACCAGCGCGGCGGTCGCCGCGTCGACATCCCCCGCGTGTTCGGCGAGGGCACCGGCGACGGCGGCGGCGATCGGATCGGGTTCGTCGGAGACGGTCTGGACACGACGACCGACGGGGACGACCTTGACGGGGGCCACTGGTTCGGCCGGGGGTTCTTCAGCCGTCCCTCCGCCGCACTCACCGGGATCGAGGTGCTGCGGGAACCCGGCGACCTGATGGCGGGCGGGGTGTCCGCACAGCACGCAGGGCTGGGCGACGGAGAGGGTCTCCGACTCGCCCTCGGCCTCTGTTTCCTCTGTCTCCGCCACCTCCGTCGTCTCCTCGGAGCCCGCGGAGGCCTCCTCCTCAGCGTCCTGCTCGGCCCGCTCCTCCAGCCGAGTCCGCGCCCCGTCGAGGAAGTAGGCGTACTTCTCGCGCACTTCGCCGCTGGGGTCCCGCCCCGACTCCCACCCCCCGACGGTCGAGGGACTCACGCCGAGGGCCTGCGCCACCTGGGCGCGCGAGAGGTTCAGCCCTTCGCGCAGCCCGCGCCGCACCTCGACCGAGGGCAGCGGCACCTCCTGGCGGGCACCGGCCAGCAGGGCGTCGATCGCGCCGAAGTCCGTCATCGGGCCACCGACCACCGCACACGTTCTCCCAAAGACAGTTGCACCGCACCAGACTACGCACTGGGACACACTGGACTAGCGTCGGCGGCGCGCGCGTGGGAGATCTCCCAAGGCGCCCATCAGCGCAGGCCCGACCACCTCCCGCGCCCACTCCTTCCGCTCCTCCCCCATCTCCCGGGGCACCACCTCGGTCAGCATGATCAGGTCCAGGTAGGCGCGGTAGAGAGCAAGCCGCCGGCAGACCCCTTCCTCGAACTCGACCGACCCGCCCGCGTCCCGGTACCCCCGCAGAAACGCCTCGTCGCCCCGGATGTCCCCCAGCAGCGCCAGCGACACGAAGTCGGCCACCGGATCGCCCCAGAACATGCGCTCACCGTCGATGAGGCCACCGATGCGCGGCGCCCCGGCCGAGCGGTCGACCAGGATGTTCCCCTGCCAGAGGTCGAAGTGGACCAGGTGGGGAACGGTGACCTCGTCGAGGGCGTCGTACGCGTCCCGGGCGGTCCGGGCCACCTCGTCCACCGGAACCGGCAGCCACGCGTCATAACGGACGGCGTCGTCGAGCACCGCGTCGAACATCGTCGTGAAGGCCGTACGCCAGTCGGGGGCGAGGGAGCCGAGGGCGCCGGAAGGATAGCCGAAGGCCGATCCGGTGACCGTGTGCAAGCGGGCCACCAGGCCGCCCAGCTCACCTCTCAGGAGCACCCGCTCGGCCTCGGTCACGGAGTCGTCCCACGGATCGCCCGGACAGGCGGTCATCAGCAGGTGGCCGTCGCCGAGGGCCACGAGACTCGGCGCCGGTACGCCGACCGTGCCGGCGGCCTGGTAGAACTCCGCCTCGGAGACGAGCAGTCGGACCTCGTGGCTGAGCCCCGGTACCGTCTCCGGCGGCGGGATCTTCAGGACGTACCGGCCGCCGTCGGCCAGCCGGAGCTCCTCGACGACGTTGTACGTCCCACCGGTGAGCGGACGGCACTCCGCGAGGCCGTCCGGTGGCAGCCCCGCCGCCGCGAGGATCCCTCTGGCCCGCTCCCACGAATCGGTCACCGTCTCCGTGCCTCCCCCGCCTCGACCGGCCGTGTCCGCGCCCTGCGTACGGCCCCGGAACAGCGTACGGAAGGAGGGGTGGAACGGGTCGGGAACCGGACCTGTCCGCCGCAGGACAGGCCGGTCATACGGGGATATTCTGGACCTGATAGCGATCATTTCCGGGCCGGGTCCTGGGGTGGGGCGGGCCGCCCGGTGTCGGAGGGCGGCGTCTTATGGGCGTGAAAGCGAAGTCCGCGGTCGCGGGCGCCTCGGCCGTTCTGGTCGCCCTGGGCGGAACGACCGCGGTGGCCGTACCGGCGGACGATCCGTCGCCGCAGGAGATCTTCGAAGAGGCCGCGCCGGCCACGGTGCATGTGATCGGCAACTCGGCGCTCGGCAGCGGTTTCGTCTACGACGCCGATGAGGGGCTCATCCTGACGAACGCTCATGTCGTCGAAGGACAGGGCGCGTTGAAGGTGGTCATCGACGACAAGGAGCCGGTGCCCGTCCGGTTGCTCGGCAGCGACCCCTGTGAGGACCTGGCCGTCGTGAAACTGACGAGCCCTCAGGACGACCTGAAGGAGCTGGAGTTCGGCGACAGCGGTGACGTCAAGGCCGCCGACACCGTGACCGCCCTCGGCTATCCGACGTCCCTCACCGACTACGCCACGCAGAAGCCCGTGTACACGTCCGGCAGCGTGCAGTCGCCGGACGTTCCCGCCGATCTGAGCGTGTCCTATCCCCATCTCCCGGCCACGATCCAGCACTCCGCGACGCTGAACCACGGCAACTCCGGCGGGCCCCTGCTCAACACCGACGGCAAGGTCGTCGGGATCAACACCCTGGGCAACTCGGAGGCGCAGGGCCAGTACTACTCGATCGCCGGCGACCACGCGAAGCCCCTGCTCGACGGGCTGGTGGCGGGCGACCGGAAGAACGACCCCGGGTGGGAACTCGTCTCCCTGGAGGACCCCGCTCTGAGTTCCGCGTACTACTTCCCGGACCTCCAGGACCAGCGGTACGTCCTCGACATGCAGAACCAGCTGCTCGACGAGGGCGTCACCGGTCTGTTCGTGATGAGTACGGCGACCAACTCCGCGGCGGACAAGGCGAAGTTGGAGGAGGGTGACGTGATCACGAGCGTCAAGGACGTGCCGGTGCGTACCGTCGGCGATCTGTGCGACGTCCTGCAGTCCGCCGCACCCGGCGAGAAGCTGCCGCTCGCGGGCATCTACACCTACAACGCCGCCACGCCCAAGTACGCGTTCGGCGAGGCATGGTCCACCGACCTGGCTCTGCCGGGCAAGGGAAGCTAGGTGGAACGGGCGGTGCCCGCCCCCTCCGGGGCGCCGAACCGGGCGAGACAGTGCCAGACCATCTTCAGGTGCTGGAGTTCATGGCGGCCGGTGCGGACCGCGTCCCCGATGATCCGTGGGTCGAGCCGGCCGTCCTCGGCGATCCGGGCGCCGAGTTCGACGTACTCGGGTCCCCGGTAGTCGGCGTGACGGCGCAACTCCCCTACGGTGAGCCGGTATCCGGGGTGCCATTCGAGCGGTACGGGCAGGGTGCGGGCCGCCTTCTCGACCGGGGTGCCGCGATAGCTCGCGTCGAGGACCAGCGCCTCGACGTCCCGGCTGAGCAGGACGGGGCCGTGGATCTGGGCCTCGATGTAGTCGTCGAGCGCGTCCCGCTCGTCCGCCTCGGCGAGGGCGACGAGGGACATCCCGGCGGCGACCCCGAAGTGGGCGGGTTCCGCCGCGCTGTCCGGGTAGCAGAAGGTGGCCCGCGCGAGGGCGGCGCCGGTCAGCCGGAAGTGCGAGGAGCCGAACCTCGGGGCGGCGCCGACGACCTGGCGGCGGAAGTTCAACGCGCCGTACACCGGGCGCTGGTGGGCGGGCGCGGTGTCGTACGTCCCCGCGAACATCCGGCTCTCCCAGCGCCAGCGGTCGCCGCCGGGACGGGCGGTGAGCCCGCCGTTGCTGGTGCCGGTGACGAACTGCGAGCGGTAGACACCGTCCTGGGCCAGCGCCCGCAGCAGGGGCAGTTCGCGGACCGCCCGGTCCGGGTGGAAGTTCAGGGTCACCCGGAGGTCCGGGGGCACGGCGGGGCCGGTGGAGAGGGCTGCGACATGGCGGAGCGCCTTCGCGTGCGGGGAATCGGGGTCGTCGGCCATACGGACCAGGAGATCACCGGACGGCCCGAAGATCCACAACGTAATGGTCAACCCGGTCGACAGAACCTGTGGTCAACGAAGGGAAACATCCCTGATCACGTGAGGAACACCTCCCTCCGCGCCGGACGCACTCGCGGCCTACCGTGAGTACGCTCGGTCCGTTTGTGGGAAGGACGGGAAGGAGGCGTGCGCGCGCATGCGAGTGGTACCCGGTGAGTGGACGGCGTCCGTCGTCCGGTTCGTGGGCAGGCACCGCGAGCCCGTGGTCGTGCAGACGCTGCGGTCGGCGGCCGCCGCGACGATCGCGTACGTCGTCGCGCTCCGCGTCAGCCCCGAGTCCGCGCCGCTCACCGCTCCGCTGACCGCGCTCCTGGTCGTCCAGGTCACCCTCTACGCCACGATCAAGACCGGTATCCGCCGGGTGAACTCCGTGGTCGCCGGGGTCGTCATCGCGATCGGCTTCAGCGTGCTGGTGGGGCTGACCTGGTGGAGCCTGGGACTGATCATCCTGGCCTCGCTGGCGGTCGGGCATCTGGTGCGGGTCAGCGAGTTCGTGCCCGAGGTGGCGATCAGCGCGATGCTGGTGCTGGGCGTCACCAGGGTCGGGGACACTGCCTGGGCACGGGTCCTGGAGACCGTGGTCGGCGCGGTCGTCGGGCTCACCTTCAACCTGTTGCTGGCTCCCCCGGTGTGGGTGGAGGCGGCCGGTGAGTCCATCGAGGATCTGGCGCGCCGCGTACGGCAGTTGATGCTGCGGATGGGCGAGGAAGCCGCGGGCCGCACTCCCGTGGACCACGCGACCGCCCGTCTCCACGAGGCCCGTCGGCTCGACCACGACATCGTCGAGGTGGACGCGGCCCTGCAACAGGCCGAGGACAGCCTGCGCCTCAACCCCCGTGTCCGGGAAGGACTGTTGCACCGGGTCGTCCTGCGCACCGGCCTGGACACGCTGGAGATCTGTACGGTCGTCCTGCGCGTCCTCGCCCGCAGCCTGACCGACCTGGCCAAGGAACGGGACCCCGAACCGCTGTTCGCCCCGGAGACGGGGGCCGCGCTGGAGCGGCTGCTGTCCGAGATCGCCGACGCCGTGGTCAGTTTCGCGGTCCTCGTCACCACCGACGTCAGTGTCAGCGCCGAGTCAGCGGAGACCCGGCTCGCCACCGAACTGCGGGCGGCGACAGCGACCCGCGACAAGCTGGCGCAGCTGCTCCTGGCGGAGATCCAGCAGGACGCGGCGCAGTGGCAACTGCACGGCGCCGTCCTGACCGAGGTCAACCGCATCCTCGACGAGCTGGACACCGAGCACCGCTCCCGGCGGCTCCTGGAGGAACTGGACCGGTGCACCCGGGAGGAGCGGGAGCGGATGCCCCGACTGACCCGGCTGCGGAAGTACCTGAAGCGGGTGCGCGTACCGGGCAGGAACCGGGAGGCCGTGTCACGTCGTTCTATGTGACGAAGTCACACAGAACAACTGAGGACCAGAGGACCAAGGGGGCGGCGCATGGGTGACTCCGGCGTACGGATCGAAGGCAACACCCTGCGGCTGCCGGGCGGTGTGTCCGTACGGTTCGTCCGCACCCTCCGGCTGCCGGAGACGGGCACGCATCCACTGCCGCCCGGGCTCGGCGAGTTCCCGGTGCGCCGGGTCGCCGACTACCCCGACACCGTGCCGGAGGCCTGGCGGGCGCGCGGCGGTGTGCTGCTGCCGGTGTATCTGCGCGAAGCGATGTGGCTGAGTTTCGCGGGCACCACGGAGCCCGCCGCGTTGCAGGTGGGCGTGGGCAAGGTGTGCGCGGTGTCGGGCGAGCCGTGGAGCGACCGGCTGTCGCGGAAGCCGCAGAACTACGTGGTGCTGCCGCGCCAGCCCTGGCTGGACGGCATCAACTCCGGCAAGGGCACGGTTCGCCAGTTCGTGGCGGTGCCGCTCGGGCTGGGCGCGACCGTCGAGGGCCAGGTCACGGGCGAGGAGGTGTGGGGCGGCGTACAGCTCCAGTCGTTCCCGTTGTCCGACGCGGAACTGGCGAAGTGGCGGGAGGAGGAGCGTCGGCGGGCGGAGCGGGCGGCGACCGTCCGGAACCGGGGTTACGGCGGGACCGTACCGATGGCGCCCATGGCGATGGCTGCCCCGCCGGCGCCGGGCGGGGCGGCGGGGCCGCAGCGGTCGGGGGCGGCGATGGGGCTGGGGGTCGGCGGCTCGATGCGCCAGGAGGTCTACCGGGACGACCGGCCGCTCAAGGCGTGGGCCGAGCGCCCCGCCGGCCGCGTGTTCGTGCACCTGGTGACGCCGCCCGAGTGGCGCCGCATCACGGGCGAGGCCCCGCCTCCGTCTCCCGTGGACCGCGCGGCCTACACCCGGGCCGGCCTGCCCTGGTTCGACTACTTCGACCAGGACGCCGAGGATCTCGCTCCCACGGACCCCCTGACGGCCGTAAAGCCGGTCGGCGACTGGCTCGGCGACGACCACGAGCCGTGGCAGGAGCCGTCGCCCGGACAGGTGAAGCCGCTGGCAGGGAAGCCGGTGGAGGACGGCGACTGGTAGCTGTTCTCGCCCCCGCCGCCCCTACCCGTCCCATCCTTCTGGGGGCTGCGCCCCCAGACCCCCGCTGTCGGCCTGAACGGCCTCGTCCTCAAACGCCGGACGGGCTAAAAAACAAGCCCCGGCAGGCGTCCGAGGACAACCACGCTCAGCCCACCCCTTTTCCCCCGCCCACCCGCACCCGCCGCACTTCAGCACCGGCCGGGGCCACCCTCCAGCCCGTCCGGCGTTTGAGGACGAGCGCGTCCAGCGCGAAAGGGGGGTCTGGGGGCGCAGCCCCCAGAAGGATGGGACGGGTAGGGGCGGCGGGGGCGAGAAAGACCCGCGGCGCCCGTTGCAGCCCATGCAACGCCCATTGCTCCTCTTGCACACCACAGGTGATCCACGTCAGAGTTGCTGTCACGGCCGACAGACGGCCGCGGCGACCGAGACCCGGGGTGCAGGCAATGAGCGGTGGTACGGAACCGGCGCGAGGTGCGCGCGGCGGCTGGAGCAGGCGCCGGTTCGTGGGCGCGGCGGCAGGCACCGCCGCGGCCGCGTCCGTCCCGGCGAGAGCGATGGCGGCCACCCCGGTGGAACCCGCCACCACACCGGAATCACCCGCACCGGAACCATCCACATCGGCAGCCTCTCGACCGACCGCTCCCCGCCCCCTCTTCCTCGGCACCTACACCTCCGTCGAGAACGGCGGCACCGGCATCGGCCTGGCCACCTACGACCCGGAATCGGGGCGGATCACCGGCGCCGGAACCGTCACCGGCGTGGGCGACCCGTCGTACCTCGCCGTGCACCCCGACCGCCGCACCCTGTACGCGGTGAACGAGCGCGAGGCCGGCGGCGTGACCGCGATCCGGCTCGGCGGCGAGGGCGATCGGCACCAGGTGCTCGGCACGCGGAGCACCGGCGGCGCGGGGCCGTGTCATCTGTCCGTGCATCCGAGCGGACGGTGGCTGCTCAGCGCCAACTACGGCTCCGGCAGCGTGGCGGTGCACCCCATCGACGCCTCGGGCGCACTGGGCGAGCGCACCGATCTCGTCATGCACTCCAGTCCGGCGCCGGGGCCGGGTCAACAGGGCCCGCACGCGCACCAGTTCGTCACCAGCCCCGACGGCGGCCATGTCCTGGCGGTCGATCTGGGCACGGACACGGTCTACACGTACCGCCTGGACCTCGCGCGCGGCACGCTCACCGAGGTCTCGCGCGATCAGACCCGGCCGGGCGCGGGTCCGCGCGATCTCGCCTTCCACCCCGGTGGCCGGTACGCGTATCTCGCCAACGAGGTCGACAACACGGTCGCGGTCTGCGCCTACTCCCCCGCCACCGGGCGACTGTCCATCGGGGAGGCGCAGTCCACGGGGACCGGTTCGGGCACGAGTTACCCGGCCCAGTTCGTGGTGTCCCCGGACGGGCGGTTCGCGTATCTGGCGAACCGCGGGCACAACAGCCTGACGCGGTACGCCGTGGAGGCGGACGGCGCCCGTCTCCGGCTCCTCGACACGGTGCCGGTCGGCGGTGACTTCCCGCGCCAGATCGCCCTCTCGCCGCGCGGGAACCTGCTGTTCGCGGCGAACCAGCGGTCGGGCACGGTCAGCGTCTTCCGCGTCGACCGTACGAGCGGTGAACTGCGGCTCGTGGGCGAGCCGTTCGCGTCACCGGTCGTCGTCTGTGCGCTGCCGCTGTAGCGCGCGGGGGCAGGAGGCAGCGCTGGCCTGGGTGAGGAGGATGTGCATGCGCTCGGTGAGCTGCGCGACGGTGTCGGCGGGCCGGTGGAACGCCAGCCGTACGTCGCCGTGGGCGCGGGCCCGCTCGATGCGCAGGGTGAGTCCGTGCCGGTCGACGGCGAGCGGCTGGACCTTGACGGCCCCGTGCAGGCTCTCCGGCTCGACGAGGCGCGTGAGACGCTCGACGGCGTCGCCGTGACAGTCGGCGAGGTGGGTCAGCAGGCCGGCCTCGGCCGTGGCCAGCGGGTCGGGCTCGGCGGCGGCGAAGTCGTCGAGGTCGACGACGGTGGCACCGGACGTCTGGCGCAGCACCACCCGCGTCGGCCGGAACGCCAGCTGCTCGCCCTCGACGGAGAACCAGCCGGCCATCCACAGCCGGGCGCGGATCCGGTTGCGCACGGGGACGGGCGAGACGTCGGCGAACTCCAGCACGGCCGAGGGCTCGCCGCGCGGGGCGCAGACGGCGGCGGCGAGCAGCGTGCTGTCCGCCGGCACGTCCAGGATCACCCGGCCGTCCTCGCCGACGGTGTGCGCGCCGACGAACTCCTCGCGCCCGCCGTCCGCGGTCACCGCACAGGACCACGCGGCCGCGAGCACCGAGCGCGCGCGTTCCGCCGCCGCGGGCGCGGCCGTCCAGGTCGGACTGTCACCCATCCCAAACCTCCTTAGGTAAGCCTTGCCTAACCTATCGAAGATCTGGGCGCACGCCAACCACCTCCCGTGATCCTGTGCGATTCCTGTACCGCGACCCGGCCGCGAATCGGCGGCACTCAGGGGGCGTTCAGAGCGCGAGGGTGCCCAACAGCGCCCGCGCGCACAACTCCCGCACCTGCTCGCGGGACAGGTCCGAGCCGCGCAGCCACTCCAGACAGACAGCGGTCGTGAACGCCAGCCAGCCACGGACGGCGAGGCGCAGTTCGGGCCGTTCCTCGGCCAGTCTCCCGAACTCCGGGTCGGCCGCGAGCGCTTCGAGGATCTGCCGCTCCTGCGTGGCCAACGCCCGCTGATAGACCTTGCGTACGGCCTGGTCGCCGGACGCGTCGGCACGGTGGAAGGCGCGATAGCCGTGCGCGTGCTCCTCGACGTACGCGAGGAACGCGTCGAGGTTGGCGTCCAGTTGCTCGCGTGCGGGGACGCCCGGGACAGCGGCCGTCATCCGCATCATGCGCTCGCTCTCGCGCTCCACGACCGCCGCGAAGAAGTCCCGCTTGGTCGGGAAGTAGTGGTAGAGCAGCCCGCGCGAGACTCCGGCGATCTCGGCGACCTGCTCGATCCACACCTCGTCGTACGGACTCTCCGAGAACAGGCGCGCGCCGACCGACAGGAGCTGCTCCCGGCGCTCGCCGGTGCTCAACCGACGGCGTGTGCGCTCCCCTTCTTTCGCGGCCATGTCCGCACTTTACTCGACGCTACTTGACGTCGGTTCAACAGCGGGACCAGACTGAAACCGTTATTGAATCCACGTACAACAGGTTCAACACGCCGTAGGATCAAGGGAGATGGCGTCATGACCGAGACGGCGACCCGGACCGATTCACCCGGGGGATTCCGCAGTGCCGAGCTGGGCTGGCCGGAGCTGCACCGCATTCCGCGTCCGCCGCGCCGGATACCGCTGCTCGGCGATCTGATCGGCGTCAGCCCCCGCACTCCCCTCCAGGACTCGATGCGCGTCGGGCAGCGGCTGGGGCCGATCTTCCGGCGCAAGGCGTTCGGCAAGGAGATCGTGTTCGTGTGGGGCGCGGATCTCACCGCCGATCTCGCGGACGAGTCGCGCTTCGCCAAGCATGTGGGCCTCGGGGTGGCCAACCTTCGCCCGATCGCCGGGGACGGCCTGTTCACGGCGTACAACCACGAGTCCAACTGGCAGCTGGCGCACGATGTCCTCGCCCCCGGTTTCAGCCGTGAGGCGATGGCCGGCTACCACCCGATGATGCTGGCCGTGGCCGAGCGGCTCACCGACCACTGGGACCGGCAGCTGACGGCGGGCCGCGCGGTGGACGTGCCCGGTGACATGACGAAGCTGACTCTGGAGACGATCGCCCGCACCGGCTTCGGGCACGACTTCGGCTCGTTCGAACGCGACCGCCCGCACCCCTTCGTGACGGCGATGGTCGGCACGCTCAACCACGCGCAGTACCTGAACGTCGTCCCCGCGCCGCTCGCCCCGCTGCTGCTGCGCCGGGCCACCCGCCGCAACGAGGCGTCCATGGCGTATCTGAACCGCACGGTCGACGACCTCGTACGGGCCCGCCGGGCGTCCGACGGCGACGGCACCGGCGATCTGCTCGACCGGATGCTCGACACCGCCCACCCGGAGACCGGTGAACGCCTCGCGCCGGAGAACGTGCGCCGGCAGGTCCTCACCTTCCTCATCGCGGGCCACGAGACGACGTCCGGCGCGCTCTCCTTCGCCCTGCACTACCTCTCCCAGCACCCGGAGGCCGCCGCCCGCGCCCGCGCCGAGGTGGACCGCGTCTGGGGCGGGGCGGCCGTCCCCGGCTACGACCAGGTCGCCAAGCTGCGGTACGTCCGCCGGGTGCTGGACGAGTCGCTGCGGCTGTGGCCGACGGCTCCCGGCTTCTCCCGCGAGGCCCGGCACGACACGGTGCTCGGCGGTGAGCATCCGATGCGCGAGGGCGCCTGGACACTGGTCCTCGCCCCGCTGCTGCACCGCGACCCGGCCGTCTGGGGCGCCGACGCCGACCGGTTCGACCCGGACCGCTTCGACGCGGCGGCCGTACGCGCCCGCCCCGCCCACGCGTTCAAGCCCTGGGGCACCGGGGCCCGGGCGTGCATCGGCCGCCAGTTCGCGCTGCACGAGGCGACACTCGTCCTCGGCCTGCTGCTGCGCCGCTACGACCTGAAGCCCGACCCGGACTACCGGCTGCGGGTGACGGAACGGCTGACGGTGATGCCGGAGGGGCTGCGGCTGCACCTCGAACGCCGGTCCCCGGGCGAGGAGTTGGCGGCTGCCTGAGCAGAAACCTCACAGATGAATTTCCCGGCGTGTCGGGGTCTCCACATACAGAGGAAAACAACCTCCGCTCTACTACTGAGGCAGACCCCTGACACACGGGAGAGACCATGTGCACCCACCAGCCTCCGTGCCCGTCCGTCGACAGCCCGGACCACGACGCGGCGGTCATCGTCGCGGCCCACCCGGAGCAGGGCTGGAACCTGCTCTGCAACGGCACGATCGTGTTCGACGACACCGGTGAACTCCTGCCGGACGGCCGGGCGGTGGGCCCGCTGCGCGCCGTCGGTCACCTGGCCGTCGCCGCCTGACTCACCGGCTGCCGGTGCTCACACCTCGTCCCGGGTCAGGGCCAGCAGCCGGTCGAGCACCCTGGGGCCGCCCATCCGCACTCCGTCGTGCTCGAACTCGTCGGTCACCCAGGTCCGCAGCCCCCGGATCGCCCGCGCGGTCTCCAGGGCGTGGCCCGTGTCGACGTACATGTCGTCGTGGTAGACGGCCGCGGCGACCGGGACCTCGTTGACGGCGAGGCGCGAACGGTCGTACAGGGGCTGCCAGTTCGTGTGGGCGGCGAGGAGTCCGGCGGTCTCGCGCAGGGGGCGCAGAGCCGGGTCGACGTCGAACAGCCAGGGGTGGACCGACTCGCCGGTGAAGAGCAACGGGCTGTCGTCCGCGAGGGACTTGCCCGCGTCGAACTGCGGGAACTCGGCGCGCACCCGCTCGGCGGACCAGTCGGTGGGGCGCGAGTCCTGGCCGTAGCAGGCCTCGTGGACGAGGGCGTACAGCGGATGTCCGGCGTACGACAGGAGACCCTGGACCTCCTCCAGGAACGCGTCGGAGAGGGCCGTGCCGTCGGGGGTGCGGACGAAGGCGTCCTCCAGGAGGTAGTGCAGCCGGTGACTGCCCTCGCCGCCGCCGAGCAGGATGCCCAGGGACTGGAATGCCTCGACGGTCAGGCGGTAGCCGTTCGGGAGGAGCGGCTCGTGGCCGCTGACGTATTCGGCGATGCGTCTCGCGCGTTCCACGTCCTGGGGGTAACGCGCGTAGTGCGCGGCGACCTTGCGTTCGATACGGGGGTAGGCGGCCCGGTAGACGTCGTCCGCGTGTCCGTCGAGGGACGGGAGGCCGCCGGTGATCAGGGCGGCGGCCAGGCCCTCGGGCGCCGTCGACAGATAGTGCACCGCGCAGAAGCCGCCGAAACTCTGGCCGAGGACGGTCCAGGGGGCGCCGCCGGTGACCTCCGGGCGGATCGCCTCGCAGTCCCGGACGATCGAGTCCGCGCGGAAGCGGGTCAGATAGGCGGCCTGTTCGGCGGGGCCGCCGCGCAGCGGGAGCGTCTGACGGTTGGCGGGGGTGGAGGCGCCGGTGCCGCGCTGGTCGAGCAGGAGGACACGGAACTCCTCCAGGGCCCGGCCGAGCCAGGCCGCCTGGCCGACGAAACGATTCGCCCCGAAGCCAGGACCGCCCTGGAGATAGAGCAGCCAGGGCAGGTCGTCCCGGTTCGCCTCGCCGCTCGCGACGACCTCACGGGCGTACAGCTCGATGGTCTCGCCCCCGGGATCGTCGTGGTCCAGGGGCACGGTGAAGCGGCGGTCGGTGAGGACTACGCCGGGCTGGCGGTAACTGACGGTCAACGGTGCTCCCGAGACGGTTGGATTCCAGGCCGCCCCAGTTCAGCACATGTTCGCGGCCCTGCCGAGCCCCTGGATCATGACAACGTACTGAACGCGGGATCAGTTCCGGACATCAGCGGGCCGACAGGCTGGAGCGGCGGACCACCAGTTCCGGCTGGAGGACGACCCTGCGGTGGGCGTGCCTGCTAGGCCCGGTCTCGGCGTCCGCCTCGGTCTCCTCCAGGAGGAGTTCGGCGGCCAGGGCGCCCATGGTGACGGCGGGCTGGCGTACGGAGGTCAGCGGGACGGCCGCGGCGGCGGCGAACTCGATGTCGTCGTAGCCGACGATCGCGAGGTCGTCCGGGACGCCGACCCCGGCCGCGTACATGGCCTGGAGGACGCCGAGGGCGAGCAGGTCGTTGGCGCAGAAGACGGCTGTCGGGCGCTCGGCGAGGCCCAGCAGGCGGGCGCCCGCGTCCCGGCCCGCTGCCACGTCGAGGCGTTCGGTGGGCAGCTCGCGCAGGGCCGAGGGGCTGAGGCCGGCCTCGGCGAGCGCGTTCAGGGCGCCCGTGCGGCGGTCGCGGACCTGGTTGAAGCCGGGCGGACCGCTGACGTACGCGATGGAGCGATGGCCGGCGTCGATGAGATGGCGGACGGCCAGGGCGCCGCCCGCGACGTCGTCCACGGAGACCGAGCACTCGGTGGTGCCCTCGGCGACCCGGTCGACCAGCACGAACGGGATGCCGTGCCGGCGGAAGGAGGCGATGTTGCGGCCGGTCGCGTCGGCCGGGGTGAGCAGCACTCCGCGTACCCGTTGCTCGGCGAAGAGCGACAGGTAGTCGGCCTCCTCGCCGGCGCTCTGCGCGCTGTTGCAGACCATCACACCGAGCCCGGCGTCACGCGCGGCCCGCTCGGCGCCGCGTGCCACGTCGACGAAGAAGGGGTTGCCCATGTCGAGGACGAGCAGCCCCATGATGCGGCTGCGCCCGGCGCGCAGCTGACGCGCGGACTCGCTGCGGACGTAGCCGAGACGGTCGATCGCGGACAGCACCCGGGCCCGGGTCTCGGTGGCGACCGAGTCCGGACGGTTGATGACGTTCGAGACCGTGCCGACGGAGACTCCGGCTGCACGGGCGACGTCCTTGATACCCACCGGCTGGGCCATCGGGCGGGGACCTCCAGGGAAACGAACGGTGGCGGGCAGGCCCTTACATTAACCGCGGCCTGCCCGACCCTTGTTAATCCGGCCTAATCCGGTCACGCGGGAAGGCTGAAGTCGACGACATGGAGCGCGGACGGGGTCGTACCGCTCGACTTCTCCTGGTAGAGGACGGACAGGACGTTGTCCTGGGCGATCCGCGTCTCGTCGACGACGACCTCACCGAAGGCGTTGAGCGTGCTGCCGTCGTAGAGGATCGCCCAGTCGGTGTACCCGGAGGACTTCGAGGCGCCGGCTATCCGCCCGAAGGGGAAGATCGCGTAGGCGTTGTCGTACTTGTCGAGGACCAGCTTGGTGCGCTGGCTGGAGTTGAGCGGGAACGGGATCTCGGTCTTCTGCCAGGTGCCGGCGGAGTTCTTGCGGACGTGGAAGGCGCGGCCGTTGGCGGTGCGGTTGGTGACGTAGTTGGTGGTGCACTGGCCGAAGCGTCCGGGGACGTAGCTGATGATCGCGTGCGGCAGTCCGGCCGAGTCGGTGAACTGGCTCTCCTGGTTCATCAGGGAGTGGTCCGGGTTGAGGGAGTCGACGACGAGCCCGCTGTCCGTCACGGCGACCTTGTCGGTGCCGCCGGTGGTGCCGACGGCGGTGCCCGCGTTGTTGCGCCAGGTGCGGCCCCGGTCGTCGGAGTAGACGTAGCCGGTGTCGTGGTTGGTGATGCCGCCGCTGTTGCACATCACGGCGCCGTTCTGCTCGCGCCAGGTGAAGAACGAGTGCAGCCGGCCGTTCCTGTCGTAGTCGATGCCGTGCAGGTACATGTTGCGGACCGTCGACGAGCCGTGCTCGCTGGTGTACGTGCCGGTGGAGCTGGTCCACTCGCCGAGCGCCGTCCAGGTCGAACCGTCGTACTCGGCAAGGGCGTTGCGGCCGTTCCCGGAGATGCCGACGCGGTAGCTGAGCTGGAGTTTGCCCTCGGGCGTGGAGACGAACTGGGGGTACGTGAACTGGGTGGTGAGCGCGAGTCCGTCGAGCGTCGACTGGGGTGAGCCGAAGCGGGCGGCGGTCCAGCTGAGGCCGGAGGGGTTGTCCATGAGCCCGGCGACCGACTTGACGTAGGTGAATCCGTCGCTGTGCGAGTCCATGTTGAGGTGGAGGCGGCCGTCGGCCTTGGAGACGCCCATGGAGATGACGTTGTGGGAGTCGCTGGCCTTGAGGGTGTGCCCCACCTGGACCGTCGACCAGGTGCTGCCGCCGAGGACGCGGCGGGCGACGACGGCGTTCTTGTCGGCGGTGTACCAGACGGCGTACTGGTAGCCCTTGTAGGTCAACAGGCCGTTCTTCTGGAACGAGTTGTTGTTGACCAGGCCGTCGTAGGAGACGAAGAAGACCGCCTGGGAGTCGAGCGTGGTGTTGCCGGTCTGGGTGACCGACGGGCCGGGGTCGGCGGCACGGGCAGTGCCGACGGCGAAGGCGGGGGTCACCACGGCACCGGCGAGCGCGGCGCCCAGCAACGTACGTCTGTTCATCTCGGGAGACTCCATTGTCGTGCGAGGTGAGAGGAGCGGGGTGAGTCGAGCGGGGAGTGGGGAACTCGGGGAGCGGAACGGAGTGTTCAGGCGAGGTGGAACACCTCGGTGAGGGGCTTCATGGCCTCGTCGGGGCGGGCGCCGTCCAGCGACTCGAAGAACGGCGCCATCTCCGCCTGCCAACGGGCGTTGACCTCTGCGGCCTCCATGCCGGCCTGGGCGGCGGCGAAGTCCTCGGTCTCCAAGTAGCCGACCAGCAGGCCGTCTTCGCGCAGGAAGAGCGAGTAGTTGTGCCAGCCGGTGGCCGAGAGCGCGTCGAGCATCTCGGGCCACACGGCGGCGTGCCGCTCGCGGTACTCGTCGAGGCGGTCCGCCCGGACCTTCAGCAGAAAGCACACACGCTGCATCAACAGCCCCCAGGGAATCAGAAGTTGAACTGGTCGATGTTGTCCTTGGTGAACACGGTGGGCTTGCCGAGGCTGATCACACCGTCCGCGCCGATGGTGTACTCGCCCATGTCGCCGGCCTTGAAGGTCTCGCCCTCCTTGCCGGTGATCTGCCCCGACACCAGCGCGACGGCGGTGTACGCGGCCAGCTCGCCGAGCTTCGCCGGGTCCCACAGCTCGAAGCCCTCGACGGTGCCGTTCTTGACGTACTTGCGCATGTCGTTGGGGGTGCCGAGGCCGGTCAGCTTGACCTTGCCCTTGTACTTCGAGCCGGACAGGTACTGGGCGGCGGCCTTGATGCCGACGGTGGTCGGGGAGATGATCCCCTTCAGGTTCGGGTACTCCTGGAGGAGGCCCTGGGTCTGCTGGAAGGACTGCTGGGCGTCGTCGTTGCCGTACGCGACCTTGACCAGCTTGATGTCCTTGTACTTCGGGTCCTCCAGCTCCTTCTTCATGAAGTCGATCCAGACGTTCTGGTTCGTCGCGGTCTGCGCGGCAGACAGGATCGCGATCTCGCCCTTGTAGTCGATCTGTTCGGCGAGCAGCTGCACCTCGGTGCGGCCCAGGTCCTCGGCGCTGGCCTGCGAGACGAAGGCGTTGCGGCAGTCGGCCTTGGTGTCGGAGTCGTACGTGACGACCTTGATGTCGTTCTTCATGGCCTGCTTGAGCGCGGTGCACAGGGCACCCGGGTCCTGCGCGGACACGGCCATCGCGTCGACCTGCTGCTGGGTGAGCGTGTTGACGTACGACACCTGCCCGGAGGTGTCGGTGGCGCTGGACGGACCGACCTCCTTGTAGCTGGAGCCCAGGGCCTGGAGCGCCTTCTCGCCGCCCTTGTCGGCGGAGGTGAAGTACGGGTTGTTGACCTGCTTCGGCAGGAAGCCGACGGTCAGCCCCTTCTTGGTGGCCGCGTTCGGGTCGGCCTTGCCGGTCGCGGCGGCCGAGGCGCCCTCGTCCTTGACGTCCTCCTTGGTGGTACCACCACAGGCGGTGAGGGCGAGCGCGAGCGAGGTGGCCGCGGCGAGCGCCGCGGAGGCACGACGAATGGATGACTTACGCATGAGGGTTCCTTAGAACAGAGGGTGAGGAGAAGCGCCCCGTTTTTAGGGGCGCGGGGAACTGCGCGACCAGCCACAGCCGGTCCGCAGTCTGCGAACAACCGTTTACGTCAGCCTTTGTGAGGCTCTGGCCAGTGAGATCTGCCGCGCCACCCGAGGCGCGAGCACGGAGAGAACCAGCAGGACGCCCGTGACGACGATCTGCGACTGAGCCGAGACATCCTGAAGGCTCATCACGTTCTGCAACGCCCCGAGCAGGAACACCCCGGCAATCGCACCGCCGAGCGTCCCCTTCCCCCCGTCGAAGTCGATCCCACCGAGCAACACGGCGGCGATGACGGAGAGTTCGAGCCCGGTGGCATTGTCATAGCGAGCGCTCGCGTAGTGCAGCGCCCAGAAGATCCCGGTGAGCGAGGCCATCAGCCCGGTCACCGTGAACAGGATCAGCTTCTGCCGCTTCACCCGGATGCCGGCGAAGCGCGCCGCCTCCTCGCTCGCGCCGATGGCGAACGTGGACCGCCCGAAGGGGGTGGCGTGCAGCACGACCACGGCGATGGCGAGCAGCACCAGGAAGGGCAGGACGGCCTGGGGGACGAACGAGTCCCCGATCCGTCCGGCGGCGAAGTCCAGGTACTGGGTGGGGAAGTCGGTCACCGCGTCCGAGCCGAGCACGATCTGTGCGATGCCCCGGTAGGCGGCGAGGGTGCCGATGGTGACGGCGAGGGAGGGCAGCCCGAGGCGGGTGACGAGCAGGCCGTTGACGAGGCCGCAGACCACGCCGAGCAGCAGGCAGATCGGGATGATCGCCTCGATGGTCAGGCCCTCGTTCCACAGGGCGCCCATCACGGCGCCCGACAGACCGGCCGTGGAGGCGACCGACAGATCGATCTCGCCGGAGACCACGAGCAGGGTCATGGGCAGGGCGATCAGCGCGATTGGAAGGGTGTTGCCGATCAGGAACGACAGGTTGAGCGCGTTGCCGAAGCCGTCGACGGTGCCGAAGGACAGCAGCAGGACGACGATCAGGAGGGCGCCGACCACCGTGTCCCAGCGGACCGCTCGGCTCAGGGAAAAGTCAGCCATGGCGGGCGTTCCTCTTCTTCAGTGCGGAGGCCACGCGCAGCGCGACGACCCGGTCGACCGCGATGGCGAGGATGAGCAGGATGCCGTTGATCGCGAGCACCCACACGGAGCTGACCCCGAGGGCGGGCAGCACACTGTTGATGGAGGTCAGCAGCAGCGCGCCGAGAGCCGCGCCGTAGACGCTGCCGGAGCCGCCGGTGAAGACGACACCGCCGACCACGACCGCGCTGACGACGGTCATCTCGTAGCCGTTCCCGGTACCGGAGTCGACGTTGCCGAACCGTGCCAGGTACATCGCGCCCGCGAGTCCGGCGAGGCCCCCGCAGAAGGTGTACGCGGCCAGGATCCGCTTGCGGACCGGGATGCCGGCGAGCCGGGCGGCCTCGGGGCTGGAGCCGAGGGCGTACAGCTCACGGCCGCTGCCGAAGTGCTTGAGGTAGTACGCGGTGGCCACCAGGACCGCCAGCGCGATGAGCGCCAGGTACGGCACCGCCCAGATGCCACCGGACCCGAAGTCGATGAATCCGTCCGGGAGGCCCGCCGCCGTGATCTGGCGGGAGCCGACCCAGATCGAGTCGATGCCCCGGATGATGTACATCGTGCCGAGGGTGACGACCAGGGCGGGCACCTGACCGAAGCTCACCAGCAGGCCGTTGAGCAGGCCGAAGCCGATGCCCATCAGGACTGCGAGCAGGATGGCGACGAGGGAGCTGCCACCGTCCTGGAGGTACAGACCGGCCGCGAAGGCGCTGATCCCGAGGGTGGAGCCGACCGACAGGTCGACGTTGCGGGTGATGACGACCAGCGACTGGCCGGTGGCGACCAGGACCAGGATCGTCGCGTTGAGCAGCAGGTCCTTGATGCCCTGTTCGGACAGGAACTCGCTGTTGCCAGCCTGGGTGACGGCGATCATCACCAGGAAGACGACCAGGATGGCGAGTTCGCGCATCTTGAAGACTCGGTCCACCAGCCGGGTGGCGCCGGCCTTGGGCACCTCGGCGGCGGGGGCGGGGTTGGGAGCGGTCACCGTCATGCGGCGGCCCTCCCGGTGGCTGCGGCCATCACCGTTTCCTCGGTTGCTTCGGAGCGCGGGATCTCGGCGGCGAGGCGGCCCTCGTGCATCACGAGCACGCGGTCGGCCATACCGAGGATCTCGGGCAGGTCGGAGGAGATCATCAGGACGGCCACCCCGTCGGCGGCCAGCTGACTGAGCAGGCGGTGCACCTCGGCCTTCGTACCGACGTCGATGCCCCGGGTGGGCTCGTCGACGATCAGCACCCTGGGGCCGGTGGCGAGCCACTTGGCCAGGACGACCTTCTGCTGGTTGCCGCCGGACAGCGTGTTGACGGTGTCGGCGATACGGGCGTACTTGACCTGGAGCTTGACGGCCCAGTCGAGGGAACGGCTGCGCTCGGCGCCCCGGTCCATGAGGCCGGCCTTGACGGTCGTACGCAGGCCGGTGAGGCCGATGTTCCGCTCGATGGACATGTCCATCACCAGGCCCTGGGCGCGCCGGTCCTCGGGGACGAGGGCGAGCCCGGCGGCCATGGCCGTGGAGGGGGCGCCGTTCGTGAGGACGGTGCCGTCCACCTCGACCTCTCCGGCGTCCCAGCGGTCGATGCCGAAGACGGCCCGGGCGACCTCGGTACGGCCCGCGCCGACGAGTCCGGCGAGGCCGACGATCTCGCCGTGCCGCACCTCGAAGGAGACATCGGTGAAGACACCCTCGCGGGTCAGCCGCCGCACACTGAGGGCGACTTCACCGGCCGTCACGTCCTGCTTGGGGTACAGCTCGTCGAGGTCGCGGCCGACCATGCGGCGTACGAGGTCGTCCTCGGTCATGCCGTCGATCGGCTCGCTCGCGATCCAGGCTCCGTCGCGAAGGGTCGTCACCCGCTGGCAGATCTGGAAGATCTCCTCCAGCCGGTGCGAGATGAACAGCACGGCGGCGCCCTGTTCGCGCAGGGTGCGCACGACACCGAAGAGGCGGGCGACCTCGCTGCCGGTGAGGGCGGCGGTCGGCTCGTCCATGATCAGGACGCGGGCGTCGAAGGAAAGGGCCTTGGCGATCTCGACGATCTGCTGGTCGGCGATGGACAGGCCGCGCGCGGGGCGGTCGGGGTCGAGTTCGACGCCGAGGCGCCGCATCAGGGCGGCGGTCGCCGAGTGGGTGGCCTTGTGGTCGATCCGGCCGAGGGCTCGGCGCGGCTGGCGCCCCATGAAGATGTTCTCGGCGATCGACAGATCGGGAAAGAGCGTGGGCTCCTGGTAGATCACGGCGATACCGGCGTCGCGGGCGTCGCCGGGGCCGTGGAAGACGACGGGCGCTCCGTCGAGCAGCACCTGGCCGGCGTCCGGTCGGTGCACCCCGGCGAGCGTCTTGATGAGGGTCGACTTGCCGGCGCCGTTCTCACCGGCGAGTGCGTGCACTTCGCCGGGGAACAGCTCCATGGAGACGTCCCGCAGGGCACGCACCGCACCGAAGGACTTCGAAATGTCCTTGAGCGCCAGCACTGGGGCCGGCCCCGGGTCGGACGGGTGGGTCATGAGGGCTCCTCGACGACGCCCGTGGGACTGGCCTCACGACGTCGTGAAAGGTTTCAACTGGGTTGCCGGGACGTTAGACACGGGAGCCATGTCACGTCAATGGGTCCGTGTCGAAATTCTTTCGATAGTTGAAGGTCACGGCCAAGTCACGGCAGCCTGAGTTGGTCAGAGGGGTTGACACCCCTTCGGGGGGCTCATAGCTTCCCGTTCTGAATCGTTTCATCAGATCGTCGTTCCGCAGGCTGTTTCCCAGTCGTCGTTCCGACCCGATGTCACAGGAGTCCCGCAGTGACCGAGCGCAGCGCGGTGAAGGCCGCTCTCAAGACCCAGGCCATCGAAACGCCGTCGTGGGCGTACGGGAACTCGGGGACCCGTTTCAAGGTGTTCGCCCAGCCCGGCGTACCCCGCAACCCCTTCGAGAAGCTGGACGACGCCGCCCAGGTGCACGCCTTCACGGGGGTCGCGCCGACCGTCGCGATGCACATTCCGTGGGACAAGGTCGAGGACTACGCGGCCCTGGCGAAGTACGCCGAAGAGCGCGGTCTGAAGCTGGGCGCGATCAACTCGAACACCTTCCAGGACGACGACTACAAGCTGGGCAGCATCTGCCATCCGGACGCGGTGGTGCGGCGCAAGGCGCTCGGTCACTTGCTGGAGTGCGTCGACATCATGGATGCGACGGGGTCCAAGGACCTGAAGCTGTGGTTCGCCGACGGGACGAACTATCCCGGTCAGGACGACATCCGTGAGCGGCAGGACCGGCTCTCCGAGGCGCTGGCCGCGGTGTACGAGCGGCTCGGTGACGACCAGCGGATGCTCCTTGAGTACAAGTTCTTCGAGCCGGCCTTCTACGCGACCGACGTGCCGGACTGGGGGACGGCGTACGCCCACTGTCTGAAGCTGGGGCCGAAGGCGCAGGTCGTCGTCGACACCGGGCACCACGCTCCCGGGACCAACATCGAGTTCATCGTCGCGACGCTGCTGCGGGAGGGGAAGCTGGGCGCGTTCGACTTCAACTCGCGGTTCTATGCGGACGATGACCTGATGGTGGGGGCCGCTGATCCCTTCCAGCTGTTCCGGATCATGTACGAGGTGATCCGGGGCGGGGGGTTCGTGCCCGAGGTGGCGTTCATGTTGGATCAGTGCCACAACATCGAGGCGAAGATTCCGGCGATCATCCGGTCGGTGATGAATGTGCAGGAAGCGACCGCCAAGGCGCTCCTTGTTGATGCGTCGGCGTTGGGGGCCGCTCAGCGGGCTGGGGATGTCCTGGCTGCCAACGCGGTTCTGATGGACGCGTACAACACGGATGTGCGGCCGTTGCTCGTTGAGGTTCGGGAGGAGCTGGGGTTGGACGGGGATCCGATCGCTGCGTATGCCCGGTCCGGGTGGGGGGCGAAGATCGCTGCGGAGCGGGTTGGTGGGGAGCAGGCCGGTTGGGGGGCGTGACTTCCGCGTCTCGTCTGCCTGGTTCGGTTCGTCGCGGGCCACCGGTTCGTTGTGGCTTGTCGCGTAGTTCCCCGCGCCCCTGAAGGGGCGCTCCACATCACGTAAGGATTGATCACGCATGGCTACCCATCCCGAAGCCGCCGCCCTCATCGCTCGGTCTCGTCGGCTTGGTGCTGACCCCCGTAACACGAACTACGCCGGTGGGAACACGTCCGCCAAGGGGACCGACACCGATCCCGTCACCGGAGGTGATGTGGAGCTGATGTGGGTCAAGGGGTCCGGAGGTGATCTGGGGACCCTGACCGAGGGTGGGCTGGCCGTGTTGCGGCTGGACCGGTTGCGCGCGCTCAAGGGTGTGTATCCGGGGGTGGAGCGCGAGGACGAGATGGTCGCCGCGTTCGACTACTGCCTGCACGGCAAGGGTGGGGCGGCGCCGTCGATCGACACCGCCATGCACGGTCTCGTCGACGCCGCCCACGTGGATCACCTCCACCCCGACTCCGGGATCGCGCTCGCCTGCGCCGCCGACGGGGAGAAGCTGACCGCCGCGTGCTTCGGGGACGGCGTGGTGTGGGTGCCGTGGCGGCGGCCCGGGTTCCAGCTCGGGCTGGACATCGCCGCCGTGAAGGCCGAGAACCCGCAGGCCGTCGGGTGCGTCCTCGGCGGGCACGGCATCACCGCCTGGGGCGACACCGCCGAGGAGTGCGAGCGCAACTCGCTGCACATCATCCGTACCGCCGAGGCCTTCCTGGAGGAGAAGGGGAAGGCCGAGCCGTTCGGGCCCGTCGTCGAGGGGTACGGTCCCCTCGCGCCGGACGAGCGGCGTGAGCGGGCCGCCGCCCTTGCCCCTTACATCCGGGCCATCGCCTCGCAGGACAAGCCGCAGGTCGGGCACTTCACCGACTCCGACGTCGTGCTGGACTTCGTCTCGCGTGCCGAGCACCCCCGGCTGGCGGCGCTCGGTACCTCCTGCCCTGATCACTTCCTCCGTACGAAGGTCCGGCCACTCGTCCTCGATCTGCCGGCCTCCGCTCCCCTCGACGAGGCGATCGCGCGGCTCAAGGAGCTGCACGCCGAGTACCGCGAGGAGTACGCCGCCTACTACCGGCGCAACGCCCTGCCCGACTCCCCCGCGATGCGCGGCGCCGACCCGGCGATCGTGCTCGTGCCCGGCGTCGGCATGTTCTCCTTCGGCAAGGACAAGCAGACCGCTCGCGTCGCAGGCGAGTTCTACGTCAACGCGATCAACGTGATGCACGGGGCCGAGGCGGTCTCGACGTACGCGCCGATCGAGGAGTCGGAGAAGTTCCGTATCGAGTACTGGGCCCTGGAGGAGGCGAAACTTCAGCGGATGCCCAAGCCGAAGGCGCTGGCCACTCGGGTCGCACTGGTGACCGGTGCGGGCAGTGGGATCGGGAAGGCCATCGCCGAGCGGCTGGTCGCCGAGGGGGCCTGTGTCGTCGTCGCCGATCTCAACGCGGAGAACGCGGCGGCTGTGGCGGAGGAGCTCGGTGGGCCTGACAAGGCCGTCGCCGTCACTGTCGATGTGACCTCCGAGGAGCAGATCGGCGCTGCCTTCCGGGACGCCGTGCTCGCCTTCGGTGGAGTGGACCTCGTCGTCAACAACGCCGGGATCTCCATCTCCAAGCCGCTGCTGGAGACCTCCGCGCGTGACTGGGACCTCCAGCACGACATCATGGCGCGCGGGTCGTTCCTCGTCTCGCGTGAGGCGGCTCGGGTGATGATCGCGCAGGAGCTGGGTGGCGATGTCGTCTACATCGCGTCCAAGAACGCCGTCTTCGCCGGGCCCAACAACATCGCGTACTCCGCCACCAAGGCCGACCAGGCCCACCAAGTGCGGCTCCTGGCCGCCGAGTTGGGGGCGCACGGCATTCGCGTCAACGGGGTCAACCCCGATGGCGTGGTGCGGGGCTCCGGGATCTTCGCCGGGGGCTGGGGTGCCCAGCGCGCCGCCACGTACGGCATCGAGGAGGAGAAGCTCGGCGAGTTCTACGCCCAGCGGACCATCCTCAAGCGCGAGGTGCTGCCCGAGCACGTCGCCAACGCCGTCTTCGCACTGACCGGCGGCGAGCTGACGCACACCACGGGGCTGCACGTCCCGGTCGACGCCGGCGTCGCCGCCGCCTTCCTGCGATGAGCGTGATCAAGTCGTACGCCGCTGTCGACCTCGGCGCGTCCAGCGGGCGCGTCATGGTCGGCCGGGTCGGGTCCGACACGCTGGAGCTGACCGAGGCGCACCGGTTCGCCAACCGGCCCGTGCGGGTGCCCGAGGGGCTGCGCTGGGACGTGCTGTCCCTGTACGCCGGTGTCCTCGACGGGCTGCGGGCCGCCGGGCAGGTCGACTCCGTCGGCATCGACAGCTGGGCCGTGGACTACGGGCTGCTGGATCGGGACGGGGCGCTGCTCGGCAATCCGGTGCACTATCGCGACGCCCGTACCGAGGGTGTCGCGGAGAAGGTGTGGGGGTCGGTTCCGGCCGCCGAGCTGTACGCGGCCACCGGGTTGCAGTACGCGCCCTTCAACACCCTGTACCAGCTCACGGCGGCTCGCGGCACCCGCCAACTCGCCGCCGCCTCCCGCCTGTTGCTCATCCCCGATCTGCTGACCTACTGGCTCACGGGCGAGGCCGGCACCGAGCTGACCAACGCCTCCACCACCCAGCTGATCGATCCCCGGACCCGCGACTGGGCCCATGACATCGCACGCAAGCTGGACATCGACCTCGGACTGTTCGCCCCGCTGCGGCAGCCCGGTGATCCGGCGGGCGTGCTGCGCGCCGAGGTGCTGGAGGAGACCGGGCTCACCGGGCCGGTGCCGGTGACCACGGTCGGGTCGCACGACACCGCCTCCGCCGTGGCCGCCGTGCCTGCGGTCGACGAGCGGTTCGCCTATATCTGTACCGGCACCTGGTCCCTGGCGGGGTTGGAGCTGGACGCGCCCGTGCTCTCCGAGGAGAGCCGGGCCGCCAACTTCACCAATGAGCTGGGGCTCGACGGCACGGTCCGCTATCTGCGCAACATCATGGGGCTGTGGCTGCTCCAGGAGTGTGTACGGGCCTGGGGGGACCCGGAGTTGGGTACGTTGCTGCGGGCCGCCGCCGAGGCGCCCGGGCTGCGGTCCGTGGTGGACGCCGGGGACGCGGCGTTTCTGGCGCCGGGGCGGATGCCCGAGCGGATCACCGAAGCCTGCCGGGTCTCCGGGCAGCCGGTGCCCGAGTCGCCGGGCGAGATCACGCGGTGCATCCTCGACTCCCTCGCGCTCGCCCATCGGCGGGCGGTGGTGGACGCCCAGCGGCTCGCCGGGCACGCCGTCGACGTCGTGCACATCGTCGGGGGCGGGACGCGCAACGCGCTGCTGTGCCAACTCACCGCCGATGCCTGCGGGTTGCCGGTGGTGGCGGGACCCGCCGAGGCCGCCGCGCTCGGCAACGTCCTCGTCCAGGGCAGGGCCCACGGGCTCGTGGGCGACCGTACGGACATGCGCCGGCTGCTCGCCCGTACCCAGCCGCTGACCCGCTACGAGCCGTCCGGTGACCCGGCGGCCTGGCGGGCGGCGGAGGCCCGACTCACCCAAGCCCGGCTCACCGAAGGCCGGTGAGGGGGCTCCCTCCCTGTGCGCCGTCCGCGTACCCTGCACTCATCCGATGATCGACCACTAGGAGCTGCGATGCGTGTCGCCCTGTTCCTGACCTGTGTCAACGACACGCTCTATCCGGACACGGGCCGCGCCGTGGTGAAACTGCTGACCAGGCTGGGCGTCGAGGTCGACTTCCCGATGGCCCAGACCTGCTGCGGGCAGGCGCACTACAACACCGGGTACCGGCACGAGGCCGAGCCGCTCGCCCGGCATTTCTCCGATGTATTCGGGGGGTACGAGGCGATCGTGACGCCCTCCGGGTCGTGCGGGGCGATGGTGCGGGAGCTGTATCCCCGGATGGGTGAGCGGGCGCGGGCCGAGGGGCGCGGGGATTCCCTCGCGGCCACGCTGGCGCCGGTCGTGCCGAAGACGTACGAGCTGACGGAGTTCCTGGTGGACGTACTGGAGGTGACGGACGTGGGCGCCTACTACCCGCACACCGTCACCTATCACCCGACCTGCCACGGGCTGCGCGGGCTCGGGCTGGCCGACCGGCCGCGTCGGCTGCTCCAGGCCGTCAAGGGGCTGGAGCTGCGCGAACTGCCGGGGGCCGACGAGTGCTGTGGCTTCGGCGGGACGTTCGCGCTGAAGAACTCCGATGTCTCGGCGGCGATGGGTGCCGACAAGGTGCGCAACGCCGAGTCGACGGGCGCGGAGGTGCTGTGCGCCGCCGACAACTCGTGTCTCATGCACATCGGCGGCACCATGACCCGGCTCTCCACCGGGATGCGGCCGGTGCACATCGCGGAGATCCTGGCGAGCACGGAAGAGGAGCCCCTGACATGAGCGGCGGGACGTTCGTCGGGATGCCGGCCTTTCCCAAGGCGGCCCACGAGGCGGTCAACAACCAGACCCTGCGCGGAAATCTGCGACACGCCACCCACACGATCCGCGGCAAACGGGAGAAGGCCGTCGCCGAGGTGTCGGACTGGGCGGAGTTGCGGGAGGCGGGGAAGCGGATCAAGGACCATACGCTCCGTCATCTCGACCGCTATCTCGTCCAGTTGGAGGAGTCGGTCACGGCGGCGGGTGGCCATGTGCACTGGGCCGCCGATGCCGAGGAGGCCAACCGGATCGTCGTCGAACTGGTGCGGATGACCGGGGAGTCGGAGGTCGTCAAGGTCAAGTCGATGGCCACGCAGGAGATCGGGCTGAACGAGGCCCTGGAGGCCGAGGGCATCAGCGCCTACGAGACCGATCTCGCCGAGCTGATCGTGCAGTTGGGCAAGGACCGGCCCTCGCACATCCTGGTCCCGGCGATCCATCGCAACCGGGGTGAGATCCGGGACATCTTCGTGCGCGAGATGAGCGAGTGGGGCCGCCCGGCTCCCGAGGGTCTCACCGACACCCCCGCCGAACTGGCCGAAGCGGCACGACTCCACCTCCGGGAGAAGTTCCTGCGGGCCAAGGTCGGCGTGTCCGGCGCCAACTTCATGGTCGCCGAGACCGGCACCCTGGTGGTGGTCGAGTCGGAGGGCAACGGGCGGATGTGTCTGACCCTGCCCGAGACGCTGATCTCGGTCGTCGGCATCGAGAAGATCGTGCCGACCTGGCGGGACCTGGAGGTCTTCCTCCAGACCCTCCCCCGCTCCTCGACCGCCGAGCGCATGAACCCGTACACCTCGACTTGGACGGGCACGACGGACGGCGACGGCCCCCAGACCTTCCACCTGGTCCTCATCGACAACGGCCGCACCGACACCCTCGCCGACGAGGTCGGCCGCCAGGCCCTGCGCTGCATCCGCTGCTCGGCCTGTCTGAACGTCTGCCCGGTGTACGAGCGGGCCGGCGGCCACGCCTACGGCTCCGTCTATCCCGGCCCGATCGGCGCCATCCTCAGCCCCCAACTCCGGGGCACCGCAAGCGAGATCGACGCCTCGCTCCCGTACGCCTCCTCGCTGTGCGGAGCCTGCTACGAGGTCTGCCCGGTCGCCATCGACATCCCCGAGGTTCTGGTGCATCTGCGCGAGCGGGTCGTGGAGGGCGGGCCGGTGACGCGGGAGGGCAACAAGGTCGTCCTGAAGCCGGCGAAGGGCCATGCCGCCGAACGGGCCGCGATGCGCGCCGCCCGCTGGGCGTTCAGCCACCCCGGCGCCCTGCGCACCGGACAGCGCCTCGCGTCCCGGACGCGCCGTTTCCATCCCCGCACTCTGCCCGGCCCCGGCAAGGCCTGGAGCGCCACCCGCGATCTGCCGACCGTACCGGCGGAGCCGTTCCGCGACTGGTGGCAGCGCACCAACGGCGGAAAGGACACCACCAAGTGAACAGCCGCGACCTGATCCTGGGCCGGGTGCGCCGCGCCCTCGCCGACGTACCGCGCGACGACACGCCGTACGACCAGGCCGTCGACCGCGACTATCTGCGCGAGCACGGGAACCGGAGCGTCGAGGAGACGGTCGAACTCCTCGCCGAGAACCTGGCGGACTACCGGGCGATCGTGCACCGCTGCACCGACGACGAGCTTCCGGCACTCCTCGCCGGGATACTGGCCGGACACGGCTCGGCCTCGGTGGCCGTGCCTCCCGGTCTGGACGAGCGATGGCTGTCGGCCACCGACGCCGTCCGCGTCCCGGACCGGGGCGAGAGCACTCCGTACGACCTGGACCAGGTCGACAGCGTGGTCACGGCCTGCGCGCTCGCCGTCGCCGAGACCGGCACGATCGTCCTGGACGGCTCCCCCGACCAGGGCCGCCGCCGCATCACCCTCGTCCCCGACCACCATGTCTGTGTCGTACGGGTGCCGGACCAGGTCGTCTCGTCCGTCCCTCAGGCGCTCGAACTCCTCGACCCTGCCCGCCCGTTGACCTGGATCTCCGGGCCTTCGGCGACCAGCGACATCGAGCTGGACCGGGTCGAGGGGGTGCACGGTCCGCGCACGCTGGAAGTGGTGCTGGTGAGTGGTGGGGCGGATGATCCGGGGTGTCGCTGAGTACACCCCGCGATACGGGTTCTACGCCCAATGTGGCACGGCCGCCCTCTGCGTAGCGTCGTGAGCGAGGCACCGGACGGTGTCGAACTCGGTTGCCGGCAAAGGGTGATGACGCGATGTTTCGCTCCGGCACACGGCGCTCGCACGACCAGGGACCCGCCCCCGAGGCGCTGCGCCTGGTCAAGGTCAGCAAGACGTACGGGAGTTACGGGAACGACGACAGCGCGGTGCGGGCCCTCGACGAGGTGACCCTGAGCCTGCGGCGGGGCACCTTCACCGCCGTCATGGGGCCCTCTGGCTCGGGCAAGTCCACGCTGTTGCAGTGCGCGGCCGGGCTCGACCGGCCGGACAGCGGGATCGTGATGGTCGACGGTACGGAACTGACGGGCGACGGCGAGGCCGCGCTGACGCGGTTCAGGCGGCGCCGGATCGGCTTCGTCTTCCAGCAGTACAACCTGCTGCCGACGCTGACCGTCGCCCAGAACACGATCCTGCCGCTGAAGCTGGCCGGGCGGCGCGTCGACCGCGGGCGCGTCCAGGAGATCCTGACGTCCGTCGGGCTCGGCGACCGGCTCGGGCACCGTCCCGACCAGTTGTCCGGCGGGCAGCGGCAGCGGGTGGCGATCGCGCGTGCGCTGGTCGCCGAGCCCCGGGTGATCTTCGCGGACGAGCCGACGGGCGCGCTCGACTCGCGCAGCGCGCGGGGTGTGCTGGGGCTGCTCCAGGAGGCGGTGCGGGTGCACGGCCGGACGGTCGTCATGGTGACGCACGACCCGGTGGCCGCCTCGTACGCGGACTCCGTGCAGTTCCTCGCGGACGGGCGGCTCGCGGGCCGGCTCCAGGCACCGACCGTCGACGCGGTGGCCGAGCGGCTGGCGCACCTGGGCGACGACATGAAGGCGGGGGTGTGAGCCATGGCCATGCCCATGTTCGTGCTCGCCGTACGGTCCGTACGGCAGCGTCCCGGACAGTTCGCGTCGACCCTGCTCGCCGCCTTCCTCGGCGCAGCGGTGATCATGACGTTCAACTCGATGCACGACACGGCCGGGCAGCCGGGCGTGGACTCCGTGAGCGCGGAGACCCTGTCCACGGCGGCGGGCGCGGTGGGCGGGTACGGCACCCTTCTGGTCTTCTTCGTCGTCGCCTCGACACTCACCGTGAACGTCCGTCGGCGCTCGGCCGAGCTGGAACTGCTGCGCTGCTCGGGGGCGACTCCGGCGCAGGTCAAGCGGATGGTCGTGGGTGAGGCGGTGGCGGTCGCCCTGGTGGGCTCGCTGCTGGCGGTCGTCCCGGCGATGCTCGGCGGCCGGGCGCTGCTGGACATGTTCCAGGACACGGGCCAGGTCTCCGGGTCCGTCGAGCACTCCTTCGGTCCCGTCGCGCTGATGTCGGGCTTCGACATCACGCTGCTCGCCGCGGCGGGCGCCGCGTTCCTGGCGGTGCGGCGGGCCACTGGTCGGGCTCAACGACGCGACCGGGCAAGGAAGTTCGCCGCGTACGCGGCTCTGGCCGGCGGCGGTGTCGCGGTGTGCTCGACCTTCGCCTTCTCGGCGACGGACGCGGCGCTGATGGCGGCTCCGGCGTACGGGGCGATCCTGCTGTCCGTGGGCGGCGCGCTGCTCGCGCCTCGGCTGCTGACGGGGGTGCTCGACCGGCTGCCGCTGACGGGCGCGAGCGGCTGGCTGGCCGTACGGAATCTGCGGGAGCGGGCCGGCCGGCTCGCCGGGACCCTGATGTCGCTGGTCCTGTTCACGGCGGTCTCCACGGCGACGCTCTGTATGCAGGCCGTGGAGAGCGACGCGATCTCGGCGTCGGGGCTGCGGAAGTCGGTCGAGGCGAAGAACCTGGAGACGCTCAACCTCACGGTCGTCGGGATCATCGTGGTCTTCGTCTGCGTGATGCTGGTCAACTCCCTCTACGCCGAAACGACGTACCGCGCACGGGAGTTCGGCCAGCAGCGCCTCGCGGGCGCGACACCCGGCCAGCTCCTGGGCACGGTCGCCGTCGAGGGCGCGATCCTCACGGCGACCGGGGTCTTGCTCGGTACGGCGGCGGGGCTGGCCGGGATCGTTCCGTTCACGATGGTCCGGACGGACGCGGTGCTGCCGGGACAGCAGGGGCTCGGCATCTGGCTGACGGTCGTGGCGGTGGCGGTGGCGGCGACGCTGGGGACGATCCTGGCCACGGCACGGCGGGTGCTGCGGACGCCCGCGGTGACGGCGGTCGCGCTCGCCGCGTGAACAGGCTTTGAGGGGCCGGTCGCCGAAGCGACCGGCCCCTCACTCGTTCACGCCACTCCCGCCGCGTCCATCAGAGTCGCCACCGTCACCGTGGTCAGCCCGTCCAGCGACTCGATACGGGCGCCGGAGCGGGCGCTCGCGCCGTCGAAGACGAGCATCAACTGCCGGGCCAGCAGCTCTGGTTCACGCGCGCCGCCCGCTTCCGCCTGGGTACGGAACCAGTCCTGGAGGTGCTGCTTGGCCTGCTGGGCGACCACACTTGCCGGGTGCCCGGGGTCCTTCAGTTCGACGAGGGCGGCCAGAAAGGGGCAGCCCTGGTAGTCGGGTTCCGTGGAGGCCTTCTCCAGCCGCTCGAACAGGCCGATGACGCGCTCGCGTGGGGTGCCGTCGTCCTGCGGGCCGGGCAGGAGCTGCTCCGCGTACCCGGCCGAGCGTCGGTCCAGGCTGGCCGCGAGCACCTCGTCCTTGCTGGTGAAGAGCTGGTACATCGACCGCTTGGAGACTCCGGCGGCCTTGCACAGCGCCTCGACGCCGATGGAGACGCCGTCGCGGTAGAACAGCTCGGCGGCGGCGTCGAGCAGCCGGTCGCGCGGGGATGCCTTCTCGGGCGCGTTGCCCGGCGCCTTGTCCGTGGTGGCCATAGTGCGAGGTTACCTCGCGGACCGCAGCGGGGAAACCGATCGGTTCACTCGTGACAGAGGGGGTGACCAAGCGCTTAGATAGTAGATCCGAACCTGTTCGCACCCCGTTCACGCCCACGCTGGAGGCCCCGTTGTTCACATCCGTCGACGACGTCTCCGCACGCCTCGCCGAGACCGGCTACCTGGCCTCCCCCGCCGTCGCCACCACGGTCTTCCTGGCCGACCGGATCGGCAAGCCGCTCCTGGTGGAGGGCCCGGCCGGCGTCGGCAAGACCGAGCTGGCCAAGGCCGTCGCCGAGATCGCCGGAGCCGAACTGATCCGCCTCCAGTGCTACGAGGGCGTCGACGAGGCACGGGCGCTGTACGAGTGGAACCACGCCAAGCAGCTGCTGCGCATCAGCGCGGGCCGCGACGAGACCTGGGACGCGACCCGCTCGGACATCTTCAGCGAGGAGTTCCTGCTCCCCCGGCCCCTGCTGACCGCCATTCGCGGCGACGAGCCCAAGGTGCTCCTGATCGACGAGACCGACAAGGCGGACGTCGAGGTGGAGGGCCTGCTCCTCGAAGTGCTCTCCGACTTCCAGGTCACGGTCCCCGAACTGGGCACGATCACCGCGACCCGCCGCCCCTTCGTCGTCCTCACCTCCAACGCCAGCCGCGAACTCTCCGAGGCGCTGCGCCGCCGCTGCCTCTTCCTCCATATCGGCTTCCCCGACGCCGAGTTGGAGCGTCGCATCGTACGGCTGAAGGTGCCGGACCTGGACGCGGCGCTGGCCGAGTCGGTGGTACGGGTAGTGGGCGCACTGCGCGCGATGGACCTGCGGAAGGTCCCGTCGGTCTCCGAGACCATCGACTGGGCCCGGACTTTGCTGGCCCTGGGGGCGGACACGCTCGATGAGACGGTCGTACGGGACAGCCTGGGCGTTCTCCTCAAGCATCAGGACGACGTCCTCAAGGCGAGCGCCAAGTTGGACCTGGAAGCACTGTGAACGCCCGCTCCGCCGACGCCGGTTCTGGTGCCGGTGTCGGTGAACGCCTGACAGGGCTCGTCGGGGCGCTGCGCTCGCACGGCGTCCGGATCGGCACCGGCGAGACCGTGGACGCGGCACAGGCAGTGGCCGTACTCGGGTTCGCGGACCGGGAGTTGCTGCGCGAGGGGCTGGCCGCGACCCTGCTGCACGGCACGGACCAGCGTCCGGTGTTCGATCCGGTCTTCGACCTGTACTTTCCCCGGAGCGTCGGAGCGCCTGGCACGGAACCCGCGGACCGGGACGGACTGCGCGACCGACTCGCCGCCGCACTGGCAGCCAACGACCGGGCGCTGCTTGCCCAGTTGGCCGTCGAGGCGGTCGACGGCTTCGGCGGATACGGCTCCTCGCCGGGGTCGGACGGCTGGTCGTCGTACCAGACGCTGGACCGGCTCCGGCCGCAGACCCTGCTGGCCCGGGTACGGGCGAGCCTCCGCGAGGGGGCCGGGGAGACCGGGTTCGCCGACCGGCTGCTCGACGACGAGATCCGGCGGCGGATCGAGGAGTTCCGGCGGCTGGTCGGCGCGGAGGCGCGGCGCCGGGTGGCCGAGCGGCGCGGCCGGGACGAGATCGCCCGGCGGGCGGTGGCCCCGACGGCAGACCGGGTCGACTTCCTGATCGCCGGACGCGCCCAACTGACCGAACTGCGCAGGGCGGTTCAGCCGCTCGCGCGCAAACTCGCCACCCGGCTGGCGGCGCGCCGCCGCAAGGCCGCACGCGGCTCGATCGACCTGCGGCGCACGGTGCGCGCGTCGCTGTCGACGGGCGGCGTGCCGATGCGGCCTGTCCTGCGCCGGCGCCGTCCCGCCCGGCCCGAACTGGTGCTGCTGTGCGATGTGTCGGGCTCGGTGGCCGGTTTCTCCGACTTCACGATGCTGCTGGTGCAGGCGCTGCACGACCAGTTCAGCAAGGTCCGGGTGTTCGCCTTCGTCAATCGCGTCGACGAGGTGACCGGCCTGCTCGTGCACGGCTCCGCCGACCCCGAGGGGCTGGGCGCCCGCATCCTTGCGGAGGCGACCGTGACGGGCTGGCACGGCAGCAGCGACTACGGCGTCGCGCTGGGCGAGTTCACGGAGCGGTACGCCGACGCGGTCGGCCCGCGGACCACCGTGTTCGTGCTCGGTGACGCCCGTACGAACATGAGCGACCCGAACCTGCCCGCGGTACGGCTGCTGGCCGAACGGGCGCGCCACGTCTACTGGTTGAACCCCGAGGGACGGTCCCAGTGGGGCACGGGCGACTCGGCGGCGCCCGCCTACGCCGAGCTGGTGGAGATGCGCGAGTGCCGCAACGCCCGCCAACTCGGCGCGCTGATCACCCGGTTGCTGCCGGTGTGACGATGGCCGGGCAATCGGGGCGACTACGCGGTGAGTTGCGGGTAGAGCACCTCGACGCCCGCCGCCAGGCCCGCCTTGACCTGGCGGCTGAGGTCGTCGGCGAGTACCTCGAAGGCGCCGGACTCGATGCCGTCCAGGGCCTGTGCGGCGACGCCGTCCGGGGTGGACTTGAGGGCGTCGATGCCGGCGGTCATGTCCGTGTCGACGTAGCCGACGTGCAGTCCCGTGACGTCGATGCCGCGCGGCTTCAGGTCGAGGCGCAGGGAGTTGGTCTGGGACCAGAAGGCGGCCTTGGAGGCGCTGTAGGAGCCCGCGAGGCCGATCCAGGACAGCACCGAGTGGACGTTGAGGATGTGGCCGCCGCCGTTGCGCTCGATGACCGGGACGAAGGCGCGGGTGACGAGGAGGGGGCCGTAGAAGTTGGTCTCGAACTCGCGGCGTACGTCGTCCACGGGCGAGTCCAGGAAGTTGGCGTTCACGGAGGCGCCCGCGTTGTTGATCAGGACGGTCACGTCCTGGGCCCGCTCGGCCGCCGCCGCGACGGACGCGGGGTCGCTCACCTCCAGGGCCAGCGGTACCGCGTCGGGGTGGGTGACGGTCCGGGGGTCGCGAGCCGTGGCGTACACCTTCTTCGCGCCCCGTTCGTAGAGCGCTTCGACCAGCGCCCGTCCGATACCTCGGCTGCCGCCGGTGACAAGGGCGACCGAGCCTTCGATGCGCGTCATGGGGTTCTCCTGGAGCGTGGGACAAGGGGGCAGGGCGGGCAGAGCCCGTTGGAACCACCGGGAAACCGATCGGTTTCCATCCGGCTTCCATGAGAGTAAACCGATCGGTTTCTCGGGGCAAGTGGGGTCGGACCCCTACGGGTCGAATACGGCTTTTCCCGGATACCCGCGCCCATGACGCTCCCCCTACGCTCGCGAGTAGCGGCAGACGCCGTGCGCGAGGGGGGACGGGACAGGATGAAGGCAGTGACTCAGGACGCCTACGGCTCGGCGGACGTGCTGAAGGTGACGGACATCGACAAGCCGGTGCCGACCGCCCGGCAGGTGCTGGTGCGTGTGCACGCCTCGTCGCTCAACGCGTACGACTGGCATTTCATGCACGGTGACCCGAAGCTGGCACGCCTCGCGATGTTCGGGCCCGCCAGGCCCAAGCTGAAGGTCCGGGGCCGGGACTTCGCCGGCCGGGTGGAGGCCGTCGGCAGCGAGGTCAAGGGCATCTCGCTCGGCGACGAGGTGTACGGCGAGGCGGACGGCTCCTTCGCGGAGTACGTGTGCGCGGCCGAGGACTCGGTGGCCCGCAAACCCGCCGGGCTCACCTTCGAACAGGCCGCCGCGATCCCCCTGGCCGCGAACACCGCCCTCATCGGCCTGCGCGATCTGGCCCGGGTGACGCCGGGCCAGACGGTACTGATCAACGGCGCGTCGGGCGGCGTGGGCACGTTCGCCGTACAGATCGCCAAGGCCTACGGCGCTGAGGTGACCGCCGTGTGCCGGACGCGGAACGTGGAGATGGTCGCCTCACTCGGCGCGGACCACGTCATCGACTACACCCAGGAGAACTTCACCCTCGGCGAGAAGCGCTACGACGTCGTGCTCGACCTGGTCGGCAACCACTCCCTGGGCGCGTTCCGGCGCGTGCTCACACCCACCGGGACGCTCCTGCTGTCGGGCGGCGGGGTGTACGAGGGCGGCAGCCTCGTCGGGCCGATGGGGCTGTTCATCAAGCGGAGGCTGGTGGCGCCCTTCGTCCGTCAGCGGCTCCTCGAACTACCGGCTGTGGCGAGCCGGGAGAACCTCACGGCACTGTGCGAACTGGCGGAGGCGGGGAAGATAGCCCCGGTCATCGACCGCACGTATGCGCTGAGCGAGGTCCCCGAGGCGATGCGGTATCTCGTGAAGGAGCATGCGCGGGCGAAGGTCGTCATCACGGTCTGAGACGGGCTCCGTCAGCTTCCTTCCGGTGCCTTCGCGTAGTCCTGCGCCATGCCTCCCGCGAAGTCGTGGACGATGACCTGCTCGTCGCCGACGACCCACGCGTCATGCCCGGCCGGACACATGAAGACGTCGCCGGGTCCCACCTCGCTCTCGCCGCCGTCGTCCATACGGATGTGCATCCGGCCCTGGAGGACGTAGCCGTTGTGGTGGATCTCGCAGCTCTTCGTGCCCGCGATGGGCCCGACGGACTCGGACCAGCGCCAGCCCGGTTCAAAGGTCCCCACCGCGAAGTCGAGCCCGGTCAGGTGCACCGCTTCGACGTGTCCCCTGGGGAAGTCGCGCCGCTCGTCAGGCTTCTCGACCGTCTTGATCTCCAGCATGTCGTGCCTCCCGTCCCCCGTCATGGCTGTCGGACCCCCGCTCCCTTCCATCGTCCGCCTGTCAAGCCGGGGCCGCCATCCGAGCGAGTCAAGTGGGTCGTGGACGGCGCGTTGGCACCCGACGGCGAGGGCGGCAAGGTGCACCGGATGGGCTGGATCTGGGCCCTGCCCCACATGGACGAGTTCCAGGACTACGGATCATGCATCCCGAAGACGGCGACCTGAGCGGACGAGGACTGGCTCACCGCCCGGGGCTGACATCGAGGCGCAGTCTCCGACATCCGGCCAACCCCCCGTCCACGTCAGGTGAGTTCGAGTACTCCCCTGCGCACGGCCTCCGACACCGCCGCCGCCCTGTTGTCGACCTTGAGCTTGCGGTAGACGCGGACGAGATGCGTCTTGACCGTGGCCTCGCTGAGGAACAGCGCCGCGGCGATGGCCCGGTTGCTGTGCCCCTCCGCCATCAGCCGTACGACCTCGATCTCGCGCCCGGTCAACTCGTGCTCCGGGCTGACCACTTGGCCGACGAGTTCCCCGACGATCTCCGGTGCCAGGCCCAACGCCCCGGCGGCGGCCCCGCGCACCGCACGGAACAGTTCCTCGGGCGGTCCCGCCTTGAGGACGTAGCCCCGGGCGCCCGCCTCCAACGCCCGTACGACATCGGCCCGTCCGGCGTAGCTGGTCAGCATCACCACCGCCACGCCGGGTGCCTCGGCGGCGAGCCGGCGGATGGCCTCGATCCCGTCGATCCCGCCGCCCGGACTCCCGAACCGGAGGTCCATCAGCGCGACATCGGGAAGCATCCGGGCGACCAGGGAGACAGCCTCCTCGCCGCTGCCTGCCTCGGCGATCACATCGAGGTCCGGTTCGCCGTCGAGGAGCGCGCGCAGGCCGGCCCGTACGACGGCGTGGTCGTCCGCGATCAGGACGCGCAACGGCCCGGTAGCGCCGGGCGGGTCGGCGGTCATCCGGCGGTCGCCGTCGGGACGGGCGCGGCAGCGGGTTGCGGTCGGGGCCGCGCGGAGACCGTGGCCCGGACGCGGGTGCCCCGGCCGGGCTCGCCGCAGACGTCGAGGTCACCGCCGTACTCGCGCAGCCGGGCCCGCGCCGAGGGCAGTCCGAAGCCGCGGCCCGGGCCCTGCGAGGTGGGGGCGAAGATCTCGGCCGGGTCGAACCCGACGCCGTCGTCGCTGACTTCGAGGTCCACCCGGTCCGGCCGCCGGCTGAGGGTGACCTGCACGTTCACCGCGTGGGCGTGTTCCCGGACGTTGGCCAGCGTGCTCTGCGCGACGCGGAACAGCGTCGTGGCGGCGTGTTCGTCGAGGACGGGCTGGGGGTCGCCGACCGCCCGGAACCGCACCTGTGCAGCCGTCCCGTCGGCCTGGGAGCGGGCGCACAGGACGCGCAGCGCGCCTTCGAGGCCGGTCTCGGCGACGGCGGCCGGGGTGAGGTCCCGGATCATCCGGCGGGTCTCGGTGAGGTTGCTGCCCAGACCGTCGGCGACCGCGCGCACACGGGTGCGGGCCACGTCGGGGCGGTCGTCCCAGTCGCGTTCGGCGGCCTGGAGCAGCATCAGCCCGCCGGCGAGTTCCTGGGCGAGGGTGTCGTGCAGATCGCGGGCGATCCGCGTCCGCTCTGCCAGCACGCCCGCCCGGCGCTGCTGCCGGGCGACGAGGTCACGCGTGCCGCGCAGTTCCTCGACGAGTCGCCGGCGCACCTCGGCGTCCCGCTGCTGGGCTCGGTAGAGGGCGACGGTGCCCCAGACGGCCGCCACGGGCACCAGCACGATGTCCGGCACGAACCGGCCGCTGGCCTCGACCAGTGCCGTGACGAGCACGAGGGTGATCACAGCGAGCGCGACCATCGCGAACCGGCGGTCGAGCACCCGCTGCGCCGCACACGCGAGCGGCAGGGCACACCACACATAGGCGGAGGTCAGCACGTCCGGGACGAGGAAGAGGAGCGTCCCCCACAACAGGAGCAGCAGCGGAATCCACGCGGCCCGCCCGACCACCCCGAGCCGCTCCCACAGGACGAGCCCGCCCGCGTAGGTGAGCGCGAGCAGCCCGCTGGCGGTGGCGATGTACCAGCACAGCGAGCTGTTCAGCCGGGCGAGCTGCAGAAGCGCGGACGCGACGATGACGAAGAACGCCAGATGCGACACATGCTCCAACGTGGGCCGACTCCCGCGAACACGCTCGAGCACGGCAGATCCCCTTGACCGGACGGTTCCAATCGAACAGAACCCCGATCCTATCGACCGCCTGTATGCCCCGTGTGAGGAGCCGGGCGAGACTGGCGCCAGGTGCGCAACCGACCGCTTTTAGGGGCGCGGGGAACTGCGCGACAAGCCCCCACCGGCCCGCGGCCAAGGAACCACCTACGCCCCGGGGTGCAACCCCAACCACCCAGGCGTCGGATCGCCCTTCACCTCACCGAAGTACAACGCAAACGTCTGCTTCCACCGCTCGATCCCCGCCCGGTCGGCCATAAAGCGCGGGAAACCATCAAGATTCGCGTTCGGATACGTCCAGATCGGCTTCAACCCACCCGCAGGCGCGACATCCGTCCGCACCGACCACCCGTTGAACGCACTCTGCTGCTGAGCGACGGACAACTGCCAGTTGAGATACAGCTTCGCCGCCGCGATGTTCCTGCCCTGCTTCAGGATCGCCGCCCGCTGCCCCCACGCCATGAACGGGTGCCCCTCGGCGACGGCCCACCGCGACGCCGCCGTGGACGGCGCGACGAGCGAGCCCGACCCGCCGACGCCGAGCGCCTTCTGCCCGCCGGAGACGGCCAGCCCGGGCGTGTGGCTGCCCCGGGCGAACCGGACGTCCTGCGCGGCGAACCTGGCGGCCCAGTCCCAGCCGTAGTGGTCGACGTACAGCTTGAAGAGGTAGAGGACGGCGTCGTCGTCGTGCGGGTAGGACGACGCGATCTGCCCCTTCCACTTCGGGTCGATCAGGTCGAGCGGGGACTTCGGGACGTCGGCGCCGACCGCGGCGACGTTGTACGAGTAGCTGAAGCCGATCACCGCGATGGCGGTCCAGGCGCCGTGCCGGTCCTTGAGGCCGTCGTACACCTTGGAGAAGCCCGCCGGCCTGTAGTGCAGCAGCCGGCCCTGCTCGTTCCAGCGGGTGAAGTCCTGGAGGGTCTGGAGCTGGACGACGTCCGGGACGAGGGTGTCGGTCGCGAACTGGTTGTCGACGCGGACGTCGTGGTACTTGCTGTAGTCCACGACGACCTTGAGGTCGATCTCCGGGAAGCGGGCGGCGAATCCGGCCCGAATTCCGTTGCCCTGGCCGTCGATGTCGCCGCCCGCGTAGATGACGAGCTTGCCGCCCTCGGCGAGCGCGGCCCGGTACAGCTCGTCGAGCGTCCGGGTCTCCTCGGCGCCCGCGGCCGGGCGGAAGCCGGTGGGCGAGGCCGCGGCGGCGGGGGTCCCGGTGGCGCCGAGCGCGCCGACGCCGAGGGCCGCTCCGGCTCCGGTGGCGAGTACACGTCGTCTGCTGAGGAAGCTGGACACTCTGCGGGCCTCTCTGGTGGGGGGTCTCCTGCGGGGTCTTCGGTTCGATCCTGACGCGAGCGAGAGGGTCTTCGCGTCGGCTGTACGGAGCGAGGTGGAGGGCGGCAGGTTGAATCCCCGTTCAATCGATCGGTTGAACGGGGTGGCCGGACAGGCCGGCGGTCAGGCGGTCAGACGGCCTGTAGTGCCTCGGGCACGAGGTCCTTGAGGGACGGGTAGCCGTCCACGGCCATGATCAGGTCCGTCTCGGCGAGCAGGGCCCGCAGGACGTGGACGATGCCGTCCGTGCCGCCGAGGGCGCAGCCGTAGGCGTACGGGCGGCCGATGCCGACCGCTGTCGCGCCCAGGGCGAGGGCCTTGACGATGTCGGCGCCGCCGCGGACGCCGGAGTCGAAGAGGACCGGCAGCTCGCCCGCGGCCTCGACGACACCGGGCAGGACGTTGAGGGCGGGGAGGCCGCCGTTGGCCTGTCGGCCGCCGTGGGTGGAGCAGTAGAGGGCGTCCACTCCCGCGTCGCGGGCGCGGCGGGCGTCCTCGGGGTGGCAGATGCCCTTGAGGATCAGCGGGAGGTCGGTCAGCGAGCGCAGCCAGTCCAGGTCGTCCCAGGTGAGCGGGTTGCCGAAGATCTGGGTCCAGTGGAGGATCGCGGCCTGCGGATCCTCCTCGGGCGGTCGGCCGAGCGCGGCCCGGAACGCCGGGTCAGTCGTGTAGTTGGCGAGGCAGTGGCCGCGCAGCTGGGGGAAGTTGGCCGTCGCGAGGTCCCTGGGGCGCCAGCCGGTGATCCAGGTGTCGAGGGTGACGACGATGCCCCGGTACCCGGCGCGCTCGGCACGCTGGACGAGGCTCTCGGCGATGCTCCGGTCGGTCGGGGTGTAGAGCTGGAAGAAGCCGGGGGTGTCGCCGAGTTCGGCGGCCACGTCCTCCAACGGGTCGACGGAGAGCGTGGAGGCGACCATCGGCGCTCCGGTACGAGCGGCGGCGCGGGCGGTGGCCAGGTCACCGTGTCCGTCCTGGGCGCACAGTCCGATGACACCGATCGGGGCGAGGAACACCGGCGACGGGAGTGTCGTCCCGAACAGCTCGACGGTCAGGTCCCGTTGGGCGGCGCCGACGAGCATGCGCGGGATCAGGCCCCAGCGGGCGAATGCCTCGACGTTGGCCCGCTGGGTGCGCTCGTCGCCGGCTCCTCCGGCGACGTAGGACCAGACGGACGGCGGGAGCGCGGCGCGGGCCCGCTCCTCCAGTTCGGCGAACTCCATGGGGAAGGACGGCAGAACACCGCCGAGCCCGTTGAGGTAGATCTCGTTCTGGTAGTCGGCGAACGCCATACGGGCACCCTTTCCCTCAGGTCGAGCGGCCCACGGCTCAGGCGGCTCGTGGCCGGGCGTGCAGGAGGAGGTGATCGGCGAGCATCTCCAGTGCGGCCCGGCTGTCGTCGCTGTTGCGGTCGACGAGCCAGATCATGTTGAGTCCGTCGATCGTCGACAGGACGTACCGCGCGAGCACCGGCACGGGCTCCGTCCACTCGATCCCCGCGTTGTCGGCGGCGAGTTCGAGCAGGGAGGCGAAGGCGCGCAGGAAGATCTCGTACTGCTTCCCGGCGACGTCCTCGAAGCCGGAGTTGCGCAGTGCGTACTGCGTCAGCTCGTAGCTGATCTGGTGCTCGCCGGGGTTGGCCTCGAAGCCCTTCCAGAACGCGTGCAGGCTGTCGAGGACGCTGTCGCGGATGTCCTTGTGGGGGGCGAACAGACCGCGGACCTCGGCGACGTACCGCTCGGTGAGGGTTTCCGTGACGAGTTCGAGCAGTTGGGCCCTGGACTCGAAGCAGTAGTGGAAGGCTCCGAGTGTCATGCCCGCCTCGGTGACCACCGCGCGGGTGGTCGCCTTGGCGACGCCGTCGCGCGCCATGACCCGGATCGCCGCCTCCAGGAGCTCCGCTCTCCGGTCGCTCGCCGCCATGCGGGGCACGCGTTCTCCTCTCCGCACGGGGCTCACCTGTTGGTTCGGTCGTCAGGATAGCCAACCGGCCCATAAGAAGTAAGTCAGATGTCCAGGACGCTTGACTTACTTCTCTTGCTTGGGCCACCGTAGCGTGCGGGGGACGGGCATGTGGTTCGTTCACCCGCGGGCCGGTGGGGGCTGGTCGCGCAGTTCCCCGCGCCCCTATCGGGGCGCGATATCCGCTCAGCGGCCTCAGGAGGCAGGGTGCGACCACGAACCACAGTGGTTCTGGACGGCTACGGCGTCCTGGAGTCGTTGCGCTGGCACGACGGCGCCCTGTGGTTCTGCGATCTCGCCCATGGGACGGTGCACCGCTGGGACACCCGGGGTGAACCGGAGACGGTGGCGGAGGTGCCCGGCCGGGCGGGCGGCCTGGGCTGGCTGCCCGACGGGCGGATGCTGGTCGTCTCCATGGACGGGCACTGCGTGTACCGGCTGGAGGCGGACGGCTCGCTGGTCGTGCACGCCGATCTGAAGGGCATCGCCGGGGGTCCCGTCAACGACATGTTCGTCGACCGGCTGGGCCGCGCCTACGTCGGCAACTTCGGCTTCGACTATCACGGCTTCGTCCGCCGGCAGCCCAACTCGATGCTCTACGTCCCGCCGGGGCCGCCCCGGACAGCTGTCGCCTGCCTCTCCCCCGAGGGTGAACTCCTCGGCGTGAGCGAGCCGTTGGTGTTCCCGAACGGCATGTTCCTCCTCGATGACGAGTCCACCCTGCTCGTCGCCGAGACCCTCGCGATGCGCCTCACCGCGCTCTCCGTCCTCCCCGACGGCCGACTGGGCCCGCCCGAACCCTGGGCTCCCCTGATCCCCTCCGCCCTGTGGACGTCTCTCAACCACCCCGGGCTGCTGGGCCGGATCACCCGGCGGGTCTCCGCGCTCCTCGACCACAGAGCGATCGCCGATCGCTCCGCCAGTCCCATCGCTCCCGACGGCATCGCACCGGGCCGGGACGGCACGGCCTGGGTCGCCAACGCGCTGCGCGGCGAGTGCGTCCGGGTCGGACCCGGCGGTGCGATCCTCGACCGCGTCGCCACCAGCCAACCCACCCTGAGCTGTCTGGTCGCCGGACCCGACGGCGACACCCTGTACGCGGCCACCTCACCGACCGACGACCCGCAGCGAGCGGCGGGGCTGGGCGGGTCGCGGCTGGAGGCGTACACCTTGCCGTCCTGATCGCACTCCTCGCCAACTCGCCCCATTTCCCCGGGAGTTCCCATGCACGCACCTCGAACGGACGGCGCCCCGCCCGCACACGTCGTGCTGATCACCGGCGCCGCGAGCGGCATCGGTGCGGCGACCGCGCGCGAGGCCGTGCGCCGGGGTCACCGGGTCGCCCTCGCGGACATCGACCTGGCCGGAGCGACCCGGATCGCCGACGAACTCGGGCCCGGCGCCCGCGCGTTCGAGCTGGACATCCGTGACGAGGCAGCATGGGAAGCGACGTTGGACGCCGTGGAGGACCAACTCGCCCCGGTGGACGTGCTCGTGAACAACGCGGGGATCATCCACACCGGCTACGCACGCGAGTTGGCGCCCGACCGGCACCGCCACATGGTCGAGGTGAACCTGCTCGGCCCGATCACCGGCACGCTGGCCGCCCTGCCTCGAATGCGCGCCCAGGGCCATGGGCACATCGTCACCGTGTGCAGCATGACGTCGTTCCTGCCGCTGCCCGGCTACACCACGTACGGCGCGACCAAGCACGGGCTGCGCGCCTTCCACCACAGCGTGGCCATCGAGGAACGGGACGGACCCGTGACCTTCAGCATCGTCCATCCGCCCGGCACCCGAACGCCCATGCTGGAGCAGGAGATGGCCGACCCCAGCTCCGTCATCACCTTCGCCGAGAAGCCGCTCACCGCCGAGAAGGTCGCGTCGGTGATCGTCGACGCGATCGAGAAGAAGCCCGTCGAAGTCGTCCACCCCGCCATCGGTGGACGCGTGCAGCGGGCGGCCGGTGTGTTCCCCCGGCTCATGCGCTTTGTGATCCCCAAGGTGGTGGCCATGGCCCAGCGCCGCAGTACGGGTCTCGTCCCGGCCCCGACAGCAGCATCCGAGCAAGGAGACACCGACCGATGACTCTCGACACCACACCCCCCAGAGCCGGTTCGGCTCCGGCGACCCAGAGCCATTTCGACCGGCTGCGGGCGGCGACCGCCGGCCTCGAACCGCCCTTCGGCGTCATCGACCTGGACGCCTTCGACGCCAACGCCCTCGACCTGGAGCGCCGTGCGGGCGGCAAGCCGATCCGGCTGGCCAGCAAGTCGCTGCGCTCCCGCGCCCTCATGCGACGTGCCCTGGACCGCCCGGGATTCGCCGGCATCCTCGGCTTCACCCTGCCCGAAGCCCTGTGGCTGGCCGAGGAGTTCGACGACATCGTCGTCGGCTATCCCACCGCCGACCGCACGGCTCTGCGCCAGCTGGCCGCCGACGAACGGCTCGCGTCCCGTATCACGCTGATGGTGGACTGCGTAGAGCATCTCGACCTGATCGACGCGGCGACCGGCCCCCGCGAGACCCGTATCCAGGTCTGCCTGGAACTGGACGCGGCCCTGCGCCTGGCGGGCGGCCGCGTCCATCTGGGGCCGCGCCGGTCCCCGGTGCACACCCCGCAGGAGGCGGCGGCGTTCGCGCGCGAGGTCGCGTCCCGGCCGGGCTTCGAGCTGACCGGGATCATGGGGTACGAGGGTCAGGTCGCCGGTCTGGGCGACAACGTGCCCGGCAACGCGCTCAAGCGGGCCGTCGTACGGGCGATGCAGCGTTCCTCCGTCGAGGAGCTGAGCCACCGCCGGGAAGCCGCGGTCGCGGCCGTACGGGCGGTGACACCGCTGCGGTTCGTCAACGGCGGCGGTACGGGCAGCCTGGAGACCACCACCCGCGAGGACTCCGTCACCGAACTCGCGGCGGGATCCGGCCTGTACGGTCCCGGCCTGTTCGACTTCTACCGTGCCTTCCGGCCCGTCCCTGCGGCCTACTTCGTGCTGCCCGTCGTACGCCGTCCCTCCTCCTCGGTCGCGACGCTCCTGGGCGGCGGCTGGATCGCGTCCGGGCCGCTCGGCAAGGACCGGCTGCCCACGCTGGCCTGGCCTTTGGGGCTGCGGGTCACCGCCACCGAGTCCTTCGGTGAGGTGCAGACCCCACTGGTGGGCAAGGCCGCGAGCGTCCTGAACATCGGGGACCGGGTGTGGCTGCGGCACGCCAAGGCCGGTGAGCTGTGCGAGCGGATCGGCGATCTGCACCTGGTCAGCGACGGCGCGGTGGTGGACACCGTGCCCACCTACCGCGGCGAGGGACACCACTTCCTGTGACGGTGACCGCCACGACCATCACCGGCCGGACGGTCCTGATCGTCGGTGCCTCCTCCGGAATCGGCGCGGCGGTGGCCCGGCAGCTCGCCCCGGCGGGCAACCGGCTCGTCCTCACGGCCCGCCGCGCCCCCGAACTGGCCACCGTGGCGCAGGAGGTACGGGCGGCCGGCAGCGCCTGTCTGGACATCGCCGCCGACGCCCTGGACCCGGAGGCGGCGGCCGGGGTCGTGGCAGCCGCAGTCGCGGAGTTCGGCTCGGTCGACATCGCGCTGCTCAACGCGGGCCAGGGCCCGGACATGGCCATGGACCGGGTGAGCACGGCGGACGTCTCCCGGATCATGGCGTTGAACTACGACGTCGTCGTCAACTATCTGGTCCCGCTGGTAAGGCAGTTGGGCGAGCAGCCGGGCGGAGGTCTGATCGCCCACACCAACTCCCTCGCGGGGCTGATGGGCATCCCCCGCCAGGGCCCGTACTCGGCGGCGAAGGCGGCCGTACGCACCCTCCTCGACGCCGCGCGCGTCGAACTGGCGCCCAGGGGCATCCGGTTCACCTCGATCCACCCGGGCTTCGTGGGCACGGACCGCGTCGACGGGGACGGCCTGCCCAAGCCCTTCCAGGTCAGCCAGGAGCGCGCGGCCCGGTACGTCGTACGCGCCCTGGAACGGGAACCGGCGCAGGCCTGTTTCCCCTGGCAGACAACGGCGTTGGTCCGCACACTGCGTGCCCTGCCCGCGCCGGTCTCCGACCGGGTGCTGCGACTGCTCGCCGCCCGATAGGGCCGCGCTACTCCGCCGTCAGGGGCAGCGCGCCGAACGTGTGCCGCTCCCACAGGCGGCGGGAGGCCTCCTCCGGGTAGGCGGCGACGGTCGGCTCGGTGTCGAGGAGCTGGACGAGGCGCCGCTCGGTGTCGTACGCGGGCCAGCCCGGGTCACCCGTGGCGGCGAAGGAGGTCCAGGCGGAGCGGAGGCGGGCGGAGAGCGCCTCCGCCTCGGGCAACGGCACGGGCCCCATCAGCATGCCGCCGAGGCCGCCTTCGACGTCGCTGCCGACGCCGAAGGTCAGGGGCACGTCCAGGCCGTGACAGGCGCCCAGGACACCGCCGTTCGCGGGAGCCGCCCAGGTCAGCTCGTACACATGGGCCTGGCCGCCCGCGATCACCTGTGCCTCCGCGAGGTGGATCACGGGCATCCGGAAGAGCCAGTCGGACTGCACGAGTTCGAACAGGTACTCCGCCGAGGCGTCCGGGAACGCGGCACGGTAGGCCTGCTCGGGGTCGGGGCCGGGTCCGAACAGACGCAGGACGGTCGCCGCCAGTTCGTCGTCCACCCGGCCGAACAGCCCGCCGAGCATGACGAAGAGGCGGTACTCGTCCCGGGTGTGTCCGAGGATCAGCTCCACGTCCCGCGCGGCGCCGCCCGCCAGGGCCTCGTACGGGGTGACGGGCAGGACGTCGCCGTCGACGACCGGCGAGAACGGGGTCGGGGTGAGGGCGACCGCGCCCCACCTCGGCACGTACTCGCGCATCCGGGCGCTGAGGGTGGCGCCCGCCTCGGGCAGCTTGCGCGGGTCCACGCCGGACAGGTCGCCCACGGTCGGGCGCAGCCCGAGTTCGCCGGCGAGCGTCTCGGCGATGTCCCCGGCCAGCGCGTCCGAGAAGTACGTGCCGGGCACGCTCTGCAGGATCGCCCGCCGGAACAGCCCGCGCGCCCGCTCCATGCCGAGCAGCGCGGCGATGGAACCTGCGCCGGCCGACTCCCCGAAGACGGTGACCCGGTCGGGGTCGCCGCCGAACGCCGCGATGTTCTCTCGTACCCACTCCAGGGCGGCGACCTGGTCCAGCAGCCCCCGGTTGGCCGGGGCGCCCTCGATCCGGGCGAACCCCTCGATGCCGACCCGGTGGTTGAAGGTGACCACGACGGTCTCACCCTCGCGGGAGAGCCGGGCCCCGTCGTAGTTCGGGTCGTCGGCGGAGCCGAACTTGTAGGCGCCGCCGTAGATCCACACCAGCACCGGACGGCGCGCCGCCGGGTCCGCGTCGGGCGTCCAGACGTTGACGGTCAGCCAGTCGTCCCCGGCGGGCGAGACCTCCGGGCCCATCATCTCCTGCGGCGGCGGAGGCCCGAACGCGAAGGCCTCCCGCACCCCGTCCCAGCGCCCGGCCGGCCGTGGCGCCGCGAACCGCAGCTCCCCGACCGGCGGCTGCGCGAACGGAATCCCGCGGAACACCGCGAGGCCGCCCTCACGACGCCCACGGACCGCGCCCGCCACCGTGCTGACCTCGGGAAACTCGGCTGCGCTCATCGACAGACCCCTCACGCCGCAGTGAATGGTTCTTCACTATACGAACCACGACGCCAAAGAGGGACCAAGGCTTCCGATTTTCTCGCCCCCGCGAGATGAGGACAGGCCCGCTCCCCCACTAGGTTGTGCGCCATGAGCAACCTTGACCGCGCGCCCGTACCCAGCGTCTGTGGCGGCCGTGGATTCGTCGTCGCCGAACCCGTACGTGAACTGCTGAGCCCCCGGCGCGTGAAGCTCGGGGAAGGCACCGAGGTACGCCGCCTGCTGCCCAACCTCGGCCGCCGCATGATCGGCGCGTGGGCCTTCGTCGACCACTACGGGCCGGACGACATCGCCGACGAGCCCGGTATGCAGGTGCCGCCGCACCCGCACATGGGCCTGCAGACGGTGAGCTGGCTGCACGAGGGCGAGGTGCTGCACCGCGACTCGACCGGCAGCCTCCAGACGATCCGCCCGCGCGAGCTGGGCCTCATGACCTCCGGCCGGGCGATCAGCCACTCGGAGGAGAGCCCCAAGTCGCACGCGCGGTTCCTGCACGGCGCACAGCTCTGGGTCGCCCTCCCCGACAGCGACCGCCACACCGCCCCCCACTTCGAACACCACGCCGACCTGCCCACGGTCACGGCACCCGGCGTGACGGCCACGGTGATCCTCGGCGCCCTCGACGGCTCGACCTCGCCCGGCACGACGTACACCCCGATCGTCGGCGCCGACCTGACCCTCGCGGACGGCGCGGACGTACGCCTGCCGCTCGTGCCCGACTTCGAGTACGGGGTGCTGGCGATGTCCGGCGAGGTGCACGTCGACGGGGTGCCGGTGCTGCCGGGCTCGATGCTCTACCTCGGCTGCGGCCGCACCGAACTCCCGCTGCGCGCCGCGTCGGACGCGAGCGTGATGCTCCTGGGCGGTGAGCCGTTCGAGGAGGAGCTGATCATGTGGTGGAACTTCGTGGGGCGCACCCAGGAAGAGATCGAGCAGGCCCGCTCGGACTGGATGACCGGCACCCGGTTCGGTGACGTGAAGGGGTACGACGGCAGCGCGCTCCCCGCCCCCGAACTGCCCCCGACCCCTCTCAAGCCTCGCGGCCGGACGCGCTAGCCGAAGCGGGCGCCAGCTGGCGAGCACCCAGCGCACACCCCGCTTCATGGCGGTGATATTTAGTAGCCATGGATATAGTAGCCATGTACTGTATCCATCATGAGTACGACATCCGAGGGCGCGACCCCCGGCTACCTGGTCTGGCGGCTGTCGACGAAGTGGCGTGTGGCCGTCGACCGGGCGGTCGCGCCCCTGGGGCTGACCCACGCGCAGTACTCGCTCGTCGCCTCGCTGTACGGCATGCGGCGCGCCGGACTGCGGCCCAGTCAGCGCCGGCTCGCCGACCACACCGGCCTCGAACCGCTGTACGTGTCGAAGCTCGCGCGCGCCCTGGAGACCGCAGGCCTGCTGGAGCGCACCCGGGACCCGCAGGACCCTCGCGCGGTGCAGCTGGCCCTCACCGAGGAGGGCAGCGAGGTCACCCGGCGCGCGATCAAGGTCGTACAGGGGCTGCTTCAGCAGTTGCTCGAGCCCCTCGGGGGCCTGGACAGCGAGCGCACCCGGGAGTTCACCCGCGACCTGGCACTACTGCTCGACACCCCGCTCCACGCCGACCCCGAGAAGGAGCAGCCATGACCACACCCACCGCAACGCCCGTGCTCAACCCCCGTGTCATAGCCCTGGCCCACTACGCCGCGCGGGGCGTCCTCGAGAACGTGCTGGCCCGTCACGGCGTCACCTTCCAGCAGTCGGTGACGCTCAGGCTCGCCGTCGTCGCCGACGGGCCCGTCGACCGCGAGCACCTCGTCGGCGAGGTCGTCGACGCGCTGAAGACCGACAAGGCCGACGCGCACTCCGTCGTCGACGAACTCGTCGGAGGCGGGCTGCTGACGGCCGAGTCCGCCCTGCTCACCGTCACGGACGCGGGGCGCGAGCTGTACCGCACCACCAGCGCCGAGACCGCCCCCTACTCCGCGCGGATCTACGCCGGCATCCCGGACGGGGATCTGGCCGTCGCCGGCCGGGTGCTGTCGCTGATCACCGAGCGGGCCAACGCGGAGCTGGCCGCCATGGCCTGACCAGCGGTGGAATGAATGACCGCTCGGGCCGGTTACCGCCTCCGAAGGAGGCACGAGTGAAGACCACGACGGACACGTACTACGACCACGGAACGGCGGCGGAGCGCTGGGAGCGGGCGCGGCTGTTCTTCGACGCCAAGGACTACGCCGGTGCGGCACGGGTGCTGGGCGGGCTGGTCGAGGAGGTGCCGGAGCAGACCGCACCCCGGCTGCTGCTGGCGCGCGCCTACTACCACTCGGCCCAACTGCGGCGCGCGGAGGCCGAGTTGCTCGTCCTCGTCGAGCGCGACCCGGTGGAGCAGTACGCCCGGCTGCTGCTCGGGCGCACCCTCCAGCGCCAGGGCCGCCACGAGGAGGCCGCACCGCACATGAAGCTCGCCTCGGCCCTCGCGGGCGACTTCGAGTAGCCGACCGCACGACGGACACGACGGCCCGGCCCCCCTTCCGGAAGAAGGGGGCCGGGCCGTTTCGTACGACCCCCCTACTGCGCGCCTGCCCGTTCCTTGTACGTCCGGTTGCCGCGCCGGTGGTCGATCTCGCCCAGGATCACGTCCACGGCGATGAAGGCGGCGAGCGGAATGCCCAGCAGCGGAACGAAGTAGCCCACGACGGCCACGACCGCCATCAGCGGTACGAGGAGCAGCGGGGGCACCTGCTGCCAGGCGCCGCGCGGGATCGGGCGGCCGAAGGCGGAGGCCCGGCCGCGCAGCCACCACATGCGGTAGCCCCACAGGATGAGCAGGACCAGGGAGGCCGCCAGGGCCATCAGGAGGAGCTGGTTGACGATCCCGAAGAGGACGCCGGTGTGCGCGTCGATGCCCCAGCGGGTCAGCTTCGCGAGCACCGGGTAGTCCGCGAACCGGACGGTGTCGAGGACCTCGCCGCTCGTCGGGTCCACGGCGACCGCGTCCTGCTTGGTGGGCCAGCTGCGCTGGACCTGCTTGACGACGTACGCGGAGGACTCGTCGGCGGGCGGGACGATCTCGACGGGGTCGCTCAGGCCCTCGGCGCGGGCCGCGGCGAGGACCTTGTCGAGGCCGACGCCGTGCTCGGTGGTGCTCCCGGAACCGGCCGCGGCGTCATGGCCCGCGTGCTCGCCGCCCGCCGCGGAGGACACCGACGGGGTGGCCTGACCGAGGGATGTGCGCAGGACGTCGATGTTGGCACCCGCGTAGGCCGACCAGGTCAGGCCGGTCGCGGAAAGGAAGATGAAGCCGACCGAGGCCCAGACGCCGACGGTGCCGTGCAGACCGAGGGTGCGACGGCGTCCGCTGGTGCCGCGTATCTTGCGCTGCGAACGGCGGCGGGCGAACCACAGCACCAGACCGCCGCCCGCGATCACCCACAGCCAGCTCGCGGCGAGTTCGCTGTAGAGGCGGCCGTTCTCGCCGAGGTGCAGATCGCGGTGGAGCTCGTCGATCCAGGTCCGCACCGGCAGCGCACCCGTCGACCCGTACTGTTCGAGCGCGCCCTCCACCTTCGCGGTGTACGGGTCGACGAACACGGCCAGCGTGTGGGTCTCGCCGACACCGGGCACGCCGGACAGCATGACCCGCGTCGTCTCGTCGTCCTCGGGCGAGGGGCGTACGGCCGTCACGGTGCCCTCGGGGTGGGCCTCGCGGGCGGCGGCCACCTGCTCGGAGATGGGCAGCTTGGTGTCGCCGACGGAGACGGTCATCTCATCGGAGTAGATGATCTTCTCGGCCTGGAACGAGGCCGCGTACAGAAAGCCGGTCAGAGCGGCGACCAGCAGGAACGGGGCGACGAGCACACCCGCGTAGAAGTGCAGCCGCAGCACGAGCGGGCGGAGGGTGGCGGCTGCGGACGGTTTCGCCGGGGCGGAGGGTTTCGACCCGTCCGACGAATCCGGGGACTCCGGGGATTCGTCCGTCGTGGTCGTGGGAGCGGTGGACATCGGCGGGGTTCTCCGGAGGGCTGGGGACGGTGAGCGGGGGGGGCGGCCGTGCGGGCGTACAGCTGTGGGGGCGGTCCAGTAGTCGGATGGGCGGGCCGTCGAGTTCCCGGCCCCGCAAGTGGCGTACGTCACACAGGGGGGCGTCGGTGGTCAGAGGTGCATGACATCCTGGCGCCATGGCAACTCCCCATGACCCAAGCGCCCTTGCAGACCATGTCGAGCAACTCCTGGCCGTCGGCGGCCCGTTGCCGATCGTCTCCGCCGGAGACCCGGTACTGCGGCGCCCCACCGTGCCCTTCGACGGGCAGCTCGGCCCGAAGCTGCTGACCCGCTTCGTGGAAGCGCTGCGCGAGACCATGCACGACGCCCCGGGCGTCGGTCTGGCGGCCCCTCAGGTGGGGGTGGGACTGCGGATCGCGGTCATCGAGGACCCGGCGCCCGTACCGGAGGAGGTGCGGGTGGTGCGCGGGCGGGTGCCGCTGCCGTTCCGGGTGATCGTGAATCCGGCGTACGAGGCGGTCGGCACAGAGCGGGCCGCGTTCTTCGAGGGCTGTCTGAGCGTGCCGGGCTGGCAGGCGGTGGTGTCCCGGCCCGCGACGGTACGGCTCACGGGCCAGGACGAGTACGGGCATCCGGTGGACGAGGTGTTCACGGGCTGGCCGGCCCGGATCGTCCAGCACGAGACCGACCACCTGGACGGCACGCTCTATCTGGACCGCGCCGAACTGCGCTCGCTGTCCTCCAGCGCGGCCGTGGTGGAGCGGTGGGGCCAGCCGACCCCGGCGGAGGCGGCCGAGGAGCTGGGCTTCACCCTCTGACCGCCCCTGACCGCCTCCTGTGGGTTCCGTCCCGGCCCTACTTGCCGTCGCGGAAGGCTTCCAGCAGCCGCAGCCAGACCTCGCTGATCGTCGGATAGGACGGCACCGCGTGCCACAGCCGCCCCAGCGGCACCTCTCCGGCGACGGCAATGGTCGCCGAGTGGATCAGTTCGCCGACGCCGGGGCCGACGAAGGTCACGCCGAGCAGGGTCTCGCTGTCCAGGTCGACGACCATGCGGGCGCGTCCTCGATAGCCGTCGGCGTACAGACCGGCGCCCGCGACCGAGGAGAACTCGACGTCGACCGCGCGCACCCGGCGGCCCGACTGCTCCGCCTCGGCCAGGGAGAGGCCGACTGCCGAAGCCTCCGGGTCGGTGAAGACGACCTGTGGGACCGCGCCGTGGTCGGCGGTGGCCGCGTGGGCGCCCCAGGGGTCGGTCTCCAGGAGCGGTACGCCGGCCGCGCGGGCGGCTATGGCGGCGCCCGCGATCCGGGCCTGGTACTTGCCCTGGTGGGTGAGGAGGGCGCGGTGGTTGACGTCGCCGACCCCGTACAGCCACTCGCTGCCGGTGACCCGCAGGCTGTCGTCGACGGGCAGCCAGGAGCCCGGCTCCAGGCCGACCGTGTCGAGGCCGATGTCGTCGGTGCGCGGGGCGCGGCCGACGGCGAAGAGGATCTCGTCGGCCTCGATCCGGTCGCCGGTGTCCGTGACCGCGACGACGGTGCCGTTCTCCCTGGTCACCGACCGGACCGAGGTGCCCGTGCGGACGTCGGTGCCCGCCTCCGCCAGCGCCTCGGCGACCAGTTCGCCCGCGAAGGGCTCCATGCGGGGCAGCAGGCCCTTGCCCCGGACCAGCAGGGTCACCTGGGAGCCGAGTGCCTGCCAGGCCGTGGCCATCTCGACGGCGACGACACCGCCGCCGACCACGATCAGTCTGCCGGGCACCGACTTGGCGCTGGTCGCCTCGCGGCTGGTCCAGGGCCCGACCTCGGCAAGGCCCGGCAGGTCGGGCAGCTGGGCGCGGGTGCCCGTGCACACGGCGACCGCGTGCCGGGCGGTGAGCACGCGTGTGGCGCCGTCCGCGCCGGTCACCGTCACAGTGCGGGGCCCGGCCAGGCGCCCCTGGCCCCGGTAGAGGTCGGCGCCGATGGAGTCGAGCCAGCCGATCTGTCCGTCGTCCTGCCAGTTCGAGGTCTCGTAGTCGCGGTGGGCGAGGACCGCCTCGGCGTCCAGGTCGCCCTGCACGAGGTGGCTCAGGCCGGGCACGCGGCGGGCGTCGGCGCGGGCGATGACCGGGCGCAGCAGGGCCTTGCTGGGCATACAGGCCCAGTAGGAGCACTCCCCGCCGACCAGTTCGCTCTCCACGATCGCGGTGGAGAGGCCGGCCGCGCGGGTGCGGTCGGCCACGTTCTCCCCCACGGGTCCGGCACCCAGCACCACTACGTCGTACACGTTGGATTCCGTTTCCGTCATGGGGCCAGTCTGGTGGGTGGTGTGGCCCGTGGCCACACGGGTACGCGCGCGGAATACGCCGTCGCCGGGACGTGTTGTCCGAGCGCGACTCACCGGAAACGACCCGACAGCAGGAAGAGGAATCAGGTCATGAGCAGCACCGTGGAGCTGACCAAGGAGAACTTCGACCAGACGGTCACGGAGAACGAGTTCGTGCTGATCGACTTCTGGGCATCGTGGTGCGGACCGTGCCGTCAGTTCGCCCCGGTGTACGAGAAGGCCGCTGAGGACAACCCGGATCTGGTGTTCGGCAAGATCGACACGGAGGCCCAGCCGGAGCTGGCACAGGCCTTCGGTATCCAGTCCATCCCGACCCTGATGATCGTCCGCGACCAGGTCGCCGTCTTCGCCCAGCCGGGCGCCCTCCCCGAGGCCGCCCTGACCGACGTCATCGGCCAGGCCCGCAAGCTGGACATGGACGAGGTCCGCAAGTCGGTGGCGGCCCAGCAGGCGGAGTAGCCCGCGCCCCAAAGGGGCGCGGGGAACTGCGCGACCAGCCCCCACCGGGCCCGCGGCCGACAGCGCACCGGAGGCGTTCTAGAAGGGGTACGGCGCCACATCCCCCCGCACAGTGGTCCACCGCACGTCCGTGAACGCCTCCAGGTTCGACTCCCCACCGAACCGCGCACCGGTGCCGGACGCGGCGACCCCACCGAACGGCGCCACGGCCTCGTCATTGACCGTCTGGTCATTGATGTGGACGATCCCGGTCGGAATGCGCTCGGCGAGGTCAAGACCGCGCGCGGTGTCACGAGTGACGATGCCGAGCGACAACCCGTAGGGGCCGACTGCCGCAAGCGCTGCGGCCTCGTCGGCGGTCGCGAACGAACGTACGGGCGCGACCGGCCCGAAGACCTCCTCCGCGTACGCGGGGGTGCTGTCGTCGACGTCGGCGAGAACGGTCGGCCGGTAGAAGAGATCCTCGTGCGTGCCACCGGCCGCAAGCCTCGCACCGCTCGCCGTGCTGGACTCCACCAGCCCGTGGATCTTGGCGAGCTGGGCGCCGTCGATGATCGGCCCGAGGTGGACCTGGGCGCGGTGCGGGTCGCCGACGGCGAGGGAGTCGGCCTTGGCGGCGAGCCGCTCGACGTACTCCCCGTACAGCGACTGGTGGACGAGGTGGCGGCCGGTCGTCATGCAGATCTGGCCCTGGTGGAAGAAGGAGCCCCAGGCGGCGGTGGAGATCACCGCGTCGAGGTCGGCGTCCTCCAGGACGACCAGGGCGGAGTTGCCGCCGAGTTCGAGGTGCGCGCGCTTGAGGTGACGGCCGGCCGCCTCGCCGACGGCGCGGCCCGCCGCCGTGGAGCCGGTGAAGGAGATGACGGGGACGAGCGGGTCGGCGACCAGGGCCTGACCCGCGTCGGGCCCGCCCGGAAGGATGTGCAGCAGATCCTCGGGCAGTCCCGCCTCGGCGAAGATCGCGGCCAGGGACAGCCCGCCGCAGACCGCCGTACGCGGGTCCGGCTTCAGGACGACCGCGTTGCCGAGCGCGAGGGCCGGGGCGACGGAACGGATGGAGAGGATCAGCGGGGCGTTGAACGGCGAGATCACGCCGACCACTCCGACGGGCACGCGCCGGGTGTAGGACAGCCGGGGCGCCTCGGAGGGCAGCACCTGTCCGGCGGGGCGGGAGGCGAGGGCGGCGGCCTCGTAGCACTCCTGGGCGGCGACGTGCAGCTCGAACTCGGCCTTGCCGGGAATCGATCCGGACTCGCGGACGATCCAGTCGCGCAGTTCCTCGGCGTGCGCGGCGAAGAGGTCCCCGGCCTTGCGGAGCACTCCGGCACGGACGAAGTGCGGGGTGTGTGCCCATGCCGCCTGGGCGGTACGGGCGGCCTGCGCGGCCGGTCCGACGTCCTCACCGGTGGCGAGCACGACCGTGCCGAGCGCCTCGCCGGTGGCGGGCTCGGTGACGGTGTACTCGGGGCCCGACAGGGGACGGGCGGCGTGGGACTGCCAGGTCTTGGGGTCGAGCAACGGCATTGCGGCTCTCCGATCAGTCACCGGCGGGACGCGCGGAGCGAACGCGGGTCCCGTGTGGTTTCGCGGCCGTCCGTCGGCCGCGCAGCGGGATGCGGTGATCCGGCGCACGGCAGAGCAGCACGCGGTGCCCGGTGTTCGACGGCATCCCCATCTGGTTGAGCGTGCAACATCCTATGGCCTGTCAGCCGAATCGGGCCGACGCAAAGCAACGGCACTTCCCCCGCACACACCAGTCCCACCACAGCCAAACAGCCGGTCACGGAGACACGCCCCACAGGGGCGCGAGGAACTGCGCACCCAGCCCCCACCGGCCCGCGGCGAACCCCTGACCTCACGCAGCGGTTCACCTGAAGTCACGACGGACGAGCACCACACCGAGGGGGCAGCGCTCAGACGCGCCCTACAGGGGCGCGGGGAACTGCGCGCCCAGCCCCCACCGGCCCTCAGAGAACCCCAAACCTCACGCACCCACCCCCGCCGCCCCGCGCAACGGTTCGCCCGAAGTCACGACGGACGAGCACCACACCGAGGGGCAGCGCTCAGACGCCCCCCAAAGGGGCGCGAGGCTGTACTCGATCAGCGGCTCCGCCGCGGGGCGCGACCAGCCCCCACCAGCCCGCGGAGAACCCCAAACCTCACGCACCCGACCCCACAGCCCAGCGCAGCGGCTCAGCTGGAGTCGCGGTGGACGAGTGTCGCGCCCAGGACGTGGTGGGTCTCCGGCGCTGCGCCGGGATTGCGCACCGCGCGGTCGACGAGTTCGGCGAGGTCCTTCCCGGCCGGGAGTTCGATGTGGACCGTGCTCAGTCTGGGCCGCAGCAGCCGGCCGAGGATCAGGTCGTCGGCGCCGACCAGCGCCGTGTCGTCGGGGACGGTGACGCCCTCGTCCTGGAGGGCGCGCATCAGGAGCATCGCGTACTCGTCGTTGAACCCGAAGACGGCGTCCAGGCCGAGTTCGGGCCAGCGGGCGGCGAGGCGGGCCGCTGACTCCTCCTCGTAGGCGAGCGGCAGCACGGTCACCGAGGCGTCCGTGCCCTCCACCGCGCCGCGCACCCCGTCGAGACGGGGCTTGGAGAAGACCTTCAGGCCCGGCTCCTCGGGCACGACGACGCCGATCCGGCGACGGCCACGGGCGTACAGGTGGGCGCCCGCCGTGCGGCCGACACCCTCGTGGTCGATGAGCAGGCTGTGCGCGCCCTCGATGCGCTCGGAACCGAGCGTGACGACGGCCCGCGCGCCGGAGCGCTTGAGGACGGCCACGCCCTGCGGTCCGAGCCCGCCGACTGGCACGAGGACGGCGGCGGGCCGCAGTTCGGCCCAGGCCCGGGCGGCCTCGTCCCCGCGCAGTCCGACGGAGGCGTACTGCACGACGGTGTAGTCGAGGCGGCTGAGCGCCCACTGGAGTTCGTTGATGAACCCGCTGTAGAGCGGGCCGACCGGCACGCTCGGGGCGGGCATCAGGACCATCCGGCTGTGGCCGGCCCGCAGGCTGCGGGCCGCCGCGTGCGGAACATACCCGAGTTCCTCCGCGGCCTCGTGGACGCGGCGGCGGGTGGGTTCGCTGATCCGGACGGCACTGGTGTTGTTGAGGACGTAGGAGACGGTTGCGCGCGAGACGCCGGCCAGGCGGGCCACATCCGCGCTCGTGGGCACGGAGCGTGGCTGGGGCGCCGCCGGGGCGGCCGAATTCGGTATCTGCACCATGACGTACGGCATCTTTGCAGAAGCTCGGGGCAAGGGTCGGAGCGGGGGAACTTCGCAATCGATCCGGAAGCAAAGGCGGTTGACGAAAGCGCTTGGGGAAAGCGCTTTATTGAAACGCTTCAGAAAGATCACCCAAAGATCGTTTCCGGATTGCCGAGGCCTGCTGGCTCACGGATTCAGGGCCTCACCCCGAACAGCCGCACACCGAACGCGCTTTCCGGACAGCCAGCCCCAAGTCCCGGACGGATTGCACTGGTTGACCACCCATGCAGGCCGGAGCACCCGCCTGCCGATTGGCCGAAACTCGCGCTCAATACGAAGGCGTACCGCCCGCGATCCGGTCGACGAGGTCCATCCAGCCCGCCTCCAGCCGCGCCGTCGGCATCCCGCACTGCTTGGTCAAGTGGTGGACAAGGGCCGGATCCAGATATCCCATCAGCGTTTTCGCGAGAAGTTCGCAGTCGGCTTCCGGAATCGCCTGCCGCAGCAGCAGCGTGACGTGCCCGGACAGCACCATGCGGGGTGCGGAAGCGAAGCGGCGGCCCGGTTCGCCCTCGGCGGCCAGTTGCAGTTCCAGTTCGTCCACGGTCCGGCGCAGCACCGCGACACCGAACGCGCGCAGCCGCTCTACCGGCGGCGCTCCCGGCCCGAGCGGCGGCGGGCCGGACAGGAAGGCGGCCTGGAGCTTCTTCTCGGAGTGGTCGAGCAGCGCCAACAGCAGACCGGTGCGGTCCCCGAAGCGCCGGAACACGGTCCCCTTGCCCACCTGCGCCGCGGCGGCCACCGCTTCCATGGTGACGCATCCCACACCGCACTGCTCCACCAGCTGCGCGGCGGCCTCCAGCAGCCGGGCACGGTTGCGCGCGGCGTCGGCGCGCAGGCACGGCTCATCGACCTCGGGGCCGACACCGGCGCCCAGTTCGAGCAAACGGGGTTCGTCGGCCCACCCCAGGGGCTTCGGGAAGGGCGGCAGGGACTCGGACATGAAGCCAGCGTAACGCCCAGGAATGAAACTGGACCCTGGTCCGTTTAGATGCTACAACTTTAAACGGACCTCGGTCCGGATCGTAACGACAGTGTTTCAGCCCCCTGTACAGCCTCTGTGGAGTCCCCCATGTCTGTTCGCATCCTTGCTCTCGTCGGCAGCCTTCGCGCCGGTTCCCACAACCGTCAGCTCGCCGAGGCCGCCGTGAAGCTCGCCCCCGAGGGCGCCGAGGTCGTGCTGTACGAAGGCCTTGCCGACATCCCGTTCTACAACGAGGACATCGACGTCGAGGGCAGCGTCCCGGCCGCCGCCGCCGCGCTGCGTGAGGCCGCCGGCACCGCCGACGCCCTGCTGCTCTTCTCCCCCGAGTACAACGGCACGATTCCGGCCGTCCTGAAGAACGCCATCGACTGGCTGTCCCGCCCGTACGGCGCCGGCGCCCTCGCCGACAAGCCGGTCGCCGTGGTCGGCACCGCCTTCGGCCAGTTCGGCGGCGTCTGGGCGCAGGACGAGACCCGCAAGGCCGTCGGCATCGCCGGCGCCAAGGTCCTTGAGGACGTCAAGCTCTCCATCCCCGGCTCCGTGGTCCGCTTCGCCGAGACCCACCCGGCCGACGACGCCGAGGTCGCCGCGCAGCTGACCGAGGTCATCGGTCTGATCCACGGCCAGGCCACGCCCGCCGCCGCCTGATCGACGTACGCCTGACGACGTACACATGAGGAAGGGCCGGAGCCCCGCACGGGCTCCGGCCCTTTTTCCTGTCTCCTCCGGGCCCTCTTTCCTGCCTGCTTCGAGCCCTCTTTCCTGCGCCCTTGGTCCCTGGTGCCCCGGTCTCAGCCCAGTTCGGCCGCGCGGCGCACCGCCGGGGCCACGAACTGCTCGATCCACGCGGCCGGTTCGCCCGTGTGCGGTCCCAGCATCACCGTCTCGATGCCGAACTTCGCGTAGCCCTCGATGTCCCGGACGAAGCCGTCGACGTCGTTCTCGGCCAGCGCCTCGCCCATGTAGACCAGCGTCCTGGTGATGTCGTCGTACGGGCGTCCGACGCTGTCGCAGTGGCCGCGCAGGACGTCGAGCTTGTGCCCGACCTCCTCCGGACTGGAGGCGAACAGGTTGCAGGCGTTCGCGTACTGGGCGACCAGGCGCAGGGTCTTCCGCTCTCCCCCGCCGCCGATCATGATCTCCGGGTGCGGGGAGCTGACGGGCGCCGGGACGCAGAGGGTCTCGGCGAGCCGGTAGTGGGTGCCCTCGAAGGGACCGTTGTCGTCCTGGTCCCACATCTGGAGGCAGATCCGCAGGGTCTCCTCCAACCGCTCGAACCGCTCGGCCGTCGCCGGGTACGGCACCCCGAGCCCCGCGTGCTCACGGTCGTACCAGGCGGCCCCGATGCCGAGGGTGGCCCGGCCGCCGGACAGCACGTCGAGCGTGGTGGCGATCTTGGCGAGCAGTCCGGGATGGCGGTACGTCACCCCGGTCACGAGCGCGCCGAGGCGGATCGTGGAGGTGTGGGCGGCGAGGAAGCCGAGGGTCGTGTAGGCCTCCAGCATGGGGTCCTCGGCGCCGCCGTTGAACTCCATCTGGAAGTAGTGGTCCATGACCGTGAGCCGGTGGACGCCCGCCGCCTCGGCCGCGGCACCGGCCGCCGCCAGTTCGGGGCCGAGCGCTGCGGCACCCGAGGAGTGGTTGAACCTGTTGATGTGCACGCCGAGCCGCATGTCCGTCTCCGTTCGCCTGCATCCAGCGGTGTTCCGGTGTTCCCCCGAGCGACGCTAGTTCTTGGAGCACACACGAAGTCAAGCCCGGGCATTGGCCTCGGCCGCGGCCTCCTCCTGCTTCTTCGAGGCCCGCAGGCTCGTCACGGTCGTGACGGCCAGGACGAGGACGATGAAGCCGAGCGAGAAGGGGATGGAGATCTCCGGCACGTGGACGCCGGACTCGTGCAGCGCGTGCAGTACCAGTTTCACCCCGATGAAGCCGAGGATGATCGACAGGCCGTACGAGAGATGGACGAGCTTCTTCAGGAGGCCGCCGATGAGGAAGTACAGCTGGCGCAGGCCCATCAGGGCGAAGGCGTTGGCGGTGAAGACGATGTACGGGTCCTGGGTCAGCCCGTAGATGGCGGGGATCGAGTCGAGCGCGAACAGGACGTCCGTGGACCCGATCGCGAGCATGACCACCATCATCGGCGTCATGATCCGCTTGCCGTTCTCGACGATGAACAGCTTGGTCCCGTGGTACCGATCGGCGACGCCGAACTTCTCCTCCGCCATCTTGAGCAGCTTGTTCTCCTCGTACTCTTCGGCCCCCTCCTCGTGCGAGCCCTTCTTGGCGTCCTGGACGAGCTTCCAGGCGGTCCAGATGAGGAAGGCGCCGAAGAGGTAGAACACCCACGAGAACGTGGAGATGATCGCCGCGCCGGCCGCGATGAACCCGGCCCGCAGCACGAGGGCGACGAGCACGCCGACCATCAGCACGCGCTGCTGGTACTGCGAGGGCACCGCGAACTTGCCCATGATCAGGACGAAGACGAAGAGGTTGTCGACGCTCAGCGACTTCTCGGTGATGTACCCGGCGAAGAACTCGCCGGTGGGCTTTGCCCCGCCGTAGATCAGCAGCCCGAGCCCGAACAGGCAGGCGAGGACCACCCACACCACGGTCCAGGTGCCGGCCTCCTTCAGGGACACGTCGTGGGGCTTGCGGCCGATGAAGAAGTCGACGGCGACGAGGAGGCACAGGGCCACGATGGTCAGCGCCCAGACGGCGAAAGAGACGTTCACAGGTACTCCAAAGAAAAGATGGGCAATGGCAGCGTTGTCATCGTCAGAGATCACTTCCACCCCGAAGGGGTGAACAACGGCTCATTACCTGGCAAAATCCCAGGTCACCAGCGTGTGTAGGGTTCCGGCCGAGGCTGGGCCGACCGGGCTACCCGCCGAATGGCGGGCAAGTCCCGCCGGACGGCGGCCCTCCGGAGTCGGGTGGGCGCGCGGATCATCCTCGTACGAGCCGCCGCACGCAGCATGAGGAGCAGAGGCAATGACGCTTACGCCACCGCCGTTCGACCCCGAACTCGCCGCCGTCCTGGAGATGCTCAAGGACGCGGTGCCGCCCCGGCTGACCATGGACGAGATCGAGGCCACCCGCAACGGGCCCGGTCTCGCGATGCTGGCGGACCTGGACCTGACGCTGGACGGGGCCTTCGAGGTCGAGGACCGGGTCGTGCCGGGCCCCGAGAACGCGCCCGACATCTCGCTGCTGATCTGTCGCCCGACCGCTCCGGCGACAGAGAATCCACTCCCCGTGATCTACCACGTCCACGGCGGTGGCATGGTCATCGGCAACAACCGCGTGGGCGTGGACGCCGCACTGCGGTGGGCCAAGGAGCTGGGCGCGGTGGTGGTGTCGGTCGAGTACCGCCTGGCGCCGGAACACCCGCACCCCGCACCCGTCGACGACGTCTACGCCGGACTGCTGTGGACCGCGGACCACGCCGCCGAGCTCGGCGGCGACCCGGAGCGGATCGTCATCGCCGGCGCCAGCGCGGGCGGTGGCCTGACGGCGGCGCTGGCGCTGCTCCTCAGGGACCGCAAGGGCCCCCGCCCCCTCGGGCAGCTGCTGCTGTGCCCGATGCTCGACGACCGCAACGACACCGTTTCCTCGCACCAGATGGCGGGGCTCGGCGTGTGGGACCGCACGGCCAACGAGACGGGCTGGACGGCGTTGCTCGGCGCGGAGCGCGGCGGCCCGGACGTCTCCCCGTACGCCGCCCCGGCCCGCGCGGAGGACCTGACCGGCCTGCCCCCGGCCTTCCTCGACGTAGGCTCCGCCGAGACATTCCGCGACGAGGTGGTGTCCTACGCCACCCGCCTGTGGCAGGCAGGCGGCTCCGCCGAGTTGCACGTCTGGCCGGGCGGCTTCCACGGCTTCGACGGCTTCGCCCCCCAGGCCGCCCTCTCCCAGGCCTGCCAGACGGCCCAGCTGGCGTGGCTGCGGAGGCTGCTGGCGGAGTAAGGGGGGCGCGGGGGACGGTTGTCCTCTGCGGGCCCGGTGGGGGCTGGCCGCGCAGTTCCCCGCGCCCCTTTGGGGGGCTGCGCCCCACCAAGGGCCCTTACTCCGCCCCCCAGCGCCACGACCCGGGCGACAAGCGCCCTCAAGGGGCGCGGGCCAGCCCCACAGGCAGGGGCGGGGACAGCACCCCCAGAGGCGCGGGGGAATGGGGGCGCAGCCCCCCATAGGGGCGCGGGGAACTGCGCGACCAGCCCCCACCGAACCCGCACCAGAACACCAAACCAGCAGCCCAATGGCGGGTCGGGGACCAGGGGGCGCAGCCCCCCAGGGGCGCGAGGAACTGCCCGACCAGCCCCAGCGGACCCGCAGCAGACCACCGAGCCAGGGACCCCACGGCCCGGGGGCGCAGCCCCCCAGGGGCGCGAGGAACTGCGCGACCAACCCCAGCGGACCCGCAGCAGACCACCGAGCCAGGGACCCCACGGCCCGGGGGCGCAGCCCCCCAGGGGCGCGGGGAACTGCGCGGCCAGCCCCCACCGGGCCCGCAGACAAGAAACCGCACAACCTGCGGAGCAACTGGCACCATGGGGGCATGAAAGAGCTGGCGGGGCGCCTCACCGCGCTGGACCCGGACGCCGGTGCCGCCGTCCAGGTCATCGCCTACTTCGACCGCCTCGCCGAGCACCGCGCCGGCCTGGAGGCACTGGTGCGCGGCGCCGCCGTCCTGTCCGGCTGCCCCGCCCGCCTCGCCGACGCCGGCCGACGCGTGCACCTCCGCGTCGAGACCGACGGCCGCCGCCGCGACACGGACCAGCCGCCCGACCCCGCGTGGCCGTCGGCCCCACTCTCACCGGACGGCGCCCCTGCCCTGTGGCTGGAGCGAGCGGAAGCCCCCAGCGTCGTCGACGCGGTGATCCTGGAACGCGCGGCGGCAGCCATCCGTACCGTCCTCGACCGCACCCGTGGCCGCGCCCCGGCCGCCCGCGCCGACGACCCCGCGCTCGTCGAGACCCTCCTCGACCCCACCGCCCCCGAGCCGGTACGGCTGCACGCGGCCCGCGCGCTCGGCCTGGACCCTGCCTCCCCGGCCCGCGCGGTCGCCCCGCTCGACGGCCCGCCCCGCATCCTGGCGGCTGCCGCCCTGCGCAGGCCCGCCCCCGTCGAGGGCGGCCCTGACTCACCGGATCACGTCAGATCCCCCGACCCCGCCCTCCCACCCGGCCGGGTCGGTGTCGGCCCCGCCGTGCCGGTGCTCGAACTGCCCGGCTCCTGGACCGGCGCCCGCACCGCGCTCCGGTTCACCGCCGACGGCACCCCGCACTCCCCCGGACCCCGGGTCGTGTACGCCGACGAGCTCGGCGGCATCGGGCTGCTCGCCGAGCTGGTCGTGCCGGGGGCCGATCCGCCGCCCGACGTACAGGCGCTGGAGGCGGCGGTCGCGGACGCCCCCTGGATGCTGGCGACGTTGCACGCCGTCGCCTCGACGGCGAGCCTGCGGGGAGCCGCCGTCGAGGTCAACGTCCACCACTCCACGCTCCAGGACCGGTTGGGCCACGCCGAGGCACTGCTCGGGTGGCCCGTCCGTACCCCGCAGGGCCGGCTCAGACTGCAACTGGCCCTGACCATGCGGCATTTGGGGCGCGCATAGGCCCGACAGCGGTTACGCCCAGGCCGTCACCGGCACGAACGAACTGTCCTGGCGGAAGGTGTCCGTGCCGTCCGTCACGTCCACGCGCAGCTGGTAGTTGTAGTGGCGCAGGAAGTAGCCGGGGTAGTTGTACGACTCGAAGCGGATCGAGCCCGACGCCGTGCCCGTCCGGGCGATGAACGTGGCGTCCTTCGCGAAGGTCGTCGTGCCGTCGTTGGCGTCGAAGCGGGCACGGTAGTTGTAGTGGCGGAGGTAGTTGCCCGAACTGTCCCTGAAGGAGTAGCCGTTGGCGTCCGCCAGGCCCGCCACCACCGTGAAGGTGGCCGCCGTCTTGACCGCGGTGGTGCTGGAGCTGCTCACCACGGGGAGGTTGAGCAGGGAGGACTCCACTGTCCAGTACCGCGTCGAGTAGTTGACCGACTGGAAGGACCGTGTGACACCCTTCGACAGGGTCGGGCCGCCGCTGACCGTCTCCTTGATGACGGTGAAGTGGCGTGCCGTGCCGGACACCACGGGCAGTGCCTTGGGAGCGGTCCAGGTGGCGAACGTGTCGTAGCTGTCGCTGTAGTAGTAGTACCCGTCGCCGTAGCCGTCGAAGAAGATCCGCCAGCCGCCGTTGTCGAGCTGGATCACGGAGGGACCCTCGCGGTAGCTGCCCCAGCCGGCCCAGTTGCCGGTCTTCGAGATCGTGTAGGGGCCGGCGAGACTGGTCGCGGTGGCGTACTCGATGTACTTCGTCGTCTCGTTCTTCGTGAAGGCATGGTAGGTCGAGCCGCTCTTCACGATGTACGTGTCGATGTGGTTCGAGCCGATGCCGGACAGGGCCACCGGTGAACTCCACGCGGTGAGCGCGGAGTTGGTCGCCTTGAGCAGATACGGGGTGAAGATCCACTCGTCGCTGGTCACCGAGCAGGACACGATGATGTTGACGCTGCCGTCGCTGTCGACGAACCACTCGGGCGCCCACGCGCGGGACAGACTGGTGATCGGGACCGTGTAGTCGTACAGGAAGGTCCAGTTGACGCGGTCCGAGCTGCGGGCGAAGCCGATGGTGGTGCTGGTGTCCTGCCAGGTGTGCGTGGTGTAGGTGACGTAGTAGTAGCCGTTGGTGTGCTTGAACACGCTCGCGTCGCGGATGCGGTTGCTCGGCGGGGTGTAGGCCGAGGACTGCACGAGCCGGAAGTCGGTGGCGTCGTCGGACTGGTAGACGTTCACCGTGCCGTCGTTGCTGTTGAGGAACGGCACGATGGTGTAGCGCGTGGCGGAGCCGCTGGGCGGGGCCGCCGCGGCGGCGGTGCCGAGCAGTCCGGGGAACTCGCCCAGGACGAGCGCCGAGGCGGGCAGAGCGGCCAGCGCGCGCAGGAGGCTGCGGCGGGAGGGGCTGGGGGTGGGTCTGGTCACGTGCGGCTCCTTGGTGATCCAACCGACGGCTCCACGTTCGAGATTGCGAACGCGGTTCGGTAAATCGGTCAGACCGTAGGTCCGAGTCGTGCGCACGTCAATACTTCCGACACGCTCCGGACCTGTGAACTTCCGCCCGGCCACGCCACATTCGACATACCGCACCACGCCGCCCCGCCAGCCGTTACCGTTCGGTAGGAAGCTGTGAAATAGCTATGGGGAACACGCCGCCGCGGCGCGACGGTGTGCGACGGAGGTGTCCGTATGACTGCCGAGCGTGCCGCCGGACTCGCGGAGTGCGCCCGTGCGCTGGCCGCCGGCGAGGTGACCTCCCGGGCGCTCGTCGAGCAGACCCTCGCCCGGATCGGGGCGACACAGGGCACCCTCAACGCCTTTCGGCTCGTACGGGCCGAGGCCGCGCTCGCCGAAGCCGACGCGGCCGACCGGGAGTTGGCGGCGGGCGGGCGCCGGAGACTGCTCGGCGTACCGGTGGCCGTGAAGGACGACACGGATGTGGCGGGCGAGCCGACCGCGTTCGGCTGCCCGGGCGAGTTCCCGCCGGTGGCCGAGGACGGCGAGGCGGTACGGCGGCTGCGCGCGGCCGGCGCGATCGTCATCGGCAAGACCAACACCTGCGAGCTGGGCCAGTGGCCGTTCACCGAGGGCCCCGCCTTCGGCGCCACCCGCAACCCCTGGCACCAGGGCCACACCCCGGGCGGCTCGTCCGGCGGTTCGGCCGCTGCCGTCGCCGCGGGCCTGGTCCCCGCCGCCCTCGGCTCGGACGGCGCCGGTTCGGTGCGCATTCCCGCGTCCTGGACCCATCTGATCGGCATCAAGCCGCAGCGCGGACGCGTCTCGACCTGGCCGCGCCCCGAGTCCTTCCAGGGCATCACGGTCAACGGCACCCTGGCCCGTACGGTCGCGGACGCGGCCCTCCTGCTGGACGCGGCGAGCGGCAACCACGTACGGGACCTGCACCAGCCGCCGACGATCAGTGCATCGGAGGCGGCCGGCCGCGACCCCGGGCGGCTGCGCATCGCGCTCTCCCTCAAACCGCCGTTCACCGCGCTGCCCGCCCGGCTCCAGCCCGACGTACGGACCAGGATCGTCCAACTCGCCGAGAAACTGGCCTCGTTGGGCCACACGGTCGAGGAGGCCGACCCGGCGTACGGGCAGATCGGGCTCACTTTCATCCCCCGCGCCACCGCCGGTCTCGCCGAGCGGGTCCGCGAGGCTCCGTTCCCCGCGCTGCTCGACCGGCGCACCCGGGACGCCGCCCGGCTGGGCCGGCTGCTCGGCGGGCCTCCGCTGCGGCTGGCCCGACGGGCGGAGTCCGCCCTGCAGCGGCGGATCGGCGCCCTCTTCTCCTCGTACGACGTGATCCTCGCGCCCACCACGGCCGCTCCCCCGCCGCGCATCGGGGAGATGCTGCCGCTGAACGGCCTGGCGACCGACCGCGCGATGATCGCCGCCTGTCCGTACGCCTGGCCGTGGAACGTGCTGGGCTGGCCCGGGGTGAACGTCCCGGCGGGGTTCGTGGGTGAGGGGCTTCCGGTGGGCGCCCAGTTGCTCGGGCCGGCGAACAGTGAGCCGTTGCTCGTCTCGCTGGCCGCGCAGTTGGAGGCCGACCTGCGCTGGCACGAACGGTGGCCGCCGTTCGAACCCGTCGCCGACTCGGCAGCGGCATAAGGGGGCTTCGGCCCGTACGCTGTGACCATGGACGACGCGCCGATGGTCGGCTTGATGGGGCGGGTGACCGGCACGATCGGACCGGGGCTGGTCGGCGAGGTGATCGTCCGGGTGCGCGGCGGGGCCGAGCACTTCCTGGCGTATCCCGCCGCCGCGCAGGACCGTATCGAGCGGGGGACTGTGGTGATGGTCGTGGAGTACCTGCCGCCCCGGACGGTCTACGTCACCGCCGCGTACGACAGTTGAGTCCGGCCGGGCACACCGGGTGACCGATTCGTCTGCGGATGATCACGTGTGCGTCAAGCTTGCAACAAGGATTCGTCTGCTTCTGTACCCCTGACTCGCACAGGAGCACCCTTGCCTTCGTTCGGTGCCGAAAGGGCACCATGCAAAGGGGGCGAATGCCGATGTTCATCGGCGTCGTTGCGGGGGTCGCGGTAGTTGCCGTCCTCGCACTCATCGGTGTGTTCAAGATGATGTGGCGGGTCGCTGAACCCAACGAGGCACTCATCATCTCCGGTTCCAAGCACAGGACCGAAGGCCTTGAGGAAGGCATGGGGTTCCGGATCGTCACGGGGCGCGGCACCCTCGTACTGCCCGGGGTGCAGGCGGTGCGGAAGATCTCGCTCGACCTCAACGAGACCGAGCTGCACGTGGACTGTGTGACCACCCAGGGCATTCCGCTCAAGGTGCGGGGCGTGGTCATCTTCAAGGTGGGCGACGACTTCGTGTCGATCGCCAACGCGGGCCGCCGGTTCCTCGACCAGCAGAAGATGATGTCGGAGCGCGTGCACAACGTGTTCGCGGGTCATCTGCGGTCCATCGTCGGCGGGTTGACCGTCGAGGACATGATCCGCGACCGGGAGAAGCTCACCGGGCAGACCCGGGCCGCGTGCGGCACCGAAATGGAGAAGCTCGGGCTGATCGTCGACTCCCTCCAGATCCACGAGATCGAGGACCCGACCGGGTACATCAAGAACCTCGCCATGCCGCACGCCGCCGCCGTCCAGCGGGACGCGCGGATCGCGCAGGCCGAGGCGAACCGGCTCGCCACCGAGGCCGAGCAGAAGGCCGCGGCGCGGATGTCGGAGGCGACGCGGGACAGCGAGATCCTCCAGGCCGGGTACCAGGCCGAGCGCGACAAGGCGGCGGCGAAGGCCCGCCAGGCCGGACCGCTCGCCGATGCCGCCGCCCGGCAGGACGTCGTCATCCAGGAGACCCGTATCGCCGAGCTCGACGCCCTGCGCCGGGAACAGCAGCTCCAGGCGGACGTCCGCAAGCCGGCCGACGCGCAGGCCTACGAGACCCGGGCGCGGGCCGAGGCCGAGCGCGACGCGCGTATCTCGGCGGCGCAGGCCAAGGCCAAGGAGACCGAGCTGGCGGCCCTGGCCGAGGCGAACCGGGTCACGACGGCCGCGACCGCCGAGGCCGAGGCGACCAAGGCACGGGGTGCGGCCGCCGCGATGGCGACCAAGGCCACCGGTGAGGCGGAGGCCGCCGCATCTCAGGCCAAGGGCCTCGCCGCCGCCGAGGCCACCCGTGCGCAGGGCCTCGCGGAGGCGGAGGCCATCAAGGCGCGGGCCGCCGCGCTCGCGGAGAACCAGGAGGCCGTGGTCGCGCAGCAACTCGCCGAGAACTGGCCGGAGATCGTGAAGGCCGGTGCGTCCGCGTTCGGCAGCGTGGACAACATGGTGGTGCTCAACGGGGCCGACGGTATGGCGGAGATGCTCGCCAAGGCGCTCACGATGGGCGGTACGGGGCTGGGCCTCGCACGGCAGCTGCTCGCGTCCATGAACCAGAACGGGCAGGCGGCGAACGGGACTTCGGCGCTGAACGGGCTGGCGGGTCCTGAAGTACAGAAGGTGGCGGTGGAGAAGGACTAGGGGTGATGCGTGGAAGGGCAGTCCGCAGGCTCTAACGTGAGCCTCGTGACTGCCTTTCCCGATGCCGATGTTCCGGGGCGTTTTGGCCCCTCCGCCACCACCGAGGCCGATCCTCGCGATGTGGGGCGGGTGCGTACGGAGTACTCGCCCGCCCACGACGGGGATCCCGATCCCGGGGAGATCGTGTGGACCTGGGTGCCTTTTGAGGAGAACGACGGGAGGGGGAAGGACCGGCCCGTCCTTGTCGTCGCTCGGGAGGCCGCCGGGACGTTTCTTGCCGTGCAGTTGTCCAGTAAGCGGCATGACGGGGATCGGGAGTGGGTTCCGATCGGCAGCGGGCCCTGGGACCGGACCGGGCGCGATTCGTGGGTTGACGTGGATCGGGTGCTGCGGCTGTTCGAGGACGGGATGCGGCGGGAGGCCTGTGCGTTGGATCGTATGCGGTTCAACTCTGTTGTCCGGCGGTTGCAGGAGCGGTACGGGTGGCGGTGAGGTTGTTCTCGTAGCGCGGGTCGGTGGGGGCTGGTCGCGCAGTTCCCCGCGCCCCTAAAAGCCCGCCGCGCCCTAGGGGGCGCTCACTCCAGCGAACGTATGTTCAAATGCGGCCCTTGTTGTCGCGGCCCTCGTGCGGTCCAGGATTGCGAACGCCACCCTCTCGAATCTGCCCTCGAAACGGCCGCCCACCAGCAGGTCTCTGAACGTTTCCGCCACAATGCGCGGGTCGTTCTGGAAGACTCCGCAGCCCCATGCGCCCAGGACCAGGCGGCGGTAGCCCTCCCTCGCGGCCACTTCCAGGACCCGTTCCGCACGTGATGCAAGGGCCTGTGGGACGGCCGCCTCGCGCTCCGGGGACGTTCGTCGGATCACCCCCGCGTTCGGGGCCGCCGAGGTCAGGAAGCCCGCCGTGTACGGGGTGTCCAGGAGGTGGCCACGGTCGTCACGGAAGACCGGGACCCCGGGTGAGTGGATGACGCGGTCCGTGTAGAACGGGTCGCGGTGGGTGCGGTGGTGGTCGTAGAACTCGCGCACCGCCGTCAGACACGTGTACAGCGCCGAGGCTCGACACAGGGCCTCTTCCTGGGCCTGGGCGCCGTTCAGGTAGCCGCCGCCCGGGTTGCGGGCCGAGGAGAAGTTCAGGACCGCCACCGGGCCGGGGAGGCGGCGGGCGGCCTCCAGGCTGCTCTCGCCCGTCACCTCGAAGGAGGTGGCGGACAGTGAGGCCGGCGGGGGTACGTCCAGTGGGGCCGGGCCGTACAGGCGGGTGCCTGTACGGGCGGCCTTGATCGCCGCGGCGAGTTGTACCTCACGCCCGTCGGACGCTCGATAGGAACCGGCCGCGACGATCTCCTCCGTACCACGCGCGAGGTCGCGCAGGCGGGCGCTCATGGCGCCACCCCCGTGTGCGCCATGACCGTGCCTGGTACTCGCTCCCCCGCCGTGCTCATGCAGGCATCGTGGGTGATGCTGGACATGCGGTGCAACAGAGTTTCCCGGGTCGGCGAACGGCCTGGAAACATCATGGAAACGGAGATCCACCGTCCTGAAAGCGCCCATGTGCACCCTTGTGCGATTTCGCGTGAGGGGTTTGGGTGGGACGAGCGCTGCCTGTGGACTCTCAGGAGGATTCCGACATGTCCGATTCGGTGAGCGGCTGTACCAAACGCCGCACCGCCCTCTCCGAGGCCGAGGTCGAAGCCCTCGTCCGGGGAATCTGTTTCAAGACCGGACCGCCCCGTACCCTCGGCGTCGAGGTGGAATGGCTCGTCCATGAGCTGCGTCAGCCGCAGCTCCCCGTGTCACCCGCACGGCTCGAAGCGGCCTACGCTTCCCTGCGGACCCTGCCTCTCAGGTCGGCGCTCACCGTCGAACCGGGCGGTCAGCTGGAACTCAGTTCCGCTCCCGCCGACACCCTGATGGAGTGCATCGGATCCGTCTCCGCCGATCTGGACGCCGTCCGCGCTGTTCTGCGCGAGGACGGGCTCGGTCTCGTCGGTATCGGCCAGGATCCCTGGCATCCGCCCCGTCGTTTCCTGCACGAGCCGCGTTACGACGCCCTGGAGCGCTCCCTCGACCTCACCGGCCCGGCCGGCCGCGCCATGATGTGCACCTCGGCCTCCGTGCAGGTGTGTCTCGACGCCGGTCACGAGGAGCCCGGCCCCCTGGGGCACGGACGGCGCTGGTGGCTCGCGCACCAGCTCGGCGCGGTCCTCGTGGCCGCCTTCGCCAACTCCCCGCTCGCCGTGCGCGACCCCACCGGCTGGCGTTCCACCCGGCAGGTGCTGTGGATGGAGATCGGCGCCGGACGGGCGGGGGCGCCCGCGCTGGACGCCGAACCGCGGCACGCGTGGGCAGAGCATGTGCTCGACGCCCCGGTGATGTGTATACGACGGGACAGCGGGCCCTGGGACGTGCCGGAGGACGGGCTGACGTTCCGGGAGTGGGTCCGGTCCGGGGTGCCCCGGCCGCCGACGCAGGAAGACCTCGACTACCACCTGACGACCCTGTTCCCGCCGGTCAGACCGCGTGGCCATCTCGAACTGCGCATGATCGACGCACAGCCGGGCGACGACGGCTGGATCGTCCCGCTCGCCGTCACGGCGGCGCTCTTCGACGACCCCGAGGCCGCCGAGCGGGCCTACCGGGCGGTCAAGCCGCTCGCCGAGCGCACCCAGTCGCTGCCCGCCCCGCACAATCCGCTGTGGGCCGACGCGGCCCGCTACGGACTGACCGACCCGGAGCTGCACGAGGTGGCCGTCGTCTGTTTCTCGGCCGCCCTGGAGGCACTGCCCCGGCTCGGCGCGAGCCGGGAGGTCGTCGGCGCCGTCGCCGCGTATCTCGACCGCTATGTCATACCGGGCCGTTGCCCCGCCGACGACCTGCTCGACCGCGTACGCGGCACGGACCGGCGTGCGCACGGGAACTCGTACGGGAAGGATCTCCGCACATGACCGACCCCGCCCTGGATCCGGAGACACTCCGGGAGCGTGCCCTGGCGGCGCTCACCACCGCGCGGGCGCGAACCGCGCTCCTCACCACCGTGGACGATCCCGAACTCACCGCCCAGCACTCGCCGTTGATGTCCCCGTTGGTGTGGGACCTCGCGCACATCGGCAACCAGGAGGAGATGTGGCTGCTGCGGGCGGTCGCCGGGCGGGAGCCGATGCGGCCCGAGATCGACGGCCTGTACGACGCCTTCGAGCACTCGCGCGCCGAACGCCCCTCGCTGCCGCTGCTGCCGCCCGACGAAGCCCGTAAGTACGCGGCAGAGGTACGCGGCCGGGCCCTGGACGTGCTGGAGAGCGCCGCGTTCGAGGGGACGGGCGCACGGCTGACCGAGGCCGGGTTCGCCTTCGGGATGATCGCCCAGCACGAACAGCAGCACGACGAGACGATGCTGATCACCCATCAGCTGAGGAAGGGGGCCGCGGTTCTCGGCGCTCCCGATCCCGAGCCCGCTCCCCTCTTCACCGGTCCCGCCGAAGTCCTGGTCCCCGGTGGCCCGTTCACGATGGGCACCTCCGCCGAGCCGTGGGCCCTGGACAACGAACGGCCCGCGCACCGGAGGGAGGTGGCGTCCTTCTTCATCGACACCGTCCCGGTGACGAACGCCGCCTATCAGCGGTTCATCGATGACGGCAGCTACGACGACCAGCGCTGGTGGACACCGGACGGCTGGGCCCATGTCCGCCAACACTCGCTGTACGCACCGCAGTTCTGGTTCCGGGACGGCGGGCAGTGGCTGCGGCGGCGGTTCGGGGTCACCGAGGTGGTACCACCCGACGAGCCCGTGGTGCACGTCTGCTGGTACGAAGCGGACGCGTACGCCCGCTGGGCCGGGCGCCGGCTGCCCACCGAGGAGGAGTGGGAGAAGGCCGCCCGGCACGACCCGGCGACCGGCCGCTCGACGCGTTACCCGTGGGGTGACGCCGATCCGGGCCCCGAGCACGCCAACCTCGGTCAGCGGCATCTGCGTCCGGCGCCCGCCGGTTCGTATCCGGCCGGTGAATCGCCGCTCGGGGTACGGCAGTTGATCGGTGACGTGTGGGAGTGGACGGCGAGCGACTTCGCGCCGTACCCGGGGTTCAGCATGTTCCCGTACAAGGAGTACTCGGAGGTGTTCTTCGGGCCCGAGTACAAGGTGCTGCGCGGTGGTTCGTTCGCCGTGGACGCGGTGGCCTGCCGGGGGACGTTCCGCAACTGGGACTATCCGATCCGGCGGCAGATCTTCTCCGGGTTCCGCACAGCCCGTACCCCGGAGGCCGTCTGATGTGCCGTCAACTCGCCTACCTGGGGCCCCCGGAGGCGATCGGCAGTCTCGTGGTGGAGCCGCCGCACGGGGTGTACCGGCAGTCGTGGGCGCCCCGGCACCAGCGGTACGGCACCGTCAACGCCGATGGTTTCGGGGTGGGTTGGTACGCGGAGGGCGATCCGGTGCCGGCCCGCTACCGCCGTACCGGGCCCGTCTGGGCGGACCCGTCCTTCGCCGACCTCGCCCGGGTCGTACGGACCGGCGCGCTGCTCGCCGCCGTACGGGACGCGACGGTGGCGGGCGCCGACGGGGAGGCCGCGGCGGCGCCGTTCGCCGCAGGTGCCTGGCTGTTCGGGCACAACGGGGCGGTGAAGGGCTGGCCGGGGTCCCTCGCGCCGCTCGTACAGGCCCTGCCCGCCGAGGAGTTGCTGTCGATGGAGGCGCGCTGCGACTCGGCGTTCGTGTGGGCGCTGGTGCTGCACCGGCTGCGCGCCGGTGACGACGTCGGGCGGGCGCTGGCCCGGACGGTCCTGGAGGTCGCCGAGGCGGCCCCCGGGTCCCGGCTCAACCTGCTGCTCACCGACGGCACCACGATCGCCGCGACCACCTGGGGCGACACCCTCTTCCACCTCACCGGGCCCGGCCCGCGCACGGTCGTGGCCTCCGAACCGTACGACGACGATCCCCGCTGGCAGGAGGTACCCGACCGCACCCTCGTCATCGCGAGCCGCACCGAGGTACGGCTCACCCCGCTCCAGGACTTGAGCGACACGAGCGGCGACATGGCATCCGTACCACCCGAGGAGCTTCGTACGTGAGTCCGTTCCTGGTCACCCGCACCCTGCCCGAGGACGCCACGGAGGCCGCCCTGCGCGCCGACGTTCTCCACGGGCTCACCCGCACACCCAAGACCTTCCCGCCGAAGTGGTTCTACGACGCCCACGGCAGCGAACTCTTCGATCAGATCACCGAGTTGGACGAGTACTATCCGACCCGCGCCGAGCGCGAGATCCTCGTCGCCCGGGCCGGGGAGATCGCCGCCGTGACCGGTGCGCGCACGCTGGTCGAGCTGGGTTCCGGCTCGTCGGAGAAGACGCGGTACCTGCTGGACGCGCTGACGGAGCTGGAGACGTATGTTCCGGTCGACGTCAGTGAGAGCGCGCTGCGGCAGGCCGGCGAGGCGCTGATCGCCGAGCGGCCGGGGCTCGGCGTGCACGCCCTGATCGCCGACTTCACCGGCGGTCTGGCGCTGCCGGGGACGCCCGGGCCCCGGCTGGTGGCGTTCCTCGGCGGCACGATCGGCAATCTGCTGCCCGCCGAGCGGGCCGGCTTCCTGTCCTCGGTCCGCGCCCTGCTGTCACCGGGCGACGCGCTGCTGCTCGGCACGGACCTGGTCAAGGACGAGTCGGTGCTGGTCCCGGCGTACGACGACGCGGCGGGGGTGACGGCCGCGTTCAACAAGAACGTACTGACCGTCGTCAACCGCGAGTTGGGCGCCGACTTCGACCCGGACGCCTTCGAGCATGTGGCGCTGTGGGACTCGGAGAACGAGTGGATCGAGATGCGGCTGCGCTCGCTCGCCGAGCAGACCGTGAAGGTCCCCGCGCTCGACCTCGCCGTGGACTTCACTGCGGGCGAGGAGATGCGTACGGAGGTGTCGGCGAAGTTCCGGAACGAGGGTGTGGGCGCCGAACTGGCCGCTGCCGGGCTGGAGTTGCGGCACTGGTGGACGGACAGCGCGGACCGCTTCGCGCTGTCGCTGAGCGTGGTGCGCTGACGGCGCGGCTCACCGCGGGCCGGCGTCCGGAACGCATCACCCGCCGGCCGCCGGCGCCGCGGAGGGCGGCGGGCTCGGGGTGGGCGGGGCGGCGGCATCACCGGCGGGCGGCGGGCTCCCGGGTGCCACCGGGCTGGTCGTGGAGACCGGGCCGCCGGGGTCGGCCTGCGTGGGCGTGTCGTCGGTGCGGGGGACGTCCAGGCAGTCGACGAAGCTGACGAAGTCGGGTCCGTCGGTGCTGTCGGTGCTGTCGGCGACCAGGAACGCGCTCACCGCTTGGCTGCGCAGCAGGCACATGTCGTAGCGGGCGACGGTCGACAGGGGATGCTGCCGGCCGTCGGTCCGGTATTCGTGGCGGCCCACCAACTGGCAGGAGTCGTAGCGGATCAACGGCCCTCGCGGCCCCACCGAGTAGCGGTGCGGGCGCACGTCGGCGGAGAAGTCCCGGAAGGCGAGCCCGGTGTCGTCGCAGTCGCTGAAGTGGATCGTTCCGCTCCTCCATTCGCTGTCGATGATCCGCACGTTCGGGTTGCGCACCTCGAACCGGATGTCCTGAGCGTGGAACCGCTGCACCGAGTCATGGTGCTGGGCGACGGGGAAGCGGAAGAACGTGCTGCTGACGCCGTACTCCTCGGTGCTCACCGGGCGGGTGCCGGTGATGATGTACGAGCCGCCCCGGCAGGTGATCGATCCGCCGTAGGGGAACTCGAGGAAGTTGCCCCACTCGTACTCGACCTTCATGTCGGTGAACCAGTAGTTGAGGAACTGGTCCTGGTCGTTGGCGTCCGCCTGCCCGCGCCGGGTCAGACCCGAGTACAGGAAGGCCCGGCGGTAGCTGCCGCCGACCCGGCACGCCTCCCACCGCATCTCCGAGTTGGTGTCCGTACCCTCCAGGGCGAGCCCGAACTCCCACTCCCCCATCCACTCGCACTCGGAGAACCGGTAGTCCTGCGCCTGCCCGGTGGAGTACGAGCTGAAGAAGGAGGCACCCGGTGTGGCCGAGCGGAACTGCATGCGCTCGAAGGAGACGTTCGACCAGATGTCCTCGTTGCGGCACAGATAGGAGCCCGGGCCGGCATTCGGGCGGAAGACGAGGGTGGTCATGCGCTTGCCCGCCCCGACGAAGCGCAGACCGTTGGCCGGCCGCAGCGGAGCGACTCCGTTCATCAGCGCGTTCGGACGCGTGATGAGGAACTCGCCGGCGGGAATCCAGATCACCGTGCGTCCGACGCCGCCGGAGACCTGGGTGGCGGCGAGACGGTAGGCACGCTCGAACGCCGCGCTGTCGTCGGTCCGTCCGTCGCCCACCGCGCCGAGCTGGGTCACATCGATCACTCGGAGCAGCGGGTCGCCGGAGGGACGCCCTCGCCAGGGTTCAAAGGGGCCGGCCGGTGGGCCGGGAGTGCCCTCCGGCCCCACGGCGGCGGATGCGCTGTGGGCTGTCAGGGCCGTCGCGGCCAGCACCGTCGCTCCGCCACGCAGAAGTTGACGACGGCTCACACGAGACACGGAACCTCCCCTTTCTGTCATGATTGCCTTCCCTCTAACGTTTTGCCCCATAAAGGAGGATAATGTCAGAATTTACTGCGGTACTCAGACAGCTGTCGGCGGCACAGAAGCCCGCGAAGGGGGTGTCGCTCTACACCCTGTTCATCAACCGTCCGGCCGGTCGTGTACTGGCCGCGCTGGCCTACCGGGTGGGGGCGACGCCGAATCAGCTGACCGTGCTCGGCGCCCTGTTCACCTTCCCGGCCCTGGCCGCGGTGGCTCTGCTGCCACCCGGGCCGACGATGGCGGCCTGCGTCGGCGCGGCCCTGGCCGTGGGGTTCGCCCTGGACGCGGCCGACGGTCAGCTGGCGCGGGGTCAGCGCTCGGGGAGCCCGTCGGGCGAGTGGCTCGACCATGTCCTGGACTGCGTCAAGATCGTCGCCCTCCACCTGGTGGTGCTGGTGTCGTTCTACCGGTTCTTCTCCCTGCCCGGCCCGGAGTTTCTCCTGGCACCGATGCTGTTCCAGCTCGCGGCCGTGGTGATCTTCTTCGCCGGGATTCTGACGGACAAGCTCAAGCGGCGGACACCGGGTGATGTCCCGGCGCCGACTGGGCCGGTCCCAGCACTGAGATCCGTGCTGCTCCTCCCGGTCGACTACGGCCTGACCTGCGTCAGCTTCCTATTCCTGGGGAGTCAGGAGGTCTTCCTTTCGGTGTACTGCGCGCTGCTGCTCGCCCATGTCCTGTTCATGGCCGCCTTCCTGGTGAAGTGGTTCCGCGAGCTGCGCTGAGGGCATCTCCGTCGGCTCGTGCGCCGAGAGCAGCTGCAGGGCGCCGCGCAGCAGGGTGCTGGAGGTGTGCACGGTGTACGGGAAGTAGACGACTTCGACACCGACCGGGGCGAAGCGGCGCTCGAGCTCTTCCCACTTGGGGGTTCCCCGCCAGTCGTCACCCTTGAAGATGACGTGGAAACCGACCCGCTTCCATGTCTTCAGCTTGTCGACGTCCGCCTCCACGACGGCCTCGTCCACGTAACGCACGCTACGGACGATGTCCAGGCGCTCGGCGAGCGGAACGACGGGCAGCCTGCCCTTCAGGCGTGCGGCAAGGTCGTCGGAGGTCACCCCCGCGACGAGACGGTCGCAGTGCCGGCGTGCCTCACGCAGGATGTTGAGGTGCCCGACGTGGAACAGGTCGTAGACGCCGGGGGCGAATCCGATGCGGGTCACCGCGTCTCACCCGCGGCCCGCTCCTCCGCCTTCGGCACGGTCACGCTCAGGGCGGCGGACTTGGGCGAGGTGTTCGTCCCGTCCGTCACCTCGATCGCGTACCGGTGGCTCGTGCCCGCGGCCACGGAGTCGGTGTAGCTCATCCGCGGACGGTCCCAGTAGGCGGACGACTTGGTCCGCCGTGCCACGAGCTTCCCGTCCCGGTAGATCTTGTACGTCAGCTCGGCGTCGTCCCGGTCCCATGAGGTGCGCCAGGCGAGGGTGACCCTGCCGGGGTCGGTGTCGGCCACCGAGAGGGCGGGAACCATCGGCGCTCCGGTGTCGCGGCTCCCGAAGCGGGTGAGGCCCTGCTGCGGTTTGTTGTTGACCGTGGTGAACTCGCCGCCCGCCCACAGGATGCCGCGTCCCACCTCCAGGGTGCGGGGACCCACGTGTTCGCCCAGTCCGTCGTTGGTGTCGGGGAACCAGTGCAGGATCCTGCGGTCGTTGAGCTGCTGGGCCAGCAGGTGCTGCCGGTCTCCCCTTTCGGGGAACCCTCCGGGCGTCTCGGCGCAGTCGTGCGCGTGTGAGGCGCTGTACAGGACGCCCTTGTAGGGCAGCAGGTCCTGGGTGGCGCCGCGGCAGGTGTCCCTCCACAGAAGGGTGTTGTTCGTCAGCCGGCCGGCGATGCGGCCGTCGAAGATGCCCCGGCCGTGGCCCTCGGCGCCCACGTAGAAGCGGGTGCTGTCGCGCGCGATGGCCTTCACCGACGACTGGGACGGGAACCATCCAGGATAGGAGAGCACCGTCCCGCCGGTGGTGGGGTTCAGGGCGACCAGCGAACGGTCCTGGCGTCCGTTGGCCGTCTCGAAGTCGCCTCCGACGAAGACGCGCCCGTGCGAGGTCGCGGCCGACAGGGCGCGCACCGGGTGGTCGAGGTTCGCCGAGAAGGGCAGCAGGGAGCCCTTGGGGGAGATGGCGGCGACACGCTGCCTCACCTTGCCGTCGACGCGGCCGAAGTCACCGCCCAGGTACACCGCGCTGTCCGTCACGTCGATGGCCCGCACGGTGGCGGACACCGCCGGGCGGAAGCTCTCGCGCAGCGAGCAGCCTGCGGTGTTGAGGGCGACCGCGCTGGCCACGCTGGTGGATCTGACGCGGTTGAAGGAACCGCCCACGTACAGCACGCGGCCGTCCGCCGAGGCCTTCATGGCCCGCACGGTGCGACCCAGGCCGGTGAAGGACGGGGCACAGGGCAGCAGCTTGCCCGTCACCGCGTCGAAGGCGGCGAAGTTGTGGCGTTCCACCTCGCCCTGGCCGGGCTCGGCACCGGGCGGGCGGACCGAGTCGAAGGTGCCTCCGACGTAGACGACGCCGTTCGCGGAGGCCAGCGACCAGACGATGCCGTTCGTCTGCCAGGTGGCCAGCGGATCGGCGGTGAACGTCCCGTCGGCGGCAGCGACGGGGAAGGCTTCGAGCAGGGCCGTGGTGCAGACGAGGGCGGTGACAGCCGCCGTCGTGACCGATTTCGTGCGGAGCTTTCTCAGGCGCAAGGGACACCCCGGTGGCAGTTGTGGAAGTGGTACGGAGGAGGTGACGCCGACAGGGTGAGCCCGGACGGTACGACCGGGTCTGGGCTCATGCAGCGCGTCGGCGCAGCACTCCGACCAGCTCGCTCACTCTCAGCGGCGTCCTATATCGCCACAAACTAGTAGCAAATACACATATTCCCAAGACCATTCCCACGGCGAGTCCTGTCGGTGTGTCACCTGCCAGCACGCGGGAGGCCGCCAGGGCGACCGCGACGAACAGACCGGCGGCCAGGGCGTTCACGTAGCCGCGGCTCACGGAGGTGAAGCCGAGGCCCAGCCGGATGAGTACGGCCGCCGCGAGGTTCTCCACGACGATGGCCGCACCCCAGGACGCGGCGGCGCCGAGCACACCCCAGGCCGGCACGGCGATCACGCCGACGGCCAGCTGCACCGCGAACGCCGCGGCGGTGACGGCCAGGTGCCAGGAGCTGCGGCCGGCCATGAGGAGCACGGTCTGGGCGTTGCCGACCGCGACATTGACCATCGAGGCGGCGCACAGCAGCACCAGGGCGGGCGCACCGTCGACGAACTCCGGCCCGAAGACGGACAGAACGGTCCGCGGAAAGCCGGCGACGAGGAGGAACAGGGGCCAGGAGAAGAGCACGATCCAGCAGGTCGAGACGCGGTGCAGATCGTGCGCCTCGGCGGCCTTGTCGACGGCGAGCAGGCGGCTGATCTCCGGTGCGGAGGCGAGCCGGACGGCCAGCTGGATGAGGGCGCCCGCGGTGACGACGCGGCCGATCGCCGTGTAGACCCCCGCGTCGTCGGCCGTGGCCATGACCGACAGCAGGATGACGCCGACCCATACGGCGCTGATGTCGAAGACGGAGGAGACCGCGCGGGGTGCGGCGAAACCCCAGAAGGTCCGCCAGGGCACGGACCCGGGTCCCGTGGTGTACGGCGTACCGTGGCCGGCGCGGCAGCGGCGCAGGGCGAACCAGGCGGCCACGGAGCCGGCCAGCGCGGGCAGCAGCCAGGCCGAGGCCAGGGCCAGCAGTCCGGGCGCGTAGCAGGCCACAGGGACGGCGATCAGCACACGCAGCACCGGTTTGCCGATCTGCTCCACGCCGACGAACGGCACCACCGTGCCGTAGCCCCGGGTGGCGGCGAGCAGGATCGTGCCCACGGTGGCGGCGGGCAGGAAGAGTCCGAAGAGCCGGACCAGGGCGACGGCGTCCGCGGGGGGCAGGTGGGGCAGGAGCGTGGTGGCCACCGACGGGAACAGCAGCAGGGGCACGGCGGCCGTGGTGCCGGCCAGGGCCGCCGGCAGGGCGGCCGTGCGCAGCAGCGCCCCCACCGAGCGGCCGTCGTCGACGGCGAGGTCGCGCGGGACGAAGCGGACAAGCCCGGTGTCGGCACCGAGCTTGCAGGCGTTGCTGAGAATGGTGAACAGGGCGACGCCCGTGAAGATCGCTCCCGCTCCGTTCGCTCCGACGGCCCGGGTGATCAGGCCGACGAAGACGAAGGAGAAGACGGCGTTCGCGAGAGACCCCGCCATCCCCCACCAGCCGCCCCGTGCGGCCGCGGCCACCCCGCTCGGGGCGGTGGCCCCGGCGCGGCGGCGAGCGGTCGCTTCGGGTGCGGTCATCGGCGGGTGACGGTGAGCGTGCCGTCGTACAGGGGAAGGTCCATGGTCGAGGTGTCGACGGGCGACACGCGACCGTTCTTCCGGCGGCGGAACAGCGCGCGCAGGCGTCGGCGTGGGCGCCCGGCATCGAGGACCGCCCCCAGGAGGCGTCCGCCGGAGCAGCCGATCAGCTCCTGCACCTGCCGGAGGTCGTCGCGCCGGGTGCCGTCGAGGCCGGTGACCACGAGGATGCCGTCGACGCGCTGAGCGACCGCCAGCACGTCGGCGTGCTCGAGGAAGGGCCCCGTGACGACGACGGTGGAGGTGTCGGCCTCGGACCCCGTCCGGTCGGTCCCGGAGAGGGCGGCCCGGGTGTACGGGCCGGTGTGGCCGCCCGAGGAGAAGGTGAGGCGTCCGGTCACGCCGGCGTCGACGAGGACGCCGCTCTCGGAGCGGAACCCCTCCTTCAGGGCGGGGGCTTCGTACGACAGCAGCGGCAGTCGTCCGGCCAGTCCGGAGGTGTCGGGGGCGGCGTCCACCAGCAGCACGTCGCCACCTTCCTCGGCGAGGGCCGCGGCCAGGTTGGCGCCGACCTCCTCGGCGGCGTCGGCACGCCGGGGGGCCACGACCAGGACGCTGCCGGGGCCGGCCGGGCTGCCGAGCTGCCGCAGACGGAAGGCCAGGGCCCGGTACGCCTCCGTGCGAGGACTGTCCGTGTGGCCGACCGTCAGCAGCGCGTCGTCGCCCCCGTCGTCCGAGGGCAGGAGGCCGAGCACCGGGGCGCCCAGGGCGGCCCGTACCTCACCCACCGACCGGACCCGGGTGTCCAGGGCGGAGCGCATCCAGGCCAGCACGATGCCGAGGAGGAGACCGCAGGCCAGTCCGACGGCGAGCAGGGTCTTCCGACCGGGGCCCACGGGCAGGGTCGGGGCCACGGCCCTGCGCACGATGTCACCGCCGTCGGTGTCGCGGGACCTGATGTCGAGGACCTTCTTCTGCAGGTTGTAGAGCTGGTTCTGCGCGGCGGGCGTCGCGGTCGCCCGCTCCAGCTGGTTCTGGGCCAGCCGCTGGTTCAGCACGGTGATCTGCTGCTCCAGGGCGCGGGTGGCCCGCAGCACCGTGGCGTCGTTGCGGCTCTTGCGGTCGGCGAGGTAGGCCTCGGCGAAGGCGTTGGCGCCGCGCGCCGCGCGCTGGGGCCCGCGGGCGGTGAACTCGAAACGGAGTACCTGGGACTTCAGCGGATTGGTGACCCGCACCCGGGCGCCGAGCGTGCCGGCCTGGTTGTCGGGGCGACCCAGGAGCCGTGGCACGCGGTGGGAGACGGCCGCGCTTGCGGCGATCCGCTGCTCGGTGCTCATACTGACCTGGTTGTCGGCGGAGACGCCGACCGCGCCGAAGGGGTCGGTGGTGGAGCGCACGAGGACTTCGCTGGTGGCGGTGTAGGTGTGAGCTCGCTGCAGCGACAGCGCCAGCCCGCCGAGGAGTCCCAGGAGGATTCCCAGCGTGATCAGGACGCGGTGGCGCAGGAGTCGGCGCAGTTGGTCGCGTAGCTGGTCCGGCTCGTCGTACCGGTCGTCGATGGGGGTGGGGCCGGTCACGGGTGCCCTCCTGTTCCGGGGATCGATGCATGACGGGTGGGTGCGGTCGGCGCCGCCGATGAGGGGAACCGGGATGTCCTGACGGTCGGGATGCTGATGAGCAGCGGGATGGCCAGCAGCAGGGTCAGTGGGCCCGCGATGCCGAGCAGGCTGCCGCGCAGGAGGACCATCTGGTAGAAGGCGAAGGCGGGGACCATGAGGGCGGCGACGGTGTCCGGCCGGTCGCGCAGCCGGTGGCGTACGTCGTCCGCACGCCGTCCGGCCGCGCCGAGCAGGAGGAACACGATGACCACCGCGTAGGGGCCGGCCCACAGGTAGCTCTCGATCCACAGGGGCGCGGAGAGGTTGAGGAAGTCGTACCCCGCGTACCTGGCCAGGGTGATGCCGGTGTCTTCGGGTTTCCCGGGCCACATCGAGCGCGGCACCGCGAACAGCGGGGGGCCGAGCGCGTCCTGCGGGGAGAACCCGTTCTCCCGGGCGTAGTCGAGTCCGGTCTGCACCTGCTGGAAGGCGTCGTAGTCGCCGTTGGTGGTGAACTGGTCGGCGAGGGAGACGACGGCGACGTCCTCCCGCTCGCTGTAGCGGAAGTAGTCGCTGTACGGGAAGACGAGCAGGAGCGCCGCGATGAGAGCGGCCGCCGCGATGCGGAAGGCACGGGGCCGGCACAGCCGGGGCGCGGTGAACAGCAGGGTCAGCAGGACCGTGCCGACCCAGAACCGCGGCTTGCTGATGGGGTTGTTGACGACGGCGTTCAGCGCGAGGAGCACAGGCAGCAGCAGCCAGCGGACGCCGCGCAGCCATCGGTCGCCGCCGGGCAGGCGGGGTACGCGCAGCAGGCCCAGCAGCGCCCAGAAGGCGGGCACGGACAGCGACCAGCTGAGCAGCACCTGCATGAAGCCGCCCTGCCCGTTGTCGGGGGCGCCGACCTCCGTGATGGCCTGACGACTTGTGAAGTACGCGCCGAGACGGCCGGGTTGGCCCGAGATCAGCAGCACCGCCAGGGCGAGGGCGAGCCCGCACAGTGCCAGCAGTCGCCAGGGAGAAAGACGCCGGGAGAGAAGTCGTTCCAGGAATCCCGGTGGAGCACAGGCCGCGCGGGCGTGGCCACGGCGGGCGGCGAGGACCGTTCCGGCGCTGTAGGCGACGAGACCCAGTTCGACGACGGCCACCGCCTGGAAGGCGGTCACCTCGCTGGTCCGGTTGGGCCACGGGTAGGTGTCGACGGCGAGCATCGCCAAAGGGGCCAGACCGAGCCAGATGTAGACGAAGACCCAGAAGCCGAAGGCGATGAACCGCACGGTGCCCGCGGTGAGCACGCGGGCGAGCGCACCGCCGGTGTGCGCCACGACGACACCTTGAAGGGCCAGTGCGGCCGACAGGTGCACGCCGTCCGACTGGAGGATCAGCCCCGGCAGCAGGACGGTCAGCACCACGGCCCAGAGGGAAACCGCAGCCACACTGCGGACGCGAGCGTCCTGCATCCCGACCTCTCTGCCGAGTGAGCATTCTGGACGAAACATCACTGAACGATATATAGCGTGCTTAATTATTAAATCGCCCCAGGCGCGCACGAATCCTTGACTTCGGTGCCGCCACCTCGGCGAGAGAGTCATCGGGTGATCTTGTTCATCGGGCGGCGTGCCATTTACCCCAAATCATGACAAGTCTGCATAGCTTATCGCGCAGGTCTCGGCTGACCTCAGATCAGATCTCCGGATTCCCAGAGGAGTTGCGCATGAGCAAGCGGGTCGACGTCGTCGTCGCTGGAGGCGGCGGATTCATCGGTGGCCATCTCGTGGGCGACCTGCTCGCCCAAGGGCTGACCGTCCGCTCCATCGACATCAAGCCCCGGCACGAGTGGTACCAGGTCCACGAGGACGCCGAGAACGTGATCGCCGACCTGTCGCTCCTGGACAGTGCTCGCGCGGGCGTCCGGGACGCCCGGCAGGTGTACATGCTCGCCGCCGACATGGGCGGCATGGGCTTCATCGAGAACAACAAGGCCGCCTGCATGATGTCGGTGCTGACCAGCACCCACATGCTCCAGGCGGCGCACGAGGCCGGCGTGGAGCGCTACTTCTACTCCTCGTCCGCCTGCGTCTACGCCGCCGACAAGCAGACCGACCCGAACGTCACCGCCTTGAAGGAGGAGGACGCCTATCCGGCGCTGCCGGAGGACGGCTACGGCTGGGAGAAGCTCTTCTCCGAGCGGATGTGCCGTCACTACACCGAGGACCACGGGTTCGTCACCCGCGTCGCCCGCTACCACAACGTGTACGGCCCGCACGGCACCTGGACCGGCGGACGGGAGAAGGCTCCGGCCGCGGTGTGCCGGAAGGTGGCCGAGGCGGTCCTCTCCGGTGACCACCGGCTGCAGATCTGGGGCGACGGACAGCAGAGCCGCTCCTTCATGTACATCGACGACTGCCTCCACGGCAGCCAGATGATCATGCACGGGGACAGCGGTGTACCGGTCAACCTCGGATCGTCGGAACTGGTGACCATCAACCAGCTCGTCGACATCGTCGAGCGGATCGCCGGCGTCCGCTGCGAGCGCGCCCACCGGCTCGACGCCCCGCAGGGCGTGCGCGGGCGCAACTCCGACAACACCCTGATCCGCGAGATCTACGGATGGGAGCCGTCGGTCTCCCTCGTCGACGGTCTGGAGAAGACCTACGCGTGGGTCTACGACCAGGTCAAGCGCTCCCACCAGTGACACCCGACCGAGCACCAGGACACCACGAGCCGATGAGGATCCTCGTCCACGACTACAGCGGCCACCCGTTCCAGGCCCAGCTCAGCCGGGAGCTGGCACGCCGCGGTCACGATGTCGTCCACTCCACGTGTACGGCCTACGTCTCCGGCAAGGGCAACCTCGCCGAAGACACCCCCGGCCTCCGCTTCGTCACCATCGGGGACAGCACCGCGCTCAGGAAGGAGGCGTACTTCCGCCGGCTCCACCAGGAGACCCTGCTGGGCCTCGAACTGGCCCGGCAGGTACGGCGCGAGAAGCCCGATGTGGTGATGCTGTCCAATCTGCCCATTCCGGTGCTGGTCGTGGCGGCGGCCGTGCTGAGGCGGCTGCGCATCCCCTGGGTGCTGTGGCACCAGGACGTGACCGCCGTCGCACTCAAGCGCTTCGCCGCCGCCGACGTCGCGAAGTCGATGGGCGTCGCCGCCACCGTCTTCGGGGCGGGCGAGAAGTGGTCGGCGCGCCGGGCCTCGGCCATCGTGGTGATCGCCGAGTCATTCGTGCGGATCCACGAGCAGTGGGGCACGGCCGGCAAGGTCACCGTCATTCCCAACTGGGCACCGCTGGACGAGATCGTGCCGGTGGCCCGAGCCAACGCCTGGTCGGCCGAGCAGGGTCTGAGCGGAGTGCGGACCATGCTGTATTCCGGCACCCTGGGGCTGAAACACAATCCGGTCCTGCTCGTGCAGCTGGCCGAACGGTTGCGGGACCGCGGCGCTCCGGTGCGTCTCGTCGTCGTCAACGACGGTCCGGCCGTGCCCGTCCTCCGGGAGGCCGCGGCCGCCCGCGGCGTCGAGCTGACGTTGCTGCCCTTCCAACCCTACGAGCGGCTGCCCGAGGTCCTGGGCACCGGCGACCTCCTCGTTGTTCTCCTGGCGGCGGACGCGGGGGAGTTCTCCGTCCCGTCCAAGACACTGTCCTATCTGTGCGCCGGGCGTCCCGTGCTCGGCCTGATGCCCGCCGACAACCTGGCCGCGCAGCTGCTGCGCGAGGCGGGGTCGGCTGTCTTCCCGCCGGAGGAGTCCTCACTCGACGACGCCTTCGCCTGGGTCCAGGAGGTCCTGTCCGACCCGGCGCGTTCCGAAGCGCTCGGCAAGGAGAGCCGCGCGCTGGCCGAACGGGAGTTCGCATTGGAGGACTGCGCCTCGCGCTTCGAGGACATCCTCCGGACGGCGAAGGGCCGCGCCGCACGCTGACCGGTCCGCCGCCGGAGTCCGCCGTTCTCCTCACGGACGGCGGCTCACCGGCGGGCCGCCTCCCCTGGTCGGTCGAAGCCGCCGGCCACCCAGGGCTCGCCGTCGATCCGGCGGGTCCGAGGTGGCCGGCAGCCGTCGCACCTGTGTCACCCCGCGCCCGGCCGGTCCTGGTAGATGCCCTCGAGCTGGTCCACGACGGCCCGGATGGAGAACACCTCGTCGATCGCGCGACGACCCGCCTCGGCCAGTCGGCTGCGCAGCTGTTCGTCGACGAGGAGCGCGGCCACCGCATCGGCCAGGGCCTCCGGGCTGCCGTCGGTCACCAGCGCCGCCTGTCGGCGCTCCAGTTCGGCCGCGATGCCGCTGCTGTCCGTGCACACGACCGGTGTTCCCTCGGCCAGTGCCTCCAGGACCGTCATCGGGAACGGCTCGTGCACGCTCGGCAGGACGTACACGGCGGCTCTCCGGTAGGCCTCGAGCGCCGCGGAGTGCTCCAGCGCGCCGCCGTAGGAGACCACATCCGTCAGCCCGCGGTCCATGACGAGCCCGTTCACCGCCGCGAGGGATCCCTCGTCCGCTCCGTACAGCGTGAAGCGTGCCTCGGGGATCTCCTTGTGGACCAGGGCGGCCATCTCGACGAACGCCTCGGGGCGCTTGCGCGGGTGCAGCCGGGCGAGGAAGATCACCTGGTTGTCGTCCCTCGGCCGAGTGCCAGGCCGCTCGCCGGACGTGCGCAGGCCGTTGGGCAGTGACACCAGCGGTGGCCCGTCCGGGCCCAGCACCTCGGTCAGTGCCCGTCGCTCCCGCTCGGTGAGCACCAGGCAGCAGCGTGCCCGGCGCAGCAGGGGCACGTACAGACTGTCGAACACCCGCGCGACGAGACCTGTGCGGGGCTCGACCATGCCGTGCGTCTGGGTGACGAAGTCCTTGCGCCGGAGCCGGGCGACGGCGAGCCCGGCGAGGGAAACGAGGTCCCGTCCCGCATGAAGGTGAACGGTGTCGGCGCGCCCCATGGTCCGCCACAGGTCCCACAGCAGCAGGGGATGCGCGAGTCCGAGGCACCCTCGGCCCGGGACGAGGCGGCGTGCCGGGCGGGAGACGAAACGGACGGTTCCGACGCGCTCCGAAGCGCGGGCCCTGCCCCGCCACAGCGACACCAGCGTGACGTCGTGACCGCGGGCGGCGCATTCCTCGAGCTGGGCGACGGCCACGCTCGTCGGACCGCCGAAGGCCCCGTCGTCGCTGACGAGCGTGACCACATGGACCAGTCTCATGCCGTGACTCCCTTCGCTGATACGGCCGGGGCCGCTCCCGGCGTACCGCTCGCCGTCAGGACCGAGCCGGGCGCCAGGTCCCGGTGCGCGACGGCACCGGCCCCCACCACCGCGTCCCGGCCGACGGTGACGCCGCGCAGCACGACGGCGCGGGCCGCAACCCAGCAGCCCGGCTCCAGCCGGATGGGGCCGTTGTCGAACTCGAAGGTGGCGGAACGACGGAGATGGCTGCCCGTGCACAGCAGCGCACTCTGGGAGACGCAGCAGTCCTGGCCGATCGTCACCGGTTCCAGGTTGAGGATCCAGGCGTCCTCGCCGATCCACACGTCGTCGCCGATGTCCAGCTTCCACGGCCAGTGCACGCGCACCCCGCGCCGGATCAGCACCCGCTCTCCGACACGGGCGCCGAAGGCACGCAGCAGTACCGGCCGCCATCGGGCCGGGAACCACCATTTGACGAAGAGCAGATGGAGAGCCGCGAACCAGGCCGCCTGGACCAGCGGGGGGCGGCCTTTCTCGTAGCCGGCACCGGTGAAGCCGCGCAGGGATCGCGCCACGACCGCCCGGTACGCCGTCTCCCCTGCCGCGTCACCCGCGTGCGGGGCGGCTCCGGGCGGTGCGACTACGGGCTGTGCGACTACAGGCTGTGCGACTACGGGCTGTGCTGCTTCGGGCTGTGCTGCTTCGGGCTGTGCGGCTGTGGTCTTTGCCATGACGGTGTCCCTTCCGGGGGCCCAAGACGTCCACGTCCGCGATCCTTCACGGCCCCGGGGACGGAGCGCCTTCGATCACCGCGTGTTGGCGGCAGACCTGCCTGGATGGAGGACCGCCCGTGGGGCGTGCCGGTCCGGCCGACGGCACGCCCCACGGGACCACACTCCTGTTCAGTAGGCGCCTTGGCCGTCCAGCACCGCGCGCACGGTACGGGCCATGACGTTCATGTCCCCGGTCAGCGACCAGTTGTCGACGTAACGCAGGTCGAGTGCGACCGTTTCACGCCAGGACAGGTCGGACCGGCCGCTCACCTGCCACAGCCCGGTCAGGCCCGGTTTGACACTGAGCCGGCGCATCTCGATCCCGTTGTACTTGACGACCTCCTCGGGCAACGGGGGACGTGGACCGACCAGGGACATGTGGCCGAAGAGGATGTTGAACAACTGGGGCAGTTCGTCCAGCGAGTAACGCCGCAGGATCCGGCCGACCGGGGTGACCCGGGGGTCCCGCCGCATCTTGAACATGTGCCCGTCGTTCTCGTTCTCCGCCTCCAGACCGCTCTTGAGCCGGTCCGCGCCGACCACCATGGTGCGGAACTTCCACATGGCGAACTGCCGCATGTTCCAGCCGACCCGGGTCTGGCGGTAGACGACCGGACCCGGCGAGCCGAGCCGGACGGCCAGCGCCAGCACGAGCAGCAGCGGTGAGAGCAGAAGGAGCAGCACCAGGGCGCTCACCCGGTCCAGCGCGGCCTTCGCCACGGTGTGCGCGCCGCGCTGCAGCGGTGGTGCGATGTGCAGCAGGGTGAGTCCGGCCGCCGAGGTCAGCCGCATCCGCCGACGTGCCACGTCCACGACGCCGGGCAGCACCATGAGGGAGCGGCCCCTGTCGTGCAGCATCCAGGACAGCCGGCGCACCCGGTCGCCCGACATGTGCCGGCCCGGCGCCACGAAGATCAGGTCGGCCGCGAGTTTGTCGGCCGCCCCGAGCACGGCCGCGGCGTCCTCCTCGGGCGTCTCGGGCTCCTCGCAGGGCAGCCGCACGCACACCTGCACCCCGGAGCGCACGTCGCCCTCTCCCACCGGGCAGGAGCCGACGATCACGTACTCGTGGTCCGTGCGCTGGGAGAGCTGCTCCACCACCGCGTCGACCGTCGGTGGTTCGCCGACGATCACCACGTGACGCAGGGCGCGGGCCTCCCGGCGGGCGGCCAGCAGGTGACGGTGAATCATCTTCTGACAGACCCCCGTGACGACCAGCGCGGGGATCAGTGCCGTGAACGCCTCGGCGGGCACGCTGTCCAGTCCGCAGACCACACGAAGCGTCGCCAGGGCGCCGACCAGGACCAGCCAGTCCCGTATGACGGCCCGGAGGCCGCCTCCGTCGCCCCAGGCCGAGGGCGTGTTGCGCTTACTCACCAGCCCGATCAGCGGCCACAGCAGGGCTGCGGTGGCCGCCAGGCGCAGCGGGTGCGGTTCTTCGACCTCCACGAACGTCGCAGCGACCGGCAGGGCCGCGGCAAGAAGGTCCACACAGACAGAGAAGGGGCGATACCACTGCGCCCACGTTTCCTCACGGTGGACGGGGCGGCGCGCCACGGTAGTCGGCGCCTGTCGGGACATCGCGATTCTGAACCGCCGCATGGTCTCCTCTCAACCCCTGATCGGCAGATCTCGGGCACAGCCGCGTGAACCACCACGCGTGCGGTCCCATCTCCTGACGTGATTCTTATATCATCAGACGGGTTGGAATATCGTACTTTTATCCCCTCCTGTGTGTCCGGGACGCCTCGCGCTCCGCCGCCGCTTGGGGCACGGTGGAGTGACGCGCCCCACACACCGGACACAGGTGACGCCACGCCGCCGTCACCGCGGAGAGGAGCCCCGCATGTCGAACCACACCTATCGGGTCACGGAGATCGTCGGCACCTCGCACGAGGGGGTCGACCAGGCCGTCCGCAACGGCATCACCCGCGCCTCGCAGACCCTCCGCAACCTCGACTGGTTCGAGATCACGCAGGTCAGGGGCCAGATCGTGGACGGGCAGGTCGAGCACTACCAGGTCGGGCTGAAGGTCGGTTTCCGGTTGGAGGACGGCGAGTAACCGTAGTGGGCGACCTCCGCGGGTCCGGCCCTCACCCTCCCGCGCATCCTTCGGCGCGCCGGACTCGGCCGTGCAGCGGGCCCGTACGACGCTGAAGTCGGCCAGTTCCGCGTCCTGGCAGACGAGTTCGTCGTCCACCAGGACGCGGAGCGCGCGGCCCCGGTCCAGTCGGATCCGGATCTCCGGCCCACGGCTCCGAGGTGGCCCGCGCCTGCCGGTTCAGGGGCGGGGCGAGGTGCCCAGGAACCGGTGGAGACGAGAACCGCAGCGTTCGCGTATCTGATCGCTCGCCGTCCCAGGCTCACGACACATCACCCGGTCCGGTCGGCCGACCCGGCAACCTCCACGGCGCCGGCGGCCACTCCTTGGCGACAGAGCCGAGGCAGAGGCGGGAGCCGTACATGCGCAACGCAGCGATCCGGACGGGAACGGCGGTCCTGGGCACCGCGTTAATGACAGCGGGGATGCTCGTGGGCGCCGCCGAGGGGGCGAGTGCCGCGACGACCCTCGTCGTGGCGACAGGTGGCGACGACTCGGCGCCGGGCACGCCCTCGCACCCCCTGAGGACCATTCAGAAGGCCGTCGACCTGGCGAAGCCGGGCGACACGATCACCGTACGCGGGGGCACCTACGCGCTCACCGACAACATCACCATCGCCACCTCCGGCACCGCGTCCCAGCCCATCACCCTGGGCGGCTACCCGGGCGAACGGGTCGTGATCGACGGGGAGCGACTGCCGGCGAGCCACACGCCGGTCGGCGGCAGCATCCCGCGTGCCGAGCGCGGCGCGATCCACCAGGAGGCCTCCTACTGGCGGATCTCGGGGCTGGAGATCGTGAACGGGCCGTACGGCGTGTACTGCGACGGCTGCGACAACAACGTCTTCGCCCGCCTGATCACCCACGACAACTACGAATCCGGTTTCCAGCTCCAGGGCGCCTCCGCCCACAACCAGATCCTGGACCTGGACCTGGACAGTTACGGCAACCGCGACCCGCGCAAGAACGGCGAGAGCGCGGACGGGCTGGCCGTCAAGGAGGGCAGCGGGACCGGCAACGTCGTGCGGGGCGCGCGGCTGTGGAACAACGTCGACGACGGCTTCGACGCCTGGAAGTTCACCTCGCCGATCACGATCGAGAACACCATCGCGTACGGCAACGGCGTCAACCGCTGGAACTTCCCCGACTTCGCGGGCGACGGCAACGGCTTCAAGCTCGGCGGCGGCACACCGGCGCCCGCCACGGCGCACGTCCTGCGCAACACGGCCGCGTTCAGGAACGCGGCGCACGGCATCACGGACAACGGCAATCCGGGTGCCCTCAGCGTCAACCGCAGTACCGCGTACGGGAACGCGGGCACCGGCTTCGACGTGGACACCTCCGGGGGACGCGCCACCCTCAACGCCAACCTGTCGGTCGCCGACGGACGGGCCGTCGCCCTCGGCTCCGTCACCGTCTCCACCGGCAACTCCTGGGATCTGGGCGGCACTTGGAACGCCGCGTCAGTGCTGAGCACCGACCCGGCGGCCGTCACCGGCTCGCGTCGGGCGGACGGTTCGCTGCCCGCCGCTCCCAACTTCCTTGTGCCGCGCGCCGGTACGAACATCGGGGCCCGTTTCTAGGCGATCTTCGGCGGGCGTATCGGGGTGCGTATCGGTGGCGTGAGCGATCAGCCGGCATTCAACCTGTCGGAAACATTGACTCGCTCACGCCCCATACCTATCTTTCGGTCGAACCTCCGTACACCGTTCCATATATCGAACAATGTCGGCCAGGGAACAGGCCGCTGAAGGAGACTCGCCGTGGACCGCACCCGCAGCAGCTCGACCAGCAGACGCACGCTCCTCAAGGCCTGCACGGCCCTGGTCGTCGCCGTGACCGTGCCCGTCGCCGTCGGCACCCCGGTGTTCGCCGCCGTCCCTGCCTCCCCGGCCGTCACCTTCACCAACCCGATCGCCGCGCAGCGCGCCGACCCGCACATCTACAAGCACACCGACGGCTACTACTACTTCACCGCCACGGTCCCCGCGTACGACAAGATCGTGCTGCGCCGGGCCACCACGCTCCAGGGCCTGGCGTCCGCCGCCGAGACGACGATCTGGACCAAGCACGCCAGCGGTGAGATGGGCGCCCACATCTGGGCTCCGGAGATCCACTACATCGACGGCAAGTGGTACATCTACTTCGCGGCCGGCGCCTCCAACGACATCTGGAAGATCCGGCCTTACGTCCTGGAGACCTCGGCCGCCAACCCGATCACCGGGACCTGGACCGAGAAGGGCCGCATCGCCCTGCCGTTGGACACCTTCTCGCTCGACGCGACGACGTTCGTGGTCAACGGGACGCGGTATCTGAGCTGGGCGCAGAACGACCCGGCCGTCGGCGACGGCACCAACCTCTACCTCGCGAAGATGTCCAACCCCTGGACGATCAGCGGGACTCCGGCGATGATCTCCCGGCCCACGCTGTCCTGGGAGATCATCGGGCACACGGTGAACGAGGGGCCGTCGGTCATCCAGCGGGGCGGCAAGGTCTTCATGGCGTTCTCGGCCAGCGCCACCGACGCCAACTACTGCCTGGGCCTGCTCACCGCGTCCGCCTCCGCCGATCTGCTCAACCCGGCCTCCTGGACCAAGAGTTCGCAGCCGGTGTTCACGAGCAACGCCTCGACCGGGCAGTACGGGCCGGGCCACAACACGTTCACGGTCTCCGAGGACGGCAAGTCCGACGTCCTCGTCTACCACGACCGCAACTACAAGGACATCAGCGGCGATCCGCTCAACGACCCCAACCGGCGCACCCGTTACCAGAAGCTGTACTGGAACGCCGACGGCACCCCGAACTTCGGCATCCCGGTCTCCGACGGGCTCACCCCGGTCCGCCTCTCCTCGTTCAACTACCCCGACCGGTACATCCGGCACTGGGAGTTCCGGGCCAGGATCGAGGCGAACGTCACCAACCTCGCCGACTCGCAGTTCCGGATCGTCACCGGGCTGACCGGCTCCGGCACGGTCTCGCTGGAGTCGGCGAACTTCCCCGGCTACTACCTCCGGCACAAGAACTACGAGCTGTGGGTGGAGAAGAACGACGGCACGGCCACCTTCCTGGCCGACGCCTCCTTCACCCGGCGGGCGGGCCTCGCCGACTCGGCCGGGGTGTCCTTCGAGTCGTACAACTTCCCGGGCCGCTACATCCGGCACTACAACAGCCTGCTCCAGCTCCAGACGCTGAGCACCTCCCTCGACCAGCAGGACGCGACCTATTACGCCGAGTAGGCGGCCCTTCCCCGGCACCGCACCTCCGCATCCCCTCAGAGACGAGGCACATGTGACCCCCCACCTCTCCAGACGGTTCCTTCTCCAGAGCGCGATACTCGCCGCCGCCACGCCCGCGTTCGCCTACGCCGCTTCCGGCCGGGCCGCCGCCGCTGTCCTGCCCGCGCCCACCGCCTGGACACTCCGCCCCTTCGAGCTGAAGGAGGTCTCGCTCGGCTCGGGCGTCTTCGCGAGCAAGCGCCAGCTGATGCTGGACCACGGGCGCGGGTACGACGTGAACCGGCTGCTCCAGGTCTTCCGGGCGAACGCCGGACTCTCCACGGGTGGCGCGGTCGCGCCCGGCGGCTGGGAGGGCCTGGACGGCGAGGCCAACGGCAATCTGCGCGGCCACTACACCGGTCATTTCCTCAGCATGCTGTCGCAGGCCTACGCGAGCACCGGCGACCAGGCCTACGCCACCAAGATCGGGACGATGGTCGGCGCGCTGACCGACGTACGCGCCGCGCTGCGCACCGACCCGCGCATGCTCACCGTCACCGGCAAGTGGGGCGGCGCGCACGAGAACGTCCGGGGCTCCTACCAGTACGTCGACCTTCCGGCGGCCGTCCTGGGCGGTGCCGCGGCGATCACCCTGTCGATCTGGGTCAGGCCCACGCACGACGCCAACTGGCAGCGCGTCTTCGACTTCGGCAACGACACCACCCGGTACATGTACCTGGCCTCCCGCAACGCCGGCGGGGTGCCGCGGTTCGCCATCACCACCAGCGGTCCCGGCGGCGAACAGGGCCTCAACGGCAGCGCCGCGCTGCCGCTGAACCAGTGGAGCCACCTCGCGGTGACCATCTCCGGCACCACGGGCACCCTCTACGTCAACGGCACCGCCGTCGCCACGAACACCGCGATGACCCTCAACCCGTCCGTCCTGGGCACCCTGACGAACAACTGGCTGGGCCGCTCGAACTACTCCGGCGACCCGGTCTACGCGGGCGCCTTCGACGAGTTCAACGTCTACTCGCGCGCCCTGACCGCCGCCGACATCACCTCTCTCCAGACCAACGAGGCCAAGAACTCCTCGGCCGGGCTCGGCAATCTCGCCTCGTACTACTTCTCCGCCACCACCGGCGGGACCTTCGGCGACGCCTCCGGGCGCGGGCTGACCGCCACCCTGCGCCGTACCTGGGGCGGCCCGAGCCACCAGGGCTTCCTCGCCGCCTACCCGGAGACGCAGTTCATCGCGCTGGAGTCGATGACGAGCGGCGACTACACGAAGGTGTGGGCGCCCTACTACACGGCGCACAAGATCCTGAAGGGGCTGCTGGACGCCTATCTCGCGACGGACGACGCCCGGGCGCTGGACCTCGCGTCGGGCATGTGCGACTGGATGTACTCCCGGCTGTCCAAGCTCCCCGACGCCACCCTCCAGCGGATGTGGGGGATCTTCTCCAGCGGTGAGTTCGGCGGGATCGTCGAGACGATCGTCGACCTGTACACGATCACCGGAAAGGCCGAACACCTCGCCCTGGCCAAGCTGTTCGACCTCGACACGCTCATCGACGCCTGCGCGGCGAACAACGACATCCTCAACGGCCTGCACGCCAACCAGCACATCCCGATCTTCACCGGATACGTACGGCTGTACGACGCGACGGCCGAGACCCGCTATCTGACCGCCGCGAAGAACTTCTGGGGCATGGTGATCCCGCAGCGCATGTACGGGATCGGCGGCACCAGCACGGGCGAGTTCTGGAGGGCGCGCGGGGTGATCGCGGGCACGATCAGCGACACCAACGCCGAGACCTGCTGCGCCTACAACCTGCTCAAGCTGAGCCGGATGCTGTTCTTCCACGAGCAGGACCCGAAGTACATGGACTACTACGAGCGGGCGCTGTACAACCAGGTGCTCGGCTCCAAGCAGGACAAGGCCGACGCCGAGAAGCCGCTGGTCACGTACTTCATCGGGCTCACGCCCGGGCACGTGCGCGACTACACGCCCAAGCAGGGGACGACCTGCTGCGAGGGCACCGGCATGGAGAGCGCCACCAAGTACCAGGACTCGGTGTACTTCAAGTCGGCCGACGGCGCCTCCCTGTACGTCAACCTGTACAGCCCCTCAACGCTGACCTGGGCCGAGAAGGGCGTCACGGTCACCCAGACCACCGCGTATCCGCAGGAGCAGGGCACCACGCTCACCTTCGGGGGCGGCAGCGCGGCCTTCGCGCTGCGGCTGCGGGTGCCGGTCTGGGCGACGGCCGGGTTCCAGGTGACGGTCAACGGGCAGGCGGTGAGCGGGACTCCGGTCGCCGGGAGCTACTTCGCGGTGTCGCGGACCTGGCGTGCCGGGGATGTCGTACGGATCAGTGTGCCGTTCCGGCTGCGGGTCGAGAAGGCGCTCGACGACCCGTCGCTCCAGACCCTGTTCTACGGCCCGGTGAACCTGGTCGCGCGGAGTTCGAGCACCAGCTACCTCTCCTTCGGGCTGTACCGCAACGCGGCGCTCTCCGGCGATCTGCTGCCCTCCCTCACCCCGGTGAGCGGCAAGCCGCTGCACTACACGCTGAACGGCACCGAGTTCGCGCCGTTCAGCGAAGGGACCGAGGACGCGACACACGCCTACGTCCGGCGCGCCGAGCCGACGGTCGTGTTCGGGACCGTCTCCTCCGGGGTCGCCAATCCGGCGAAGGCCGACGGCACGACGCTGCTCGACGAGATCTGGGCGGGGGCGCCCTTCGCGAACAAGGCGGCGCTGGTCTCCCGGGTGCAGTCGACGACGGCCGCCTGGGTGACGGCGGGGCTGCTCACGCAGGCGAACGCGAACACGGTGGTGAGTACGGCGCAGGGCGCGTCGTACGTGTCCTGACCGTCATAGGTCTGCTGATCGTCGCGGGCGGTACCCCTACCCGAGGGGTACCGCCCGTCGGCCGCAGGAACGACCGGTGAGGGCGTGTGTACTGCGTTCTCAGTAGTCGCGAATGTCGACAGGCGCACGACGACGGGAGGGGGTCGGTACCGGGAGCCTTGGCAGGTACCCGAGTTCCGATGATGTGGAGACCTCCCCCTCGTGGCTACCTTCCTGTACAAGCTGGGCCGACTGGCCTTCCGGCGGCGCTGGTACGTCGCCCTGATGTGGGTGGCGGTGCTCGCCGCCGTCGGTGCCGGTGCGGCCACGGCGCCCGCCGCTCCCGACGCGGACAACACGATGCCGGGGATCGAGTCCCAGAAGGCATTCGACCTGATGGACCAGCGGTTCCCCGGCTCCAACGCACATGGCGCCAGTGCCCGGGTGGTCTTCGTCGCCCCGGGCGGCGAGAAGGTCACCGCCACCGAGAACCGGGCGGCGATCGAGAAGTTCGTGGGCGAGGTGGCCGACGGTTCACAGGTCTCGTCCGCCGCCGATCCCTTCCAGGCCAAGGCGGTCAGCGAGGACGCCTCGACCGCGTACTCCACCGTCAGCTACAACGCGAAGCCCGACGATCTCAGCGACGCCACCAAGAACCACCTCAGGGCCGCCATCAAGGAGGCGCAGGGCTCGGGGCTGACCGTCGAGGTCGGCGGTACGGCGCTGGCGACGACGCCCGCGGCGGGCGGTACGGCGGAGGCGATCGGTATCGCCATCGCGGCCCTCGTCCTCCTCATCACCTTCGGCTCGATGGCCGCGGCCGGGCTGCCGCTGCTGACCGCGGTCATCGGGGTCGGCGTCAGCATGGCCTCGATCCTGGCGCTGAGCAGCGCGCTCGGGCTGTCGTCGACGACCGGGACGCTCGCCAGCATGCTGGGCCTGGCCTGCGGTATCGACTACGCGGTGTTCATCGTGTCCCGGTACCGGGAGGAACGCGGCAAGGGGCACAGCCCGCAGGAAGCGGCGGCGCTCGCGACCGGCACGGCCGGGTCGGCGGTCGTCTTCGCCGGTCTCACCGTCGTCATCGCGCTGGCCGGGCTCATGGTGGTCGGCGTACCGATGCTGACGAAGATGGGGCTCGCGGCGGCGGGCGCGGTCGGTGTCGGTGTGCTCGTCGCGCTGACGCTGGTCCCGGCCCTCGTCGGCTTCTGGCCGAACGCGCTCCTCTCGCGCTCCGCCCGCAAGGCCGGACGGATCAAGCCGGCCGCCGAGCAGAACGGCGGCACGCGCTGGGCCCGGTTCGTGCTGCGCCGTCCGATCCCGGTGCTGATCGCCTCGGTGGCCGGTCTCGGCGCCCTCGCGATACCGGTCATGGACCTCCAGCTGGGCACGTCCGGCGACGAGGCCAAGCCGACCTCCACCACCGAGCGCCGCGCCTACGACGACCTCGCGACGGCCTTCGGCCCCGGCTTCAACGGCCCCCTGACGATCGTCGTGGACGCCAAGGGGGCCGCCGACGCCAAGGGGGCGGTGGCGACGATCTCCGAGAAGATCGCCGCCACGAAGGGGGTCGTGTCCGTCTCTCAGGCCCGCTTCAACACGGCCGGTGACACGGCGATCTTCTCGGCGGTCCCGGCCGACGCGCCGACCGACAAGAAGACGCAGGACCTCGTGAAGAAGATCCGGTCCGAGCGGCCGGCGGTAGTGGCCGGCACGGACGCGGAGTTCAGCGTCACCGGCACCACGGCGGCCAACATCGACGTCGCCCAGAAGATGCAGGACGCGCTGATCCCGTACCTGATCGTGGTCGTGGGTCTGGCCATCGTGCTGCTCCTGCTGGTCTTCCGGTCGATCCTCGTACCGATCAAGGCGGCCCTGGGCTTTCTCCTCTCCGTCCTGGCGGCGCTCGGTTCCGTGATCGCGGTCTTCCAGTGGGGCTGGGGCGCGGACCTGCTCGGTGTGGAGACCACCGGTCCGATCATGAGCATGATGCCGATCTTCCTGGTGGGCATCGTCTTCGGCCTCGCGATGGACTACGAGGTGTTCCTGGTCGCCCGGATGCGGGAGGCGTACGTCCACGGGGACGGGCCCGCGCAGGCGGTCGTCACCGGGTTCCGCTACAGCGCACGTGTCGTGGTCGCCGCCGCGCTGATCATGATGGCCGTCTTCTCCGGGTTCATCGGAGCCGGCGAGTCCATCATCAAGATGATCGGCTTCGGACTGGCGGTGGCCGTCCTGTTCGACGCCTTCGTCGTCCGGATGGCGCTCGTGCCCGCCGTACTGGCGCTGCTCGGCAAGGCAGCCTGGTGGATGCCGGGCTGGCTGGACAAGGTGCTGCCCCGGGTCGACGTGGAGGGCGAGGCACTCGCGCACAGGGCGGCCACACCCGAGAACGGGGCGGACGGTCCGGCAGACCGGGAGGCGGTCCGGGTCTGACACATCGACCGTACGCCCTGGGGGCCGCCCGTGCTGGACACACGGGCGGCCCTCGCCGGACGTCATGACGCACTGTCGTGGACCATGGATCCACGCCACCTGACCGGAGAAACGATGAGCATCGATGTGGAGCGCGCCATGGCACGTCATCCCCGTGTCGTCGACACGGTGATCGTCGTGGCGCTGTTCGTCCTCTTCCTGGTCGGCGCCCGGATCACCCTGGCCGGCAGCACCCAGCGCGAGGAGCTGTGGCCCGCCGCGATCATCGCCGTCAACGCGTGCGCCGGCGTGCTGCTGAGCCGCAGCCATCCCCGTACGGCCGTCATGGTGACCACGGTCTGCGCCATGACCGCGAGCGCGCTGGGCTATCTGCTCACCGTGCTGATGCTGGCGCCCGCCATGGTCGCGATCTACTGGCTGGCCATCCTCACCGACCGGCGGACGACCCGGATCTACACCATCGGCATGATCGTCCTGCTGGTGGCCACGGCCACGATCCTCGACCCGGTCGACCATCCCCTCGTCCTCAAGACGGTCGCCCCCATCGCCTATGTGCTGGTCCCGGTCGCCACCGGCAGCTCCCGGCGTATGCGCCACGCCTATCTGGAGGCCGTGCACGCCCGTGCCGAGCACGCCGAGCGGAACCGCGACGAGGAGGCCCGCCACCGGGTGACCGAGGAGCGGATGCGCATCGCACGGGAGCTGCACGACGTCGTCGCCCACCATCTGGCCCTGGCCAACGCACAGGCGACCACGGCCGCACACCTCGCGCGCAGCAACCCGGAGCAGACCCGCCGGATGCTGAACGACCTCACCGGCACGACCTCGTCGGCGCTGCGCGAACTCAAGGCCACAGTCGGTCTGCTGCGCCACGCCGACGACAACGACACGCCGCTGGAACCCGCCCCCGGGCTCTCCCGGCTGCCCGAGCTGATCGACACGGTCCAGTCGGCCGGGCTCACCGTCACCCTCACCACCGTGGGCAAGGAGCGGCCGCTGTCCCCGGGGGTGGACCTGACGGCGTACCGGATCGTGCAGGAGGCGCTCACCAACATCACCAAGCACGCCGTCGGCGCCACGGCGTGTGTGCGGCTCGCGTACTCGGCGGACCGGCTGACCATCACGGTCACCAACAACGCCACCGCCGTCACGGTCCCGGCGGGTCCCGCCGCGGCCACGCCCGCGCGCGGTTTCGGTCTCATCGGGATGCGGGAGCGCGCCCAGTCCGTCGGCGGCAACCTGGAGGCAGGACACCGCCCCGAGGGCGGTTACGAGGTCTCCACCGCGCTGCCCCTCTACCCCCGGCCCTCCGAAGAAGAAGAGCGCACCTGATGACGATTCGTGTCCTGCTCGCCGACGACCAGGCCCTGCTGCGGGCGACGTTCCGGATCCTGATCGACTCCGAGACCGACATGACGGTGGTCGGCGAGGCCACCGACGGCCGCGAGGCGGTCGAGCTGACCCGTACCCACCTCCCCGACCTCGTCCTGATGGACATCCGGATGCCGGGGACGGACGGTCTGGCCGCCACCGCCGCGATCTGCGCCGACCCGGAGCTGTCCGCGACACGCGTACTGATCCTGACGACGTTCGAGACGGACGAGTACGTGGCCCAGGCGCTGCGGTCCGGCGCGAGCGGCTTCCTCGGCAAGGACGTCACCGCCGAGGCGCTGCTCGCGGGCATCCGCACGGTGGCCGCCGGTGACTCCCTCCTCTCCCCCAACGCGACCCGCACACTCATCACGCGCTTCCTCAACTCCCCCGCTCCAGGCACCCAGTTGGCGACCCCAGAGGGGCTCGCGGCGCTCACCACCCGCGAACGGGAGGTGATGTGCCTGGCGGCCGAGGGCGGTTCGAACGACGAGATCGCGGAGAAGCTGTACGTCAGTCCGCTGACCGTCCGCACCCATGTGCACCGCGCGATGACGAAGCTGGGCGCCCGCGACCGGGCCCAACTGGTCGTCATCGCCTACCAGTCGGGGCTGGTGCGGGCGGTCCCGCCGCAGGAGTCGTGAGAGTCGTTCCGGTTCAGTCCGTTCCGGTGTGGGGGCCAAGCCCGTCGGTTCCCTTCGCCCGACCACGGCGGTACGCGAACCAGCCGGCCGCGGTGAGCGCCGCGGCGGCCCCTGCCATCCCGATGACGCCGACGCCGGTGGAGGCGAGGCTGCCGCCGGTGGACCCGGTGGCCGTGGTACCGCCAGCGGTGGAGCCCAAGCCACCGGTGGTGTCGGTGCCGCCCGTGGTGGAGCCCCCGGTCGTGCCCCCTCCAGTCGAACTGCCGCCAGTCGTACCGCCGTTGGTGCTGTCGCCGGTGGTGCCTCCGTCGGTTCCGCCGGTCGTGCCGCCGTCGCCGCCCGTATCACCACCGGTGTCCCCGCCCGTGTCTCCCCCGGTGGTCGACTCGGCGGTCACGGTGAGGGTGACGGGCGTGGTGCGGGTGGTGCCGGCCGTGTTGGTGAACTCGGCGCGGTAGCGGTGGCCGTCGTGGCCGGTCTCGGCGGTGAAGGCGTACGTGTTCGCCGTCGCGTCCGGCAGGTCCTGCCAGGTCTGGGCCCCGTCCGTGCTGACCTGCCAGCGCACGGTCGGTTCCGGGGCGCCCTCCGCCTGGGCGATGAGGGTGACCGTGTCGCCGACCGTGACCGTCTGGTCGGTCGGTGTCTGGACGACCTTGGGTGACACGAACCGGTCCAGTTTGACGACCTTGCCCTCGGCGGGGCTGGTCACGTAGACCGTCCTGCCGTCGGCGGCGACGGTGATCGCGGCCGAGCCGAGCTGGGATTGGTTGCCCGGCAGCGGGACGGCCTCGACGGCGACCTTGTACGTCGTCGTGTCGTACACGGCGAGCGAACCGTTGTTGTCGCCACCGCTGCCGGTGTCGCCGTTGTCCTGCCGGACGACGAACACACGGCCCGTCGACGGGTCGAACGCGGCTGCGGCGGCCTCGTCGGTGCCCTCGATCGTGGCGAGGAGTTTCGCGTCCTGGTCGAAGACGAGCACCGAACTGCCCGCGCCCACCCAGACGTTGCCGGTGGCGGAGTCGGTCTCGACGAACCCGATGGCCGCGTCCGGGAGTTCGGCGGTCGCCGTGACGGTGAAGGTGCCGGTGTCGACGCGCCGCAGCAGTCCGCCGGAGGCCCCCGCCGACCAGACGACCGACCGGGCGGAGTCGAGGGCGAGCCGGCGTCCGCCGTCCAGGGTGAGGGTGCGCCGGACGGCGCCGGTGGCCGTCTCCAGCTCGGAGAGGGTGGCGCCCTGGGCGACCAGGACGCTGTCGGCGGCGGTGCCGGGGGCGAGGTCGGTGATGGTCGCGCCGGTCAGCCAGATGCCCCTCGCGCTCGCGTCGCCGTCCTTCGCGGTGCCGATGCCGCGCAGGGGATAGCGGTAGAGGACGCCGTCCCCGGGGAGTGCGGCGGCGATCTGCGCGGCGGCGGCTGTGCGCAGGACGCCGTTGGTTCCTGGGGCCTGGCTGATGTGGCTGCGGACGGTGCCGTCGGCGGGGTCGAGGACGTACAGGCCACGCTCGTCGACGTCGGCCGTGTCGGCGAGGTTGTCCGAACCGACGTACAGCTTCCCGGAGTCGGGGTGCAGGAGGACGTCGAGCGGTTTGCCGGTGGTGGTGAACTCGGCCGCCTGCCGGTAGCTGACGGTCCCGGCGGGTACGTCGACGCCCTCGCCGCCGCCTCCGGGCTCCTGGCCGGTGAAGGTGACGGGGACGCGTACGTCCTGGGAGCGGTCGCCGCTGCCCCGGTGGTCGACGCGGGTGACGATCGCGCAGGACACGGTGGCGCAGTCGAGGCCGTCGCCCGCGGACTTGATGTCGAGCGTCACGTCGAAGGTGCCGCCGTCGCCGTACGCCACGGCGAGGTCACCCTCGTAGGTGTCGCCCTTGGGCACGATCCAGCGGGAGGCCGCGCCGTCGCCGGATGTGTCGGAGCCGCCCAGGCAGGGGCTGGGGACGCGGTTGTCGCCGTTGTCCTTGCAGAGGGCGACGTAGATGCCCTTGGTCTGGTCGTATCCCGCGCCGGTGACCTGGAGGGTCTCGCCGTCGGGGGCGAGACCGGCGGAGGCGGAGACGGTGAGCCGCTGGCCCTCTTTGCCGAGGGCGGTTTTCGGCGTGTCGGCGGCCTGGGCACCGGAGCCGGCGCCGAGGGTGGCGAGCGAGAGGGCGGAGGCGGCGGAGAGCGAGGCCGCCGCCCAGAGTCTGCGGCGTGAATGAGTCATGAGGTCCTCGGGAATGGGCCAGGCGGGCGGGGCCCGGCCGGATATCGACCGGCCGGGCCCCGTTCTGTGACTGCGGGACGACTACTGGAAGGTGATCGGCACGTGGACGTCGTACTTGCGGTCGTTCGTGTCGAAGTGGTCGGCGCGGGTGACGACGGCACAGGTGACGTCCTCGCCGCAGACCTGGCCGTCGTCGAGGGTGGCCTTGACGTAGATCTGCACGCTGAAGGTGCCGCCGGTGCCGAACGTGGAGCTGTTGGCGAAGAGGCCGCCGAAGGTGTTGTTGATCCAGTGCGAGGCACCGGTCGAACCGCTCTCGTCCTGGCCGCCGAGGCAGGGCGTCGGCTTGTTGACGCCCGCGGCGCCGTCCACCGCGCACAGGCCGACGTAGATGCCCTGGCCGGTGTTGTAACCGCTGCCCGTGACGGTGATGACCTGGCCCGTCGCGGCGGCGGTGTCGGGCGCCGTGAGCGACAGGTTGTAGGTGGTGGTGCCGTCGACGACGGTACGGGTCGAGGTCGCGGCGGAGGCCGAGGTGGCGAGACCCAGGGTCAGCGCGGCGGAGGCGACGACGGCGAGACCGGCGCGGGCGGCGGTGCGTGCGGACAGCAGAGATCTCATGATCGGAAGGACACCCTTCTCAACTGGCGGTTAGGTAAGGCATACCTAACTTTAAGCCGTGCGGAATGTCAACGGGAAGCAAAGGGAACGTCAATCTCCGCAGGAGACACGGCAGTTGCGGCAAACGGCGACGAAGCCGGACATGCCGAAGCCACCCACCGCCGGGCGCGTTCCCGGGGCGGATGGCTTCGTACGGGCTCTCTTCAGTCGCCGACGGTCGTGGGCTGCACCGCCTCGTCCGTGGGCGCCTCGGCCGGGGTCTCGGGCCGAGCGCGCCGGGCCCGCCACGCACCGACGCGGGCGGCCAGGGGCTCGGTCCAGCGGGCGGTGAGCGGGCCCGCGACAACCAGGATCAGGACGTACGCCGTCGCCAGCGGACCTAGGTCGGACTCGACGCCCGCGGTGACCGCGAGGCCCGCGATGACGATGGAGAACTCACCCCGGGCGACCAGCGCGCCGCCCGCGCGCCAGCGGCCCTTGACCGAGATCCCGGCGCGCCGGGCCGCCCAGTAGCCGGTGGCGATCTTCGTCAACGCCGTGACGGCGGCCAGGCCGAGCGCGGGCAGCAGAACGGGCGGGATGCTCGCCGGGTCGGTGTGCAGCCCGAAGAAGACGAAGAAGATGGCCGCGAACAGGTCCCTGAGCGGGCTGAGCAGCGTGTGCGCGCCCTCCGCGACCTCCCCCGACAGCGCGATCCCGACGAGGAACGCCCCTACGGCGGCGCTGACTTGGAGCTCCTGGGCGATACCCGCGACGAGGATGGTCAGGCCGAGGACGACCAGCAGCAGTTTCTCGGGGTCGTCGCTGGAGACGAAGCGGGAGATGACCCGGCCGAAGCGGACGGCCACGAACAGCACCAGTCCGGCGGCGCCGAGCGCGATAGCCAGGGTGACGCTGCCTGCGGCGAGCGAGACGCCGGCCACCAGGGCGGTGACGATGGGCAGATAGACCGCCATCGCCAGGTCCTCCAGGACCAGGATGCTGAGGATGACCGGGGTCTCCCGGTTGCCGACCCGGCCCAGGTCGCCCAGCACCTTCGCGATGACTCCGGAGGACGAGATCCAGGTGACCCCGGCGAGCACGACGGCGGCGACCGGACCCCAGCCGAGCAGCAGCGCGGCGGCGGCGCCGGGCAACGCGTTCAGGGTGAAGTCGACCAGCCCTGCCGGGTAATGGGACTTGAGGTTGGAGACGAGATCGCTGGCCGTGTACTCGAGACCGAGCATCAGCAGCAGGAGTATGACGCCGATTTCGGCGCCGGTGGCGATGAACTCCTCGCTCGCGCCGAGGGGCAGCAGTCCGCCTTCGCCGAAGGCCAGACCGGCGAGCAGATAGAGGGGTATCGGGGAGAAGCTCAGCCGGGCGGCCATCCGGCCGAGCAGTCCGAGCGCGAGGATGATGGAGCCGAACTCGATCAGCAGGACCTGGGAGTGCATGGCGATGTCACTCCCGTCCGAGTATCGACGCGGCCGCGTCGACGCCCTCGCGGGTACCGATCACGATGATCACGTCCCCGCCGGCCAGCCGGAAGTCGGGCGTCGGCGAGGGGATCGCCTCGGCCCGCCGCAGCACGGCGACCACGGACGCGCCGGTCTCCGTCCGCATCCGGGTCTCCCCGAGCACCCGCCCGTTCCAGCGCGAGCCACCGGCCACCTCGATCCGCTCCGCCACCAGGCCAAGGGGGGTGGTGGACAGCAGACTGGAGCTGTGGTGCGACGGACTCAGCGCGTCGATCAGCGAGGCGGCCTCGGGCGCGGTCAGCCGCAGCGACTGGGCGCACGAGTCCGGATCGTCGGCCCGGTACAGGTTGACGGTACGGCCGCCGTCCCGGTGGGCCACGACCGACAGATGCCGTTGCTCACGCGTGACAAGGTCGTACTGAACCCCGATACCCGGCAGCGGAGTCGCCCGCAGGCGTGGCGCAGACACGTTGAATCCCCTTGCTGATTGGTGATGTTGAACCTTTTGTCGGGGCTCAGGCCCCCGTGGTCCCGTCGACGAGTTCGCGCAGCAGGTCGGCGTGGCCGTTGTGCCGGGCGTACTCCTCGATCATGTGGACCATGATCCAGCGCAGCGAGATCCCCTGGCCACCGAGGTGGACGGCCTCCGCCTCGGAGAGGCGTCCGGACTCGTCCAACGAGGCCGCGTCGGCGACCAGTTGACGACTCCGCGCGATCTCCGCCCGCCAGACGTCCAGCGCCTCGTCGAGCCCGCGCCCGGGGACCAGGGTGTACCCGTCCCCTTTGCCCTCCGCGTAGACGAGAGGCACGTCCAGACCCGCGAACACCCGCTGGAACCAGTTCCGTTCGACCTCGGCGAGGTGCTGGACGAGCCCGAGCAGGGTCAGCTCGGAGGGCGCCGCCGAGGCCAGACGTAACTGCCGGTCGTCGAGGCCCTGGCACTTCAGGGCGAGCGTGGCCCGGTGGAAGTCGAGCCAGGCACTCAGCATGACGCGTTCGTCGGCATGCGCGGGAGGTATGGGCCGTCCGTCCGGTGTAGTCGACATGTACAGCACCCTCGCACAGGTGCCCGGCGGGCCGCGAGGAATAGAGGCGGCCGGAAGATCGCTGACAAGGACACAGCCGAGGATGTCCGGAGCAGCCATGCCGAACCCAGTACCACGCCCCACCGCGGGGTCGATCCTGTCGGCGACCCGCTTCTCCGTCCTGGACCGCTCCCGCACCCGGGAGGGCCACCCGGACGCCGAGGCCCTCCGGGACACGGTCGCACTGGCCCGGGAGGCGGAACGGCTCGGCTTCCACCGCTTCTGGGTCTCGGAGCATCACGGCGTGCCCGGTGTAGCCGGTTCCGCGCCGACGGTACTGGCCGCAGCCGTCGCGGCGGCGACACGCACGATCCGGGTGGGCACGGGCGGAGTGATGCTGCCCAACCACCAACCCCTCGTCGTGGCCGAGCAGTTCGGGGTCCTGGAGTCCCTGTTCCCGGGCCGGATCGACATGGGCCTGGGCCGCTCGGTCGGCTTCACCGACGGCGTGCGCAGGGCCCTGGGCCGCGACAAGGACATGGCCGAGGACTTCGCGGCCCAGCTCGACGAACTGCTCGGCTGGTTCACGGGCACCTCCGCGACGGGGGTACGGGCCCGCCCCTCCGAGGGCTTGGCCGTACCGCCCTTCGTGCTCGCGATGGGCGAGGGCGCCACGATCGCCGCCCGAGCGGGCCTGCCGATGGTGATCGGCGACCTGCGCAGTCGCGACCGGATGCTGCGCGGAATCGACACCTACCGCACCGCTTTCCGGCCCTCGGCCTGGGCGAGTGAGCCGTACGTGGTCATCTCGGGGACGGTAGCGGTGGCCGCCACAGCTGCGGAGGCCCGACGGCTCCTGATCCCCGAAGCCTGGTCTATGGCGTACTCCCGGACGCACGGCACCTTCCCACCCCTGCCGCCCGCCGAACAGGTCGAGTCCCGCACGATGACGGCCAAGGAGCGCGGCTTCTACGAGTCCGGGCTCACGGGCCACATCGCCGGCACGGCGGACGAGGTGGCCCACGAACTGACGACGGTACTGAAGGAAACAGGCGCCCAGGATGTCCTGGTCACGACCAGCACGTACGACCGGGATGCCCTGCTGGACTCCTACCGCCGACTGGCCGCCGTCACGACCGCTCGGAGTTCGGCACTCTGAACCATGTAAAGACGATCTGAACCATGTCAGGACGATCGCGCTGTCGGCCTCGGACCCGCGTCTTGACCGCCTTGCCGCCCAGGCCCATCTTGAGGAGAGACAGCTCATCCATCCCCACGCCAAGGGTGGCGGCATGGTTACGGAGACCCTGATGGCTCTGGCGTCAGCAGCCGGAGCAGCGGCAGCCCATGCGTTTGGCACCGATGCCTGGGCAGCCATGCGGGTTCGGGTGGCCGAGGTCTTCGGGCGCGGAGACGTGACACGAACCGAGGCCGCGCTGCGACGTCTGGACCGGTCGGTTCTGACGCTGAACAGCGATACCGACCCTGCGGACATCGAACGGGCGAGCGCCCTGCTGGCCGCGTCGCTGTGTGCCCAGTTCCAGACTCTGTTGGAATCCGTGGACGAAGGGGACCGAGTACTGGTGGTCGACCTGTTGCACGAAATGCTCTCAGGCCAATCGCGGACCGACGGCGGAGTCTCGGCCGGAGAGGCCGGCATCGCGGTCAGTGGTGACATCAAGGTTCGTTCCGAAGGAAGGGGGTCGTTCACGGCAGGCGTCGTCCAAGGAGGCGTTCACGTGACACTCCCTCCCCAGCCGGGCCCGGAACAACTCGGGCGCTGACCGCGCCCGGCGCCGGAGGAAGCAGCCACGCGACCGTCGTGATCGGCACTTTGGATCACGCATCGGTTCACATGACCTGGACCAGGCGTGAGCTCTTGGCCTCGCTCGGTCTCATTCTGTCAGGTGCGCTGACAACCGCCATCATCGAAAGACTGGCTCGGACCGACTCGGGAAACGGCACCGTACGAGCCGACCAGGAACTCGAAAGCATGGTGCATCGATTCTTTTTCTATTTCGACAACGAGGAGTACGGAAAGTCCTTCGACCTGGGCCTGAGGATTGCCCAGTCGGATCGACGGCAAGACTTGTCGGAATATGCCAGATGGTTGAATAACATTGCCTGTGCGGCCGTATGGGACGGTCATTTCGAGCGTTCTCACGATTTCTTGAACAAGGCGCTGAACGTAGCACCGAACCTTGACACCTGGTGGCTGTCGGTCATCAACAGCAATCTGGCATACGTGCGCTACCACCTTGGCTGGCGGACATCCGAGCTGGTGCACTGCGTCGAGCAGGCAGTGCGGGATCTCGGTTCACCGCAAGCGCCGAGGCCGCCCGAAGCCTGGCTGCAACTGTGGTCGCGCACGCCACAGAGCTCGCCGGCAGGGCGGCGGGTACCGCAGACACTCGTCCCACCGTTCGCCGTACTGACCCGCCTGTACAGCAAGGAGGGCAGGTATCGCGAGGCGTTCGAGAGCGGGAAGAGGGACATCGAACTGCAAGGAACAGCGGCTCAGGGGACCCGCATCATTCTCGGGCTCATCGCACGCCCCGCCTGCGAAGAGAAGACCGCGCTCGCATACACCGACGAAGTGAGTGAGATATACAATCCGTCATCGTCGTCGGCACATATGATGGCCTTACGTGATGTCATCCTTGCCGATCTCAGAGGGGCGCCACCTTCGGATGAATTCTCCTTTTCCGGTCAAGCAGGATCCATAAAAGCGGAATACTACTCCTGGACAACGTTCGCGGATCTCAAGTACCTGCTGGCCGCTCAAGACTCACGGAAACTTCGCCAGGAATTCGGACAGCGAGTTCTGGAGAGTTATGAGAAGTCTCCACATACGGAACTGGAGTCCGTCCGACGGATCCGACGCCTGCTTCGCGTGTAGGGGCATGAATGCAGCCAGGTGCGAGGACCGGCGGCTGAGCCGCAAGGGCCAGCGCACGCCGATCCAAGTAATGACCCGGCACAATCACATCCCGCACCTCCACCTCCGCCACCAACCCCCGCGCCGACACCACCCGCCAGACCGAGGTCAGCAACGAGTCCTCCCCGACAAACGCGGGCGCCGTACTGGCCGCACCCCCGGCAACCCGGTAGTGAAGGTGCACAGGCTGAACAGGCACCCCCGCGTCCAGGGCGGCCTGGAACACGGCCCGGCGGAAGTGCCCCTGGGCCTTGCCGCACCAGGTGCTCCCCTCGGGGAAGGCAACAACAGCCGTACCCTCGCGCAGCGCGTCGGCGATCTTCCCGACCGTCTGCGGCAACGCCCGCAACCGGTCCCGCTCGATGAACAGCGCCCCACTGCTCGCGGTCAGCGCGCCCGCCACCGGCCACCCCCGGATCTCGGCCTTGGCCAGCATCCTGGCGGGCCGTACGGCGGCCAGCAGCGGTATGTCCAGCCACGAGATGTGGTTGGCGACCATCAGGAGGCCCCCGGTGGGGGCGGCGGGGCCGGTCACCCTGAGCCGCACCCCGGCCGACCGCACGATGACTCGGACCCAGAGCCGTACCCACCCGGCAGGGATCCTCCTGCCGAGCGGGCACAGCGTGATGCCGGCGAGCAGGACGACCAGGACGGTCATCAGCCGCAGGACGGCCAGGGGTGGGGCCGTCGTGGCACCCTTCGTCTCCACGCACGCTCTCGGGGTGCAGGGCGCGCTGGGCAGCCAGACGCTCATCAGGCCGGGACGAGGGAGAGGAAGTGCCGCAGATAGCGCTGGTTGATCCGGCGCATCGACAGCAGCACGTACAGGTCGGCGACCCCGAAGTCCGGGTCGTGGGCGGGCTCCCCGCAGACCCAGGCGCCGAGGCGGACGTAGCCGCGCAGCAGCGGGGGCAGTTCGGTGCGGCCGGTGGGACGGGTCACGCCCTCGGCGGACCAGGGCAGCAGCGGACGTACCCGGAACTCCTCCGGGGCCAGGTGCCGGTCGCGGACGCGGTCCCAGGTGCCGGCGGCGAGGGTGCCGCCGTCGGAGAGCGGGATGGAGCAGCAGCCGGCCAGCCAGTCGTGGCCGCGGTCGACCATGTAGCGGGCGATCCCGGCCCAGATGAGGCCTATGACGGTGCCGTCGCGGTGGTCGGGGTGGACGCAGGAGCGGCCGACCTCGACGAGGCCGGGGCGGATCGCGTCGAGCGGGGAGATGTCGAACTCGCCCTCGGAGTACAGGCGTCCGGCGACCGCGGCCCGCTCCGGGGGCAGCAGCCGGTAGGTGCCGACGACCTGGCCGGTGACGGTGTCGCGGACCAGCAGGTGGTCGCAGTACGCGTCGAAGGGGTCGACGTCGAGGCCGGGCTGCGGGGAGGACAGCAGGGCGCCGAGTTCACCGGCGAAGACGTCGTGGCGCAGCCGCTGCGCGGCGCGTACGTCGTCCTCGTCGCGGGCGAGGGTGACGGTGTAGCGGGTGGGTGCGGCGGGGAGCGGGGGACGTTCGATGGTGGAAACGCCGGTCATGGCTCTCTCCTGGTCACGGGCCGGGGACGGCGAGGCGGCGAGCTGGCCGGTCCCGTTACGTCCGGCCGCATCAGTTCTTCCGACCTCGGCTGTCCGGCGCGTGACCCTCGAAGAGAGTGCGGGTGTGAGCTTGTTGAATGCCAGGGGTGCTTGGCGGGACCGGCAATGAGCACCACTCCCGGTCCCGCCCGTCCGCATCTTGTCGGCGAACGTTCCTGGTAAGGAGGCCGTCATCTCCCGGTGGGGAGGCGGTCATCTCCCGAGGTGGCGGCTACCTGCTGCCCGCCTTGCGGGTCGCGCGCAGCCACTCCTTGTTCATCCCGGTGATGGAGACGAGCGGGATGCCCTTCGGACAGGCGGTCGCGCACTCGCCGGCCAGCGTGCACCCGCCGAACCCCTCCTCGTCCATCTGCGCGACCATGTCGAGGACGCGGGTCTCGCGCTCGGGCGCGCCCTGCGGGAGGACGTTCAGGTGGTTGATCTTCGCCGAGGTGAAGAGCATCGCCGCGCCGTTCGGGCAGGCGGCCACGCAGGCCCCGCAGCCGATGCACTCGGCGTGCTCGAAGGCGAAGTCGGCGTCCGGTTTGGGTACGGGGGTGGCGTGGGCCTCGGGGGCGGCGCCGGTCGGGGCGGTGACGTAGCCACCGGCCTGGATGATCCGGTCGAAGGCGGACCGGTCCACGACGAGATCCTTGACGACCGGGAAGGCGGCGGCACGCCACGGCTCGACGTCGATGGTGTCGCCGTCCTCGAAGGACCGCATGTGGAGCTGGCAGGTGGTGGTGCGTTCGGGTCCGTGCGCGTCGCCGTTGATGACGAGCGAGCAGGCGCCGCAGATGCCCTCGCGGCAGTCGTGGTCGAAGGCGACGGGGTCCTCGCCCTTGAGGATGAGTTCCTCGTTGAGGGTGTCGAGCATCTCCAGGAAGGACATGTCGGCCGAGATGCCGTCCACCTCGTACGTGGACATGGCGCCGTCGGCGTCGGCGTTGCGCTGCCGCCAGACGCGCAGGGTGAGCTTCATGCGTAGCTCCGCTGGGTGGGGTGGACGTACTCGAAGACGAGGTCTTCCTTGTGCAGGACGGGGGCAGAGCCCGTCCCCGTGAACTCCCAGGCGGCGGCGTACGAGAACTCGTCGTCCCTGCGCTCCGCCTCGCCGTCCGGGGTCTGGGACTCCTCGCGGAAGTGGCCGCCGCACGACTCGGCGCGGTTCAGGGCGTCGAGACACATCAGCTCGGCCAGTTCGAGGTAGTCGACGATGCGATTGGCCTTCTCCAGCGACTGGTTGAACTCCTCGCCGGTGCCAGGGACCTTGATCCGCCGCCAGAACTCCTCGCGGATCTGCGGGATGCGTTCGAGGGCCTTGCGCAGCCCGCTGTCGCTCCGCGCCATTCCGCAGAACTCCCACATCAGTTCGCCGAGTTCACGGTGGAAGGAGTCGGGGGTGCGGTCGCCGTCGACGGAGAGGAGGAGGTTGAGACGGTCCTCGGTCTCCGCCAACACCTCCTGTACGACGGGGTGTTGGGCGTCGACCGGGTCCTGGCCGGGGTGGCGGGCCAGGTAGTCGTTGATGGTGGCCGGGAGGACGAAGTAGCCGTCGGCCAGGCCCTGCATCAGCGCGGAGGCGCCGAGGCGGTTGGCGCCGTGGTCGGAGAAGTTGGCCTCGCCGATCGCGAACAGGCCCGGGACGGTGGTCTGGAGGTCGTAGTCGACCCAGAGTCCGCCCATCGTGTAGTGCACGGCGGGATAGATCCGCATGGGGACCGTGTACGGGTCCTCGGCGGTGATCCGCGCGTACATGTCGAAGAGGTTGCCGTACTTCTCCTCGACGGCCTTGCGGCCCAACCGCGCGATGGCGTCGGCGAAGTCGAGGTAGACGCCCTGTCCGCCGGGTCCGACGCCGCGCCCCTCGTCGCAGACGTTCTTGGCGGCCCGGGAGGCGATGTCGCGCGGCACGAGGTTGCCGAAGGACGGGTAGATGCGCTCCAGGTAGTAGTCGCGCTCGTCCTCGGGGATCTCGTTCGCGGGCCGCCGGTCACCCTTGGCCTTCGGCACCCAGATCCGGCCGTCGTTGCGCAGCGACTCGCTCATCAGGGTGAGCTTGGACTGGTGGTCGCCGGTGCGCGGGATGCAGGTCGGATGGATCTGGGTGAAGCAGGGGTTGGCGAAGTGGGCGCCGCGCCGGTGGGCCCGCCAGACGGCGGTGGCGTTGGAGTTCATGGCGTTCGTCGAGAGGTAGAAGACGTTGCCGTAGCCGCCGGAGGCGAGGACGACGGCGTCCGCGAAGTGGCTGGAGATCTCCCCGGTGATCAGGTCACGGGCGACGATCCCCCGGGCCCGTCCGTCGACGACGATCAGGTCGAGCATCTCGGTTCGGGCGTGCATCTCGATGTTCCCGGCGGCGATCTGCCTGCTCAGGGCCTGGTAGGCGCCGAGCAGCAGTTGCTGTCCGGTCTGGCCGCGGGCGTAGAAGGTCCGCGAGACCTGGACGCCGCCGAAGGAGCGGGTGTCGAGGAGTCCGCCGTACTCGCGGGCGAAGGGCACGCCCTGGGCGACGCACTGGTCGATGATCTCGACGGAGATCTGCGCCAGCCGGTGGACGTTGGACTCACGGGCGCGGAAGTCGCCGCCCTTGACCGTGTCGTAGAACAGCCGGTGCACGGAGTCGCCGTCGTTGCGGTAGTTCTTCGCCGCGTTGATCCCGCCCTGGGCGGCGATCGAGTGGGCGCGGCGCGGGGAGTCCTGATAGCAGAACTGGACGACGTGGTAGCCCTGTTCGGCGAGCGTGGCCCCGGCGGAGCCGCCCGCCAGCCCGGTGCCGACGACGATGACCGTGTGCTTGCGCCGGTTGGCGGGGTTGACCAGCTTGGCCTCGAAACGGCGCGTGTCCCAGCGCTCGTTGACGGGGCCTGCGGGCGCCTTGTGGTCGACGAGGGGCTCGCCGGTCGTGAACTCGGTGTATTCAGAGGCCATTTCAGCTCACCACTCCGGTCATGACGCCCACGGGTACGGCGAGGAAACCGGCCGTGAGCAGCAGCGCGAGGACATTGGCGACGGTCTTGAGGGCGCGGTCGCGGGTGCGGCTGCCGACGCCGAGGGTCTGGGCGGCGCTCCAGAAGCCGTGCCGGATGTGCAGGCCCAGGGCGAGCATCGCGACGATGTAGATGACGTTGCCGTACCAGGTGGAGAAGGTGTCGACGACGTTCTGGTAGGGGTGACCTTCCTGGAAGCCGCCCGAGTGCACGGTGCCGGTGGTCAGGTCGAGGATGTGCCAGACGATGAAGAGGCCGAGGATGATCCCGCCCCAGCGCATGGTGCGTGTCGCGTAGCTGGCCCGCGCCTTCTTGTGCACGTACTTGCTCGGCCGGGCCCGGATGTCACGGCGGCTGAGCTGGTACGCGGAGGTGGCGTGGGCGACGACGGCGACCACGAGGACGATCCGGATGAGCCAGAGCGTCCACTCGTAGTGCATGAAGGGCTCGCCGACGGTGCGCAGCCAGTGGGCGTAGTGGTTGAACTCGCCGGGCCCGAAGAAGATCTTCAGGTTTCCGATCATGTGGACGACGAGATACAGCAGCATGATCAGGCCGCTCACGGCCATCACGGTCTTCTTGCCGACGGACGAGTCCCACACGGTACGCGCCATCGACGGCCGTCGGTCCGTCCGCGTTGCCAGAGCCATGGGGCAGACGCTAGGCGGCGGAACCCCGATCGGTCCAAGACATGGACCGGCTCGTTTCGATAGTCAGAGCCTATGCAGGCAGTACGCTGACCACATGCAGTTCCAGCAGCTCCAGTACTTCGTGGCGGTCGCCGAGACCCTGCACTTCACCCGTGCCGCGGATCTCGTCCATGTCGCACAGCCCTCGCTGTCCCAGCAGATCAAGGCGCTGGAGCGGGAGTTGGGGGCCGAACTGTTCCTGCGGGCACGTGGCAACATCACGCTCACGGACGCCGGCGAGGCGCTCCTGCCGCTGGCCCGGCGCATCCTGGCCGACGCGGACACGGCCCGGCACGAGGTGCAGGAGCTGGTCCAGCTCCGAGCGGGCCGGATCCGGCTCGGCGCGACCCCGAGCCTGTGCACGGGGCTCCTGCCGGAGGTGCTGCGCGCCTTCCACGACCGCTATCCCGGCATCCGGCTGCTGATCGAGGAGGGCGGCTCGCACGACCTCGTACGACAGCTGGCTCGCGGCGCCCTGGACCTGGCGCTGGTCGTCCTGCCGCTGCCGACCCCGTCCCCGGCGCTGACGACCCTGGAGGTGCTCCGCGAGGACCTGGTGGTGGTGTCGTCCCCGGAGGCACCCGCACCCGGGCGGGGCCGACGGACCGTGAGCATCGCCGACCTGGAGGGCGAGCGCCTGGTGATGTTCCGGCACGGCTACGACCTGCGGGAACTGACCGTGGCCGCGTGTCGCTCCGCGGGGTTCGAGCCGGAGTTCGCGGTGGAGGGCGGGGAGATGGACGCGGTCCTGGGGTTTGTGAGGGCGGGGCTGGGTGTGGCCGTCGTGCCCCGCATGGTGGCCAGTCGGTCGGGGCGTGGGCTCCGGGTGACTCCGTTGGCCCGGCCGGGGTTGTTCAGGGCGATCGCCCTGGCCCATCGGAGCGATGTGGCTCCGCCTCGGGCGGCTCGGGAGTTGCAGCGGATGCTGTTCGAGCGGTAGCGCTGCGGGGTGGGGGCGCGGGGTTGTGTGGCGCGCTCAGGCCGTCCGTGGCCGGTCGCGCAGTTCCCCGCGCCCCTGGGTAGGTCACCCTGTGGCGTCCACCAGCGCCAGCTCGTGCAGTCGTTCCGGTGGGCCCGGGCGGGCGTAGTACCAGCCCTGGGCCGTGTCGCAGCCGAGTATGCGGAGCTGTTCGGCCTGGGCGCCCGTCTCCACTCCCTCCACCGTCACCGCGAGGTTCAGGCTGTGGGCCAGGGAGACGATTCCCTCCACGATCTTTAGGTCGACCGGGTCCGCCGGGAACTGCTGCATGCCCTGGGTGAAGGAGCGGTCCAGCTTGAGGATGCTCACCGGGAGGCGGCGCAGGTTGGCGAGGTTCGAGTAGCCGGTGCCGAAGTCGTCCAGGGCGATGTCGACGCCCATTTCCGCGAGGCGGCGCAGGGGCTTGAGGAGGTCGTCGTCGGCGCCGATCAGGGCCGACTCCGTCACCTCCAGGCACAGCACCTCCGGCTCCAGGCCCGCGCGTTCCAGGATGTCCACCGTGTCCTGGACGAGGCCGGGGTGGGTGAGCTGGCAGGGAGACAGGTTGACGTTGATACGGAGCGGGCCGCCTGCCGGATGGCCTCCGTACCGTTCCTGCCAGTCGCGGGCCTGGCGCACCGACTGTTCCAGGACCCAGCGGCCCAGCGGAACGATCAGGCCGGTGTGTTCGGCGAGCGGGATGAAGCGGTCGGGGCCGAGGACGCCGTGCTGCGGATGCAGCCAGCGCACCAGGGCCTCGGCGCCCCGGACGCTGCCGTCGCCGAGGTTGACCAGCGGCTGGTACTCGATGAAGAACTCGCTCCGGTCCAGCGCGGCCGGCAGGGCCGTCGTCAGGCCGTGGCGGGTGATCGCCTTCAAGTCGGCCTCGGGGTCGGCGAGTTCGAAGCGGTTGCCGCCCGCAGACTTGGCCCGGTACATGGTGATGTCGGCGCTCCGGAGCACCTCCGCCGGGCCGCGCTCCCCCGCCGGGCCCTCGACGATGCCGATACTGCCGCGCACGGTCAGCTCACGGCCGTCGACGCTGACCGGGGCGACCAGCGCGTGCATGATGCGGGCGGCGAGTTCGTCGACCTCGGCCTCGGTGTCGGGGCCGGTGGTCAGCGCCACGAACTCGTCACCGCCCAGCCGGGCCACCATCTCGCCCGGCGCGGTCGCACAGGACTGCAGCCGGTCGGCGACCTCGACGAGCAGCCGGTCGCCGGCCGCGTGGCCGAGGCTGTCGTTGATGGTCTTGAAACCGTCGAGGTCGAGATAGCACAGCCCGAAGCGCTGGCCCTCGCCCGCCGTCACCGCCTTCTCCAGGCGTTCGAAGAACAGCGTGCGGTTGGGCAGCCCGGTGAGCGCGTCGTGCGTGGCCTCGTAGCGCAGCCGGAGGTTGAGGAGCCGGCGCTCGGTGGTGTCCTCCATGAGGGCCAGCTGGTACTGCGGCCGGCCGTCGGCGTCCCGGAGGAGGGAGACCGTGAGGTTGGTCCACAGGACCGTTCCGTCGGGGCGGTAGAACGCCTTCTCGACGTGGTAGTGCTCGCGCTCGCCGCGGACGAGCTCCTCGTAGAGCTTCCAGACCTGCGGTGCGTCGTCCGGGTGGGTCCAGTCCGTGACCTTGCGGCTCCGTACGGTCTGCTCCGAGCCGCCGAACATGCGTTGCAGCGCGCCGTTGAACTGGAGCATGTTGCCGTCGAGATCGGAGATGGCGATGCCTATGGCCGCGCCCTCGAAGACCGCGCGGAAGCGGGCCTCACTGTCGTGCAGCGCCTCGGCGACCGTGCTGCGCGCGCTCTGCGCGGCCCACGCGATCGCCTCCTGCTCGGCCAGCGTCCGCTCGCGCAGCGCCCCGGCGTATCCGGCGGCCATGGCGTGCTGGAGCCTCGACGAGCGGTTGCGCAGATCCTCCTGCGGGCCGTCCTCACCGCAGTACAGCACCAGATAGGCGTCCACGCAGTCGAGCGAGCGGCTGAGCGCCTCGGGGTCGGTGCAGTGCAGGGCGACCAGCGCGGCGCCGACCGCCCGGCCCTCCTCGGCGTCGAACGTCCTGGCCCGCAGCGCCTCGCTCAACCGCCCGGCGAGCGGCAGGAGTTGCTCCTCGAACTCCGGCCTGGTGAGCGACGTGGAAGTCACCTGGTACACCGACCGGCTCCAGATGGTCGCGAACCGGCGCAGTCTGTCCTGGGGCCCGTCCGGCTCCGCGGTCACGCCGTACGCCCCACGCCGGCGAATCCGGAGAAGGCGTACGCGTCCTCGTCCTCCGGTGCCGTCTCCGGCCGCCACCGCGGCATCGGCACCAGTCCCGGTTCCACCATGTCGTACCCCTCGAAGAACCGCGCGATCGAGTCGCGCGAGCGCATGACCAGCGGGTTGCGAATGTCCTTGTATACGTCGACCGCGCCCTCGGCCCGCTCCGGCGGCAACGGGATTCCCTCGTACGAGGCATGCGACAGGACGAGCAGGCTGCCGGGCGCGAGCGCGTCGCGCAGCTCGGCGACCGCCGCGTACGGGTCGTCCATGTCTTCCACGAAGTGCAGTATGGCAACGAGAAGCAGGGCCACTGGCCGATTCTGGTCGATCAGTCCCCGCACCTGCGGGCTGTCCAGGATCTCCCGGGGCTTGCGCAGATCGGCCGCGAGGACGTCCGCGTGCTCGTCACCGGCCAGGACCGTCTGGCTGTGTGCGACGGCAACCGGGTCGTGGTCGACGTACATCACCCGGGCCTGCGGACTGACCTCCCGCGCCACTTCGTGGACGCTGCCGAAGGTGGGAATGCCGGAGCCGATGTCGAGGAACTGGCTGATGCCCTCGGCGGCCGCGAATCGAACGGCCCGGCGCATGAACGCACGGTTCGCCTGCGCGATCTTCGGAAGTCCCGGCAGGAACTCCATGGCCCGGCGGGCCGCTGCCCGGTCGACCTCGAAGTTGTGCGAACCGCCCAGGTAGAAGTCGTGGATCCGGGAGACGCTCGGCACCGAGATGTCGATGCCCCGGGGGGCCCAGGCGGGACGCTCCATCTATCTCTCTCCAAGGAGTTGGCAGGCGTTGGCGCTCCAGTGTTCGAGCTGAGGTTACTGATCGCCTGCCAAAGGAGCGAGCGGAAACGGAAATTGACCATCCGTTCCCGGTCACTGCCTGCGTCACGTGCCGAATTGACGTACTGCGAACTCGCTGCCGAACTCTCTACGAAATGTATCCGGAGCATTCCAAAGAGTTCGCAAGGGTTACGAACAGTCGCCGCCGACTCCCGTGGAAATACGGCGAGTCGGGGACGATTCACCGGCAAATCGCCCTGCTGGTCGACGCGTTGCGGAGTCACGGAGTCACCCGGACATGCCGAAGCGGCCTGCTCCCTTCACGCCACACGGACTGTGCGACACGAAGGGAGCAGGCCGGGAGAAGTCGGCTTCTCCTGCTGCCGGTTACTACTCGTTCGGCGCGCCGACGAGCTTGCCGTCGGGTGCCACGGCGTACCAAGTGCCGCCGACGCCCTGGCCGTTGGTGTCGCCGGGCTCCTTGTCGTTGATGAACGTGTAGATGGGCGAGCAGTTGACCGTCATCTGCTTGGCTCCGTTGTCGGGCCGGGTGAAGCTCATCAGGCCCTTCTTCTGGACACCCTTGGTGTCGTTGACCTCGACCGGCGCGACGACCGGCCACTTCTCGAGGCAGGCGCCGACACAGGCGGAGACGGGCTTCGGCCAGGCCTCGTCCTTGATGAAGCGGTAGACCGTCATGCCGTTCTTGTCGACGACGATCTCACCGAGCTTGGGGTCGTTGCGGGTGGACAGGCCGGGCAGCGAGGCCAGCGTGGCCTTCTTGCCGTCGGGAGCGAGGCCGTACCACTTGCCGCCCACACCCTGGCCCTTGATGTCACCGGCCGCGGTGTCCTTGGCGTAGTAGTAGGCGGGCCAGCCGCCGACCGTCAGCTGCTTGGTGCCGTCGGCGCGGGTCACCTCGCCGAGCAGCGCGGCATCGATACCGGCACCGGCCGTGACATCGTCCGCCGGAACCGGCGGCCAGGCGGTGGCGCAGTCGCCGTCACAGTTGGACTTCGGCGGTTCGGCCGTGTCCGCGTCGAAGCGGTAGATCGTACGGCCGGAGCTGCTGGCCAGCACCTTGCCGATCTCCGCGCTGGCGACCACGTTCAACTGGCCCGCAGCGGCCTTGTCGCCCGCGGCGGCCTGGTCTCCATCGGCCGCCGCACCGGTGTCGGTACCAGTGCCGGTACCGGTACCCGTACCGGCCGTGCTCGTACCGGCCGTGGATCCGTAGCCACCGGCGGCGGGGGCCGCCGCGCCGACGTTCTGACTGCTCGTGTCGGTGGCCTTGTCCTGACCGCACGCCGTCGTAAGCGCCAGCACGGCCGCAGCTGACGCTACGAGTGAGGCGCTCCGCCAGGAGGTCTTCATTATGAAACTCCCCGTAATCGTTAGGGTGTTGCGACGCCCTGCTGGGCCGCCGCACGGTCCTAGGTACGGGCGGGGATGGTCACTGTGTTCAACCACTGCACAAATTTCTTTCCGATCCCTGTGGCCCCACCCGTCACCGCTCGCACACCGTCATCCGTCACACCTCGCACACGAGGACGGACCACAAGCCGCAGCTAGAACGTCTGATCCAAACCGCGGCACGACATATGTCACTCGTTCGGGGCAATCTCCTCGCGCTCCCGCGCGCGCGGGAGCGCCCAGCACACATGATCTTCGTCGTGTATGGACCCACACGGACCCGATTCGCCCTCGCCATACGGGTGTTGGCGCTGCTGGCACTGACCTGGCTGCTCGTCGGCGTGCCGATCGGCACGGCCGGCGCGACGACCTGTGTCTCCGTCGCCACCGACCAGGGCGGCGGCACATCGGTGACGGTCACTGGGAACGGCGCCGCGGTCACGGTCGACACCGGCGTCCCGGCCGCCGCCGGAGACGGAGCCGGCTGGTCGGTAGGCGTGGGCAACGGCGGAGCGGCGGTCACCGGAAACGGTACGACGGTGGTCGTCGGCACCGGCTCCTGGTGCCCGACACCACCACCGCCCTGCCCCACCCCGACGCCCACACCCACGCCTTCACCGACCCCCACGCCCACGCCGACTCCCCCGCCCACACCCACGCCCACGAAGGAACCGCCGCCACCACCGAAGCCGAGCCCCACCCCGACACCGACCCCGAAGCCCCCTCCCCCACAGAAGCCGACACCGGTACCGGAGCCGAAGCCACCGGCCGCTCCGCCCGCCCCGGCTCCACCGCCGCCTCCGGCGCCGGCCCCCAGCCCCTCGTACACACCGACGCGCACCCCGAAGCCGAGCCCGAGCCCGACTCCGACGGCGTCACCGACGACGGTGAGTTATCCGCCGTACCACGTGTCCGCCCGCAAACGGACCGTCCGCAGCGGCCCGTCGCTCGTCTCGTTCACGATGCTCGTCACCCTGCCCGCCCTGATCGCCGTCGTCGCGCTGCGTCCGCGCTGACCTCTTGGAGGCATCCCCTTGTCGGAATGGCTTGTTCTCGCCGTCGCGATCGCGGCCGCGTGCGCGGTCGTCGTCGTCATCACCGTCGTACGGGACCGCAGGGCCCCGGAGGACGAGGATCCGTCCGACACCCCGGACGTGATCGAGTACATGACGATGTGGATCGGCGTGGTCTACGCCATCGTCCTGGGCCTGGCCATCGCCGGTGTCTGGGAGGCTCGCGGCGTCGCCCAGGACGATGTGTCGACCGAGGCACACGCGCTGCACGAGATCTCCGAACGGGTCCGGGTCTATCCGCCCGATGTCCGTGACCGCATTCGGGACGACGTCAACGTCTATGTCGGACACGTCGTCAAGACCGAGTGGAAGGAGATGTCCGACACCGGCAAGGTGACCGAGCGCGGCGACCAGTTGCTGGACCGGATCCGCGCCGACGTCACCGACTACGAGCCGAAGACGGACTTCCAGGCACAGGCCTACCAGCCGCTCCTGGACCAGGTGACCATCGCCGACCAGGCCCGTACGGCCCGCGCCGACTCGACCGGGCCAACCATGCCGGGCGTCGTGTGGTTCGGCCTGATCTCGGGGGGCCTGATCACGGTCGGGATGATCTTCGCCCTCCAGATCCGCCGCACACCCCGCGAGATGATCCTCGCCGGGCTGTTCTCCACCCTGATCGCGTTCCTGCTCTTCCTCATCTGGGACTTCGACGCGCCCTACAGCCGTGGCATCACCGCCACGGCCGATCCGTTCCTGACGCTCTTTCCGGGCGCGGACCACTAGAACCGTCGGACGACCACCGACGACCGGCTGACGGTTCCTCACCGGCCGCGGCCATGGGGGACACCCGCCACGCGCGTGTGTCCCCCGACTCGCTCAACGGGGTCCCCTGACCGGCCCACATCCGTGCCCCATTCGCACGACACCGATCGCGCGTACGCACACGTGTTCCTAGCGTTTCGGTCATCGAGGTGCATTTCTGGCGCGAACGGTATGGCGCGAGCGGAAAAGGTCCGCAGCTGCTCCTCGGGGACCCGGAGGACTCACATGCACGCGATACGCGTCGCCTCGGCCGCACTGCTGGGCGTCACCGCCCTCACCCTCGCCTCGCCCGCCGCCCACGCGGCCGTCTCGGAGAACAGCGTCACGTCGTTCGGGTTCAGTGTCGTGCCCTCGACCGTCGCGGCGGGCGGACAGGTCACCCTGCGCGTGGACAACTGCAACGACGACACCCGGGTGTCCTCCGGCGTGTTCGATCCGGTCACCATCCCGAAGGGGCACTCGTCGACGACGGCGAAGGTCGACTGGGACGCCGAACCGGGGGCCGCGTACCGGGTGACGTTCACCTGCGGCGGCGAGAACGGCCACACCGACCTCACCATCGCGGGCGGCTCCGGCAACCCGACGCACTACCCCGTACCGATCCAGCGGGGTGTGCACGCGGGCGAGGGCGGCAGTGTCGCCGGCTTCGACCTCAAGGAGATCGGCCTCGGCGCGGCGCTCATCGCGGTGTCGCTGGCGGTGGCGTACCACTTCTCCCGCCGCGGTACGGGCGGCGACAGCGCCTGACGACCCGCCGGCACCCGCACAGCCCTTCGCCCCGGATACCCGTCAGGGTCCGGGGCGAAGGGCTGTCGACGTGCGGTCCGCGCTCCGAAGGGGGGAGCGTCAGATCCGGTTCTCGGACCGGCGGCGCATCCAGAACACACCACCGCCGACGAGCGCGGCGGCCACCAGACCGCCGCCGATCGCCATGTCGGTCGGGGTGGCCCCGGTGGAGCTGCTGCCGCCGAGACCGCCCCGGACACCGCCGATGACCGTGAAGACACTGGTGAAGGTCTTCGACCTGTTCTCACAGTTGGTGGTGACGCTGTACGAACCCGCGGTGGCGTTCGAGTTGACGGTCACCGTCGCCGTCGCCGTGTTGCCGCCCATCGACGTCAGCTTGGTCGCCGGGAAGGCGTTCGAGCTGACGGTGCTGCCGTTCATGGTGCAGGCGGAACCGTTGACCGTGAGGACCAGCTGGCCGCCCGGAGCGATGACGCTCGGTGCGGCCGTGACGCTGGTCGGCTGGTCCCAGGCCGAGGCAGCCGGGGCAGCGAGCCCCACCGCGGCAGCCGTGGCGGCAGACACCACCAGGGCACGAGTAGTACGCATGTTGAACCTCCGCGGAAGGCGCCCCGGGACCCGTCCCCGGTCGATCGGCGAGAAAACGCCTCCCAGACGAACCCTCAGATGCCGTGCGCGCAGCCGCATTTCGGGAATGGTCCGTCCTGGTGAGGGGACACGCCGACCAATGACCGCACAATCAGATATTGCCGCAGGTCACGGACCGTCAGAAAAATACTTTTCGCGGCGACCCGGATGGCTCATGACCAGTCGTGACCGACACGTGCGCCACCCGTTCGCTGCTGCCCCGTCGCCGGTTTCCCGCCGGGCACTTAGCGTTCTCGTATGCGCGATTGACCCGGCGACGGCCGGGTCGAGAGGGGATGGCGAATGTCTGCGTCCGAGCTGGCGGAAGAGGAGGAGCGGCGGAAGAAGCGCGCTCCGTGGGGCGTGATAGCGCTTGTTCTGCTGACCGGCCTCGCTCTCATTCGGAACGGTTCGGGAGAGTTCGACGTGGGTCCGCCGCAGCCCGCGTCGGCGGCGGCAGCGGACAGCCGCCTCCCGGGCGGCACCTTCTCCAACATCCCGGCCGCACTGCCGTACTCCGTGGTCGACCGGGTGCGGATCCCCGCGATCCAGGTCGACGCACCGGTGCTGCCGGTGGGTCTGGACGCGGCCGGGTGGGTGGACGCCCCGCCGCCGGAGGACCCGAATCTGGCGGGCTGGTTCACCGGTGCCGTGTCGCCCGGCGAGAAGGGCACCGCGGTGGTCGTCGGCCATGTCGACAACAAACAGGGCCCCGCCGTGTTCTACGGACTCGGGGCCCTGAAGAAGGGACATCGCGTCGAGGTCCAGCGCCAGGACGGAAAAGTGGCCGTCTTCGAGATCTACGGCATCGAGGTCTTCGAGAAGGACAACTTCCCCGGCGACCGTGTCTACGGCAGCAGGAACACCCCGGAACTGCGGGTCATCACCTGCGGGGGCGGTTTCTCCAAGCAGAACGGCTACAACGGAAACGTCGTCGTTTTCGCCCGCCTGGTCGAGGTTCGCTGAACGTTCCCCGACCGGGCGGGCGAAAGCCCGTATCCGGTGACTCCGGTAATTCCGTTACGTGTAATGCCGTGTCGGTACGGTGATGTGGTACCCGGAATCCAGCAGTTCCGGCAGATAGTCGCGCAGTGCCCGGACGCTCTGCGAGCGGTCGCCGCCCGCGTCGTGCGAGAGCACCACGACCCCCGGGGCGGCGCCGCGCTCGACCCGGTCGACGATGGTGCCGGTGCCCGGGGTCATCCAGTCGAGGGTGTCGACGGTCCAGGCGAGGGGCTCCATGCCGAGGTCTGCGCCGATCTGGAAGGCGGCCCGGTTCCAGGCGCCGTAGGGGGCGCGGAACCAGACGGGCGCCTCGCCGCAGGCGTCCTGGACGACCTCGCTGGTGCGCTCCATCTGCCAGCGGATCTTGCCGCGCGTGAGGCGGGTGAGCAGCGGGTGGGACCATGTGTGGTTGCCGACGACGTGTCCGTCCTCGGTCATCTCGGCGAGCAGGTCCTTGTTGTGGACGGCCATCTCCCCGCACACGAAGAACATCGCACGGACGTCGTGCTCGCGCAGGATCCGCAGGATGTCCGGGGTGTAGCGGGGGTCGGGGCCGTCGTCGAAGGTCAGCACCATGGTGCGGCCACGTCCGGACACCCGCAGCAGGGGCTCGTGACGGACCAGGGTGCGCCCGTGGGCGGCGGCGGGCGGCGGGCCGTAACCGGTGAGGGGCTCCAGGCGGTACGCGGAGGGCTTGAGCGCGCGGTGCGCCGGGGGGCCGGCGGCGGGGGCGGCGGGCTTGGCGGCCGGGGTCCCGTCCGGGCCCGCGGTGAGCAGCGCGGCCGTACCGGCCGCTCCCACGGCGGCGACCCCGCCGATCGTCAACACCCGGCGCCGTGTGATCAACTGATCCTTCGTCATGACTCATGAGTCGCCCGGTACGGTCCCGACGCCCCGCATCGACACCGGTGCGGCGGCAGGAAAGCACCCGCCTGGACCAGTACGCGCCGATCAGGCCCTCCCCCGCGTCTCCTGCGGAGCCCGGGCGCCCGATAGCCTCGCGGTGTGACGGAAGAGCAGCACTCACCCCGGTCCGGGCACCAGTTCGAGCGGGGCACGGACGGTCCGAAGGTCATCGTGGTCGGCGTCGACGGCTCCGACTCCTCGCTCCGTGCCGCCGCCTACGCCGCGGGACTGGCCCGGCGCCAGCACGCCCTGCTCGCCCTGGTGTACGTCCAGCCGGTGATGGCGGCGGGCACCGCGTTCGGGGCGCCGGTGGCGGAGGCGACGGACCGTATCGCCGAGGATCTGATCGCGCAGATCCGGGAGGGCACCGACCAGGTCAAGGGGATCTTCGTCGTCCGCTGGGAGTTCCACACCTTCCGCGGGGACCCGTACGCCGGGATGGTGAAGGCCGCCGACGATCTCAAGGCCGACGCGGTGGTGGTCGGCGCGTCCGAGCAGGCGGGCCACCGGATCATCGGCTCGGTCGCGATCCGGCTGGTGAAGGCGGGCCGCTGGCCGGTGACGGTCGTGCCGTAGCGGCGCCACCCGGGGCGCTACTGACCCGCCGTCGGCCCGGCCGACGGCCGGGCGGATGAGGAATCCACCGTTCAGACCGTTCGTCGCACCGTTCGTCGACGGGTCCGACCGTCCGCCGCACACTCCGGTCCGCGCTCTGTCCCGAATCGGGACCTTGCGATGCCATACGGCCATGACGGCCGGAACCACCATCACCCACGGGACGACGACCGCCGAGCACGAGCTGGCCGCGCTGCAGCGCGAGCACGGCCGACCGCTCTTCGCCCTGCTGCTGCGCCTGTGCGACGGCGACCGGCAGCGCGCCGAGGACCTGGTGCAGGAGACCCTCGTACGCGCCTGGCAGCACCCCGAGGCGCTGCGCGCCGACGACTTCGAGTCCGTACGGCCATGGCTGATGACCGTGGGGCGACGGCTCGCCATCGACGCGCGGCGGGCCCGGCAGGCGCGGCCCGCCGAGGTCGGGGACGCGATCCTGGAGAACGCGCGGGTGTGTGCCGATCACGCGGAACGGTCCGCGGCGACCCTCGATGTGCGGGAGGCTGTGAAGACACTCACTCCCGAGCATCGTGAAGTCCTGGTGCTCGTGTACTTCCAGGGGGCGAGTGTGGCGGAGGCCGCCACAGCCCTCGGGATTCCTCCCGGTACGGTGAAGTCTCGCGCGTATTACGCGCTGCGCGCCCTGCGCCGAGTCCTTCCGGGGTATGCGGCCGACCTGCGGTGAAACCAATGGTCGAGTCAAACCTCGGTAAAGCGCCTTGCTGAGGACCATGGTTGAGCCATCAGCTGTCTTCATCCGTGTTCCGGACTGGCACCAGTCCCGGATGCCCGGGGTCGGGCGACGCGCACGCACCGGAGGAAGGCAGGAAGGGATGCTGCACAGAGGTCAAGAGAGCACGGACGGCGCCGGCGGGGACGAACTCACCGTCCCCATGGCCTGGTTGTACGCCGAGTACATCGCCGACGAGCTGCTGCGGACGGGCGACCTGATGCCGCCCACGTCCTTCGAGTTCCGCGCGGGTCGGGACGCGCTGGCACTCACCATCTTCCTCTCCGACACCAGCGGGGAACTCTCGGGCATCCGGGTCATCACGCAACTGGAGAAGTGGCTTTCGCTCACGGCGTACGACCAGCCCTGGCAGGACTGGGTCCGCGAACGTATTTCCAGGTTGGCGGCCGACGCGCTCGACTCGGGGGCGCCGGCACCGGACTTGGACCTTGCCGCCGCCGCATGGCGCTGGCTGGAGGAGACCGAGCTGCTCGCCCCGGACCTGGACGCCGTTCCAGGAGGTGGGCCCGTACTCGGTGAGGACGACGGACCGAAGGTGTGGACCCCGGCCTGGCGGCTCGGACTGCCGCTGGGGCATCTGGCGATCCATCTTTTTTAAATCACACCAATCCGCGGGCCCCACCGCTCCGAACACCTAAGGTCTCGATTCGGTATGGGGCTTGAGTGATTCCGCGTTGCGCTGCGTATCGGTGGGAGCAACACCACCCCACCCGTACCATCGGCACGAGGATTCGGCATGAGGTCCCTGGAACGGCATCGCGACGTCGGCGCATACGCGCTCGGCGTGCTCGACGAGGCGGAGGCCTTCCGCTTCGAGGACCACCTCATGGAGTGCCCCCAGTGCGCGGTCCAAGTGACCGAATTCGGCTCCGCCACACGGCAGTTGCTGCTGTACAAGCGGGCCACACCGCGCTCCGTGCACCCCATGGCCCAACCCGGTCCCAGGCTTCTGGACCGGCTGCTCGGTGAGGTCGCGACCCGGCAGCGGGCCGGGCGGCGGCGCTGGCTGTTCGCCGTGGCCGCCGCGGTGGTCTTCGCCGTGGCCGGGCCCGGTATCGCCATCATCGCGGGCGGCGGTGACGCGGACCGGACACAGACGGTCGCCGCGACCGACGAGCGGTCGGGTGTCTGGGCGCAGGTCACCAGTGAGAACACGGTCTGGGGGAGCCAGATCGAGTTGAAGGTGAAGGATGGGGCCGGGCCCCGGGCGTGTCATCTCGTGGCTGTTTCGGAGGATGGCACGGAGGAGACGCTGACGAACTGGAACGTGCCTGAGCATGACGCTCGCGCCAGCACCATGATGGGGGCGTCCACTTTTCATCCTGACCAGATCGATCGGTATGAGTTGCGTACGACCGATGGGTTGCATCTGGTTACGCTTGACGCGCCGTGAGGTCTCGTTCCTCGGGTGCGGCGCCGTTGGGGCTGGTCGCGCAGTTCCCCGCGCCCCTTCAGTGAGCCCCTTCGGGGCTCTACTTCAAGGGCTACTTGAGCAAGCGGGACATTCGTCTGTCCGCCAAGGGTTTGCCGCCTGTTTGGCAGGTTGGGCAGTACTGGAGTGATGAGTCGCTGAAGGAGACCTCTCGTACTGTGTCTCCGCAGATCGGGCAGGGTTCGCCGGTTCGGCCGTGGACTTTGAGGCCGCTTTTCTTCTCCGCCTTCAGGCGGCCGGCCGCCAGGCCCCGGGAACGTTCGATCGCCTCGGTCAGTGTCGTGCGCAGAGCCTCGTACAGTCGTCCGTTCTCCTCGGGGGTGAGCGAGGCGGCCAGTTTGAACGGGGACATTCGTGCGGCGTGCAGGATCTCGTCGCTGTAGGCGTTGCCCACTCCCGCGATCAGGCTCTGGTCGCGCAGCGCGCCCTTCAGCTGGCGCCGCTCCCCTGCAAGCAGACCGGCGAGACGCGCCTCGTCGAAGTCGTCGGCCAGCGGGTCGGGGCCGAGGCGGGCCACGCCCGGCACCTCCTGGGGATCGTGTACGAGGTACACCGCGAGCCGTTTCTGGGTGCCGGCCTCGGTGAGGTCGAAGCCCTCCCCCGTCTCCAGGGCGACACGCATCGCGAGCGGGCCCTTTCCGGGTTTCGGCGGGCCGTCCGGGAGGCGGTCGCGCCAGTGCAGCCAGCCCGCGCGGGCCAGGTGGGTCACGAAGTGCGGGCCGCCGTCGGTGGCGAGGTCGAGGAACTTGCCGTGCCGGTGCACGGCGGTGACCTCGCGGCCCTCGAAGGCGGTGAGCGGGGGGTCGTACGTCTTCAGGACGCTGATCGCGACGGGCAGCACACGGACCACCTCGTGGCCCACTAGCCGTTCGGTCAGGAAGTCCCTGAGCGCCTCGACCTCGGGAAGTTCCGGCATGGGTCCAGGGTGCCACCGCCCGCCCTGGTGCTCAGCTTCTGGGTGGCACCGCGAACTCGCACCACACGACCTTGCCGCCGCCGCGCGCCTCCACGCCCCAGCTGTCGGACAGGAGGTCGACCAGGAGCAGCCCGCGCCCGGAGACCCCGGACTCGCCCGCGTCCCGGCGGCGCGGCAGGGCGCTGGAGGAGTCCTCGACCTCGACGCGCAGCCGGCGCTCGGGGCCGGTCAGCACGCGCAGGGTGACGATCGCCGGGCCCTCGGTGTGCATCAGGGCGTTGGTGATCAGCTCGTCGGCGACCAGTTCGACCTCGTCGGCGCGCTCACGGGCGCCCCAGGCCCGGACGGCGGCGCCGATCATGTGCCGGGCCTCGCTCAGCGCGTCGGGGTCGGCCTGCGCGACGTGCTGCTGGAGCCGCCCGCCGGACTGTACGGCGGCCAGGCCCCGGCGGCGCAGGAGCAGCAGGGCCACGTCGTCGTCCCCGCCCCGCTCGTCGGCCACCTCGATGAGGCGATCGGCCAGTTCCCAGGCGCTCTCGGGGCCCGCGGCGATGAGCGCCTTGAGAGTCCGCATCCCGTCGTCGAGGTCGGCGCCGGGCTCCTCGATGAGCCCGTCGGTGCACAACACCAGGGTCTCGCCGGGCTCCAGTTCGAGGATGGCCACCGGGTAGGTGAGGCGCCCGAACTCGGCGGAGAGGCCGAGCGGCAGCCCGCCGTCGACCGGGACGCGCCGGCAGGTGCCGTCGACGCGTCGCACCAGCGGGTCGAGATGGCCGGCCCGGACCACCTGGACCACACCGGTGGCCAGGTCGGCCTCCGCGTACAGACAGGTAGCGAAGCGGTCGGTGTCGAGTTCGTCGAGGAAGACGGAGGCGCGGGCCATCACCGTGGCGGGCGGGTGCCCCTCGGCCGCGTAGGCCTTCAGGACGATCCGCAGCTGGCCCATGACGGCCGCGGCATGCGTGTCGTGCCCCTGGACGTCCCCGATGACCGCGCCGACCCGGCCGCCCGGCAGCGGGATCACGTCGTACCAGTCGCCGCCGATGTCCCGGCCGAGCTGGCCACCGGAGGAGGCGGCGCGGTAGCGGACGGCGATGTCGGCGCCTGGCACGCTGGGGATCGTGCGCGGCAGCATGGCCTGCTGGAGGCCCTGGGCGAGGTCCTTCTCCTGCTCGTAGAGCATGGCCCGCTGGAGGCTCTGCGCGATGCTGGTGCCGAGCGCGACGAGGACGGCCCGGTCCTCCGCCGAGAAGCCGTAGCGGTCGTTGTAGAGCAGGCCCATGGCGCCGATCGGCCGGGCCTGCGCGATGAGCGGCAGATAGGCGGCCGAGGTGACCTTCAGGTCGATGAGATGCGGCCACAGGATCGGGTATCCGGCCGCGAACTCCTCCGGCGACTCGATGAACCTCGGGCTGAGGGTCCGTACGACGTCGCCCATCGGGTAGGGCTCGTCGATCCGGGTGATGCGGGTGCCGGGCACGGAGGCGCCCGCCGGGCCCTCGGCGACCAGGCGGATCCGGCCGGCCTCCACCAGGCCCATGACGAGGCTGGCGGCGCCGAGGTGGGGGACGCCCGGCGAGTTCGTGAGGACGTCGATGACGTCCTCCACGGTGCGGGCGTGTGCGAGGGCCGCGGTGATGACCTGTACGACGTTGGTCTGGCGGCGTCTGACCTCGTCCTTGGCCGCCTGTTCGGTACGGGTCCGGCTGTCCCGCAGTTCCTGTGTGGCGTCGCGGACGATGCCGATGACACGGCGTGGGCGGCCCGTCCCGTCGCGGCGGATGTAGCCCTGGGTGTGGGTCCACTGGAGGGTGCCGTCGCGGCGGTGGAGGCGGAAGTAGACGCCGTAGTTCTCGCTGCCGTCCTTCATGGCCTCGGAGACCACGGAGTCGATCCGGAGGCCCTCCACTCGGGGCACTCGCACGGCCAGGCTCTCGGGGTGGCCGTCGTATTCGTCGGGGCGCAGATCGAAGATCTCGTGCGCCAGCGCGTCCATGTGGAACAGACCGGCGTCCAGGTCCCAGTCGAACGTCCCCATACGGTTGAGCGCCAGAATCGGATCCGGGTGGGCGGGCCAGTCGTCCGGGAGTGACAGGGCGCTCGCTCCCCGATCAGCCATGGGGCCACCTTGCCAGTGTTTGGCTGATTCTTCGACTTGTCCGACGTCTTTCGCCGGGCATCGTTCACTCCCCGACGCCCTCGCAGGGGTCGTAAGCGGCAAACACGCCGTATGCGGTGCTTGTCTCGTCGGGAATCAAGCCGCCGCCGTCGGGGAGGTCGGGGATCTCCGGGACGGTGTCGGGGCCGATCTCGTCGCAGACGTCCTGGGCCGTGCCGAAGCCGAGGTCGTCGGGGGACACGACCTCCTCGCCGGGCGGGTCGCCGTCCCAGCCGCCGACGAGCAGGGCGGCGGAGAGTGCACAGGCGGTGACAAGGGTTCGGTGCATTCCCCATTGTCTGCGTCACCCACTCGGCGCACGCAAGCCGAGACGGTCACCCAGCGTCACAATGGAGGAGAGAGGAGAGGGGTCCGCGTGGAGTGGTTCACCGCATCCGAGTACTGGCTGAGCCGTGTGCTCTTCCAGCGGGGTCTGGCCTGCGTCTATCTGGTCGCGTTCCTCGGCGCTGCCCTCCAGTTCCGGGCGCTGATCGGCGAGCGGGGCATGCTTCCGGTCCCCCGGCTGGTCGCCCATGTGCCGTTCCGGCAGGCACCGAGCGTGTTCCAACTCCACTACTCCGACCGCTTCTTCGCCGTCTGGGCCTGGACGGGGTGTGCGGTGTCGGTGGCGCTGCTCGCCGGGCTGGACGCGCAACTCCCCCTCTGGGGCGGCATGTTGCTGTGGCTGCTGCCGTGGGCGATGTATCTGTCGATCGTCAACGTCGGGCAGACCTGGTACGGCTTCGGCTGGGAGTCGCTGCTCCTGGAGGTCGGCTTCGTCGCCGTGTTCCTGGGCAACGACGAGGTCGCACCGCCGGTCGTGGTGCTGTTCCTGCTGCGCTGGATCCTGTTCCGGGTGGAGTTCGGCGCCGGTCTGATCAAGATGCGCGGCGACGCGTGCTGGCGAAAGCTCACCTGTCTCGACTTCCACCACGAGACACAGCCGATGCCGGGCCCGCTGAGCTGGTTCTTCCACCACCTCCCGAGACCGGTGCACCGCATCGAGACAGCGGCGAACCACGTCACCCAACTCGCCGTCCCTGTCCTCCTGTTCACCCCACAACCCGTGGCGACGGCGGCAGCGTCCCTGATGATCGTCACCCAGCTGTGGCTGGTTCTGTCGGGCAACTTCGCCTGGCTGAACTGGCTGACGATCGTGCTGGCCCTGTCGGCGGTACGCCTCCCGGACACGGCACCGACACCCGTCCCGGACACCCCGCTCTGGTACGAGATCGTGGTCCTGTCGGTCGCCACGGCACTGCTGAGCCTCAGCTACCGCCCGGTCCGCAACATGCTCTCGCGCCGCCAGGTCATGAACCGCTCCTTCGACCCGCTCCATCTGGTCAACACCTACGGCGCGTTCGGCAGCGTCAGCCGCATCCGGTACGAGGTGGTCGTCGAGGGTACGGCGGACGACGTGCCGCGCGAGGAATCCGACTGGCGGGAGTACGAGTTCAAGGGCAAGCTGGGTCAACCCGGGCGCTGGCCACGCCAGTTCGCGCCCTACCATCTGCGGATCGACTGGATGATGTGGTTCGCCGCGCTGTCGCCCGCGTACGCCGGATCGTGGTTCGGCCCGATGGTCGAACGCCTCCTGGAGAACGACCGCGACACACTCCGCCTGCTGCGCCGCTCCCCGTTCCCGCTGGACGCGCCCCCGCGTTACGTCCGCGCCCGCCTCTTCCGCTACCGGTACACGACCTGGCGGGAGCTGCGGGCGACGGGGGCGTGCTGGGAGCGGGTGTACGTACGGGAGTTCATGCCGCCGACGCGACTGGTCGCCGGGCCGGCTCAGAGGCCGTAGACGCGGCTCGCGGTGTGCGTGAAGACCTGCTCGCGTTCGTCCGGGTCGAGGGAGGCGGTCAACTCCTCGGCCAGGGACACGACTTGGCCGTACGACGCGGCGAGCGTGCACACCGGCCAGTCCGAGCCGAACATCAGCCGGTCCGGCCCGAAGGCGTCCAGGGCCGTCTCGGCGTACGGGCGCAGATCGTCCAGGGTCCAGGCCTCGGGATCGGCCTCGGTGACCAGGCCGGAGAGTTTGCCGGCCGTGTTGGGCAGGGCGGCCAGGGAGCGCAGGTCCGACGCCCAGGGCTCCAAGGCGCCGGAGGCGATCGGCGGCTTGCCCAAGTGGTCGAGGACGAAGGTGAGTTGGGGCAGCGACTCGGCCGCCTTCACGCACGCGGGCAGCTGGTGTGGAAGGACGACCAGGTCGTACACCAGGCCCGCTTCGGCGACGGCGGCAAGGCCACGGCGGACGTCAGGGCGCAGCAGCCACTCCGGGTCCGGCTCGCCCTGGACCTGGTGGCGGATGCCCTTCAGGTAGACGCCGCTGGGGAGTTCACGCAGCCGGGCCAGTTCGTCGGTGACGTCGGTTCGGGTCAGGTCGGTCCAGCCGACGACGCCCGCGATCAGTTCGTGTTCCGCCGCGAGTGCCAGGAACTCCGGGGTCTCCTCGGGGACGGTGATCGTCTGGACGAGGATCGTGCGGTCGACTCCGGCCGCGTGGGCCTCCGGTGCGAGGTCCGCCACGGTGAAGTCCCGCCGCAGTGGGCTGCCTTCGGCGATCCAGTCCTGGTCCCGGACCGACAGATCCCACACATGGTGGTGCGCGTCCACGATCGTCACGGCAGCTCCCACACGACCGGCAGGCCGGCGTCCGCGCCTTCGTCGGAGTAGTCGTGCACCACGTCGAGGAGTTCGGCCATCCGGGCCTGCCAGGCCACGTTGACCGGCAGTTTCTCCAGCTCGGCGAGGAGCAGGGCGTAGTCCTCGCACTCCAGGACGTGGAAGAGGTCGGTGCCGCTGCGCCAGATCGTCCAGGAGGTGGCGCCGGCGGCACGGATCGCGTCGGTCAGCTCGACGGGGACCTCGCGGTGGGCGGCGTCGTACTCGGCGACGCGGTCGGCGCGGACCTTGGTGTGCAGGGCGACTCTCATGCCGGGTCCTCGGTGGTCAGCAGACCGGTGGCGCGCAGTTCCTGCCAGAAGGCGGGAGGTACCGGGGTCGCGAACTGGGCGGCGGCGTCCTGGACTTCGGCCACCGAGCGGGCGCCCACGAGCACGCTCGCGACGGACGGGTGGGCCGCGCAGAAGGCGAGGGCGGCGGCTCGCAGGGTGATGCCGTGCCGCTCGGCGATCTCCCGTATGCGCAGGGCCCGTTGCAGCAAGTCCCCAGGCGCTTCGGCGTAGTTGTAGGTGGCTCCCGGCTTCGGGTCCGCCAGGAGACCGGAGTTGAAGGCGCCCCCGATCACCACGGAGACGCCTCGTTCGACGGCGGCGGGCAGGAGGTCGGTGAGGGCGCTCTGGTCGAGCAGGGTGTAGCGGCCCGCGCACAGGACCACGTCGACGTCCGTGTCGCGGACGAAGCGGGTGAGCATCTCCGTCTGGTTCATCCCGGCGCCGATCGCGCCGACCACCCCTTCCGAGCGGAGCTTCTCCAGGGCCGGATAGCCCTCGTGGAAGGCCTGTTCGGCGTGGTCGTCGGGGTCGTGGAGGTAGACGACGTCCACCCGGTCGAGGCCGAGCCGCTCCAGGCTCGCCTCCAGAGTGCGTCGTACGCCGTCGGCGCTGAAGTCCCAGACGCGGCGCAGGGTGGCGGGGACCGCGAAGCCGTCGGCGAGGTCGTCGCCTCCCTGCTGTGCGGACTCCAAGCGGCGTCCGACCTTCGTGGAGACCGTGAACTCCGCGCGGGGGTAGGCGCTCAGGGCCTGGCCCAACCGCCGTTCGGACAGGCCGAGGCCGTAGTGCGGGGCGGTGTCGAAGTAGCGGATGCCGGACTCCCAGGCGGCGGTCACGGCCGCGTGCGCCTGTTCATCGGTCACCTCGGTGAAGAGGTTGCCGATGACGGCGCCGCCGAAGCCGAGCCCGCTGACCTGGACGCCGCTGCTGCCGAGCGTGCTCACTGGCCCACCGGCCGCAGCCGCAGGCCCTGCATACCGCCGTCGACGGCGAGGGACGTGCCGGTGGTGGCGCCGGACAGGGGGCTCGCCAAGTAGGCGATGGCGCCCGCGACTTCGGCGGCCGAGACCAGTCGGCCGCTGGGCTGACGGGCCTCCAGCGCGGCGCGTTCGGCGGCGGGGTCGGGGGCGGCGTCGAGGAGGCGGCCGACCCACGGGGTGTCGGCCGTGCCCGGGTTGACGCAGTTCACGCGGACGCCCTCGCGGAGGTGGTCGGCGGCCATGGCGAGGGTCAGTGAGTACACGGCGCCCTTGGTGGCGCTGTACAGGGCACGCTGCGGCAGGCCGGCCGTGGCGGCGATCGAGCAGGTGTTCACGATGGCGGCGTGCGCCGAGTTCCGCAGGTGGGGCAGCGCGGCGCGGGCGACACGGACCATGCCGAGCACGTTGACGTCGAAAACGCGGTGCCACTGCTCGTCGTCGTTGTCCTCGACGGTGCCCTGGGCGCCGATCCCGGCGTTGTTGACCAGCACATCGAGGCCGCCGAGGTCGGCGACAGCGGCGGCCACCGCCTCCCGTACGGACGTGTCGTCGGTGACGTCGGCCCGGTAGCCGAACAGCGGCTTCTCGACCGACGACGGGTCCAGGTCGAGGACGGCGACCTGCGCGCCGCGCGCCGCCAGCAGCTCCGCCGCGGCCCGGCCGATGCCGGACGCGCCGCCCGTGACCAGCGCCTTGAGACCCTCGAAGTCGGTCATGCGGCCTGCCCCTTCTCCTTCGCCAGGTCGGCGGCCCAGAAGGTGCCGCCGGGGAACGTGAACTCCACGATGGACTCCGGCCGCATGGTCGCGGAGAAGCCCGCCGCGGTCGGTGCCCGGTAATGACCTTGCCCGATCACCACGGGGTCGAGGAAGTGGCCGTGCAGATGATCGACGTACTCGATGACCCGGTTCTCGGTCGTGCCGGCCAGGGCGACGTAGTCGAACATCGACAGGTGCTGGACGAGTTCGCACAGGCCGACGCCGCCCGCGTGCGGGCAGACGGGGACGCCGAACTTGGCCGCGAGGAGCAGGATGGCGAGGTTCTCGTTGACGCCGCCGACGCGGGCCGCGTCGATCTGCACGACGTCGATGGCGTCGGCCTGGAGGAGCTGCTTGAAGACGACCCGGTTCTGGACGTGTTCGCCGGTGGCGACCTTGACGGGGGCCACGGCCCGGCGGATCGCCGCGTGGCCGAGGATGTCGTCGGGGCTGGTGGGTTCCTCGATCCAGTAGGGGTCGAACTCGGCGAGCGCCTTGGTCCAGCGGATCGCCTCGTCGACGTCCCAGCGCTGGTTGGCGTCGATCGCCATGCGGATGTCCGGGCCGACGACGGATCGGGCGACGCGGCAACGGCGTACGTCGTCGTCGAGGTCCGCTCCGACCTTGAGCTTGATCTGCGTGAAGCCGTCGGCGACGGCCTCGGCGGCGAGCCGGGTGAGTTTCTCGTCGTCGTAGCCGAGCCAGCCGGCGGAGGTGGTGTAGGCGGGGAAGCCCTTCGCCAGCAGGTCGGCGGTACGTTCGACGGCGCCCTCCCGGCCCCGGCGCAGCAGGTCGAGGGCCTCCTCGGGGGTGAGCGCGTCGGTGAGATACCGGAAGTCGATCTGCCGGACGAGCCACTCGGGCTCGGCCTCGGCGAGCAGCTGCCACAGGGGCTGACCTGCCCGTTTGGCGGCAAGATCCCACACGGCGTTGACGACGGCGCCGATCGCCATGTGCATCACGCCCTTCTCGGGTCCGAGCCAGCGCAGCTGGCTGTCGCCGATCAGGTCACGGTTCAGGGTGCCCGGGTCCGCGCACAGCTCGTCGACGGACCGGCCGACCACATGCCCGCGCAGCGCGTCGATCGCGGCGACCTGGACCTCGTTGCCCCGCCCGATGGTGAAGGTGAACCCATGCCCCTCGTGCCCGTCGACCGCGTCGGTACGCAGCACGACATAGGCCGCCGAGTAGTCGGGATCGGGATTCATCGCGTCGGAGCCGTCCAGCTCACGCGAGGTGGGGAACCGGATGTCGTAGGTGTCGACCGCGATGACGCGGGCGGGGGTCGGTGACACGGAAGGCCTTTCGGTCAGGGGCAGAGGTACGGGATGGCTCGATGCCGGATGAGGTGACGTGCCTTTAAGGGGCGCGGGGAACTGCGCGAGAAGCCCCCACGGCCCGCAGCCGACGAACCACATATCCAGCCGAGCTCTTAGTCACTAGTCCTGCGCCCGTCCCGTAGTCACACGAGCGATCATGAGGGCAACCAGGATGATTCCCCCATATATCGCCTGAATCCAGAACGAAGGCACCTGAGCCAAGGTCAGCAGATTCTGCACAACCCCCAGCAACAACACCCCGGTCAACGCCCCGAACATCGTCCCCTTGCCACCGTCGAGGCTGATGCCGCCGATGACGGCCGCCGCGAACACGGTGAAGATCATGTTGTTGCCCTGGTTGGCGCTGATCGCACCGACGTACCCCGTCTGCATGATCCCCCCGACGGAGGCGAGAACCCCGGCGACGACGAACACCCCGAGCATCACCCGCTCGACCCGGATACCAGCGGCGCGCGCCGCGTCCGCGTTGCCGCCGATCGCGTACAACGCGCGTCCGACACGGTGGTACCGGAGCACGAGCCCGGCGACGGCGAAGCACGCCCCGGCCACCCACACCGACATCGGGACGCTGAGGAAGGTGGTGGTGGCGAGGGAGTAGAAGGAGTCGGGCATGCCGAACAGGGTCTTGCCCTTGGTCGCGCCGACCAGCAGTCCGCGCAGCACGATCAGCATCGCGAGCGTCACGATGAACGCGTTGAGCTTGAACTTGACGACCAGGATGCCGTTGAACGCGCCGACGACACCGCCGGCGACGAGGATCGCCAACAGGGCGAGCACGGCGGGGAATTCGGTCCCCCACCCGGACTGCGCGACCGGCAGCACGAGCAGCGCGCCGACGGCCGGGGCGATGCCGACGACCGACTCCAGGGAGAGGTCGAACTTGCCGGTGATGAGGACGAGCGACTCGGCGAGCACGACCATCGCGAGGGCGGCGGAGGCACCGAGGATCGAGATCAGGTTGCGCTCGGTGAGGAACGAGTCGTTGACCACCGTACCGAGCACCATGAGCAGCAACAGGGCCGGTACGAGGGCGAGTTCGCGGGCTCGGCGGAGCAGTACGGTCTTGGCCGAGCGGGGGTCCGGGGCCCGTAGGGGGGCGAGCGGCGGGGCCTTCGTATCAGCCATGGTCCACTCCTTCGATGGAGGCGATCAGCTCGTGGTCGTGCCAGCCCGCCGGGTGCTCCGCGACGACACGGCCGTGGAAGAGGACGAGGACGCGGTCGCAGCGCCGCAGGTCGTCGAGTTCGTCGGAGACGACCAGGACGGCGGTGCCGTCCTCGCGGGCGCTGTCCATGCGGGCGAGGAGGGACTCCTTGGACTTCACGTCGACGCCCGCGGTGGGGTTGATGAGGACGAGCAGCTTGGGGTCGGAGGCGAGGGCGCGGGCCATGACGACCTTCTGCGCGTTGCCGCCGGACAGGTCGGACACCGGCTGGTCGGGGCCCTCGGTGTGGATGTCGAGCCGATCGATGAGGGCCGTGGCGAAGCCGCGTTTGCGGTCGCTGGAGACGAACCCGTACCGGCCGAGGCGCCGCAGGACGCTCATGGTGGCGTTGTCACCGACGGTCATGCCGGAGACCAGCCCCTGTTCGTGCCGGTCGCGCGGAACGCAGGCGACGCCCGCAGTCAGCGCCGCCTGGACATCGCCGAACGGCAGCCGTCCGCCGTCGAGTCGGGCACTTCCACCGGTCGGTGTGTGGAGCCCGGCGAAGGACTCGGCCAGCTCGATCTTGCCGCTGCCGCTGGACCCGGCGAGTCCGACGACCTCACCTCGTCGCACGGTCAGGTCGATGTTGTCGTACGCCGGTGAGGTGAGCCCATCGGCGGCCAGCAGCACGGACGCGCCCGGTTCAACTCCCTTGGGGGTGAAGGCCTGTTCGGCGATGGTCTCCCCCGCCATGGCCTCCACCAGGGCAGTGCGCGGGAGGTCGGCGACGGGGGCGGTGGTGATCCAGCGGGCGTCCCGCAGGACGGTCACCGTCTGGCACACCTCGTACACCTCCTGGAGGTGGTGCGAGATGAACAGGAAGGTGACACCGGAGTCCTGGAGTGCGCGCATCCGGGTGAAGAGCCGGTCGATCTCCCGGCTGTCGAGCTGGGCGGTCGGTTCGTCGAGGACGATGAAGCGCGCGCCGAAGCTCAACGCCCGTGCGATCTCCACCATTTGGCGGTCCTCGACCTTGAGGTCCGCGGTGCGGGCCTCCGGGTCGACGTGCACGTCCCAGGTGCCGAGGAGTTCGGCGGCCTCGGTGCGCAGACGGCGCCAGCTGATGACTCCACCCCGACCGGTCGGCTGCCGGTTGATGAAGAGGTTCTCGGCGACCGTCAACTCGGGGACCACGGTGGGCTTTTGGTAGACACAGGCCACTTTGGAGCGCCAGGCGTCGCGGTCGGCGAGCGGGGGCGAGGGCTGCCCGTCGAAGCGGACGGTGCCCTCGTCGGGTGCCTGGAGGCCGGTGAGGATGGTGACCAGGGTGGACTTTCCGGCGCCGTTGCGGCCGACGAGGGCGTGCGACTCACCTGCCAGGACGGTCAGTTGACCGCCCTGGAGCGCGGTGGTGGGGCCGTACCGCTTGGTGATGCCGCGCGCCTCGACGAGCGGCACGAGAGGGGGGTCCGGGTTCTCCCGTGGTTGGCTGCTCATCCGACCGTGTTGCCCCAGAGCGCGGCGTCGTCGACGTTGTCCTTGGTGACCAGCGGTGCGGGAAGCTGGTCCTCCAGGATGCCGCTGGGCAGCTTGACGATCGTGGAGTCGTGGTCGGTCGGGCCCGGCTCGAAGGTCTTCCCCTCCATCGCCGCCTTGATGTAGTACATGCCGTACTTGGCGTAGAGGTCGGCCGGCTGGGAGACGGTCGCGTCGATCTCGCCCTTGCGGATGGCGTCGAACTCCTGCGGGATGCCGTCGTTCGAGACGATCGCGATGTGCCCGGCCTGGCCCGTCTTCTTCAGCATTCCCTTGGACTTCAGGGTCTGGAGGGTGGGCGCGAGATAGACGCCGCCGGCCTGCATGTAGATGCCCTTGATGTCCGGGTTGGCGTTGAGGAGGGTGTCGAGCTTGGAGGCGGCCGTGTCGGACTCCCACTTGGCCGGTATCTCCAGCACCTTCAGCTTCGGGAACTTCTCCTTCACACAGGCCCGGAACGCCTCCGACCGGTCCCGCCCGTTGACCGACGCGAGATCGCCCATGATCTGCACGACCTTGCCCGACGTGATGTGCTCGCCGAGGTACTGGCAAGCCTTCTCGCCGTACGCGACGTTGTTGGCGCGTACGACCATGGCGACCTTGCCCTTCTCGGGCGCCACGTCGACGGCGACGACGGGCACGCCCTTGCGCTCGGCCTGGTCGAGGCCGGCCTCGATGGCGGCGCTGTCGAGGGGCGCGACGACGAGCCCCTTCACTCCCTGGTTGAGCTGGTTGTTGATGTCGGTGATCTGCTGCGAGGGGTCGCTGTTGGAGTTGACGGTCTTCAGCGCGTCGACACCCTCGGACTTGGCCATCTTCGGCACGTAGTCGTTGTACGACTGCCAGAACGGCGAGGTCAGCAGCGGCAGGATCACCCCGACCTTGCCCGTCCCGTCGCCGTCACTGCCGCCCGAGGCGACGGTGTCCTTGGTGCTGCCGCAGGCGCTGAGCACCAGCCCGGTACAGGCGGCCAGGGCCACCGCACCGAGCATCCGCGCCCTGCCCCGCTTCTCCCGCCGCATCTCCCGCTTCCCCACTGTTCTGTCGAGCATCTGGCAGCTCCTCATCGAGCGTGATCGAGCAGATGCCCGCATATTTATCAGACCACTTCGGGGTTGGAACACCCCGCAGGGCCAAATTTTCCTCGATTCCGACCGTAGTGGTCCGACCAACCTGCTGGTTAGACTGCGGCGCACCCGGCAACAGGAGGACACGGCATGGACGAGATCCCGGCCGGCAGCACAGAGGCGGCCCCGCAGAAGGGCACGGTGACGCAGCGCGCCATCGAGCAGATCAAGGCGATGATCGGCGAGGGCCGGCTGGAGCCGGGCCAGCGGCTGCCCACCGAGCGTGATCTGGCCGTCCGGCTGGGCATCTCGCGCAGCTCGATGCGGGAGGCGATCCGGGCGCTCACGGTGATGGGCGTACTGGAGGCCCGGCACGGCTCGGGCATCTACGTGACCCAGCTGGAGGCCGGCGACCTGCTGGAGACCTTCGGTGTGGTCGCGGACCTCTCGCGGGGCCCTCGGCTGGTCGAGCTCCTTGAGGTCCGACGCATCCTGGAGTCGACGGCGACCGCGCTGGCCGCCGCGCGGATCACCCCTGACCAGCTCGCGGAGGTGGAGAAACACCTCACGGCGATGAACGCCACCGACGATCCGGAGGAGATCCTCGCCCACGACCTCGCCTTCCATCGCGAGATCGCCGGGGCGGCGGGCAACGACACGATGGCGGCGATTCTTGAGGGCCTCTCCTCACGTACGTTCCGTGCGCGTGTCTGGCGCGGCTACCAGGAGGAGGGTGCGTTCGCGCGTACGCGGCGTGAGCACGCGGCGATCCACCGTGCGCTGGTCGCCCACGATCCGGAGGCGGCGCGGGCGGCGGCTGCGGCGCATGTGGGCGAGGTGGAGGAATGGCTGCGAGCCCAGTTGGATGCGCCGTTGGGAGGGTCGTGAGTTGGCTGCGGGCCGGTGGGGGCTGGTCGCGCAGTTCCTCGCGCCCCTTGGGGGCGCGGGTCCGCTGTACCCCCTAGGCCCGTACGAACCTCAGCGTCACCAGTTCGAACGGACGCAGGCGTACGGCGATCCGGTCGCCGTCGAGCTGAGGTGCCGCCGCCTCCGGAAGCGGGCGTTCCAGCAGGTCGGTGACCGTGACGGACGTGAACGCGAAGCCGGCGGTGAGCGTGGCGCGGGCGCGTCCGCCGTGGGCCTCGTGGAAGCGGACGACGACGTCGCCGCTGCCGTCGTCGGCGAGCTTCACGGCGCTGACGACGACCGCGTCCCGGTCGACGCTCACCAGCGGGGCCACGTCCCGGGCGCCGGTCACCCACCGCTCCGGCAGGTTGATCCGCCAGCCCTCGCGCACCGCGTCGCCGATCCCCGCGCCCGGTGCCAGTGCGTGCCGGAAGCTGTGGACGCCCTGGTCGGTCTCGGGGTCGGGGAAGCGCGGGGCACGCAGGAGGGAGACGCGGACCGTGGTGGTCGTACCGGAGTCGGTGTCACGGACACTTCGGGTGACGTCGTGGCCGTACGTCGAGTCGTTGACGATCGCGACGCCCCAGTCCGGCTCCGCCACATGGACGAAGCGGTGGTTGCACGCCTCGAACTTGGCCGCCTCCCATGAGGTGTTGGTGTGCGTGGGGCGGTGGAAGTGCCCGAACTGGGTCTCGGACGCGTAGCGTTCGGCGTGCACGTCGAGCGGGAAGGCGAGCTTCAGGAACTTCTCGGTCTCGTGCCAGTCGACCTCCGTGTCGATCACCAGCTTCCGCTCCCCCGGCGGCAGCGTCAGCACCTGGGTGACGCGCGACGCGCCGAAGGACCGTACGATCCGCAGCGACTCGCCGTCCTCACCTGCGGTGATCTCGTCGACGTCGGTCAGGTCGGTGACCGTGTTGCGATAGAACTCGTCGACGTCCCAGGCGTCCCACATGTTCGGGAAGTCGGGGTGGAGCTGGAGGAGGTTGGCGGCTTGGCCGGGGGCGACGGTCTCGCGGTCGGCGTCGATGTCGTACGCCGACACCACGAGCCCCGCCGCGTCGATCTCGACCCGGAGCAGCCCGTTGTCGAGGGTGAAGCCGCCGGCGAGGCGCGGCACGAGGGCCGTTTCGCCGGTGGGTTCCGGGGTGCGGGCGCCGCCTGCCGGAACGCTATCGCGGCTGTGGGGCGCGGAGTTGAAGACGAACTCCGTGGATCCCTCCCCCGCCAGGGCGTGTTGGGCCGCGTCGATGATGGCGTTCAGCTCGGCGGCGAGGCGCTCGTAGGTGGCGCGTGCCTCGCGGTGCACCCAGGCGATGGACGACCCGGGCAGGATGTCGTGGAACTGGTGGAGCAGGACCGTCTTCCAGATGCGGTCCAACTCCTCGTACGGGTAAGGGAATCCGGTACGGACGGCGGCGGTCGCCGCCCACAGTTCGGCCTCGCGGAGCAGGTGCTCGCTCCGGCGGTTGCCCTGCTTGGTCTTCGCCTGGCTGGTGAGGGTGGCGCGGTGCAGTTCGAGGTACAACTCGCCCACCCAGACAGGCGCGTTGGGGTATTCGGTCTCGGCCTTCGCGAAGAACTCGCCGGGAGTTTCCCACTCCACGGTGGCCGAGCCTTCGAGGTTGCGCAGCCGTGCCGCCTTCGCGACCATCTCGCGGGTGGTGCCGCCGCCTCCGTCGCCCCAGCCGGTCGGGGCCAGGGAGTGGCGGGCGACGCCCTTGTCCTTGAAGTTGCGGGCCGCGTGGGCGATTTCGCTGCCCTTCATCGAGCAGTTGTAGGTGTCGACGGGCGGGAAGTGCGTGAAGATCCGGGTGCCGTCGATGCCCTCCCACCGGAAGGTGTGGTGCGGGAACTTGTTGGTCTGCGACCACGAGATCTTCTGTGTCAGCAGCCACTTGGAGCCGGCCGCCTTGATGATCTGCGGGAGTCCGGCGGCGAAGCCGAAGGTGTCGGGCAGCCACGCCTCGTCGTTCTCGATGCCGAACTCGTCGAGGAAGAACCGCTTCCCGTGCACGAACTGACGGGCCATCGCCTCCGAGCCCGGCATGTTGGTGTCCGACTCCACCCACATGCCCCCGGCCGGCACGAACCGCCCGTCGGCGACCGCCTTCTTCACCCGGGCCCACACCTCGGGCCGGTGCTCCTTCACCCACGCCCACTGCTGGGCCTGCGACATGGCGAAGACGAACTCGGTCTCGTCCTCGATCAGCGCTGTCATGTTGGCTGTCGTACGGGCCACTTTGCGTACGGTCTCGCGCAGCGGCCACAGCCACGCCGAGTCGATGTGGGCGTGGCCGACGGCGCTGATGCGGTGGGCGGAGGGTACGGCGGGCTCGGACAGCACGGTCTCCAGGCGGGCCCGCGCCTGGGCCGCCGTACCGCCCACGTCCTGGAGGTCGATGGCGTCCAGCGCCTTCTCCACCGCCCGCAGGATCTCCCAGCGGCGCGCCGACTCCACGGGCAGTTCGGCCATCAGCTCGCCGAGCACCTCCAGGTCGATCACCAGCTGCCAGACCGTCTCGTCGAAGACGGCCAGGTCCATGCGGGTGAGGGTGTACTGCGGTTCGCTGCCGGCGGTCTCCTTGTCGCCCAACTGGGTGGGCAGGAAGGGGTGGTAGTCGAGGATGACGGGGTTGGACGCGGCCTCGATGTGCAGCCGCACCTCCTCGCCGCCCTCGACCGGCGCCCCGATCCGCACCCACTGGTTGCGCGGGTTCAGCCCCTTCACGGGGGTGCCGTCGGGCCGGTACACCAGGCCCTCGCACTGGAAGCCGGGCATGTTCTCGTCGAACCCGAGGTCGAGCAGGGCCTCGACGGTCCGCCCGGCCCACGCCTCCGGGACGGTTCCGGTGACCCGGAACCAGCTGGTGCCCCAGGGCGCGCCCCACCGGGCGCCCACCTCGATCGGCTCGGGCACGCCGGCCAGCCCCTCGGCGACGGGCACGGGCTCTCCGGGGGCGTGCCACACGGCCACGTCCAGCGGCACGGACTCGGGGTACACGGCGGGTCGGACGCGTTCGTCGAGGACACGCTTCAGACGGCCTTCGACCAGGTTGCGGTCGTCATGCATGCGGGGTGCTCCGAATTCGACTCGACGGTTACCAGGTGTGCGTGACGGTCACAGGGGCCGACGCGGTGTACAGCTCCCCTACGGCGCGCACTTCGAAGCGTGCGATCTGCTCGCCCTGTTCGGGTGCCAGTCCTGCGACGAAGAACGCCCGCTGTCCGGTGCCGCCGAGGAAACGCCGGGTTCCGTCGGGGAGCACGCGGTGGAGGGTGTGGTGGCGTACGGGCACCGGGCCCGGGGCGGGACTCCAGGCGAAGCGCAGGTCGCCTCCGGTGGCGCCGGTGATCTGTGCGTCGGCCGGGGCGGCGGGCGTCTCGACGCCGTTGTGAACAGCGATGCCACCGAGCCGCCACTGAACCGGGTCAACGCCGGTCGGGGTGAGCCGGACGCCGATCGCGTGAAGGGTCCCGTTGCCAGTCAGCTCTGTGAGCGGCACGGTCACGGTCTGCCAGCCGTTGGCCGAGTTCACAGGCATGCTGCTGTTGGCCGAGTTCACGGGCGTACCGCTGTTGACCGAGTTCACAGGGATATACGTGTACGGCGGTGTCGCACCGGGTCCGCTCGGCTCGGCGGTGGCGACAGCCAGCTCGACGTTCACACCCCCAGCGTCCGTGCGGTACGTCAGCTCGACAACCGTGTTCACACCGATCGGCAGCCGAGTCGCGTACACATCGACGGTGACTGGCTCATCCAGTGAGCCACCGACCAGGACACTGCTCCCACCGCGCCAGGCATCGGCGAAGTCGAACGAGACAGCGGGCCGCACCCCCTCCGTCCGCACCACCCACCGCCGCGACGGCAGCCGGTCCTGGAGCCCGAGGTGGTTCCAGGCCGCCTCCGAGGTGACCGCCCCCTCCTCGAACCACTTCACCCCGTGCCCGGTGTTGAACACACTCGCGAACGGAACCGACGTCACCGTCGACCGGTCCGCGACCGACACCGCCGGCGCCCGCCAGCTGTCCGTCCCGTCGGGCGCGGACGGGTCCAGCGACCGGCCGGTCCAGAAGCGGTCATCGGCCGCGTGGAAGTCGCCGGGGGTGCGGCTGGCGGGCAGGTGGTTGCGGGTCCACTCGGGCCGGTAGAACCCCAGCGAGACGACGTGCGCCTTGTTGGCCGGCACGATGGCGTCCCAGTTGACGGAGGAGTTCCAGCCGTTCGCCTCCACGTCCACGCCCGCCCACAACTCGTACCGGCTGCGCCCGAGTTGGTCGGCCGTCTGACCGGACGCGGTCAGCCGCGCCGCCGTCCAGCGGAAGTCGACGAACATGGAGTCGGCGGCCTGGAAGAAGGCCTGGTTCTGGCTGTTGAGCGCGCCCTGCCAGCTCACCGTGCCGTTCACCGTCATCGAGTCGTACCAGGTCACCCGCTGCCCCGCCGCCATGGACAGCGCCTTCAACTCCCGTACGAAACCGAGCATGTCGGTGCCGAGCGCGGTGTTGCCGCCGCTGGTCTCGGCGTTGACGAACCAGCCGTCGAAGCCGTACGCCGCCGCGACGGCGACGAGTTGGGCGGCCAGCGGATAGCGGCCCGCGGCGTCCTTCTGCACCAGGTCGCGCGTCCACTGCAGCTGTCCGCCGTAGGCCACGGGCGGCAGGAAGATGTTGCCGAGGACGGGTACGCCGTGCCGGTGGGCGGCGTCGACGATCGGCGCGTTCGGCGCGAGGATCAGGCCCTCGCCGGACGAGCCGCCCCAGAAGACGAGTTCGTCGATGTACGACCAGTGGGTGAGCGCGTAGTAGTCGGCGGTGGCCGAGCCCTGGGAGGGGTTGGAGGCGGTCGGGCCGAAGGAGACGAGTGACTGGACGCGGGCCTGGCCGGACCGGGCGGTCGCGTTGGCCGGGGTCGGGGCGAAGCGGGCGGCGAGCGGCACGGAGGCCGTGTTGAAGGCAAGGTCGGCGTCACCGGCCGCGCTCCAGGTCTTCAGGCTGCGCCAGGTGATGCCCGCGCCCGGGGTGCCCGAGGGCAGGGAGTCGGGGTACCAGTAGGAGGCGTACGGCGGTGTCGCGGCGGCGGCCGCCGAGGCTGCAGCGGCCGGAAGTGCCGGGAGCAGCGCGGCTGTTGTGGCGGCGAGCAGGACGGTGCGTCTGGTGGGGTTCACGAGCGGGTGCCTCCTTGTGGGGTGGGGAGTACCTGGTCGGGGGTGACGACTTCGGTGATGCCGCGCGCGGCGAGGTGGGCCTGGTCGTCCGCGCGTGTGTCGAGGACGGTGGTCGGGCGGGCACCGTCGGCGGTGAGCCGGAAGAACGCGTCGAAGACCGGCCCGCCGGGTGCGCAGGCCGAGCGGGCGGCTGGGTCCGCCGGTACGACGAGCGCGGTGGTCCGGGGCTTCGGGGCGTACGTGTGTTCGCGGGCCGCGCGCTCCAACACCCGGGCGGTGTCCTTGGGTTGCCGGTCGTTGGTCAACAGGCCGAGACCGTACTCGAGTTCGGGGAAGTCGGCGAGGTCGCGGGAGACGTCGTGGGAGCACCACCAGGTGATGCCCCACAGGTCCGGGCAGTCGAGGGCGTTCGCGACGGTCGCCTCGGTGAAGGCGGCGGCGTGCTCGGCGGGGACCAGCGGTGCGGGCGCCCCGACCTCCTGGAGCCAGACCGGGCGGCCCGGGTCGTCGGCCCACGCCTTGCTCAACTCGACGAGATACGCGGCGTGTTGCTCCGTCGGCACGGAGGTTCGGCCGTGCCGCTGGGCGGTGCCGTTGAACACCCAGGAGTGCACGGCGGTGACCGCGCCGCGCCGGGCGGCCTGGGCCGGGGTGAACGGCTGGTCGTCCTGGTACCAGGTCGCGTCGTACTCGGCGTGCAGATGCAGCCTGCCCGGGGCGCCCTCCTCACAGGCGGCGAGCATCCGCTCCAGCCAGGCGTCGATCTGGTCGGCGGTCGCCCGGTCCGGGTCCGGATGGGGGTCCGCCGAGAACTGGTTGACCTCGTTCCCGAGGGTCATGCCGATGAAGTTGGGACGGTCGGCGAGGGCGGCGGCGAGCGTGCGCAGGTATGTTGCCTGCCCCTCGACGACCTCCGGGTCGGTGAAGAGGTTCCGCCGGTGCCAGGTCCGGGTCCAGGCCGGCAGGAAGTCGAAGCTGCTCAAGTGCCCCTGCAGTCCGTCCACGTTGACGTCGAGGTCGAACTCGGCGGCGGCGTCCGCGAGTTGGACGAGCTGCTCGACGGCCCGGGGGCGGATCAGCGTGCGGTTGGGCTGGAAGTAGGGCCAGAGCGGGAAGACCCGGATGTGGTCGAGTCCGAGTTCCGCGATGGAGTCGAGGTCGGCGCGTACGGAGTCGAGGTCGAAGTCGAGCCAGTGGTGGAACCACCCTTCGCTCGGGGTGTAGTTGACGCCGAAGCGCACGGCAGGGGGCATGCGGTGTCCTTGCACTCGATGGGCGTGCGGCTCGATGGAGGTGTCGGCTCGGAGGAGCTGTCGGCTCGAAGGGCGTGTCAGCCCTTGACGGCGCCCTCGCCGACCCCGCGGAAGAAGTACCGCTGGAGACAGGCGAAGAGGGCAATCAGCGGTGCCACGGCGATGACGGTGCCGGCGGCGACGAGCCGTTCGTCGTTGGCGAAGGTGCCGTGCAGATAGTTGAGGCCGATGGTCAGGGTGAACTTGGACGGATCGCTGAGCACGATGAGCGGCCACAGGAAGTCGTCCCAGGCGCCCATGAAGGCGAAGATCGCGACGACGGCGAGGGTGCCCTTGACCGACGGCAGCGCGATCCGCAGGAACCGCTGCCAGGAGTTGGCGCCGTCGACGAAGGCCGCCTCCTCGATCTCGTAGGGGAGGTTGAGGAAGGCGTTGCGCATCAGCAGGACGTTCATGGCGCCGACGCAGCCGGGCAGGACGACCCCGATGAGGGTGTTGTTCAGGCCGAGTTCCCGCATGGTCGTGAACTGGGCGATGATGATGCCCTCCACGGGCACGAGCATCGCGAGGATGAAGGCGAGCGTGGCGACGCGGCGCCCTCGGTAGCGCAGCCGGGCCAGTGCGTAGCCCGCGAGTGCCGAACCGACGCAGTTGGTCACGACGTTGGCGCCGGCGACCTTCAGGGAGTTGAGGGCGTAGTCCCAGACGGGGATGGTGTCGGCGACGCGTTCGTAGTTGTGGAGGGTCGGGTCGCCCGGCAGGAACTTCGGCGGTGAGCTGAAGATGTCCTCGGTCGGGCCCTTGAGGGATGTCGACAGCTGCCACAGGAACGGGCCGACGGTCAGGGCGAGGACGCCGAGCAACAGGGCGTAGCGCAGGGCGAGTTCCCAGGCGCGGACACGTCGGCCGTGCTCGTCCACGACCCGCCGGTTCCGGGCGGGCGCCGGGTGCTCGGTCGGACGTACCGCCAATGACTGTTTCTCCAGCACGCTCACGGGGTGTCCTCCCTGCGGTCGGCGCGCAGGACGAGGAGCATCAGCGCGACGGTGACGGCGAAGACGACGACGGAGAGGGCGGAGGCGTAGCCGACGCGGCCGGTCAGGCCGGTGCCGGTGCGCTGGACCAGCATGACGAGGGTGGTGTCCTCGCCCGCCGGGCCGCCGTCCGGGCCGGCCATCAGGTACACCTCGGAGAACACCTTGAACGCGGCGACCGAGGACAGCGCGCCGACCAGGACCATGGTGGAGCGGACGGCGGGCACGGTGACCGTGAGGAAGCGGCATACCGCGCCCGCGCCGTCCACGGCCGCGGCCTCGTGCAGTTCGCGTGGGACGTTGGCGAGCGCCGCCAGGTAAATGATCATGTAGTAGCCGAGGCCCTTCCAGACCGTGACGGCCATGGCGCTCAGCAGAAGCAGCCACTGGTCGCTGAGGAAGCCGACCCGGCCGACGCCGATCGCCTCCAACAGCGAGTTGACCAGGCCGCGTTCGTCGAGCAGCCACACCCAGATGAGCCCGACGACGACGATCGACGCGACGACCGGGGTGTAGAACGCCGACCGGAAGAAAGCGATGCCGGGGATGTTCTTCTGAACCAGCAGCGCGAGCAGCAGCGGCAGCAGGACGAGTGCGGGGACGACCCCGACGACGTACAGCGTGCTGTTGCGCAGTCCGATCCAGAACATGTCGTCGTGCAGCAGTTCGCGGAAGTTGGCGAGGCCCACGAACTCGCCGGGGATCAGGGTCCGGCGGTCGGTGAAGGAGTTGATCAGGGTGGAGACGAACGGGTAGAGGATGAAGGCGCCGACGATCAGCAGCCCGGGGGCGGCGAACAGCCAGGGGCTGGTGGGCAGTTGGCGCCGCACGGACACCAACCGCCCCTGCCGTCGCGCACGTTCGACTGCGGGACTGGCCATACCGGCGTCAGCCCTGCTGCTGGAGGAGCCGGTCACAGGCCTTGACAGCGTTGTCGAGAGCTTCCTCGGGGCTCTGCTTCCCCTGGAGCGCCCGCGCCACGGAGTTGCGCAGTTCGGTCTTCATCTGCTCGCTGAACAGCACGGGCGTGTAATTGACCGCGTTCTTCAGGGACTTGGCGGCGGCGATCCGCACCCGGGTCTCGTCGGTACCGTCCTCCGCGGTGAAGTACGGGTCGTCGAGCGAGCCGGCCGTGCTGGGGAAGATGGCGACCTTCTTGGCGAACGACATCTGGTGCTCGGCGTCGGTGACGTAGTGCGCGAAGGCGACGGCGGCGGGCTTGCGCTTGCTCTGCGCGTTCACCATCACGCCCATGACGTACATGTTGACCTTGCCGGTGCTGGTGATCTGGTCGGTGATGCCGATGTTCTTGTACAGGTTCGGGGCCTGCTTCTTGAAGTTGCCGAGGTCCAGGGCACTCCCCGGGTTCATGGCGACGGCGCCGGTCAGGAACTTCTTGCCGGAGGACTCGGGGGTCGCGGTCAGCGCCTGCGGGTCGAGCGCCTTGGCGTCGTACAACTCCTTGTACTTGGTGAGGAGTTCGACTCCCTTGGCGTCGTTGAAGGCGAAGGCGGTACCGGCGTCGTTCATGAGGGGGACGCCGTAGCGGCCGAAGTCCTCGATGGTGGGCACGTTGGCGAGCGTGGCGACCTTGCCGTCGCTCTTCTTCGCCAACTCCAGGGCGTCGGCGAAAAGTTCGTCGTACGTCTTGGGCGGCTGCTCGGGGTCGAGGCCCGCTTCCTTGAAGAGGGACTTGTTGTAGAAGAGCGGGCCGGTGTTCAGATACCAGGGGAAGGCGTACGTCCCGGTCATGCCCGGGATCTCGTGGCTCGCCCAAGCACCGGGCAGATACTCGCTCTTGTACTGGGCGGCGGCCTTGTCGAGGTCGAGCGCGAGGCCGGCCTTGGCGAGCGGGGCGACGAGGTCCGGCGAGACGTTGACGACGTCGGGCAGGGTGCCGCCCGCCGCGTCCGCGCTGATCTTGTCGGCGTAGCCCTCGGCGGGCTGGTCGATCCACTTCACGTCGGTGCCCGGGTACTTCTTCTCGAAGTCGGCGACGAGCCCCTCGAAGTACGACTTGAAGTTGGCGCGGAGGTTCCAGGTCTGGAAGGTGATGTCGCCCTCGATCTTGCCGGAGGCGTCGGTGGAACCACTGTCGCCGCTCCCGGAGCCGCAGGCGCTCAGCGGCAGGACGACGGCGATGACGGCAGCGGTGGCGAGAACTCTGCGGGGGATGCGCACGGCGGACGGGCTCCTTTGCGGCGGCGGTGGCCAATGGTGCCGGGGCAGACCCTGCACGCCCCGCGCCGGGCAAGTCAATGGATTCCGCTCAGCTAAATTCATTAGTTGGTCAACATGCCAGGTCAGACAGTTGAGTTGGCGGTATTGCGGCCGATCACTAATGCGCTTTAGGCTTGCCGGGCTCAAGCGCATTAGTGCGCGGCCACCGGGAATTGGGGAGCAAGGATGCCGGCCAAGCGGTCGCCCGCGCGCAGGCCGACGATGAAGGACATCGCGCAGCGTGCCGGGGTCTCCGAGAGCGCGGTCTCGTTCGCGCTCAACGGCCGCCCGGGAGTCTCCGAGGTCACCCGGGACCGAGTGCGGCGGGTCGCCGAGCAGTTGGGCTGGCGACCCAGCACCGCCGCACGCGCACTGTCCGGTGAGGGTGCGGCCACGGTGGGGCTGGTGGTGGCGCGCCCGGCCGAGACCCTGGGCGTCGACTCCTTCTTCCTCCAGCTCATCTCGGGCATCCAAGAGGTGCTGGCGGAGCGTCATCTCGGCCTGCTCTTCCAGGTGTTGGAGGGCGTCGACGACGAGTGTGCGGTGTACCGCCGCTGGTGGGCCGAGCACCGGGTCGACGGTGTGCTGGTGGTCGACCCGCGCACGGACGACCCGCGCCCCGGCCTCCTCGACGAACTGGGCCTGCCCGCCGTGGTGATCGGCGGCGCCCCGGACGAGCGGCACCCCGGCTGGTCGACGGTGTGGGCGGACGACGCGGGCGCGATGGCCTCGGTCGTGGACCGGCTGTACGCGCTGGGCCACCGGCGGATCACGCACATCGCCGGGCTCCCGGGCCTCGCGCACACCGAGCGCCGGATCCGTACGCTGCGCGCCGAGGCCGGGCGGCGCGGTCTGACGGAGGTCCGCTCGGTGACCACGGACTACTCGGACGCGCAGGGCGCCGCCGTCACCCGACGGGTCCTGGAGAGCGACGCTCCCCCGACCGCCCTGGTCTACGACAACGACGTGATGGCGCTCGCCGGAGTCGCCGCCGCGACGGAACTCGGTTTCTCGGTGCCGGCGGACGTGTCGGTGGTGTCCTGGGAGGACTCGGCGCTGTGCCGGATGGTCAAGCCGTGGCTGTCGGCGCTGTCGCGGGACACGGTGGAGTTCGGCCGTACGGCGGCCCAGGAGCTGACGGCACTGCTGGACGGCGGCCCGGCGCGAACCGTACGCGTGCCGGTCCCACGCCTGATCGAGCGGGACAGCACGGGCCCCTGCGACGCAGGGGCCCTCTGAACTGCGCGGGGCGGACGCCGTACCCCCGTGTACCCCCGTACCCTCGTACGGTGTCCGCCCCGCACCCCGTAGACATGAGTCCTCAGACCCGGGATTGATACAGCCCGAACTCAGCGATCCGCACCTCCGCCCGCGCCTGGGTGACCCGGACCCGCCACCGTCGCGCCCGAACAGGCGCCGCCAGCAGGAGAATTCGACTCGCGCCGACCGTCCCGGCCCCCGCCACCCGGGTCCAGCCACCTCGGACGAACGCCTCGACGACGAAGGCCTCGACCTGCTGCCCGTGAGCGATGTCCTCCGCGAGGCGGATCCGGTCCGCCGCCAGCTCCCTGCCGAGGTCGACGGTCACGACACTCGGAGTCCGGGTGACCGAGGCACCGATCGTCAGGTCGGCGGGCAGTTCCCGGTCGACGCGCTCCCGGAACTCCCGCAGCCGCGTGACGTCGGAGGCGGCGAGGAGACCGTCTGTATCCGGCGGGACGTTGAGGAGGAGGACGGCGTTGCGGCCGACCGAGCCGAAGTAGATCTCGGTCAACTGGTCGACCGTCTTGGGCTGTTGGTCGGCGTGGTAGAACCAGCCGTCCCGGATGGACACGTCGCACTCGGCGGGCCACCACTGGAGGTAGTCCGTCACGGGCTGAGCCCTCACCAGGGCGTCGCGGCTGCCCTCGTCCGGGGTGTCGTAGGACAGGGCCCAGTCGGTCCGGCCGTACTGGTTCTCCTTGACCGGGATGACGCTCCACTCGTCCTCGCGCGCGGTTCCGCCCTCGTTGCCGACCCAGCGCAGATCGGGGCCGGTGACGGCGATCGCGGCGTCCGGGGCGAGGGTCCGCACCAGGGTGTACCAGCTGTCCCAGTCGTAGCTCTCCACCTTGTCCGGCGGGATGTGGCCCTGGGCGCCGTCGAACCACACCTCGTCGACGGTCCCGTACTCGGTGAGCACCTCGTACAGCGTGTTGAGCATGTGGGCGCCGTAGTCGGTCGCGTCGAGCGTGTAGAAGCGCTCCGGCGACCGGTCGTCGCCCGCCAGGAGCGTCGGGACGGTGTGCGGGGAACGGACGCTGCCGTTGGCGTAGACGCCGTGGAGGTACTGGTTCTCGTCGGCCGGGGAGATGTACACGCCGACCTTCAGCCCGTACCGGCGCATGGAATCGGCGAACGAGCGCAGCACATCACCCTGCCCACCTCGCCAACTGCTCGATGCCACCGAGTGGTTGGTGTACCGGGAGGGGTAGAGGACGAAGCCGTCGTGGTGCTTGACGGTGAGGATGGCGAGCTTGAAGCCGCCGTCTCGCAGAGCCCGCGCCCACTGGTCGGTGTCGAGCCCGGCCGGCTGGAAGACGTTCGGGTCCTCGTCGCCGGTACCCCATTCGAGACCGGTGAAGGTGTTCACGCCGAAGTGCAGGAACGCGGTCCGCTCCAGCCGCTGCCAGGCGATCTGCCGTGCGGTGGGCCGGACTTGGGAGGCCTTGCGGACGAGATCGGCCGCGGTGTCGGCCGGGGACACGGGGATGCGGTAGAGGGGGTCTTCCGCCGCCTCGGCGGCTGCCGCGACCGACGTGACCGAGGGGAGTCCGGTCACGGCAAGCGTGGTGGCTGCGGTGACGAAGATGCGTCTGGAGATGGTCATGGGGTGTCTCCTCAGCTCAGGTGCCAGACAGCGGGCGGGCGTTGGTCGGTGGGGTACTGCACGATCCGGCCGTCGTCCGAGACGGTCAGCGCCATCTGCGTGATCGCGTTGACGAGCAGGTAGCCGCCCGCCACCGGCGCCGGCTGCCAGCGCTGCAGGGTGCTCGTGGCGTCACAGCTGTCCCAGGTCGCCTGGACGCCGGGCTGCAACGGCACGTTGAGAGTGAGCTTGCCGCCACTGATCGCCAGGCAGCCCGCCGACGTACGCAGCGTCACATAACCGTCCGCCGTGCGCCGCACCTCGGCGACAAGGGAAGCGGCGCCGGCCGTCAACGTGTACGTCCCGTCCGCCACCGGCACCCGGGTCAGGTCCCGCCAGCCGGGTGCGTGCCCAACAGCCGTCCCCCGCGCGGTGAACTGGGCGTACGTGGCGTCGGGATGCGGATCGCCCCAGGTGGCCTGTGCGACGTGCCGCAGCGCGGGGTCGGTGTCGACGGCGACCTCGTTCTCGGTCTCGCCGCGCCCGTTGTCGGGCCAGAGGCTGATCTTCGCGCCGGTGATCCCCTGGCTGGAGGCGACCTTCTCGCCCTCGAAGCTGCGCGGGTCCCAACTCTGGTCGTACAGGCCCTTGGTGTCGGTGTGGAAGCCGCCCCGGACGAGGTACAGCGCATAGGCCGCGTTCATCAACGGGTAGCCCTGGGCCAGGATTTGGCTCGGCTTCACGGCCACGTTCAGCCAGTGCTCGACCGTGGTGCCCGCGGTCACCGGCACGGTGTTGGCGCCGGTGAGCCCGTCGTTCCAGATGCGCAGCTTCTTGCCCTTGGCGGCCACATAGGCCTGGACGCGGTTGACGAAGTCGATGAAGGCGTCCTGGGGTGTGGCGTTCGCCCCGTACTTCTCCCGCGCGTACCGCAGCACCTGCGGGTACTTGGCGAAGTCGGAGCCGAGCATGTACTCGTCGGCGCCCATGTGCCAGGAGCCGCCGGTGAACACCTGGGCGTACTCGTCGATCAGGCTCGTGTAGTAGTCGAAGGCGGCCGGCTGGGTGATGTCGAGCCTGCTGGGCTGCTTGTTGCCGTCGGAGTCCGTGAGCTGGAGATCGGGACGGTTCTCGATCCAGGGGTCCATGTGGCCCGGGGAGTTGATCTCCGGAATGATCTCGACGTGGTACTTGTCGCCGAGGGCGACGAGCCGCCGGATCTCGTCCTTGGTGTAGTAGCCCCAGGTGTTGGCCTCGGGGTGGGCGTCGCTCTTCACCTTGAGTTCCAGGAGCAGCTGGTTGAGCTTGTGGTACGCCATGTCGCGTACGAGGTTCTCCAGCCACTCGGTCGAGATGTGGATGTAGCAGGCGCAGACACCGACGCCACGCTCCGCGTACCGGGGCACGTCGACCGTGCGTCCTGCGGGGATCCGGTCGCCCTGGGCGAGGAGTTGAAGGACGGTCCGGGTGCCGTAGAAGGCGCCGCGCTCGGTCGCGCCGGTCACCGACAGCCGTGCGCCCGCCCGGAGTTCGTACCCCTCGGCGCCCAACGCGGCCCGGCCCGGCTGGACATCGATAACGATGTCACCGGTACGCGCGCCACCGCTGACGACGGGTACGTTGCCATGCCCCGCGTCGCGCAGATCGTCGGCGAGGGTGTCCGCGACCCTGCGCTCTGGCGCGGAGTCGGCTACCAGCCGGGCAGAGGCATCGAACTTGTAACTCCCCTGCTCCGGGGTCCAGTTGGCGAGCGCTGGCAGGGTGACCGGGGCGCTCGCGGCCACCGTTCGCGCGACGGCCGGAACCGGGGCGGCGAGCAGCAGGAAAGCCACCAGCACACCCAGAAGCCGACGTCTTGGATACCTACTCATCTGGAAGCTCCCATTCATCGGAGGTGTGATGATTGAGCGCACCTCAGGTGCTGTCAATGGGGTCCGGAGTCAGGGAAGTTCGGCCAGTGATCGGATGACCAGCGGCTCTATGGCCGGAACCGGGTGCCCCGGCGGGCAAAAAGTCCAAGCGGCCCGGCCCGAATGTCCAAGCTCGACGCCTTGGACACCCCAGGATCTCCGGGCCCGACACCCCGGGATCCCCATGCCCGACAGCGCAGGTCCTCAGGCCCGACACCCCCGGGCCCGGCGACCCTCGACGCCACTTGTACTCACGAGTAGCCTCATCGCCTCACGCGTAGCACGATGTGTCGCATCCACCCCGAGGAGCCCCCGTGACCAGCTGGGCCGGCCGTACCGCCACCGAGATCGCCGCCGCCGTACGCGAGAAGCGCGTCACGCCCCGTGAAGTCGTGGCCGAACATCTGGCGCGCATCGAACTGCTGGACGCCCGCGTCGGAGCGTTCCGCCGGCTGAGAGCGCAGGAGGCGCTGGCCGAGGCGGACGAGGTGGCCGCCCGCGCCGATCTGGCCGACCTCCCGCTCGCGGGCGTACCGATCGCCGTGAAGGACAACCTGGGCGTGCGCGGCGAGTCGACCCGGCACGGCACCACGGCGACGCCGGACACCCCCGCCGACCACGACCATGTCACCGTGGCCCGGCTCCGCGCGGCGGGCGCGATCGTCGTCGGGGTCACCAATGTGCCCGAGCTGTGCATCTGGGGCACGACGGAAGGCGTCCTCGGCACGGCCCGCAACCCGTGGGACACCACCCGTACGGCGGGCGGTTCGTCGGGCGGCAGTGCGGCGGCCGTCGGCGCCGGGATGGTGCCGATCGCGCTGGGCAACGACGGCATGGGCTCACTGCGCATCCCCGCCGCCAACTGCGGTGTCGTCACCATCAAGCCGGGCCTCGGGGTCGTCCCGGCGGGCATCGGCAACGGCGACTGGTTCGGCATGTCCGAGAACGGCCCGCTGGCGACGACGGTCGAGGACGCACGTCTGATGCTGTCGATCCTCGCGGACACCGAGTTCGTACGGTCGGACGCGCACGCCGGCCGCAAGGTCGCCCTCTCGGTCCGCAGCCCCATCACCGGCGTCACCATCAGCAAGCCGTACGTGTCCGCCGCGCGCGAGGCCGCCGCCCTGCTCGACGGCGCCGGTCACCAGGTGCGTCCCGCCGACCCGCCCTACCCACTGTCGATCGGCGTCACCTCGTTCACGCACTGGACGGCGGGCACGGCGCGGGACGCGGAGGGCTTCGACAAGAGCGGGCTGACCCGGCGCACCCGGGTCCACGCGGCCATCGGGCGCAGGTTCGTCGGCTACGTCGAGCGGGGACAGCACAAAGAGCAACTGCGCCGCCGCCTGGAGCCGTTCTTCGCCGAGCACGACGTCCTGCTCACCCCTGCACTCGCCCGGCGCTCCCCCGCAGCAGCCGCCTGGCACGAGCGGGGCTGGCTGCGCAACATCCTCGCGAACACCAACTACTCGCCGATGACGCCCCCGTGGAACCTGACGGGCTGGCCGGCGATGGCCGTACCCTTCGGCACCCTGCCCTCGGGCGCGCCCTGTGCCGTCCAGTTGGTGGGCCGTCCGGGCTCGGAGGCCGTACTCCTCGACGTGGCGCAGCAGTTGGAGGAGCTGCACCCCTGGCAGCGGACGGCTCCGCTCGCCTAGAGAGCCCGGCGAGCACCGAGCCAGGTGGCGGTCAGTCCACCCCGAGGGCCTTGTACATGACGTGCAGGCCCACCCGGCCGTCCCGGGGATGGTCGAACGCGTCCGGGACGGTGGCGAGGATCGCGAATCCGAGCGAAGTCCAAAGCCTGACCGCCGGGTTGGTCTCGACGACCGCGTTGAAGACCATGCCCCGATAGCCGTGGGTCTCGGCCTCGTTCAACACGTGTTCGGCGAGGGCGCGTCCGATACCACGACCCCCGCAGTCGGGGTCGACCATGAAACCGGCGTTGGCGACACGGGCCGCGGGGCCACCGTAGTTGGGGGTGAGAAAGGCGGAGCCGACGACAGCCCCCGCGCCGTCCTCGGCGACGTACACGCGCTTGGCCGGGCTCATCCACAGGGCGCGGGCCGCTTCCTCGGAGGTGTCCGGGTCCCAGGTGTAGGTCTCCGCGGCGGCGACGATGCGGTGCCAGAACGGCCAGATCCGCGGCCAGTCAGCAGCCGCGGCTTCCCTGATGATCAGCATGGACGTGAGTGTGGCACGCCCATGCCGACGTCAATCTCGACGGGTGCTAGTCGACGCTGGGCAGGATGTGCGGCTCGGCGAGGTCGTCCTCGTAGCCCGCCAGGCGGATCGGGGCCGACCTGGCCCACACGTCGAGGCTGCCGAGCCGGTCGCTCCGGTCGACAGGGGCCGCTGTGCGTTCCTCAGGGCCTTGTTCGAGATTCGTCTTCTCCGGTGTCACCGCGCACTCCTTATGTGTCGGGTCACCCTCAGGACAATCGGGACCAGTCTGCTGCCGGTCGCTCCACATCCACTCGGGTCTTGGTCAAGAGCAGTCAGGACGCGGTGGCGCCGGTAACGGACCGTGGGTGTGGGTGGAACCCAGTCGTGCTGCCCGTCCGCTCCAGTATTAACCAAATGAGCGCATGCCCGCTCGATGGGGTGAAAACAAGCGGTAAAGATCTCACGTCGCTCAGTGTTCATTCAGCCATAATCTGGGGTTGTTTGTTACCTGGAGCACGGTTTGAGCATCACCCGTACGGCTCAACCGACGGACCCTCGTACGGCATTGCCGGAACACGTCCAGCAGTTCAGCTCCCGTTGGTCCGCGCGCAAGTCGCCCATGATCTGCTGCCCGAAGGCAACGGCTGGTCCCGCGGTAGGACTCGGGAGGACTGACGCATGGAGCTGCGCGGCGTCGAGGAGCTGATGGATCTGCTGCACGCCTGCCGGGGCACCCCCGAGCACGGCACCGACCCCGTCGACCTGCATCAGCACGCGCTCCAGACGGCCGCCCTGCTGCGCCGAAGTCGCCCGGCCGACAAGGAACTCCAGATCGCGGGCCTGGTCCACGTCATAGGCCGGCTCCTGGCCCCCGGCGACCCCACCCGCCACGCCCGTACGGCGGCGGACGCCGTACGGCACCTGCTCGGCGAACGGGTCGCCCGCCTCGTACACGACAGCCCGCACGCCACGGACCTGGACCCGCACGTCGACGCCGACACCCTGACCCTGCGCCAGGCGGACGAGGCCGGCCGGGCGCCGGGCTTCGACGCGGGCGTCCTGGAGGACTGGCGCACCCTGCTGGAACTGGTCGCGGAACAGCACTCCCGCCTGGGGGCTGTTGACTGACGGTCCGTCATGAGACGGTACGCGGATGACATCGCCGTACGGACTCGACGGGCGGGTCGCCCTGGTCACCGGGGGCACGCGCGGCATCGGGCTGGCCGTCGCGGAGGCGTTCGTGCGGGCGGGAGCGCGGGTGTGCGTAACGGCCCGTGATCCGGACGGGGTTGCGCGGGCCGCCAAGACGCTCGGCGGCATCGGCATGGCGGGCAGTGTCGCCGATCCCGCACACCTGTCCCTGTTGACCGAGTTCACACTCGACACCTTCGGCCGCATCGACATCGTCGTGAACAACGCGGCCACGAACCAGCCCTACGGCCCGTTGATGGACGCGAACCCGGACACCTGGCGCGAGGCGTTCACCACCAACGTCGAGGCTCCACTACGCCTGACGCAGTACGCATGGCGGGCCTGGATGCGCGAACACGGCGGCACGGTCATCAACATCTGCACGGAGGGCGCCACGCACGTCGGCCCCAACGTAGGCGCCTACGGCACCACGAAGGCGGCCCTCCTCCACCTCACCCAACAACTCGCAGGCGAACTGGCCCCGAAGGTCCGGGTCAACTCGGTCTCCCCGGGCCTGGTCCGCACAGAAATGGCCCGCTTCGTATGGGAGCCGAGTGAGCAGGAGATCGCAACCGGCCTACCCCTGGCCCGAATCGGAGAGCCGAAGGACGTGGCCCAGGCGGTCCTGTGGCTGGCGTCAGACGCAGCAGAGTGGGTGACTGGAGCCGACCTACTGGTAGACGGCGGTACACGGGTAAAACCGGCAAAGCCAACACCCACCTAGGGGCGCGGGGAACTGCGCGACCAGCCCCCACCGGCCGGCACACGCCCCACAACCCCCGCCTACCACTTACCAGGCGCGTAGTCCTTCAAGAACACCCCGTAAAGATCCTCGCCCAACTCCCCCCGCACGACCGGGTCGTATACACGAGCCGCCCCATCCACAAGATCAAGCGGCGCATGGAACCCCTCATCGGCCAAGCGCAGCTTGTCGTAGTGAGGCCGCTCGTCAGTGATCCACCCCGTGTCCACCGAGGTCATCAAAATACCGTCGGCCTGGAACATCTCCTGCGCACTGGTCCGCGTCACCATGTTCATCGCGGCCTTCGCCGCATTCGTGTTCGGATGCCCCGCACCCTTGTACCCACGCCCGAACACCCCCTCCATCGCCGACACATTGACGACATACGCCCGCTTGCTCACCGCGTCCCGCGCAGCCGCTGCCATCGCCGGCCGCAACTTGCTGATCAGGATGAACGGCGCCGTGTAGTTGCACAGCTGGGTCTCCAGCAGCTCCACCGGGGAGATCTGCTCGATCGTCTGCACCCACGTGTTGGTGTCGACGACGTCGGGGACGAGCCCGCCCGCGTCGATGGCGGTGCCGTCGAGATGCCGGGCGACGCTGGCGTTGCCCGCGACGAGGGCGAGGTCGGCGACCTGCTGGGCGTCGAGACCGCTGATGCCGACGGGCAGCGCGGCCAGTCCGTCGACCGCACCGGACCCGAAGGCGCCGATCACCCGGTGGGCGGGCAGTTCCCCGGCGGGCAGCGGCGCGCTCTCGCCCTCGACCAGGGCGGCGTACGCGGAGGGCAGCCGGCGTACCGTCTGGGTCGCGTTGTTGATCAGGATGTCGAGCGGTCCCTGCTCGGCGATCTGGTCGGCCAGGGCCACGACCTGGGCCGGGTCGCGCAGGTCGGTGCCGACGACCTCCAGCCGGTGCAGCCAGTCGGCCGAGTCGTTCATGGCCTTGAAGCGGCGGATGGCGTCCTTGGGGAACCGGGTGGTGATCGTGGTGTGCGCGCCGTCGCGCAGCAGCCGCAGCGCGATGTACATACCGATCTTGGCCCGGCCGCCGGTGAGCAGCGCGCGCTTGCCGGTGAGGTCGGTACGGGCGTCGCGGCGGGAGCGGTTGAGGGCGGCGCAGTCCTGGCAGAGCTGGTGGTAGAAGTAGTCGACCTCGATGTACCGGGTCTTGCAGGTGTAGCAGGAGCGCGGGCGCTGGAGTATCCCCGCGATCTGCCCCTCCTCGGTCACCGACGACGGGAGGATGCCCTCGGTCTCGTCGTCGATGCGCTGGGCGGAGCCGGTCGCCGTGGACTCGGTGACCGCCTTGTCGTGGGCGGTCTTGGCGGCCCGGCGCTCCTGCCGGCGGCGCTGCTTGACCGTGCGGTAGACGCCTGCGGTGGCGCGGCGCACGGCGATGGCGTCGGGGTGGTCGACGTCCAGCTTGTCCAGCTCTTCGAGCACGCTGAGGCAGACGGCCATGCGCTCGGGGTCGATGCCGGGACCATAGGACATGTCGTCCTGGCCGTCCACGGCCGTCGGGCCGTCCTCTGTCACCGTCATCGCGCTGCCGTTCCCTGGGTCGCCGTCGCGGCGCCTTGACCGCGCCCGCTCTCGAACAGGCGATTTTACGGAAGCCCGACCCCAGTCACCAAACCCGCGACGATCATGCCCCTGCTCAGGGGGCGCAGACGGCGACCAGCGCCTCCACCTCGGCCGTGACCGCAGCGGCGAACCGATCAAGGTCCGGCACGGCTTCCGCGTCCGCGACGAGCCCGAAATGAACCTGCCCCCGATACGTCGAGATGGCGACCGCCAACGACTGTCCCTGGGCGAGCGGAGCGAAGGGATACACCTCGGTGAGCGGGTTGCCACCGAGCCGGAGCCCGAGGCTGGGCAGCGGCACGCTGGTGACGAGGATGTCGAACCACAGCCGAGCCGCCTGCTTCACCAGCGGCCCGCCGAGCCGGTGCCCGAGCGGCGGCACATGGTCGGCGAGCAGCGCGACCGCGCCCGCGCCCCGCCCGGGCCCCGCGTCCTTGTTGCGGTCCATGGCCCAGCGCACGGAGTCGAGGCGCCGCAGCGGATCCGGATCGTCGACGGGCAGCCGCATCAGATACCCGGAGAGCCGGTTGCCCTGCGGATGGGCGGTGCGCGGACGCCGTTTGGAGACGGGGATGAGCGCGCGCGGCGCGACTCCCTCGCTGCCGTCGCCGCGCTCGTCGAGCCAGCGCCGCAGCGCCCCGGCGACGACGGCGATGAGGACATCGTTGACGGTACCGCCGACCGTCTTGCGCACCCGGTGGATGTCGTCGAGGTCGAGAAGGACTCCGGCGGTACGGCGGGTGCCGCTCGGTTCGGCGACGAGCGCGGCGGAGGAACGGACGCCCAGGGTGTCCAGGCTGGACCGGGCGACGGAGGCGCCGATGTCCAGGGCGCGCCCCACGTCGGAGAAGGCACCGCGCACCATCCCGGGCAGCTTGCGCACATCCGGGAAGAGACCCGTGGCCGGCGTTTCGGGGCGCGGGCGGGGCCCCGGCAGGTCGAGGGGGTCCATGACACCGGCGGCGAGGGTCAGCGCGCGCAGGCCGTCGGCGAGGGCGTGGTGGAACTTGAAGAGCACGGCGAAGGAGGTCCCGTCCTCGCCGGGCAGGACATGCGCCTCCCACGGCGGCCGACCGCGCTCCAGCGAGCGTTCCATGAGCCGTCCGGCCTCGGCGTGGAAGTCGGCGGTCGGGGCGTGCAGCCGTACGTGGTCGAGCGGGTCGAAGTCCGGTGCGGTCTCGCGGGTGGCGCCCCCAAAGGCCAGCGGGAGCAGCGGCTGCCAGACGTCCCGGATGCGCATCCGCAGTCCGGGTACGGCCGGGGCGCGGGCGGCGAGCAGATCGGCCGCGTGGGCTCCGGCGGTGGGCGAGTGGGACGAGAACACACCGAGGGCGCCCAGGTGCATGGGGTGCAGGTCGGAATCCATGTTCCAGAACGCCAGGTCGAGGGGGGCGAGCAGGTCCGAGGTCTCAGAGGTCAAGGGATCGCTCTCGCGTCGACGGAGGGTGAGCCAGCAGTCAATCGCCTGCAGCCGATTACGGTCAAGTACGATCAAGCTACGCACAGTTAACAACGGATTAAGTCCCGCTGCTCCGCGAGCAGCGGGACTTAAGTGACACGTGAGGTTACGTCAGCACACACAGGCCCCTATTTCAGGGCGGGCGGCGCATCCTCCGCGCCCGTACCCCACCCGGACGGCTCCGGGCCGACCGTGAACTCCAGCGCACGCGCGCCCCGCAGCAACGCACTCGTCACATACGTACGGCTGTACGAAGTCCCGTCGACGGCCACCGACTGGACGTACCGTCGGCTGTCCGCCGTACCGGGTGCCGTCACCGTGAGGGCGCCGAGCGGGTAGTAGCGGGTGTCGAGGGTGAGGTCGGTGCGGTCGAAGACCGGGGTGGACAGGCCCCAGGTGTCGTAGCCGGGCTGGACCGGGAAGATCCCGATCGCGGACAGGACGTGCCAGGCGGACATGGTGCCCATGTCGTCGTTGCCGGTCATGCCGGTCGGACCGTCCGTGTAGAGGGTCAGCGCGGTGTGCACGACCTCGGTGGTCTTCCAGGGCTGTCCGGTGGAGAGGTAGGTGTACGGGGCGGTGAGGTCGACCTCGTTCTGCGGGTTGTACTTGTCCGCGTTGTAGTAGGCGTACGGGCCGTTCACCCACACCTCGCGGGCCGTCCGGGCTGGGTCCGCCTTCAGCTCGTCATACGCGAAGAAGGTGTCGAGCCGCTTGTTGGCCGCCTCCCTCCCCCCGAGCAGGTCCACCAGGCCCGGCAGATCCTGCGGAACCAGCCACTGGTACTGCCAGGCCGTGCCCTCGTGGAACCCCTCGCCGATGGCCGGATCGGGGTCGCCGGTGAAGGCTCCCGAGCCGTCCCGGGGGCGGAAGAAGCCGGTCGCGGGGTCGAAGACGGCACGGTAGTTCTGCGCCCGGCGGGCGTATCGGTCGGCGTCGGCCTTGTGGCCCAGGTCGCGGGCCATCTGGGCCAGCATCGCGTCGGACAGGGCGTATTCGAGGGTGACGGAGGCGCCCCAGTGGTAGTCCGAGTCGCCGAGCTTGGTGCGCGGGCGGCCCTTGAGATAGGGCGCGAAGCCGTTCGCGATGTACTCCTTGTTCGCCTCGCGCCCCAGCATCGGCAGAGCGGCGGGCGGCACGCCGTCGGCGTTCTTCTTGAGGGCGCGATACGTCCGCTCCTCGTGGCCGTGCAGCAGGCCCTGCTGGTAGGCGTGGGTGAGGAACGGGGTGACCGGGTCGCCGGTCATGATGTTGGTCTCGACGGTGCCGTAGCCCCACTTGGGCAGCCAGCCGCCCTCCTCGTCGATCTTCAGCACCGAGAGCGCCATGTCACGGGCCTCGCGGGGCGCGAGCAGCGACAGGAGCTGGGCCTGGGTGCGGTAGGTGTCCCAGAGGGACCAGTTCTGGTAGTACGTGAAGTCCCGCGCGCGATGGACCTTCAGGTCCCAGCCGGTGTAGCGGCCGTCGGCGTCGCTGCCGATGTTGGGGGCGAGGAAGCTGCGGTACAGGGACGAGTAGAAGGTCCGCCGGAGGGTCTCCGAGCCGCCTGTGACGCGCACGTCGTCGAGCCGCGCCTCCCAGGCCGCCCGGGCCGCCTCCCGTACGGCGTCGAACGAACGTCCGCCCTCGGCGCTCAGGTTGCCGGCGGCGCCCTCCGCGTCGACGTACGAGAGTGCGGTGGTCGCCTCGACGGTGCGGTCGCCGTCGGTCGTGTCGAAGCGGACGTAGGCGCCGTCGCCCCCGGTCCGGGACCCGTCGGTGACGGCGGACCCGTCCCAGGTGCCGTACGCCGTGAAGGGCCGGTCGAAGCGGGTGACCGTGTGGACGGTGTACGGCTTGGTGCCCCGGCAGAAGCCGGAGCCGGTGATCGTCGTACGGACGGTGCGGTCGTCGAGGATCTCGACCCGGTTCGCCACCTTGGTGTGCAGCGACTGGCCCGCGTTGAGGAGCACGTTGGCCTTGGTGGTCGCCGGGAAGGTGTAGCGCTGGACGCCGGTGCGGGCGGTCGCCGTCAGTTCGGCGTCGATGCCCGAGTCCAGGCCCACCCTGTAGTAGCCGGGAGTGGCGCGCTCCTGGTCGTGACCGTACTCGGTGGCGTAGGTCGCGTGGTCGGTGCTCGTGATGTCGCCGGTCGTCGGGAGGACCGGCAGGTCGCCGCCGATCCGGCAGCCGACGCCGGAGAGGTGGACCAGGGAGAAGCCACGGATGCGGTTCTGGGAGTAGCGGTAGCCGGTCTTGTGCCCGGTGTCGGGAGACAGTTGCACCATGCCGAAGGGCACGGTCGCGCCGGGGAAGGTGTTGCCCTCGTTCTCGGTGCCGATGAACGGGTTGACGAGCTCGGTGAGCCGCTCGTCACGGGCATGGGCGGCGGGTGCGGAGAGCGCGCCCGCGAACAGGGCGGCGGCCGTCACCGCCCCGGCGGTGCGCAGCGTCCATCTCACAGGGCGGTCCTCCGTGGGCTCGGGCCGGATGGCGGCCGTGTCCCGCATCCGTTCCTCGCCGGCCGTCCCGATCCGCGCCGCCGACGGCACGGTCACCTCGGGGCCGTACGGCAACAGCCCGTTCGGCTCACTGCCCGGGGCCCGGACATGCCGACGGCCCCGGTGAGCACGGACTCACCGGGGCCGTCGGGGCGTGGGCGTACCGCCTATGACACGTGCTGGCCCTTCCCGAGGGCGATCACTCCGCCCTTGGAGACGGTGTACAGGTCGGAGTCGCGCTCCGGGTTGACGCCGATCGTCGCGCCCGGCGGGACCTCGACGTTCTTGTCGAGGACGGCCCCGCGCACGATCGCGCCCCGCCCGATGCGCACGTTGTCGTGCAGGATCGACCCCTGCACCACCGCGCCCGGATCGACGCGCACCCCGGGCGAGAGCACCGAGCGCGTCACCTGCCCGCGTATCAGGCACCCCGCGCTGATGATCGACTCGCTGGCGATGCCGCCGGAGTTGAAACGGGCGGGCGACAGCTGGCCGGAGTGGGTGTAGACAGGCCAGCTGCGGTTGTAGAGGTTGAACGCGGGGCGCTCGGCGATCAGGTCCATATGGGCGTCGTAGTACGCGTCGAGCGTGCCGACGTCCCGCCAGTAGCCCTGGTCGCGTGTCGTCTCGCCGGGCACGTGGTTCTCGCTGAAGTCGTACAGCTGGGCCTCGCCGCGCTCGGTGAGCGCGGGCAGTATCGAACCGCCCATGTCGTGCACGGAGTCGCCGTCCTCGGCGTCCCGTTGAAGGGCCTCTATCAGGGCCTTCGTGGTGAAGATGTAGTTGCCCATGGAGGCGAACACCGACTCGGGGTCGTCGGCCAGCCCGGGCGGGTCGGCGGGCTTCTCCAGGAAGCCCTGCACGGTCTGGTTGTCGGTGCCGGGCGTGATCACGCCGAAGGACGACGACTCGGTGCGCGGCACCCGGATGCCCGCGACCGTGACCCCGGCGCCGCTGTCGATGTGCTGGTTGATCATCTGGCGGGGGTCCATGCGGTAGACGTGGTCGGCGCCGAACACGGCGACGTAGTCGGGCTGTTCGTCGTGCACGAGGTTCAGGGACTGGAGGATCGCGTCCGCACTGCCCAGGTACCAGCGCGGGCCGAGGCGCTGCTGGGCGGGGACCGGGGTGACGTAGTTGCCGAGCAGGCTGGACATCCGCCAGGTGGTGGTGATGTGGCGGTCCAGCGAGTGCGACTTGTACTGCGTGAGCACGCAGATGCGCATGATGTCACCGTTGACGAGGTTGGACAGGACGAAGTCGACCAGGCGATACGTTCCGCCAAAAGTGACCGCCGGTTTCGCGCGGTCCGCGGTCAGGGGCATCAGGCGTTTGCCCTCTCCGCCCGCCAGTACGATCCCGAGCACAGAAGGTCCACCACGACGCATCGCCGCTCCCCTCACCGTGGTTGTGCAGGTTGCTTGCCCGTACGCCGGTCGCGCTAAGCCTGTTGACCTTTTTTGAGGATCTCCTCGTAGAGCCGCACGGTCCGCCGGGCCACCGCGTCCCAGCCGAACTCGCCCACCGCACGCTCCCGTCCGGCCTCCCCCATGCGCCGGGCGCCCTCCGGATCACCGAGCACAGAGTCCAGGGCCCGCGCGAGGTCCGCCTCGAAGGCCCCCGGGTCCTCGTCCAGGGACACGAGCACGCCGGTCTTCCCGTCGTCGACCACCTCGGGGATGCCCCCGACCCGCGAGGCCACGACGGGAGTTCCGCAGGCCATCGCCTCCAGGTTGACGATGCCCAACGGCTCGTACACCGAGGGACAGACGAACACGGCGGCGTGCGTGAGGAGTTGGATGACATCCGGGCGCGGCAGCATCTGCGGGATCCAGAAGACACCCTCGCGTACGGCGCTCAGCTCCTGGAAGAGTTCGCGGAACTCCCGGTCGATCTCCGGGGTGTCGGGCGCGCCCGCGCACAGCACGACCTGGGCCGCCGGGTCGATGTCCCGGACCGCGCGCAGCAGATGGGGGACGCCCTTCTGCCGGGTGATGCGGCCGACGAACAGGACGTACGGGCGGTCCGGGTCGACGCCGATGCGGGTGAGGGCGTCGGTGCCGTGGTCGGGGCGGTAGAGGGTGGTGTCGATGCCGTTGTGCACGACATGGACGGTGGCCGGGTCGAGGGCCGGGTAGCAGGCCAGGATGTCCTCGCGCATGGCCCCGGACACGGCGATCACGGCGTCGGCGGCCTCGATGGCGGTGCGCTCGGCCCAGCTCGACAGGGCGTAGCCGCCGCCGAGTTGCTCGGCCTTCCAGGGGCGCAGGGGCTCCAGGGAATGTGCGGTCATCACGTGCGGGACGCCGTACAGGAGCTTGGCGAAGTGGCCGGCCAGGTTGGCGTACCAGGTGTGGGAGTGGACCAGTTCGCGGCCTTCGAGGGCGGCGGCGATGGAGAGGTCCGTGGAGAAGGTGCGCAGGGCGTCGTTGGCGGTGTCGAGCGACGGCCAGGACCGGTGGCGGATGACTCCGACTCCTCGGCCCTCGCCCCAGCAGTGCACCTCCAGGTCGGTGAGGGCGCCCAACTCCCGGGCCAGGAACTCGACATGGACGCCCGCGCCGCCGTACACATCCGGCGGGTACTCCCGGGTCAGCAGGCCCACACGCACCCAAAACTCCCTGTCTCGGCGGCTGGTTCCCACATGGTCACCCAGATGCGTCTCCCGGGGAAGACCGTGGGGGCCTGGTGAAGCAGCAGTCTCCGCAGACCCCGCCGCCGGGCACCCGGTAGTAGAGGCAGCAGCTGCGCCGTCGGAAGGCGGTGCCGGTGAGGGTGCCGGTCGGGGCGAGGCGGGGGTGGGTGAACAGTTCGGCGGCGAGGGTGCGGGCGCGTGCGCCGGCGTCCGGGTCCCTCCCGTGCGCCCAGCGGTCGAGCTCGCGGGCCGCTCCGGCCAGCGCGGAGCCCGCGTTGCCCCACAGCAGGCCCTCGGCGACGCCGTACCGGGCGTGCAAGGCGGCCGTGAGGGGCTCCAGGTGCCCTCGTACGACGATGTCCGCGACCGTCGCCGCGTCGGCAGGCCGGGGGCGTACCTCCGTCAGCCACAGGTCGTCGGGGGCGCTCGCGGTGGCGTCCCAGAGGAGGAGGCGGGGGTCGAGGTCGGGGACGCCGCCGTACAGGACCGCACAGCCCAGCGCGATGGACCACAGTCTGGCCGCGAGCGCCTGTTGGGCGATCGATGCGGAAACCCGCAGCTCAGAGGTATGGAGACGGTCCGCGACCGTCTGGACACGGAAAGTTATGGAATCCGCGTAAACGTCCTCTCCACGATGTGCGTAGGTCTGCGCGAGCGTCGGCGGCCGTACGGCGGGTGCTCCGGCCGTGCGTAGTACGAAGAAGCCGCCGAGGGGTGCGAGGGCCGTGAGATCCGGGTCGAGGTCCACGGGGAGCAGTAGTACCAAGGAGGGCCGTAGTCGTGCGCAGCGGCTTCACCTCCGCGTCACCCACCCTGGGGAGGACGTTGCGCTCCATGTACTCCATCGGCAGTAGGACCCAATGGATGCTCTGGTACGACGACGTGGCGCGCGCGAGGGGGGATCGTAGTCACTATGGAAGCCGACCGTTCGCCGCGCCGGGCCCCTGGCCCGCGCCGCACGCAGAGGAGTTGCTCATGAGCGCCCTCGCGTTGTCCATCCTGCTGTCGCTCGTCTCCGCTGTCGCCTACGCGGGCGGAGCGATCGTGCAGGAACGTGTCGCTGATTCCGAACACGGCCAGTCCTACGCGCCGATGCGCAGGCCGGTCTGGTGGGCCGCCGTGGCGCTGAACGGCTTCGGCGGCGTGCTGCACGTGGTGGCGCTGGCCTACGGGCCGCTGAGCGTCGTCCAGCCCATGGGCGCCCTGACGATCGTGTTCGCGCTGCCGATGGCGGCCCTGTTCGTGCGGCGCAAGGCCGGGGCGACCGCCTGGCGGGGCGCGATCATGGCGACGCTGGGACTCGCGGGTCTGCTGTCCCTGGTCGGCGCGTCCGAGGCGCAGTCCCTGGGCACGACCCAGCGGGTGCTGCTGGCCGTGGTCACCGGCTCCGCGGTGGTGACGCTGATGGTGGCGGGCCGCGCGGCACACCGGCACCCGGCGGTGCGCAGCACGCTGCTCGCGATCGCTTCCGGTATCGCCTTCGGTATGTCGTCGGTGTTCACGAAGGTCGTCGCCGTGGACTGGTCCGGCGGCATCACGGCCGCGGATCTGCCCACGCTGGCCCTGATCGCCGTGCTCGGTGTCGCCGGTCTGCTGCTCTCGCAGGCGGCCTACCGGGGCGGTGGCCTCGCGGCCCCGCTCGCGACGCTGACGGTCGTGAACCCGGTGGTGGCGGCGGCGGTCGGCATCACGATGTTCGGCGAGACCTTCCGGTACGGCACGACGGGCACGATCCTCGCGCTGAGCTGCGGTGTGGTCGCCGCCGGCGGTCTGATCCTGCTCACGACGGAACGGCTGCAGCACAGCACGCACGCCGAGGCGCTGCCTGTGTTTCCTGACCCTGCATCCCCTGTTCCCGCTGTTTCAACGCACTCGGCCCCGGAGCGGACAGAAGCCGGGCACGACGAGGAAACGGCGGAAGTGAGCGACGAGCGGACTCCCGGGCCGGTCCCGGCCGAGGTCCTGTCGGCCGGTCTGCCGACGCTCACGGGCCTTCCCCCGCAGCCCGACGCGCCCGCCCACGAGGACGACCTGGTGCCGGCCAACGCGGCGGTGCCGGCGCCCGAGCAGGACGCGCCCGACGAGGGCCCGCCCATCCACTTCGGGCCCTTCTACGGCGTCCCGTACGTGCCGATCCCGATACCCGCCCTCGACCGGCACCGCACGAGGGTCAAATCCTGACGCCGCCGGCCCGGAGATAGGCCACCGGGTCGATGTCGGTACCGAAGCCGGGCCCCGTCCGCACCTCGAAGTGCAGATGCGGGCCCGTGCTGTTGCCCGTGGACCCCGAGCGCCCGATGCGCTGCCCGCCCGACACGGACTGGCCCGCCTTCACGGAGATCGCCGAGAGATGGGCGTACTGCGAGTAGCGGCCGTCGGCGTGCCGGATCACCACCTGGTACCCGAACGACCCGCCCCAGCCCGCGTCGACGACCTCGCCCGCCCCGACCGCCTTCACCGAGGTGCCGGTGGGCACCGGGAAGTCGACGCCGGTGTGGTAGCCCTTCGACCAGGAGGAACCCGCCTTGTGGTACGGCGTCCCGGTCGCGGCGCTCACGGGCGCGCTGAGCGTGGTGGTGGTCGTGGGGGCCTTGGTCGCGGCGACCTTCTCGACGGCGCGCGAAGGGGCCTGCTCCGTCCTGGGCTTGGTTTTGGTCCTGGCCTTGCGCGCGGGCTCGGCGGTGGCGGGTGCGGCGGGCGCGGCCTTCGTACGGAGGTTCAGCCGCTGGCCGGGGACGATCAGGTCCGGATCGGTGCCGACCGTCGTGCGGTTGGCGGCGTACAGGCGCTGCCAGCCGCCCCGGACGTCGCGTTCGTCGGCGATGCCGGAGAGGGTGTCGCCGTGCACGACGGTGTACATCTGGGCGGTGCCCGCCTGGGACTGGGGCGTGGTCTGCGGCTTGACGTCACGGACGGTGCGCTGACTCTTGGCCTGGGACTTCCGCTCAGAGGTGCCCGAGTTGCCGGAGTTGCCCGAGGGGTTGATGTCGGGGGTGTCGCCGCCACGCGTGAGTCCCGCGCGGACCGAGCAGACGGGCCAGGCGCCGGGGCCCTGCCCCTTGAGCACCTTCTCGGCCACGGCGATCTGCTGGTCCTTGGTGGCCAGATCCGCGCGCCCCGCGTAGACCGTGCCGCCGTACGCCTCCCAGGTGGACTGGCTGAACTGGAGCCCGCCGTAGTAGCCGTTGCCGGTGTTGATGTTCCAGTCGTTGGTGGACTCGCAGGCCGCGACCTTGTTCCAGGTCGACACATCCGCCGCGTCCGCCGCACCGGCCCCGACGAACGGCAGCGCGATACCGGCGCTGCCCGCGGTGACGGTGAGAGAGGCCCGGTTGATCCGGTTCGGCTGGTACCGGCGGTGCTTGCCGCGTACGGCCATGGAAGAGCCCCCCTCACCCTCACCCAATACCAGGAGTCGCAAAAGTAAGCGCTGCGAACAGGCCATGACAAGACGGCAAATCAGCCTCCGTACGGCCGAAGTACGCCTGTTGAGACATCGAAGTGGCCGGGAATACGGGTCTGTTGCGTAAACGCTGAGGCAGGTGGGGGTTCTGGTGCGTATTGGCGTACGCAGGAACGGCGGACCCGGATGTGCGGTCGGCGTACCGGCACGTCAGGATGGCCCGAAGGGCAATACTGGCGAGCGGGTACGAACTGCACCACCGCTTCCAGGACCTGCCGGCACCACCGTTTTCCAGGACCCACTAGGAGCCATCCGCATGAGCAACTCAGCCCAGATCGGCGTCACGGGACTCGCGGTGATGGGCCGCAACCTCGCCCGCAACTTCGCGCGCAACGGCTACACGGTCGCGCTGCACAACCGGACGGCGGCGCGTACGCACGCTCTGGTCGAGGAGTTCGGGACCGAGGGCGACTTCGTCGCGGCCGACACCGCCAAGGAGTTCGTGGAGGCGCTGGAGCGCCCGCGCCGCCTGGTCGTCATGGTGAAGGCCGGTGAGCCGACCGACGCGGTGATCCAGGAGTTCGCCCCGCTCCTGGAGCCCGGCGACATGATCATCGACGGCGGCAACGCGCACTTCGCGGACACCCGGCGCCGCGAGCGCGACCTGCGTGAGCAGGGCATCCACTTCGTCGGCATGGGCGTCTCGGGCGGCGAGGAGGGCGCGCTGCTCGGCCCGAGCATCATGCCGGGCGGCCCGGTCGAGTCGTACGACTCCCTCGGTCCGATGCTGGAGAAGATCTCCGCGAAGGCGGCGGACGGCACCCCGTGTGTGTCGCACGTGGGTCCGGACGGCGCCGGCCACTTCGTGAAGATGGTCCACAACGGCATCGAGTACGCCGACATGCAGCTGATCGGCGAGGCGTACCAGCTGCTGCGCGATGTCGCCGGGTACTCCCCCGCGCAGATCGCCGACATCTTCCGCACCTGGAACACGGGCCGTCTCGACTCCTACCTGATCGAGATCACCGCCGAGGTGCTGTCGCACGTGGACGCGGCGACGGGCAAGCCGTTCGTGGACGTCGTCGTGGACCAGGCCGAGCAGAAGGGCACCGGCCGCTGGACCGTGCAGATCGCCCTCGACCTGGGCGTGCCGGTGTCGGGCATCGCCGAGGCGGTCTTCGCCCGCTCGCTGTCCGGCCACGCGGCGCTGCGCGAGGCCTCGCGCGAGCTGGCGGGCCCGAAGGCGACCCCGCTGAGCGAATCGGAGGCGGCGGCCTTCGCCGACCGCGTGGAGCAGGCGCTGTACGCGTCGAAGATCGTGTCGTACACGCAGGGCTTCCACGAGATCGCGGCGGGCAGCGACGAGTACGACTGGAACATCGACCTCGGTGCGGTGTCCGCGCTCTGGCGCGGCGGGTGCATCATCCGGGCGGCGTTCCTGGACCGGATCCGCGCCGCGTACGACACGCGGGCGGATCTGCCGAGCCTGCTGTCCGACGAGACGTTCGCGCGGGAGATCGCGGGGGCGCAGGACGACTGGCGCGAGGTGCTGGTCGCGGCGACTCGGCAGGGGGTGCCGACGCCGGGGTTCGCGGCGGCGCTCGCGTACTACGACGCGTTGCGTGCGGAGCGGTTGCCTGCGGCGCTTACGCAGGGGCAGCGGGACTTCTTCGGGGCGCACACGTATCGGCGTACCGATCGGGAGGGGTCGTTCCACACGCTGTGGGGTGGGGATCGGTCCGAGGTTACTGGCTGAGGGTCGTCGCTCCGCGGGGTGGGTGGTTTTTTGGCTGCCCGCCCGGTGGGGGCTTGTCGCGCAGTTCCCCGCGCCCCTTAAGGGGCGCGACTGCGCACCCCGTGTTTCAGGACAGTGGTGGGCCCGGTTCCGGGGCTGGGGTTGGTTCGGGACCCGGGGGCTGTGGGACCGGGTCCGGGGGTGTCGGGGGTGGGGTGGGGTCCGGGAAGGGGCCCGGAGTGGGGCTCGGTGGTACGGGGTGTGGGTCCGGGTGGGTCACGGTGTCCTCCAGCCAGTCGGTGCTTCGGCTCTGGACTTCTTCCCCGCGTACCCGACGCACGCGCCCTCACTCACTCCAGGTGGGTCACGGCCGCCGCCAGGCCCAGGCGGGGGCTGGACAGCACCGGTACCGACGTCGTCGTCAGCGACTGGGCCGGGGTCATGGAGGCCTGGGCGAGAACGATCGCGTCGGCGCTGTCGCCCGGGATCGAGTCCAGCGCGTCGGCCACCGTCCGGACGTAGGCCTCCGTGTCGCCCGCCTGGAACTGGGCCCAGGCTCCGTCGACGAACAGTGTCCGTACGTCGGCGGGGAGCCCTGCGCTCCGGGCCTCCTCCTCGACGAGGGCCACCGTCGGTCCGAACGTGCTCTCGGAGGTCGCGACGACGACCACCCTCGGGCCGATGGCCACCGCGGCGGCGGCCATCGGACGGTCGACCCGCAGCACGGGCACCCCGACCTCCTCGGCGGCGGCCTCCGCGACGCCCCCGATCGAGGAGCAGGTACAGAGGACGGCGACGGCGCCGTCGGCGACCGCCTGTTCCAGGACCGCCCGTACGTCGTCGGCCACGGACTCGGGCCCTGCCGCCCGCGCCCTGGTCAGCAGGTCCTCGTGGACGACGTGGGCGAGTTCCAGGCCCTGGTGGTCCTCGTCGCCCAGGGCGTCGAACACTGGGACGTGCACGGGTGAGGTGTGCAGCAGGACGAGCATGGTGAGGCGAGTCCCCTTGTCGGACGTCAGAAGCGGTCGGGGTGCGCCACCAGCCACTCCTTGGCGGCCTGGATGAGCCCGGGGTCCGCTGCCGGGGCCTCGGCAGGGTGACGCTCGGCCCACTTCACGACGTACGGGCAGAGGGGGGCGACGACGATGCCCTCGCGGGCGGCCATGGCGTACAGCTCGCGGGCGAGTGAGCCCGCAATGCCCTTTCCCTCGTGCGCGGGCTCGACGATCGTGTGGACGGGGACCAGCGCGCGTCCGCGCGCAGCCAGCACGAAATACTCGATATGACCCACGACTTCACCCGCCGCCACCGCCTCCAGGCGGCCTGCCGCCCGTTCGTCACGGATCTCGATGTCGCTGCTCATGGACACTCCCCTCGAAGGTTCACCGATACGCCGATTCACCGGATCGTCAGGCCGTGGCCGCCTGTGGGCTGCGTTCCTGGTCCGAGCCCGGCACCGGCTCGGCCGGGTCGGCGCCTAGCGCCACAACACGGTTGCCGTGGTCCACATGGACCACCTTCGGCCGCAGCGCCCGCGCCTCGGCGTCGGTCACCTGAGCGTATCCGATGATGATCACCAGATCTCCGGGATGGACGAGGTGGGCCGCCGCCCCGTTGATCCCGACGACGCCCGACCCCCGCTCACCCTCGATGACGTACGTCTCCAGCCGGGCGCCGTTGGTGATGTCGACGATGTGCACGAGTTCGCCGGGCAGCAGGTCGGCGGCGTCGAGGAGGTCGGCGTCGATGGTCACGGAGCCGACGTAGTGCAGGTCGGCCTGGGTGACGGTGGCTCGGTGGATCTTGGACCGGAACATGGTGCGCAGCATGGAGGTACTCCCGAAAGCTAGGCTCCCTGCCTGCGTATATGCAGGTCAAGGGCTGTTTCCTCACCCTGGTGAGGACTCGCGAGTCGAGTACGACCAGCCTACGCACCAGCCGCCGCCCGCCTCCGTGATACGCACCACTTGCGGCGCGGGAAGGCGTCAGATCCAGGTGGGCACGTGCTCCTCCGCGTAGCGGGCGCCGAAGCCGCCGTGGGGCAGGATCTCGTCGATGGCGGCCAGGTCGGCCTTCGTCAGGGTGACGTCGGCGGCGCCCGCGTTCTCCTCGATGCGCTTCGAGCTGCGGGTGCCGGGGATGGGCACGATGTGCTCGCCGCGGGTGAGCAGCCAGGCCAGGGCCAGTTGGGAGACGGTGATGCCCTTGGCGGCGGCCAGTTCGCCGAGCCGGGTGACGGCGTCGACGTTCTTCTCGAAGTTGCCGGGCTGCCAGCGCGGGTCGCTGTTGCGCATGTCGCTGGCGTCGTATTCGCCGGCCGGCTTGGCTGTGCCGGTGATGAAGCCCCGGCCGAGCGGTGAGTAGGCGACGAAGCCGATGCCGAGTTCGTCGAGGACCGGGAAGAGCTGCTCGACGTCGCGCTCGAAGAGGCTGTACTCGGTCTGGAGGACGGAGACCGGCTGTACGGCGTGGGCCCTGCGGATCGTCTCCGGGCCCGCCTCGCTCAGACCGAAGTACTTCACCTTGCCCGCGTCGACCAGCTCCTTGACGGTGCCCGCGACGTCCTCGATCGGCACGTCCGGGTCGACGCGGTGCTGGTAGAAGACGTCGATGCGGTCGACGCCGAGGTGGCGCAGGCTGTCGTCGGCGACCTTGCGGATGTTGTCGGGGCGGCTGTTGAGGCCGAAGCCCTTGGACAGGTCGGTCAGGTCGAAGCCGAACTTGGTGGCCAGGACCACGTCGTCGCGGAAGTCCTTGACCGCCTTGCCGACCAGGATCTCGTTGGAGCCGGTGCCCCAGCCGTAGAGCTCGGCGGTGTCGATGAAGGTGACGCCCAGCTCGTGGGCGCGCCGGATGGCGGCGACGCCCTCCTGCTCGTCGCCGGGGCCGTAGGCCATCGTCAGGCCCATCGCGCCGTAGCCGATCTCCGAGACGGTCAGACCCTCGCTGCCGAGTGTGCGGTGCTGCATGACGTACCACTCCCCAATCCAAACCAAAACTTTCGTTTTGACTGTACGCCTTCGCGGTGACCCTTGCCAAACAAACCTTTTTGGGTGGGTACTCTTCAGACATGAGCCCTTCGACCAGCGCGGACTCGACCCGCGACCGCATCGTCACCGCGGCGAGGGCCGAGTTCGCCCGGTACGGGATCGCCGGTGCGCGGATCACCCGTATCGCCAAGGCCGCGAGGACCAGTTCGGAACGCCTCTACGCGTACTTCCGCAGCAAGGAGGAGCTGTACGGGTTCGTCTCCGAGCAGGAGATGGCGGCGGTGGCCGAGGCGACCCGCCTCGACCCCACCGACCTGCCCGAGTACGCCGGGCGGGTGCACGACTACTTCATCCGACACCCCGACCGCTTCCGGCTCATGAGCTGGGGCCGGATGGAGATGGCGGGCGACCCCGCCGACCTCGCCACCCGGGAGACCGTCCGCCGCAAGGTCGAACAACTCCACAGGGCTCAGGAGGCCGGCCAGCTGGATCCCTCCTGGGAGCCCATCGACATCCTCGTCTTCGTCAACCAGATCGCCATGGCCTGGCCCAGCCAGCTCGATCTTGTCGAGGCGGCCGGCGACCGGGTCCGCGACCCCTCCCTGGCAGCCCGGCGGGCCGCTGTCGTCGCCGCCGTACAGCGCCTCTTTCCCGCCGCCGTCGAGAAGGGCCCGGCGCCCGGCTGAGACGCCCTTGACCAGTGCCTGGTGACCGGCGCGACGGGATTTCGTGGGCGCCGGACTGGCATCAGTCCGGGGCTCAGCCGAGTGCGGGCCTGCGCAAGGTACCCAGGGAGAGGACGGCCGGTCGCGTCACCCCTTGCCGAGCAGATCCCTCGGAAACGCCCCCGCGACGACCGCGGCCTTGGCGAACGTCACCCCCAGGATCGTCAGGCGTGCCACGCCCTCCGCGCCCAGGTGTTCGTACGGGGCCCGGTCCAGGCGGTCGGTCGCCTGCTCGATGTCCTCGCGGAGCGCGACGCCCCGCTCGGTGAGTTCGCCGGTGGCGCCGTCCAGCAGCCCGCGCTCCCGCAGACGGGTCGTCGCCGCGTTCCAGTCGTCCTGGGTCCAGCCACGGGTGGTCGTCGCCCACTTCGGTGTCAGACCCTTGCCCGTGGCGGTGTGGGTCACCATCGCCTCCAGGCCGTCGAGGCCCGCGGACATCAGCGCGGCCAGGTGCCCGTCGCCCCGGTGCTCGCGCAGCAGGGTCGCCGCGTGCCAGAACGCCAGGTGCGGCTCGTCCGGGACCGCGAGGTCGGCGTGGGCCGAGTAGAGCGGCCGGGCGCCGCGCCCGCAGGCCTCGGCGGCGCGCAGCGCGAGTTGAGCGGCCTCCGCCATCTCCGCGGACGCCACGGCCTCCTCGCCCAGCAGCCGCCGAAGCGTCGCGTCGACGGCACGCGCGCGTGCCGCGAGGACGTCGGCGGGGGCGGCGATCGACCACACCGCGGGCACGTGCCGGGACACGAGGTCGTGCTTGTAGTTGTAGAAAGCCGCCGTCACCGCGCCGGCCCCGACCGGCCCCAGCGCCGCCGACCGTGCGGCGAGATTGACGGCATGGGGATGGGTGATCCCGAGAGTGCCCAGCTCCCGGCCCAGATCGGGAGAGAAGTAGTGCGCCCCGTGCAGGGAGTTGAGCGGACCGTTGCAGCGTCGGACGGCGAGCGGCTCAAGGGCGGCAGAAGTCATGTCCGGCAGGTTACCGGTTGGTCAGTACACGCATGTGGGCAGCTGTGTAGCCGAGTACGCCTCCTCGTTCGCCCCACCGAATGGAGACCCGCATGATGTCCGACACCGCACGCCGCCGCGCCGCCGTGGTCGGTCTGGGCGCCCGTGCCCGGCTGTTCACCGAGGCACTGGCCGGTCCCTACGCGGACCGGTTCGAGCTGGCCGGCTTCTGCGATGTCAACTCCCACCGGATGGCGGTCCACAACGGCTGGCTCGCGGACTCCGACCCGGGCCGGGCGCCCGTACCCGCGTACGCCGCCGGGGACTTCGACGAGATGCTGCGTCGCGAGCGGATCGACCTCGTCGTGGTCACCTCCGTGGACCGCACCCACGACGACTACATCGTGCGCGCCCTGGAGGCGGGCTGCGACGTGGTCACCGAGAAGCCGATGACGACCGGCGCCGAAAAGGCCCGCCGCATCCTGGACGCCGTCCGGCGCACCGGGCGCGAGGTGCGGGTCGCGTTCAACTACCGCTACAACCCGGTGCATTCGGCCGTACGGGAGCTGCTCGCGGCCGGGGAGATCGGCGAGGTCGGCTCCGTGCACTTCGAGTGGCTGCTCGACCTGCGCCACGGCGCCGACTACTTCCGCCGCTGGCACCGCGACAAGGCCGACTCCGGCGGCCTGATGGTCCACAAGGCCACCCACCACTTCGACCTCGTCAACTGGTGGCTCGGCACCGAGCCCGAAACCGTGTACGCGCAGGGCGGGTTGTTCTTCTACGGCGCCGAGGCCGGCCGGCGCCGTGGCCTCGCCCGGGACTACACCCGAGCCCACGGCTCCCCCGCCGCCGAGGACGACCCGTTCGCCGTACACCTCAAGGACTCGCCCGTGCTCAGCGCGCTGTACCTGGACGCGGAGGCCGAGGACGGTTACCACCGCGACCAGAACGTCTTCGGGCCGGGAGTGACGATCGAGGACGACATGGCGGTCCTGGTGCGGTACGCGACCGGTGCCATACTCTCCTATCACCTGACCGCGTACGCCCCTTGGGAGGGATACCGCATCGCCTTCAACGGCAGCGAGGGGCGGCTGGAGTTGCTGGTCGAGGAGTCGACGTGGACCCCTCCCCGGGGCGCAGCAAGCGGCTCCGTGCTGCACGGCGTAGAGGTGGCCGACACCGTCGGCCGTACCGAGCTGACGCTGCGCCGTTTCTGGGCGGAGCCGCGCGAGGTCAAGATCGCCACCGGTGAGGGCGGGCACGGGGGCGGCGATGTGCGCATGCTCCAGGACGTGTTCGGCGCCCGGGTCCACGACCCTCTGCACCGTGCGGCGGACGCGGCCGACGGCGCCCGTTCCCTGGTCACCGGCCTGGCCGCGAACCGCTCCTTCGAGACGGGGCTTCCGGTGCGGACCCGGGATCTGCTGGACCTCTGACGTCAGAGGTCGCGCACGGCGGCCCGGACGAGTCCGGTCTGGTAGGCGATGACCACGAGCTGGGCGCGGTCGCGGGCGCCGAGCTTGGTCAGCGAGCGCTGGATGTGGGTGCGGACGGTGAGCACGCTGAGGACCAGGTCCTCGGCGATCTCGGCGTTCGACTTGCCCTGGGCGGCCAGGGCGGTGACCTCGCGTTCGCGCGGGGTGAGGTCGGCGAGGCGTTCCGGGGGTGCGAGGAGGCCGCCGGGGGCGGGTGCGGTGAGGAACCGGGTGATGAGGGCACTGGTGGCACCGGGCGAGAGGAGGGCCTCGCCTGAGGCGACTGTGCGGATGCCGGTGAGGAGGGCGTCGGTGGTGACGTACTTGCCGAGAAAGCCGCTGGCGCCGACGCGCAGTGCCTGGGCGACGTACTCCTCGGTCTCGAACATGGTGAGGATGAGGACGCGGGTGCCGGCCAGTTCGGGGTCGGCGCAGATCGCGGCGGTGGCGGCGAGACCGTCCGAGCCGGGCATCCGGATGTCCATGAGGACGATGTCGGGGCGGTGGGTGCGGGCGAGGTCGACCGCCTCGTCGCCGTTGGCTGCCTCGCCGACCACCTCCATGTCGGCGCAGGAGTCGATCAGCAGGCGGAACGTGCCGCGCAGCAGGGCCTGGTCGTCGGCGAGCAGGACTCGGATCGTCACGCGGTGGCCTCGTCTTCTTTCCGGTCTGCTCCCGGGGCGCGTGAGTGCGGCTCTTCGTCCGGGGCGAGGGGGTGCAGCGGGAGTGCGGTGGTGACTTCGAAGCCGCCGTCGGGGCGGGGCCCGGCGTACAGGTCGCCGCCGACGGAGTGGGCTCGCTCGCGCATGCCCATCAGACCGTAACCGCCGCCCGGTACCGACGGAGTCGTGGCCGCAGCGTCGTTGGTGACCGAGACGAGCAGCCGGGAGGCGGAGTACGTGAGCCCGACGCGGGCCCCTTTGCCGGCGCCGTGCTTGGTGACGTTGGTGAGGGCCTCCTGGATGATCCGGTACGCGGTCAGGTCCACGCCCGGTGACAAGGACCGGGGTTCCCCGTCGGTCGTGACGGTGACCTCGATGCCCGCGGTCTCGCAGGTCGCGATCAGCTCGGGGAGGCGGTCCAGGCCGGGGGCCGGTTCCAGGGAGTCGCTGTCGGAATCGCCGGTCTGGCGCAACACCCCTACCGTGGCACGGAGTTCGAGCAGCGCGGAGGACGTGGTGGCGCTCAGCTCGTCGAGCAGCTTCTGTGCCTGTTCGGGGTGGGTGGGTGCGAGGTGCCGGGCAGTGCCTGCCTGTGCGTTGGCGACGGCCATGTGGTGGGCGACGACGTCGTGGAGTTCGCGGGCGATACGCATCCGTTCCTCGGCGACCCGCAGCCGGGCCTCCTCCTCACGGGTGCGCTCGGCGTACGCGGCCCGCGCCTGCACGGAGTCCGTGTAGTCGCGGCGCAGCCGGTCCCGGCTCCCGCCGACCAGGGGCAGCATCAGCCACAGCACGGGGCCGATGGTGCGCAGCAGGAGTATCCCGGTCGAGGGTGCGTCGAACACGCCGGACGCGACCACCACAGCGATGGTCAGGGCGCCGTACACGCGCGTCGTTCTGGGGTCGGTGGCGGCGGCCAGCCGGAACAGGGCGATCATCAGGGGCGCGAGCAGCAGCGGTGTCAGCAGAAAGCCCAGGGCCAGGGTGACCACCGTGCAGACCGTGGCCGCGACGACAGCGCTGCGCGGATGCGTACGCGACTTCAGCTGGGCGAGACAGGCGACCACCGCGAGCGCTACGGCGGGCCAGTCGTGGCCCGGTTGGCTGACGCCGGGAATGGCGATCGAGGCACCGAGACTCACTGTGCCGAGCAGGCCCAGGACCATGAGGACGTCCGTGGCGGTGGGCCGGCGCCCCAGATGGCGCTCCAGGCTGGTGGTCATCTGTTTCTCCGGGTGAGAGGCCTGAGCCCATGGTGGACGATGCGGCACGAAATGCCGCGTGGGCCGCCCGTGGCCTTCGCCACGGGCGGCCCTGGGAGGGGCCGGGGCCGGCCCGGTCAGACGCGGGCCTCGACCGGCTCGTCCGGGGACGGGTCCGGTACGGGGGTGGCTCCCGGGCGACGAGTGAGCGCCTCGCCCTCCACGTCGACGCGGGGCAGCAGCCGGTCGAGTCGGCGGGGCAGCCACCAGGCCTTGTCGCCGAGCAGGGCGAGGACGGCGGGCACGAGCGCCATCCGGACGACGAACGCGTCGAGGAGTACGGCGGTGGCCAGGCCGAACCCGATCATCTTGATCATGGAGTCGTGCTCGCCGATGAAGCCCGCGAAGACGGCGATCATGATCAGTGCGGCGGCCACGACGACCCGGGCGCTGTGCCGGAACCCCGAGACGACCGCCCGCTCGGCCGACTCGCCGTGGACGTACGCCTCCCGCATGCGTGACACGAGGAAGACCTCGTAGTCCATCGCGAGACCGAAGACGATACCGACGAGGAAGATCGGCATCAGGCTCATGATCGGCCCGGTCTGCTCGACGCCGAACAGGCCCGCCCCGTGGCCCTGTTGGAAGACCACGACGACCGCGCCGAGCGCCGCGAGGACCGAGAGGAGGAAGCCGAGGGCCGCCTTCAGCGGGACGAGCAGGGACCGGAAGACCACCAGCAGGAGGACGACCGCCAGGCCGACCACGGTGATCAGGTACGGGACCAGCGCCGCCTGGACCTTCGCGGAGATGTCGATGTTCAGGGCCGTGGTGCCGGTGACCTCGAAGGTGGCCCCGTCCGCCGCCGCCTCGGTCGCGGGACGGGCGTCGCGGATGGTCGTGACGAGGGTCTTGGTCCGCTCGTCGGTGGGGCTGGTGGACGGGGTCGCGGTGAACACGGCGGTGTCCCCGGCCTCGTTGAAGCGCGGCTTCGTGACGGAGACGATGCCCTTCGTGGCACCGATCCTCTCGTCGATGCCCGCCACGGCCGTCTCCGGGTCGGCCACGCCCTTGGCGTCGACCACGATGGTCAGCGGGCCGTTGAAGCCGGGGCCGAAGCCGTCGGCGAGGGCGTCGTAGGCGCGGCGCTCGGTGGTCGAGGTGGACTTGGCCTCGTCGCCCGGCATGCCCAGTTGCAGGGACGTCATCGGTATCGCCAGGGCGCCGAGGCCCAGGACGCCCAGGATCAGCACGGGGACCGGGCGGCGCAGCACGAAGCGGGCCCAGCGGGTCCCTAGGTTGCTCTCGTCGTCCGGCCGGGACGCGGCCCCCTTCTGAGTGGCGGCCACCTTCTCCTGCCGCTTGCGTGCCGCCCTCGGCAGCACGGCACGCGGCCAGAAGCCCAGCACCGCCGGGACGACGGTCAGGGCGATGACGACGGCGACGACGACCGCGCCGGCCGCCGCGAGGCCCATCTTGGTGAGCATCGGGATGCCGACCACCGCGAGCCCGGCCAGGGCGATGACCACGGTGAGGCCCGCGAAGACGACCGCCGATCCGGCCGTGCCGACGGCCAGCCCGGTCGCCTCCTCGGGGGTGTGTCCCTTGGCGCGTTCCTCGCGGTAGCGGGAGACGACGAACAGGGCGTAGTCGATGCCGACCGCGAGGCCCAGCATCATCGCGAGGGTGCCGGTGTTGGTGGACAGGCCGAGGGCGTCGGCCAGGACCGTGATCGTGAACATGGTGATGCCGACGCCGAGGACCGCCGTGAGCAGCGGGAGCCCGGCCGCCGCGAGCGAGCCGAAGGTGATCAGGAGCACCACGGCGGCCATCGCGATGCCGATGATCTCGGCCACACCGCCCGGTCCGGCTCCGCCGTCCATCGCGTCGCCGCCCGCCTCGACGGTCAGACCGGCCTCCCGGGCCTGGTCGGCGGCCTTTTCGACGGCCGTCCGGCTGGCGTCGGTGATCTCGGACGACTTCACCTTGTAGGTGACGGTCGCGTACGCCGTCGAGGCGTCCTTGCTCACCGCCTTCGACGCGAACGGGTCGGCGACACCGGCGACCTGGGTGCCGTCGCCCAGGGCGTCCACGGCCTCCTCGACGGCCTCCCTGTTCTCGGTGGCGGTGACCTTCTGTCCGTCCGGGGCGACGAACACCACCCGGGCGGTGGCCCCGTCGGCGGCGGTGCCGGGAAAACGCTCTCCCATCAGGTCGAACGCCTTCTGCGACTCGATGCCGGGCATCGAGAACTCCTCGTCGGCGGCCCCCGGCGCCCGCAGGGCGCCCAGCCCGACGGCGGTCAGTACGGCCAGCCAGGCCAGGACGACGTATCCGCGCCGCCGGAAGGCCAGACGGCCCAGTCGATACAGGAAAGTAGCCACGTAAGGGGACCTCACCTCGGGTTTCGCGTACCCGAACAGGCTGTCCCGCCGAGGGCCCTCCGGTCGTCGTCCCAGTAGGGGCACTTGGACCTACCGAAACGGGAGGAGCGCCTACCGAAACGGCAGTACATCGGTGGCGGTCGATCTCCTGCTCAGGTATGCCGTCGCGTCCTCCGGTACGTCCGGCACCGACGGGCCGGTCTCCGTCCGGTCGACGAACTGCGTCCGGTACAGCTGCGCGTACCGCCCGTCCAGGGCCAGGAGTTCGTCGTGCGTACCGCGTTCCAGGATCCGGCCGGCCTCGATCACGAGGATCAGGTCGGCCGCGCGGATCGTCGAGAGGCGGTGGGCGATCACGACGGCCGTGCGGTCGGACAGGGCTTCCGCCAGGGCCTCCTGGACCGCCGCCTCCGAGGTGTTGTCGAGGTGGGCCGTCGCCTCGTCGAGGACGACGACGCGCTGGCGGGCAAGGAGCAGCCGGGCGATGGTCATGCGCTGGCGTTCGCCGCCGGAGAGCCGGTAGCCGCGTTCGCCGACCACCGTGTCCAGGCCGTCGGGCAGGGCGCGGACCAGGTCGTCGAGGCGGGCCCGGGTCAGGGCCTCCCACAGCTCGTCGTCCGTCGCGGTGGGGCGGGCGAGGGCCAGGTTGGCGCGCACGGTGTCGTGGAAGAGGTGGCCGTCCTGGGTGACCATGCCGAGGGTGGCGCGCAGGGAGGCGGCGCTCAGGTCGCGGACGTCGACGCCGCCGATGCGTACGGCGCCCTCGTCGGTGTCGTACAGGCGGGGCAGGAGTTGTCCGATGGTCGACTTTCCGGCGCCGGAGGAGCCGACCAGGGCGATGGTCTGGCCGGGTTCGGCGCGGAAGCTGACGCCGTGCAGGACCTCCGTGCCGCCTCGGGTGTCCAGGGCGGCCACCTCCTCCAGGGAGGCGAGGGAGACGCGGTCGGCGGCGGGGTAGGCGAAGCGGACGTTGTCGAACTCCACCGCGACCGGGCCCTCGGGGACCTCGCGGGCATCCGGTTTCTCCTCGATGAGGGGCTTCAGGTCGAGCACCTCGAAGACGCGCTCGAAGCTCACCAGGGCGCTCATCACCTCGACGCGCGCTCCCGCGAGCGCCGTGAGCGGCGCGTACATCCGGGTCAGGAGCAGGGCGAGCGCGACGACCGCGCCCGGTTCCAGGGTGCCGCGCAGCGCGAACCAGCCGCCGAGCCCGTACACCAGGGCGAGTGCCAGGGCCGAGACCAGGGTGAGGGCGGTGATGAAGGCCGACTGCGCCAGGGCCGTCCGTACGCCGATGTCCCGTACCCGGCGGGCGCGGGCCGCGAACTGGGCGGACTCCTCGTCGGGCCGGCCGAAGAGCTTGACGAGGGTGGCGCCGGGGGCCGAGAAGCGCTCGGTCATCCGGGTGCCCATCGACGCGTTGAGGTCGGCGGCCTCGCGCTGGAGCCGGGCCATCCGGCTGCCCATCCGCCGGGCGGGGACGACGAACACCGGCAGCAGGACGAGGGCGAGGAGGGTGATCTGCCAGGACAGGGTGAGCATCACGGCGAGCGTGAGCACCAGCGTGACCAGGTTGCTCACCACCCCGGACAGGGTGTTGCTGAACGCGCGCTGCGCGCCGATGACGTCGTTGTTGAGGCGGGAGACCAGTGCTCCCGTACGGGTGCGGGTGAAGAAGGCGACCGGCATGCGCTGCACATGGTCGAACACGGCCGTCCGCAGATCGAGGATGAGTCCTTCCCCGAGCTTCGCCGAGAGCCAGCGGCCGAGAATCCCCAGGGCCGCCTCGGCGACCGCGATGAGCGCGATCAGCAGTGCGAGCCGGACGACCGTGCTCTCGTCGCCGCCCGACACGATCGTGTCGACGACACGGCCCGCGAGGACGGGGGTCGCGACGGCGAGCAGCGCGGTCAGCACACTCAGTACGACGAAACGCGTGATGCGGCGGCGGTGCGGACGCGCGAACTCCGCGATACGGCGCAGGGTCGCGCGGGCGAAGGGGCGCCGCTCCTGATGGGCGGTCATGACGCTCTGCAGCTGCGTCCAGGCGGTGGTTTCCATGCTCATGGCAGCGACCATAGGACCTCAAGCAATGTTGAGGTCAAGCGTCGGCGGTCCACTCCTCTCCGCCGTTGCCCGGGTGGACAGCCCCAGGTCGTGCTCCCGCAACCCGATGTTGGTGCGGTGCGGAAAACCTCTCCGAACGTGACTGCGGTTTCTCCCTCCCCGTCCTCCCCGTCGCCGCCCTCCCCCGCTCCGCCCCGGCGTCGGCGCATACCGGTGCGCCAGATCCTGTGCCTGCTCCCCCTCGTACTCGTCGCCGTGGTGGCGGTGCGCCACCGGGACGTGCTCGCCGCGGGCTTCGGCCATCTCGCGACCGCCAAGTGGCCCTGGCTGCTTGCCGCGGCCTGCGCGACCTGTCTGACCTGGGTGGCCGCCGCCGTCAGCAGGCAGGGTGCCGTCGTCGAGCGGCTGCCCAGACTGCGGCTGCTCGCCACGCAGTTCGCGGCGGGCTCGGCCAACCATCTGCTGCCGACCGGGCTCGGCGCGAGCGCGGTCAATCTGCGGTTCATGACGGTGTGCGGTCTGCCGCTGGCCCGTTCCTCGGCGGCGCTCGCCCTGTATCTGCTCGCGGAGGTCGTCGGCCGGCTGGGCCTGCTGGCCGCCCTGCTGATCGCGTTCCCGCACGCCCTGAAACTCGGCGGCCTCGTCCCCGACACGGCGCTCGGCCCGCTGGTCATCGGTATCTGTACGGTCCTGCTGGTGGCGGCGGGCGCGCTGGCCTGCGTACGACGGCTGCGCACGGCCATGATCTCCTTCCTGCGCACGGCGCTCGGCGAGGCCCGTTCCGTGCACATGCGGCCGTCCCGGGCGCTGGCGCTGTGGGGCGGTTCGCTGGCGTTCCCGGCGTTGCAGGCCGCCGGACTGGCCGCCGTGGGCATGGCGTTGGGGCTGCCGGTGCCGCCCTGGCACATGGCGCTCGCCTACCTCGCCGCGACGGTCGCCGTGGCGCTGATACCCACGCCCGGCGGTATCGGCTCGGTCGAGGCGGCGCTGATCGTGGCCCTGGTCGCGGTGGGCGCGCCGGTGACCGTCGCGACGGCGGTGGTGCTGGCGTTCCGGATCATCACCGTCTGGGTGCCGCTGCTGCCGGGGGCGTTGACGCTGGGGGCGCTGGTGCGGCTCAAGGTGATCTGAGGGCCACCTCGGAGTTCACGCCCTGTTGACGGAGGCGGAACTGGCCATGTACGCAGGTGACTTGGCACACATTGCGTACGAGGACCCCTTCCCCGCAGGGGAGGTGCACCCTGCGGACGTCTGCGATGCGCTCCCCGTCCGAGCTGCTCGATGGCGGGTTCCGTACCGCTCGGTGCCGAGCGGTCGGTCGGATGGGGCAGGATGAGTGATCACCGGACTTCGCACAGACGTCCGGACTTTGATCGCATTCTCAAGACGTTTCGAACAGGTGGCACGTGACGAGACTTCACATCCGGCCGTCGGTGGCGCGGGGCGCCGCGGATCCACTCCTCGGAGGTGACCGGTGAAGCGAGAACTCACCGTGGACGATCTGGTCGTCGCGGGCATAGCCGTGGCCGTGGGCCTGCTGGCGGCCTTCCTGCTGCGGATGCTGCTGCGCTGGCTGGGCAGGCACGCGGACCGCACCCGCTGGAGCGGGGACGACGTCATCGTGGACGCGGTGCGTACGGTGGTGCCCTGGTCGGCCTTCACCGCCGGCGTGGCGGTGGCCGCCGCGGCGCTGCCGCTGACGAAGACCGTCGGACACAACGTCAACCAGACGCTGACCGTACTGCTGATCGGCGTCACGACGCTGACGGTCGCGAGAGTGGTCAGCACCCTGGTGCGGACGGTCACCCAGTCCCGGTCGGCGGTCGCCGGATCGGCGACGATCTTCGTCAACATCATCCGGGTCGTCATCCTGGCCCTGGGCTTCCTGGTCGTGCTGCAGACGCTGGGCGTCTCCATAGCGCCGATGCTCACCGCCCTGGGAGTCGGCGGTCTGGCCGTCGCGCTCGCCCTCCAGGACACCCTCGCCAACCTCTTCGCGGGCATCCACATCCTCGCCTCGAAGACCGTCCAGCCCGGTGACTACATCCGGCTGAGCAGCGGCGAGGAGGGGTACGTCGAGGACATCAACTGGCGGCAGACGACGGTCCGCAACCTCTCGAACAACCTGGTCGTCATCCCCAACGGGGAGCTGGCCAAGACGAACATGACCAACTTCATGCGTCCCGAGCAGATGCTGACGATCCTGGTCCAGGCCGGGGTCGCGTACGACAGCGACCTGGAGCACGTCGAGCGGGTGACCATCGAGGTCGTCGCCGAGGTGATGACCGAGATCACCGGCGCCGTCCCCGACCACGAGCCGCTCGTCCGGTTCCACACCTTCGGCGACTCGCGGATCGGGTTCACCGTCATCCTGGGCGTCGGCGAGTTCAGCGACCAGTTCCGGATCAAGCACGAGTTCATCAAGCGCCTGCACAAGCGCTACCGCGCGGAGGGCATCCGGATCCCGGCACCCACCCGCACGGTGGCGTTGCAGCACGGTGCGGTGGTGATCCCGCAGCAGCGCGGCACCGAGGTCGAGCCGGGCGAGATGTCCTCGGCCCGGCTCGACTGAGAGTGCGTCAGAGGGTCGCCGAGTTGTCGTGATGACCGGCCGTACGGTTCTGTGGCGCGAGCCGCGCCGTCACCGGTGTGACCGTCCAGTCCGGGTGGCCGGGCATACGCGGTGTCGTGGTGCCGTACAGCCAGTCCCGCAGGAAGCCGGAGAGGTCCTGGCCGGAGACCTCGGAGGCGACCGAGATGTAGTTCTCGGTCGTCGCCGAGGCGTTGCGGTAGCGGTCGAGGAAGGTGCGCTCGATCGCGGTGAAGGTGGTCTCGCCGACGTACTGGCGCAGCGCGTAGAGGACGAGGACACCGCCCAGGTAGCGCTGGCTGTCGAAGAGGTTGGCCTCGTTGGGCGCCGCGACCGGCCCGGAGTCGTGGCGCCACTGGTCGCCGCGTGCGTAGGTGTTCTTCATCCGGGCTTCCATGGTCGTCAGACCGATGGAGTCGGCCCAGCCACGCTCGTAGCGGTAGAGCAGCCCGTAGAAGTCGGCGTGGCCCTCGTTGATCCACAGGTCGGCCCAGGTGCCGGGGCTGACGCTGTTTCCGAAGTAGGAGTGGACCAGCTCGTGCATCATGTGCGAGCCGATCTTCGACTCCTCCTGGAGGAGGTAGTTCGGCTTGTAGAGCGTGAGGGTCTGTGTCTCCAGGCCGGTGAAGTCGAAGGCGGCCGGGTCGTCGGAGTTGCACGGCAGCAGACCGTACGTCTCGAACGGGTAGGCGCCGAGCCGCTGTTCGACCCACGCGACCAGGTTCGGGGTGAGCGCCAGCGCCGGTTCGAGGGCCGCGGCGCGCGCGACCGGGACGACGTCCCGCAGCGGCAGCCCGTGCGGGCCCTGTCGGTCCTTGATCACGTAGTCGCCGACGGTGATCTGCACGATCTCGGTGGCGATCGGCGAGCGCGAGCGGTAGGTGTACGCGGTCCGGTCGCCGCTCAGGCTCTCGGTACGGACGAGGGCGCCGCTGGCGACTCCGCGCAAGTTGTTCGGGACGGTGAGCCGGAACGTGAAGTCGGCCTTGTCGACCGGGTGGTCGTTGCACGGGAAGACGGTGTGCGCGGAGTTGGGCTGCGGGCACACCGCGAAGCCGTCGGGGGTGGCGACCCAGGGGTGTGGCTCAGGACGCGGCGCGGGTCGGCGCCGTACTCGACACAGACCGTCGTCCAGGTGCCCTCGCGCAGCGTACGGGCGGGCGTGATCCTCAGCTTCTCGTCGACCTGCTCGTACGTGGCCGTGCGACCGCCGACGCGGACGGAGCGGATGTCCAGGCCGAGGGAGTCGAGCGAGAGCCGGGTCAGAGCCTGGGTGGTGCGGATGCGCAGGGTCGCCTTGCCGTCGACCAGCTTGGTCGTGGCGTCGTAGGCGAGGTCGAGGTGGTAGCTGGAGACGCGGTAGCCGTCGTTGCCCAGGCTCGGGTAGACGGGGTCACCGAGAGTCTCGGGACCCGGGGCCGCGTCCTTCCCCGTGGTCGCCTTGGACGTCCCCCCGGACGCCGCGTGGGCCGAGGGAGCCAGGGTCGTCGCCGCGGCCGTGCCGAGCAGAACAGCCGCCGGTGCCGTCAGTCTGGTGCGATATCTCATGATTCGCTTTCGCTCGGGCGGCCGGGTGGTCAAGGCCGGCCGCCGGATCTTGTGTGCGGGTCTACCACCTAGACCACAAGATCGGCCGAATCGGTTGCACGCCTGTCCGAACGGACTGCGATCGAGTTCGGTACAGACCGCTGTCGAGTGAGACCCGATCACGAGATATCTTGATGTCGAGCAATGTTGCAGACGTGGAGCGGAGCACCCGGTGACTGACTCGACCATCATTTACACGCACACTGACGAGGCGCCCGCCCTGGCGACCCACTCGTTCCTGCCCGTGATCCAGGCGTACGCCTCGCAGGCCGGGGTGAACGTCGAGACCCGGGACATCTCGCTGGCCGGCCGCATCATCGCCGTCTTCCCGGAGTACCTGGAGGAGGGCCAGCGCATCGCGGACGCCCTCACCGAGCTGGGTGAGCTGGCGAAGACGCCCGAGGCGAACATCATCAAGCTGCCGAACGTGTCGGCGTCCATCCCCCAGCTCAAGGCCGCCGTCGCCGAGCTGCAGGGCCAGGGCTACGCGCTGCCGGACTACCCGGACGACCCGAAGTCGGACGAGGAGCGCGACATCCGCGCCCGGTACGACAAGATCAAGGGTTCCGCCGTGAACCCGGTGCTGCGCGAGGGCAACTCCGACCGCCGCGCCCCCGCCTCGGTGAAGAACTACGCCAAGACCCACCCGCACCGCATGGGCGCCTGGACCCCCGAGTCCAAGACCAACGTGGCGACCATGGGCGAGAACGACTTCCGCTCCACCGAGAAGTCCGCGGTGATCTCCGAGGCCGGTTCGCTGCGCATCGAGCTGGTGGGCGAGGACGGCTCAACCACCGTCCTGCGCGAGTCCGTACCCGTCCTCGCGGACGAGGTCGTCGACGCCTCCGTGCTGCACGTCGCCGCGCTGCGTGAGTTCCTCACCGCGCAGATCGCCCGCGCCAAGGCCGAGGGCGTGCTGTTCTCCGTACACCTCAAGGCCACGATGATGAAGGTCTCGGACCCGATCATCTTCGGTCATGTCGTACGCGCCTTCTTCCCGAAGACGTTCGCGCAGTACGGCGAGACGCTGGCCGCGGCCGGGCTGTCCCCGAACGACGGTCTCGGCGGCATCTACAAGGGCCTGGAGGCCCTCCCCGACGGTGCCGCGATCAAGGCGTCCTTCGACGCCGAGCTGGCCGAGGGCCCGGCGCTGGCCATGGTCGACTCCGACAAGGGCATCACCAACCTGCACGTCCCGTCCGACGTCATCGTCGACGCCTCGATGCCGGCCATGATCCGCACCTCCGGCCACATGTGGGGCCCGGACGGCGCCGAGGCCGACACCCTGGCTGTCCTCCCGGACTCCTCCTACGCCGGCGTGTACCAGGTCGCGATCGACGACTGCCGCGCCAACGGCGCCTACGACCCGTCGACCATGGGCTCCGTCCCGAACGTCGGCCTGATGGCGCAGAAGGCCGAGGAGTACGGCAGCCACGACAAGACCTTCGAGATCCCGGCCGCCGGTACGGTCCGCCTCGTCGACCAGGCCGGCAACGTGGTCATCGAGCAGGCCGTAGCCGCCGGTGACATCTTCCGCGCCTGCCAGACCAAGGACGCGCCGATCAAGGACTGGGTGAAGCTGGCCGTCACGCGTGCGCGTGCCACCGGTGACCCGGCCGTGTTCTGGCTGGACGAGACCCGCGCGCACGACGCCAACCTGATCGCCAAGGTCAACGCGTACCTGCCGGAGCACGACACCGAGGGCCTGGACATCCGTGTCCTGAACCCGGTCGAGGCGACCAAGCTGTCGGTGGAGCGGATCCGGCGCGGTGAGAACACGATCTCCGTCACCGGCAACGTGCTGCGTGACTACCTCACCGACCTGTTCCCGATCCTGGAGCTGGGCACCAGCGCCAAGATGCTGTCGGTCGTGCCGCTGATGGCGGGTGGCGGGCTGTTCGAGACGGGTGCGGGTGGGTCCGCGCCCAAGCACGTCCAGCAGCTCGTCAAGGAGAACTACCTTCGGTGGGACAGCCTGGGTGAGTTCTTCGCCCTTGCGGCCAGCTTCGAGCACCTTGCGACGACGACCGGTAACGCGCGTGCGCAGGTTCTTGCCGACACGCTCGACCGGGCCACGGCGACGTTCCTCAACGAGGACAAGTCGCCTACCCGGCGGGTCGGTGGGATCGACAACCGGGGGAGTCACTTCTTCCTGTCGCTGTACTGGGCGCAGGAGTTGGCTGCGCAGAGCGATGACGCGGAGCTGGCGAAGTCGTTCGCGTCGTTCGCGTCGGCGTTGACCGCCAACGCGGACGCGATCGTCGGTGAGCTGATCGCCGTTCAGGGCAAGCCCGCGGACATTGGTGGGTACTACCAGCCGGACGTCGAGAAGGCGAAGACGGTCATGCGGCCTTCTGCCACGTGGAATGAGACGCTGGCGACCCTGAGCTAATGCCTGCAGCCCCCAGGTAGTTCACTGGCCTCAGGCCGGTGGGGGCTTGTCGCGCAGTTCCCCGCGCCCCTTTGGGGCGCGGGGTTCGTCTTTACGGCGTTGTGTTCCTGACCCTTGCCAGTACCTCGCGGATCATGTCCGCGCTGATTGTGAAGTGTTCGCGGGCTATCTGTTCCGCCCGCTCGGGGTCGCCGGAGGCGATTGCCTCGTAGAGGGACTTGTGGTCCTCGCCGCCCCTGTGGAAGTGGGTTCTCTCGCCCTTGCCCCAGGGTTCGACCGGGAAGCCCAGGCTGGCGCGGGCCAGGAGGTCGCGGCTGAGCATGGCGATCTGGGGGTTGTGGGTGGCGTCGCAGATGCTGCGGTGGAAGGCGCTGTCGGCGGCGTGTTCCTCGCGGGGGTCGCTCGCGGAGAGGTAGGCGGTCAGGGCCTCGCGCATGGGTACGAGGTCCTCGGGGCGTCTACGCCGGGCCGCTGTCGCCGCCACCATGCCCTCCACCAGCCCGCGCAGGTCGAAGAGCTGCTCCAGCTCCGCCCAGCGCGGCACCAGGGTGCGCCGGACGGCGGCGCCGGAGGACTCGGTCCAGCTGTCGCGGACGTACGCGCCGCCGTTGCGGCCGCGCCGGATCTCGATGACACCGACCGCCTGGAGCCGACCGACCGCCTCCCGCACCGTGGGGCGGCTCACCCCTAGCAGCGTGATCAGCTCGCGCTCGACCGGCAGCCGCTCCCCCGGCAGGAAGTCGCCGACGGCGATCGCGGTGAGCAGCCGGTCGGAGACCTCGTCGACCGCCGAGGCCACCCGCACCGGGCGCAACTCGGGAGAGGGGGCGCCGGCCCCTGACAGGGCACGGTCGAGCACCCTCGAGAACTCGTCGGCGTGGCCCGACGACTCGGACGGCTCCTGCGGCTCCAGTGGCTCTCGTGCGACGGTCAGCGGTCCTCCCCGGTCGGGCGCGGGTTCCGGGCGCGTAAACGCGCAGTTACTTCTGCCGGGCCTGCGCTAAAAGGCCTTAAAAGGTCTTGTGGACTGAGCATTTACCCAAACAGTATGTCAGCCATCCACAGACACCCAACCCGTTTAAGACACGGACTGGCCTGATTCTGCCTGCCCCCGGAGGCTCCTCAGTGGCGATCCCCGAACCGAACCACACCGGGACCATCGACTTCAACGGCTGGTCCACCTGGTACCGGATCACCGGCGAACCCGGCCGGACACCGCTGGTGGTCCTGCACGGCGGCCCGGGCGCCGGGCACGACTACACGCTCCGCATCGCGGGCATCGCCCGGCAGGGCCGCCCGGTGATCCACTACGACCAGCTCGGCATCGGACGGTCCACCCATCTGCCCGACGAGGGCGCCGACTTCTGGACCGTGCAGCTCTTTCTCGACGAACTCGACAACGTGCTGCGGAAGTTGGGCATCGCCGACGGCTATCACCTGCTCGGCCAGTCGTGGGGTGGCATGCTCGCCGCCGAGCACGCCGTGCGCCGTCCGGCCGGGCTTCGCGGGCTGGTCATCGCCAACTCCCCCGCCTCCATGGAGCTCTGGCTGGCGGGCGCCGCCGAACTCCGCTCCGCGCTCCCGCCCGAGGTCCAGAAGACCCTGCTCGCCCACGAGGCGGCCGGGACCACCGACCACCCCGACTACCAGGCGGCCGAGCAGGTCTTCTACGAGCGCCATGTGTGCCGTACGGTCCCGGTGCCCGCCGAGGTCCAGGCCACCTGGGACAACATCGCGGCCGACCCGACCGTCTACCACACGATGAACGGGCCGAACGAGTTCCATGTGGTCGGCACCATGAAGGACTGGTCGGTCGTCGACCGGCTGCATCTGATCGACGTGCCGACCCTGCTGGTGTCCGGCCGTTACGACGAGGCGACGCCCGACACGCTGCGGCCCTTCGCCGACCACATCCCCGATGTGCGCTGGCACATGTTCGAGCACTCCAGCCATATGCCGCACGTCGAGGAGGAGGAGCTGTACCTCCAGGTCGTCGGCGACTTCCTCGACTCCACCGACTGAGTCACCCCCCTCACCCTTCATCGTCTTCGACACCCGCTCCACCGACGGGAGTTCCCCGATGCCCCGGACCACCAGACGTACCGTCCTCGCCGCCGTGACCGCAGCCCTCGCCCTCACCGCGACCGCCTGTTCGTCCTCCGACGACGGCGGCTCGTCCGACCCGACCTCGACCGCGACCGGCGGCGCCCAGTCGAGCGCCTTCCAGCCCGCGCACAAGGGCGGCACGCTGAAGCTGGTCGCCCACGCGGCCGCCGGAAGCCTCGATCCGCAGGTCAACTACACGCTCCAGTACTGGCAGTTGTACCAGTCGATGTACGACGGTCTGCTGGCGTTCAAGAAGACCGGCGGGCAGCAGTCGTTCACCGTCGTGCCGGATCTGGCGGCGGCGATGCCAGTGGTGAGCAACGGCGGGAAGACGTACACGTTCACGCTCCGCAAGGGCATCAAGTTCTCCACCGGCAAGGCGGTGACCACCGACGACGTGGTGGCGTCCTTCCAGCGGATCTTCAAGGTGTCCAGCCCCACCGCGGGCACCTTCTACAACGGCATCGTCGGCGCGGACGCCTGTCTGAAGACGCCCGCGTCCTGCACGCTCGCGAAGGGCGTCGTCGGTGACGCGGCGGCCGGCACGGTCACCGTCAACCTGACCGCGCCGGACCCGGAGTTCCCGTACAAGCTGGCCGTCCCGCACGCCAGCGTGCTGCCGAAGGACTCGCCGACGAAGGACGCGGGCACGAAGCCGCTGCCGACGACCGGCCCGTACATGGCGGCCTCGTACGACCCGAACCGGGCGCTGAAGCTGGTGCGCAACCCGTACTTCAAGGAGTGGTCGCGCGAGGCGCAGCCGCAGGCCTACGCCGACGACGTCGACTACACCTTCGGGCAGACCGTCGAGTCCGAGGTGACCGCCGTGCAGAACGGCTCGGCGGACTGGATGTACGACCCGCCGCCCGCCGACCGGCTGAGCGAGATCGGCACGCAGTACGCCTCCCAGGCGCACGTCAATCCGCTGACCGCGTTCTGGTACGTGACCCTGAACGTCAACTCGGCCCCGTTCAACAACAAGTTGGCGCGCCAGGCCATCAACTGGGCGATCGACCGGGAGGCGGTGGTCGGGCTGTACGGAGGCAAGAACCTCGCCTCTCCCGCGTGCACGATCCTGCCGCCGGGCTTCCCTGGCCACGTTGACAAGTGCCAGTACACCAAGGGCGACGGCAAGACCTGGTCGGCGCCCGACCTCGCGAAGGCGAAGGCGCTGATCAAGCAGTCGGGGACGGCCGGCCAGGAGGTCGGCATCGTCGTCAGCGACGACGAGGTGAACAAATCGATCGGGCAGTACCTGCAGAGTCTGCTGACCCAGCTCGGCTACAAGGCGACGCTCAAGCCGCTGTCCGGGAACATCCAGTTCACGTACATCCAGAACACCAAGAACAAGGTGCAGTTGGCGCTGACGTCCTGGTACCAGGACTATCCGGCGGCCTCCGACTTCCTCAACGTGCTGCTGTCCTGCGCCTCGTTCCACCCGGGCAGCGACTCCAGCATCAACATCTCCGGGTTCTGCGACAAGGGCATCGACGCGAAGATGCAGACCGCGCTGAAGACCGGGCAGACCGACCAGAAGGCCGCCGACGAGCAGTGGGCGACCATCGACCAGGACATCATGACCGAGTCCCCGGTCGTCCCGGTGATCAACCCGAAGATCATCGACTTCACGTCGAAGCGGGTCGGCAACTACCAGTTCAGCAAGCAGTTCTACATGCTCGTCGGGCAGTTGTGGGTCAAGTGAGCGGCGCGACAGCCCAGTTGGCCCCCGCCGAGGCCCGGCGTCGTTCGCCGGGCCCCTGGCGGACCGCCGCCGCCGACCTGTTGCGCAACAGGTCGGCGGTGGCCGCGGCCCTCGTCCTGCTCGCCGTCCTCGCGGTTACCCTGCTGGCCCCGCTGTACGCGGACCACATCGCGCACACCGACCCGTTCCAGTCCCATGTCTCCGGGACGACGGTCGTGGACGGCAGGAAAGTGCCCGTGCTGACACCCAGCACCACCGGGCTCGGACTCGGCGTCACGCCCATCGGGCCCACCTGGGACTTCGGCCACTACTTCCTCGGCGCCGACAACCAGGGGCGGGACGTGATGGCGCGGCTGCTGTACGGCGGCCGCACGAGCCTGTTCATCGGGGTCACGGCGGCGCTTCTGTGCTGTGTCGTCGGTACGGCCGTCGGGGTCCTCGCCGGGTACGCGGGCGGGGTCGTCGACGCGGTCATCTCCCGTGTCCTGGACGTCATCTGGGCCTTCCCGGTGTATCTGCTGGCCATCTGTCTGTCCGTCGTCCTCCTCACCGACGGGCTCAGCCTCGGACCGGTCACCGTCGAGGCCGGGAGTCTGTGGCTGCCGGTCGTGATCATCGCGGCGATCTACGTTCCGTACGTGGCCCGGCCGATGCGTGGGCAGGTGCTGGTGCTGCGGAACAAGGAGTTCATCCAGGCGTCCATCGGGTCGGGCGCGCCCGCGCTGCGCGTGATGCGCCGGGAGGTGCTGCCGAACGTGCTGCCCACGGCGATCGTGTTCCTGCCGCTGATGACCGCGCTCGCGATGCTGACGGAGTCGGCGCTGTCCTTCCTGTCGGTCGGCGTCCAGCCGCCCGACGCCAGCTGGGGCACGATCATCGAGGACGGCCTCGGGCTGCTGTACACCCGCCCGACCGTGACCATCGCGCCCGGGCTGCTCATCGCGCTGACGACGGCGGCCCTCAACGTCCTCGGCGACGGGGTGCGCGACGCGCTCGACCCGAGCGCCCGGCTGCGGGGAGGGGTGTGATCCGATGCTGTACTTCGCGCTCCGGCGCTTCCTCTCCGCCCTGCTGGTGATGTTCTCGATCAGTGTGCTGGTGTTCCTGATCTTCTTCGCCACCCCGGGAGTCGACCCCGCCGCACGGATCGCGGGCCGCAACGCCGACCCGGCCACCCTCGCCCAGGTACGCCACTCCTTCGGCCTCGACCGGCCGCTGCCCGTCCGCTATCTGCTGATGATGCGGCACCTCCTGATCGACCGGGACCTGGAGTCGTTCGTCAACCGAGGCTCGAAGGTCGTCCCACAGATCGTGCAGGCCATGCCCGTGACGCTGTCGCTCGTGATCGGGGCGGCGGTCATCTGGATGACGGTCGGCATCCTCATGGGTACGGCCGCCGCCGCTCTGCGCGGTACGGCCGCAGACCCGGTGATCATGCTGGTGGGTGTCGTCGGTGTCTCGCTGCCCGCCTACTGGCTCGGCGAGGTCGTCAACCTCCTCACCCAGAAGCGGCTGCACGACTCTGTGTTCTCCTGGGTACCGCCACCCGGGTACGTCGAACTGGGCAAGGACCCTGGCCAGTGGGCCCTGCATCTGCTCTTCCCCTGGCTGACCCTGGCGCTGCTGTACGCCGGCATCTACGCCCGGCTGCTGCGCGGCGAGGTCGTCAGCGCACTCGGCGAGGACTACGTACGCACCGCCCGCGCCAAGGGGCTGTCCGAGCGGCGGATCCTGGTCCGGCACGCGCTGCGCTGCTCGCTCATCCCGATCGTGTCGCTGTTCGGCCTGGACTTCGGCGCTCTGGTGGGCGGTGCGGCCCTGCTCACCGAGGTCGTCTTCGGCCTGCCCGGCGTCGGCAAGCTCACCTTCGACGCGCTCCAGAACCTGGACCTGCCCGTGATCATGGGGACGGTCATGTACGCGGCGTTCTTCGTGGTCCTCGCCAACGCCCTGGTCGACATCCTGTACGCGCGACTCGATCCGAGGGCCCGCCATGCCTGAACCCCTTCTCGATGTACGGGACTTGCGGATCTCCTTCCGCACCCGCGGCGGCACCGTCACCGCCGTGGACGGGCTCTCCTTCTCCGTCGCGCCCGGCGAGATCCTGGGCGTGGTCGGCGAGTCGGGCTCCGGCAAGAGCGTCTCGATGCTGGCCGTACTGCGGTTGCTGACCAGTCCGAACGTCACCGTCACGGGCCAAGTCATCTTCCGTGGGCGGGACTTGCTCACTCTCCCCGACAAGGAGATGCGGTCGGTGCGCGGCCGGGAGATCGCCATGGTCTTCCAGGACCCGATGACCGCGCTGACCCCGGTCTACACGGTCGGCTGGCAGATCGCCGAGCAGATCCGGGCGCACGAGAAGGTGTCCAAGAAGGAGGCGCTCGCGCGGGCGGTCGGACTGCTGTCGGACGTGGGCATCCCGGACGCCGGTTCGCGCGTGAACTCCTACCCGCACGAGTTCTCGGGCGGGATGCGGCAGCGGGCGGTCATCGCGATGGCCCTCGCCTGCGGTCCGGCACTGCTGATCGCCGACGAGCCGACCACCGCGCTCGACGTGACGATCCAGGCCCAGATACTGGACCTGATGCGGGAGTTGAACGCGCGCGGCTCAGCGGTCGTCATCATCACCCACGACATGGGTGTGGTGTCCGAGGTCGCCGACCGGGTGCTGGTCATGTACGGCGGACGGGCCGCCGAGGAGGGTCCGCGCCGGGCCGTGTTCCACGGTCCCCGACACCCGTACACCTGGGGGCTGCTCGACTCGGTGCCCCGGGTCGGCGGACCTCGCCTGCGCCGACTGCCCACCATCGCGGGCGTACCGGTGTCGCCGGACAGCGTGCCTGAGGGCTGCGCGTTCGCGCCGCGCTGCCCGGCCCGGCACGACCGGTGCGACGAACGCCCGGTGCTGAGCGGCGAGTCGGGGCACCTCGACGCCTGCTGGCTGCCGGCCGGGGAGCGCGAATCGGCCCGTACGGCGGCGCACTCGGCACCGGACCGAAAGGCGGCGCCATGACTGCGGAAGCCCGGACCGGAACCGGCGACGCCGGACAAAGGTGCTGCGGACTCCCGGCCGGGGAGCGCGGACCGGCCCGTACGGCGCACTCGACGCCGGACACATTCGACAGGAAGGCGGCGCCGTGACCACGGACCCCCAGGCCCGGACCGGCGACGCCGATGTGCTGCTGCGCGCCACCGACGTCACCAAGCACTACCGCCTGCGCGGCGACTCCCTCACCCGGCGCCACAAGGTGCTGCGGGCCGTGGACGGGGTCTCGCTGGAGGTGCGCCGGGGTGAGACCCTCGGCGTCGTCGGCGAGTCCGGGTGCGGGAAGTCGACGCTCGGGCGCTGTCTGGTGCGGCTCACCGACATCACGGGCGGCCGGGTCGAGTTCGACGGGCAGGACATCACCACGTTGTCCGCGCGCCGGCTGCGCCCCGTACGGCCCGGGATGCAGCTCGTGTTCCAGGACCCGCAGGCCTCCCTCAACCCGCGCCGCCGAGCCGGGGACATCGTCGCCGAGCCGCTGCTCATCCACCGGTACGGGGATGCCGCCGCCGTCCGGCACCGGGTGGCCGAGCTGTTCGACGTGGTGGGGCTGTCGGCGGCCCATCTGGACCGGTACCCGCACGAGTTCTCCGGCGGCCAGCGTCAACGCATCGGTATCGCGCGGGCGTTGGCGACCTCCCCGAAGCTGATCGTCGCCGACGAGCCGGTGTCCGCGCTCGATGTGTCGATCCAGGCGCAGGTGCTGAACCTGTTCGCGGATCTCCAGGACGAGTTCGGGCTGACGTACGTCTTCATCGCGCACGACCTGGGTGTGGTCCGCCATGTCTCGGACCGGATCGCGGTCATGTATCTCGGCGAGATCGTCGAACTCGCGGACACGGAGACGCTGTACGGGGCTCCCGCGCATCCCTACACCGAGGCGCTGATGTCGGCGGTGCCGGAGATCGACGACGGGACCGGCGACCCGGACGCGCCGCGCCGGGAGCGGATCGTCCTCACCGGGGACGTACCCGATCCAGCGTCCAGACCGGCCGGTTGCGCGTTCCACACACGGTGTCCGTACGCGCGGGAGGTGTGTGCGGTGCAGCGGCCCCCGCTGACCACGACGGCCTCCGGGCGCGCTGTCGCCTGCCACTATCCGCTGGTCGCCGCCGCCTGAGGACAGCGGCGGGGGCGGGCCCGCTTGGACCCGCCCCCGTCAACCGTGCGTCAGGCGCGCAGCCACTCCGTGACGACGACCTCCGCGTCCGTCCGCAGCCGGAGCGCGAACGGGCCGCTGACCTGCAGTTCGCCGGTGAAGCGGCCCATGTCGTCGGCGGTGAGGGTGGGCGGCGAGGCAAGCTGCGGGCCGCTCAGCACCTCGATCCTGGCCTCCTGGGGCGGCAGCACCTGGCCCATCAGACCGTGCGCGGACACCTCGACGTCGACCGTCAGCTCCCCCGTGCGGAAGGTGAGCATGCGGGGTGCGTCCACGACTCCTCTGACGGGGATGCCGTGGACGAGCGAGTCGAAGGTCAGCTCGGCCAGTTGGGTGTCGAGCGAGTAGAGGGTGTAGGCCTCGACGGCGGTCTGCTGGAGCTGCGCCGGAACCGGGTCCATGATGGCGGCGGCCTGGCGCAGCGTCTCCTCCAGCAGGTCGTTGTCGAGCGAGTCGTCGCCCTCGAACTCTGCTAAGTCGTCGGCTTCGCCGTCCAGTTCGGCACGGAAGCCGTCCGTGTCATCTGTGTCATCAGTGCTGTTCATGTCGGCCGTGTCGTCCAAGTCGTCGGAGTCGTGGGGTAATCCGTCGCTGTCGTGCGCGTCGCCGCTCACAGCACCCCCCGGGCCGCGAGCCGTACCCGCAGCCGGCGCAGACAGCGCTGGCGCAGGGGGCCGATGCTGCCCACGGCGATGCCGAGGCCGGCGGAGATCTCCTGGTAGCTGGGCGGCGGCGCGGACATCAGGATGCGCAGCAACTGCCTGCACCGGGCGCCCAGTTCCTCGAACTCCTGCCATAACTTCCGGATGCGCTCCGCCTCGGCGGAGGACTCCTCGGACTCGATCACCCACTGCTCGGGCGTACGGTCGTCGCTGATCCGGTCGAGCAGCTGGGCGTCGTCCGTCGGGGTCATCCGGTGGGTGCTCTTGATGACCTTGAGGCACTCGTGCCGTGCGGTGCTCGCGAGCCACGAACCGGCCTTCTCCGGTTCACGGATACGGCCCAGATGCTGGGCGAAACGGAACCAGACGGTCGAGTACACCTCGTGCGCGTCCGCGTCGGACAGCCGGTGGGCGCGCGCCACCGACCACACCAGTGGGCTCAGCCCTTCCACCAGCGCTTTCCAGCCCGCCGCGTCGCCGTCGACGGCGGCTTGGACCAATGCGCCGACCGCAGCTCGGTCCACGTCCCCACCCCTCGTGTACGGCAAGTCATCGTACGCCGTGGAAGGGGGTGCTCCACTCGTCCTGCGCATGGTCCTCACTCGATTGATCCTTGTACGGAGGCCGGTTGACCTCTATACGGCGGGCGGGATGTTCACGACCGGCACCGGGCTCCAGGTGGGCGGGATCAGTGCCGGTACGACCGCGCCCCGGACCTCCGCGAACTCGGTGTTCGCCGCGAGGAGTTGCTGTCGGGCGGCGCGCGGGTCGGTCTCCTTGTGGGCGGTCATGTGGGCGGCGATCATCGCGGCGACCAGCGGGGTGGCGAACGAGGTGCCGCTCCACTGCGCGAACCCCTCGAACTGCGCCTGGTCCGGGGTGCCCGAGGTTGTCTCGTACTCCCCCGTCAGCACGCCGAGGTGCTGGGGGGCCTGGCAGGTGCAGGCGTAGGTGAACTCGTGGCGGCAGGAGTCGTACGTGCTGTGCTGGTAGATGTACGGCACCGGGGTCTGGAAGCCCGTGAGCGGGCCGGTGAGCCGCTCGCCGGGGGCGTAGACCCGCACCCAGGGGCCGTGGTTGCTGAAGCAGGCGCCGAACTCGCCGTCGCTGCGCAGGGCGCCGACCGAGATCACGGACTGGGCGTACTCGGGCTTGTCCGCGTAGGCGGCGGGCCAGAAGGGGGTGGCGCTGGCGTTGTTGCCGGCGGCGGCGACCAGCAGGGTGCGCGGCTGCTCACGGAGGGCCTCCATGAACGCGGCGAGGCCGAGCAGGCCTTCCGTGCTGCCGTTCGACGTGCCCGCGGAGAGGCTGATGAGGGGCGGCCAGCCGTCGCGCTCGACGGCCTCGAAGAGCTTGTCGCCGAATTCCGACTCCAGGATCGCGCCGGCGTCGTTGAGAGTGTTGCGGGAGACGATGTTCGTGTTGGGGGCGACCGCCGCGACGAGCCCCGAGATGAACGTGCCGTGCCCGGCGTACTGCTGGAGCACGCCGTCCGCGCCGCACTCGTCGATCTGGGTGTCGCCCTGGACATGGGCCATCGCCGGGTAGGAGGCGTAGTCGTGCATGAGGCCGGTGTCGATGACGAGGACGCCGACGGCGCTGTCCACGTCGTAGCCGCTCTCGGCCACGGCCGGGTTGGGTCCCGCGCTGTGCGAGACGGGTACGGGCTCGTCGCCGGGGCAGGCGTTGACGGGGGCGATGTGCACCACGTGGTTACGGCTGACCAGGCGCCGCCGCGCGTTGCCCTCCGTCTCCCGGAGCGCGCGCAACGCGCCCGCCACCGCGCGGTCGCCGCGCCGGTCGCCCCGGCCGGGGTCGCCGACCCGGATGCGGGTGATGCCCGAGCGGTTGGTCTCCGGGCTGTCGCGGCGCACCTCGTCGGCGGTCAGGCCGGCGAAGGTCGTGAAGTGGGCGCGTACGGTGTCCTCGACGAGGCGTGCCTCCTCGCCGTCGCGGGCCAGGACCACGCCCTTCTCGTAGATGAACTCGGCCGCGTCGTCCGGCCCCGTCGCCAGCTCCACGCCGGGCATGGAACGCTGGATGTGGTCGAACTGCTCCTGGAAACGCTGCGGTGCCATGGAATGTCCTCCCCCTGGAAACGATCCCCTTCTTGCCTTTGTTGCCGATATTGAGAGCCACGGGGCCGCCGCGTGATACAGGGGCCGCGGCACATTTCCTGATACAGGGATCGATCGGCGTTGGACAGTGAGTTGTCCATGGCCAAACCTGTGTGACGCGGGGCGCGGAGCACTACCATCCGTTAAGTGACTGCGGGAAGCGACACGGTTCTCGAACTCCTGCCCATGGTGTTCGCCCGCCCGAAGGACGCGCTCGCGCGGGCGGAGAATGTCCTCGGCAACGATCCCACGCCGCTGCACGCCTCCGTCGCCCATCAGGTGATCGGTATGTGGCAGCGGGACTTCGGCGACATGCGCATCGCCCTGCGTCATCTGCGGCGCGCCCGCGATCTCGCGGCGGACGCCGGGTCGGCGGAGCGCGAGGCGGACGTCCTCGGCACGCTCGGGGTGGCCCTGGTCCACGCGGGCCGTACCCGACAGGGCCTGGAGGCGTTCGAGCAGGGCGTCGACCGGGGTACGGGGCACACCCGCGCGCGTGTGCTGTACCGGCGGGCGTACGCGTGGTGGGTGCTGGGGCATCACCGCGAGGCGCTGGACGACGTACGGCGGGCCATTCCCGTGCTGCGGCAGGCGGACGACGTCATCTGGACGGCGCGGGCGCTGACCCTGCGGGCGACCGTGCATCTGGCGCTCGGGCGTCCTGAGCGGGCCGACGCGGACTTCACCGCCGCCGAGCAGATGTGGGACACCACCGGCCAGGACCACGACAAGGCTGACGTCGTGGAGAGCCGGGCGCTGGCCGCGTACCGGGCGGGTGACATCCCGGCGGCGCTGCGGCTGTTCGACGAGGCGGCGGAGCGGTACGCCCGGCTGGGCACGCCGATCTTCGTGTTCTACATCCGCCGCTGCGAGGTGCTGATGGCGGCCGGACTGGCCCGCGAGGCGGTCACGGAGGCCGACGCGGCGCTCGGTGTGCTCGACGGGATCGGCGGGCAGAGCACCCGCAAGGCGGAGCTGCTGCTGACGGCCGCGAAGGCGGCGCGGCTCGCGGACGATCCGCACACCGCGATCGCGCGCGCGGCCGTGGCCGTACGGCTGTTCGCCGGGCAGCGGCGCAGCTGGTGGGAGGCGCACGCGCGGCTGGTGCTGATCGAGGCGCGGGTCGCGACCGGGCGGAAGTCGGGGCGGCTGGTCGCGGACGCGGCGGCGCTGGCCGAGCGGCTGGCCGCGTTCGGGTCGCCGTCCGCGCCCGAGGCGTCGCTGCTCGCGGGGCGGATCGCGCTCGCGCTGGGCTGGACCGAGGACGCGGAGAAGCATCTGAAGGTCGCCGCGCGCAGCCGGCGCGTCGGTCCGCCGCTGGCGCGGATGACGGGCTGGGCGGCGCAGGCGCTGCGCGCGGAGGCGGCCGGGTCGGCGCGGGGCGTGCTGGAGGCCTGCCGGCGCGGGCTCGCCGTCCTGGACGACCACCGGATGACGCTCGGCGCCTCGGAGCTGCGGGCCCGGGCCACCGCGCAGGGCGCCGAACTGGCGGCTCTCGCCCAGCGGGCGTCGCTGGAGTCCGGCGGTCCTCGGCGGCTGCTGGTGTGGAGCGAGCGGTGGCGGGCCACGGTCCTGTCGGCGCCGCCGACCAGGCCGCCCGACGACCCGGCGCTCGGGCAGAGCCTCACGGCGTTCCGGGAGATCGCCGCCCGCGCGGAGGAGGCCCGGGTCGACGGCCGCCCGGTGCCGGCCCTTGAGCGCGAACAGCGGCGCCTGGAACGGGAGGTGCGCTCCCGCACCCTGCACATCCGGGGCGAGTCCGGCGGCGACGGGCACCGCTTCGACCCGGCCCGACTGCTCGAACGCCTCGGCGGCGGTGGGCGGTTGATCGAGATCGCGGTGGTCGACGGCCGGGTGCAGGTGCTGCTGTGCGGCGAGGGGAAGGTACGCCGCTTCGAGGCGGGCCGGCTGGCGGACGCGGTGACGGAGGCCGAGCATGTACAAGCCGGACTCCGACGGCTCGCGCACCCGGGGGCGGAGGGCAGGCTTCCGATCCTGGAGGCGTCGGGCCGCAAGCTGGAGGAACTGCTGCTGGGCGCGGCGGTACCGCACCTGGGCACGGGCCCGGTGGTCGTGGTCCCGCCGGGAAGGCTCCACCGGGTCCCCTGGGCCCTGCTCCCCTCCCTCCGCGACCGGGTGCTCAGCGTGTCCCCGTCGGCGAGCAGTTGGCTGCGCGCACAGGAGACCGGCCCCCCGCCGGGCGGCCGGCACGTCCTCGTCCGGGGCCCCGGCCTGGCGAGCGGCGGCGCGGAGGTGCCCGACCTGGTCGACCGGTACGGCAGACCGACGGTCCTGGAGCACGAGGGCGCACGGGTCCCGGCGGTGCTCGACGCCCTGGACGGGGCCGCACTGGCCCATATCGCGGCCCACGGCACGTTCCGCGCGGACAGCCCGCTGTTCTCGTCGCTCCGCATGGCCGACGGTCCCCTGATCGTGCACGACTTCGAACGCCTGGACCGCAGCCCGTACCGAATCATCCTGTCGAGCTGCGACACCGGCCGCCTGGCAACAGTGGGCGCGGACGAACTCCTGGGCCTGGTGACGGCGTTGCTCCCCCTGGGCACGGCGGGCGTGGTGGCGAGCAGCGCACCGGTCAACGACGCGGCGGTGGTCCCCCTGATGCTGGCCCTCCACAAAGGCCTCAGCGCGGGCCTCTCCTTGGCCGAGGCCCTGCGGGACGCGCGGGCGGCACTACCGGGCGACGCGACGCATCAGGCGACGGGGTGGGCGTTCTCGGCGTTCGGGTCGGCGTGAGCCCACTCCCTGACGTCGGTCACGCCGACCGTGTCGTCGGGGTCTCGTCCAGGAGCCAGGGCAGGGCGGCTCGGTCGCTTGCGCCGAGGCGGGTGTAGGCGCTGTACAGATGGTTTCCCACCGTGCGGATGGACAGGGTCAGGCGGTCCGCGATCTCGCGGTTGCTCAGGCCTGCCGCCGCCAGGGTGACGATCTGGCGTTGGCGGGCGGTGAGTTCGCCCAGGGTCAGCGCGGACAGGGCCGGGGTTCGGGCGCCCTGGCAGCGGCGGGCCAGGGTCATCGCCCGGGAGCGGGACCTGCGGGCCGCGCGTGGGTCGCGGTGCACCGGGACGGCCTGGGCGTGTGCCTCGGCGGCGAAGAGCAACAGGCCCCGGCGCTCCAGGAGTTCGGCGGCCCGGTCGAGCGCGGGGCCGTCCTGGCGGACCAGCGCGTCCGCGTGGCGGGCCAGGGGTTCCGCCTCCTCGGCGGGTAGTTGGGCCAGCCGGTCCGCCACCAGGTGCGGGGCTCCCAGGCGTACGGCGTCGTACAGGACGTACGCCTCCCCCTCACCCCTGGCTTCGGGGGCCGTGGCCGACCGCAGTGCGCCCGCGGTGTCGCCGTGTGCCGCGCGCAGCCAGGTGGTCGCCCGGCCGGGGGGCGTCTCGTCCGCGGTCGCGACCTCGTTCAACTGGGCTGCCGCCAGCGCCAGTTCCGTACGGCAGGACGGGTCGTCCGGGGTGCCGCGCAGGCCCTCCCTGGCCCAGGACATGGCCTCGCGCAGTTCTCCGCGCAGTCGGGCGAAGCGGGAGCGGACGGTCGCGTAGGAGGCGGGGACCGTCTTTTCGGCCGCCAGCCAGTCTCCTGTCGGGCCCGCCGGGTCCTGGACGTCCGTGCGCTCGATCCGGTCGGTCAACTCCGCCTGCTCGGCGTCCAGGGCGGACTCGCACTCCGACGAGGGGCGGGACAGTCGCCTCGCGCGGAGTTGGCCCGCGCCCGCGCGGAGCACGGGGCCGTGCAGGGGGTGGGCCAGGCGGACCTCCGACCGGGCGTCCACCTCGATCAGGCCGTCGGCTTCCAGGCTCTCCAGCGCGCGCAGGTCCAGGTCGGCCAGATCCAGTGGGAGTGGTTCGCTGAACGCCAGGCGTTCGAGAGCGTCCCGTTCCTCGGTGGTGGTGCGGTTCAGTGCCTCGCCCACCCGTTCCCGTACCGCAGGTGTCACCGGAACCGGGCCGCGCCACATCAACTCGTCGGACGTCAGGGTGAGTTCGCCGCTCTCGCGGATCGCAGCGACCAGGTCGCGCAGGAGGCGCAGGTCGCCCTGGCAAAGGTGGTGCAGTCGGCGTGCGGTGAGCAGCTCGACCGGGGCGCCCGCGCCTGCGGCGATCAGTTGGGCGGTCTCCTCACGGGGCAGTGGCTTCAGGGGCAGGCGTGGCAGCACCTCGCCCGTCCAGAGACGGGACACCGCGCCGGGTGCCGGGGCGCCGTCCGTCGCCACCACCAGGAGCCGGGTGCGGCCGTGCACCGCCAGCTGGTGGACCAGAGCCGCCGAGGAGTCGTCCAGCAGATGGGCGTCGTCGACCAGCAAGGTCCGTACGCCGGAGAGGAGTTGGACCGCACGGTGCAGGGAGACCTGTTCCGGGAGGAGGTGGGCGAACGCGGCGAAGGGGATGTCCCGGGTCTCGGGCGTACCGCTCACCTTGGCGCAGTCGGTGCCCCGGACGGCCTCCGTGACGAGACGGGTCTTGCCGTGTCCGGCCGGACCCGTCACCACGACGCCGTGCCGTTCCGCCGCCAACGACCGGCGGAGCAGCTCCAGTTCGTCGTCCCGGCCGGTGAACGGCCAGGGCAGTTCCAGGGTCTTCGCGTCCCGTTCGAAAGTCATCACGTTGAACAAGAGCCGGGCTACTCAGCTTTGATACAGGCCGACTTGAGTAGCCCCCGACTCAGGCGCCCGAGGGCCGGTGACCTGCAACCTGTTCCCCATGAACGCACGGTTCTGCTCACTCCCGCAGCAACCGGCCCCCACGTTCGCCCCGGGGTTGCCGGCCGAGCGGCTCAGCGCGCTCCTCTCCGGGCGTCTGATGTGGGTGAACGGCACCGTGCTCCACTACTACTTCTTCGACCGCGACAGCGACGGCTCGGTCATCCCCCTGCCGGGGACCGGGGAGACCCGGTGGGAGTCATGGGTCGGCGCCGAGGCACAGCGCGATGTCGTCCGTGACTGCTTCCGGGAGTGGCTCGACCTGGGGATCGGGCTGTCCTTCGTGGAGGTGCGCGACCGTTCGGAGGCCGAACTGCGCATCGGGTTCCAGACCGGTGACGGTTCGTACTCCACGGTCGGGCGGGACGCACTGTCGGTGGGCCTGGGGCGGCGCACGATGAACTTCGGGTGGGACCTGACCGCGCCGGGGGAACGCGCGACGGCCCTGCACGAGATCGGGCACGCCCTGGGCCTGCTGCACGAGCACCAGAACCCGTTCGCCGGCATCCACTGGGACGACGAGGCGGTGTACGACGACCTGGCGGGGCCGCCGAACTTCTGGGGCCGCGACAAGACCTACTTCAACATCCTGCGCAAGCTCGACCCGGACGAGGTCAACGGCTCCGTCTGGGACCCGCTGTCGATCATGGAGTATCCGTTCTCGGCGGGGCTGATCCTGGAACCGGAGCAGTTCCGGTCGGGGGTCGTGCCTCCGGGGACGCTCTCCCCGGCCGACAAGGAGTTCGTGCTCCGCTGGTATCCGCCGACGGGCACGGGCAGGCCGGCCGAGCTCGTGCCGTTCCGGTCAGCGCCCCTGCGGCTCGGGGCGGGTGAGCAGGCCGACTTCGGTATCGCGCCGCCGGAGACCCGCGACTACACCGTGGGCACCTTCGGGGAGAGCGACACGGTCGTCGCGGTCTTCGAGGAGATCGACGGCGAGCCCCGTTACCTCTCCGCCGAGGACGACGGCGGCACTCCGCACAACGCCCATGTCAGGGTCCGGCTCGTCAAGGGCCGCCACTACTTCGTCCGCGTCAGGCTCTACTCCACGTGGGGATCGGGGGAGACGGCCGTCATGTGCTGGTGATGCTGGGGGCAGAGACCAGCACATGACGGCCCGACGCGGACGAATCAGACCACCTTCGGGCTCCCGGGGGAGCGGTCGAGGACGTCACCTTCATGGGGGAGGGTGACGTCCTCGACCACGCCATGCCCGTACGTCCCTAGATCCCTAGGTCCCTAGGAAGCCGCCCGCTCCCCCGCCGTCTCGGCGTCGGGGTGGGCGAGGCCGAGGTGATCGCGGAGGGTCGTGCCCTCGTACTCCGTACGGAAGACGCCCCGCTCCTGGAGCAGCGGGACCACCGTGTCGGCGAAGCCGTCGAGGCCGCCCGGGGTGATGTGCGGCACCAGGATGAAGCCGTCGCTGGCGTCGGCCTGGACGAAGTCGTTGATGGTGGCGGCGACGGTGGCCGGGGAGCCGACGAAGTTCTGCCGGTTGCCGGTCTCGATGACGAGGTCGCGGATGGACCAGTTGTTGGCCTGCGCGCGCTCGCGCCATTCGCGGGCGGTGGCGAGCGGGTCGCGGTACATCCGCACCTGGGCGCGGCCCCGGGCGACGGTGTGCTCGCCGAGGTCGGGGTCGATGTCGGGCAGCGGGCCGTCCGGGTCGTACGCCGAGAGGTCACGGTTCCAGACGAACTCCAGGTGCTTGATGGCGGTGGCGCCGCTGACCTGCTGGCGGCGCACCTCGTGGGCGAGTTCCTCCGCCTCCGCATCCGTCTCCCCGAGGACGAAGCTCGCGGCGGGCAGGATCAGCAACTGGTCGGCGCGGCGCCCGTACTTGGCGAGACGTCCCTTGACGTCGGTGTAGAAGGCCTGGCCTTCGTCGAGGGTGGCGTACCGGCTGAAGATGGCGTCCGCGGTGGAGGCGGCGAACTCGCGGCCCTCGTCGGAGTCGCCGGCCTGGAAGATGACCGGGCGGCCCTGCGGGGAGCGGGGCACGTTGAACCGGCCCTCGATGTCGAAGTGCTGCCCCGAGTGGACGAAGGCTCCGGCCTTGGCGTCCCGCAGGAAGGTGCCGCTCTGCTGGTCGGCGAGGATCTCATCGCCCTGCCAGGAGTCGAAGAGTTCGGCGGCGGTCTGGAGGAACTCCTTGGCGCGGGAGTAGCGCTCGTTCTGCGGGAGGAAGCCGCCGCGCCGGAAGTTCTCGCCGGTGAAGGCGTCCCAGGAGGTCACCACGTTCCAGGCGGCACGGCCGTCGGAGAGGTGGTCGAGGCTGGCGAACTGGCGGGCCACCTCGTACGGCTCGTTGAAGGTGGAGTTGATGGTGCCGGTCAGGCCGAGGTGGTCGGTGACGGCGGCGAGCGCGGTCAGGACGGTGAAGGTGTCGGGGCGGCCGACGACGTCCAGGTCGTAGATCTTCCCGCCCTGTTCGCGCAGTCGCAGGCCCTCGGCGAGGAACAGGAAGTCGAACTTGGCGCGTTCGGCGGTCTGCGCGAAGTGGACGAAGGAGCTGAACTCGATATGGCTGCCGGCCTTCGGGTCACTCCACACGGTGGTGTTGTTGACACCGGGGAAGTGCGCGGCCAGATGGACCTGCTTCAACGGCTTGCTCATGATGTCGGGGATCCTTCCCGCTCAGACGGCGGCAGAGCTGGCGTAGCGGTTGGCGGGACGGGACAGGCCGAGGAGCCCGCGCAGGGTGTCGGCCTCGTACGCCTCCCGGAAGACACCCCGACGCTGAAGTTCGGGCACCAGCTTCTGCGTGATCGCCGGGAGATCGTGCCCGGCGACAGCGGGCCGCAGCCGGAAACCGGACAGCCCGGCCGACGCCAACTCCTGGAGCAGATCGGCCAGTTGAACCGCCGTACCCGCGAAGATGCGGGCGTCGCTGGTGTATTCGTTCCCGGCGAGGGTGTCGAGCCGCTCCCGGCGGGCCGTCGCGGCGGACGTCGTGTCGTCAAGGAAGACGACCAAGTCGCCGAAGACGTGCAGGAGTTCACCGGCACGACCAGCCGCCGACTGCTCGCTGCGGATCTCCTCGACAATGGCACGCGCCTGACCGGCATCGTGCGGGGTCACGTACCCGACGTCGGCCGAACGGGCCACCAGCCGGTACGGAACCGTCGCATGCGCCAGGGCCGTGACGACCGGCTGCCCCTGCGGCGGGCGAGGCGTGATCGAGGGTCCCTTGACGCTAAAGTGCGGCCCCTCGAAGTCGATGTAGTGCAGCTTCTCCCGGTCGATGAAACGGCCGGTGACGGCGTCGCGGATCTCCGCGTCGTCCTCCCAGCTGTCCCACAGCCGACGCACCACCTCCACGTAATCGGCGGCCTCGTCGAAGAGATCGCCCACCGACTCCCAGGTGCGCGGGTCGTTCAGCGGGCCGAGCGGTGGTATCTGGCGGCGGCCGAAGTGGGCGGCCTCGTTCTGCCGGGCCGTGATCTGGACGCGCAGGCCGGCGCGGCCGGCGCTCACGTAGTCGAGAGTGGCGATCGCCTTGGAGAGATGGAACGGCTCGGTGTGGGTCGTGACCACTGTCGGGACGATCCCGATGTGCCGGGTCAGCGGCGCGACACGGGCCGCGATCAGAACGGCGTCGAGACGGCCCCGAACCTGGTCGGTACCCCCGTCCGGGTCGACGGGGTGCGAGGACTGCAGACCGAGACCGTCCTCGATGGTCACGAAGTCGAGCAGCCCGCGCTCGGCCTCGGCGACCAGATCGGCCCAGTAACGGGCGGTGAACAACTCCCGGGGCCGCGCAACAGGCTCACGCCAGGCAGCCGGATGCCAACCGGCACCGTCCAGAGCGACGGCAAGATGCAAAGGAGAAAAAGACGAGGACACGAAACAGCGCCTTCCTGATCGACCGTACGAAGGAACGAGACAGCAGGTCAGGAACAACAGAGCGCGCCTGCCACACGCAACAGGTCGATGTGCCGCCGCGAGTACAACCTCGGACGACAGGGAATGGGCTTCGGCACGACGTCGTCAACAAGAGGATGAGATCGCGTGTTCCGCCACTTTGTGTCGGCCGGATGAAATCCGGCCGGGCCCAACCGGGCCGCACGGATTGATCGGCGGCCCGGCAACGCGCCCCAAAGGGGCGCGGGGAACTGCGCGACCTGCCCCCACCGGCCCGCAGCAAAAGAACCGCCTATCCCGCGGAGCGCCCCGCGTGAGCCGCCCAGTCCAGAATCTGCACAGCCGCCCCCGCAGCCTCCAGCCCCCGGCACCCCGCATGATGCCGCCGAGCAATCGCATCGAGATCAAGATGCACCCCGAACGCCGGATGCGCCGCAAGCCGCCGCGAATAGGCCCACAAGGCCGGATGATCGGCAACCCGATGCACAGCCGCAGCATCCAGGTGCCACCGGTGCACCGTGTCGAGCCGCACCAGACCGACCCACAACTCCACATCCGCCGCGGTCAGTTGCTCACCCAGCAGATACGGATCCGCAGCGAGCCGCGCGTTCAACGACCCCAGCGTCCGCAGCAGCGAGGCAAGAGCGTCAACACGGTCGGCATCCTCACCGCCGGCGTCTCCCGCACGCTGCGCCGCCGCGTCGATCCCCTGCGCGCACAACCGCTCGACCGCCTCGATCTCCCCTTCCAGCCCGCACGGGTACAGCGCGGGCCGGCCACCGCCGAAGTGCCGGGCCAGATCACGCAGGATGTCCGGGGTGTACGTACTGACGATCCGCCCCGACCAGTCGTCGCTCAGCACCGGGACGGTCGCCGCACCGGAGTAGCGGTGCGCGCTCGCCTCGTACAGCGGACGCAGTGCGGAGTGTTCGCCGCCGGGCCCGTCGGGCACGGCGGGCAGCTCGGTCACCGGACAGGCCGCGTCGAGACCGAGCAGGCTGTGGGTGACGGCGATCCGGAGACAGTCGGGGTCAGCCGGGGACAGGTGGAGGCGGTAGCGGCGCGGCACGGCGTAGTGGCCGCTGCGCGCGTCCCGGCCGAGCCGGCCGCGGAAGGCCGGGGTGGGGCGGGCGGCGGTGGCGGCCAGTGGTGTGACGGTCATGAGTCTCCCCAGGGTGTGGTGCGCAGACGTACGCGCGGCGGAAGGCGTAGTCGGGCCCGTCGGTCCGGCGGCGTGGGTGACGGCCGGGCTCAGCGCAGGCGGCGGATGGCGCTGCGGAGGCGCTGGAGGTCGATGTGACGGCGGGAGGTCAGCAGCGGGGTCGGCCGGGGTGCGGAAACCACCCGACTGGCGTTCGACTCCACGCGCATCACGTTTCCCTACCTTTTCACTAGGATTCCCATGGGGAGTGTCGATCGGCTCGCGCCCCACGTCAAGGGCGTCTCGTACGGCGGACGGCGCCGGTCCCGATCTCCCGGGCGAGGGGTCCTCGCGGTGGGCTCGTAAAGCTCGTGAAGAGAGAAACGAAGCGCTTACGGCATCCGAGGACCAAGGAAGCAGGGGACGACATGAGATTCCTGGAGCGCGAGCGCGCGGCCCTCACCAAGCTGCTGCCCGACCTCGACGAGGGACTGCGGGCCCTGCCGCTGATGACTCTGGAGAGCCCGGGGAGTCCGGGCATCGGGCTGTTCCGGGAGTGCGGGGGCCCGGGGCTGCTGGCGCCGACGGCCCTGCAAGGGCGGGGCGCCACCGCCCTCGAAGCGGTGCGGGTGCAGCGGGCGCTGGGCAGCCGGTCGCCCTCGCTGGCGGTGGCGACGACCATGCACCACTTCTCGATGGCCACGCTCGTCGGGCTGAGCGAGTCCGGTGGGGGCGAGGGTCTGGAGTGGATGCTCGTCCAGGGCGTCGCGACGGACAACCGGCTGATGGCGTCCGGCTTCGCGGAGGGCCGCAGCGGAACCGGCATCCTCTCCCCCGCGATGTCCGCCACGGTGACCCCCGAGGGCGTACGCATCACCGGCGTGAAACAGCCGTGCAGTCTGGCCCGTTCCATGGATCTGCTCACCGCCAGCGTCATGGTGCCGTGTGAGCACGGCGAGGGCGAGGAACTGGCCGTGGCGCTCGTGCCGGCCGAGACGGAGGGGCTGAGCGTCAGCGGCTTCTGGTCGAGCAGCTTCCTCGCGGGCGCCGAGAGCGACCGGGTCACGCTGGACAACGTACTCGTGCCACCGGAACTGCTGGTGCGCACCGCGTCCCCGGCCGGGGCGCGGCTCGACGAGGTGCAGACCGCCGGGCTCGTCTGGTTCGAGCTGCTGATGACCGGCAGCTATCTCGGTGCCGCGAGCGCCCTGGTGGAGCGGGTGCTGCGCGCCGACCGGGTGCCCGACGCCGAACGGGTGCGGCTGCTGGTGGAGGCGGAGGGCGCGATGGCCGCCGTGGAGGGCCTGGCCAGGCGGGTGGACGAGGGCTCCCCCGACGAGTCCGCGCTCGCCGACTCGTTGTACGTCCGCTACACCGTGCAGGACGCGCTCGCCCGTATCGTCCCGCGCGCGGTGGAACTCCTCGGCGGGCTCCGCTTCATGACCTCGGACGAGGTCGGCTACCTCGCCGCCTGCACCAACGGCCTCGCCCTGCACCCGCCGTCGCGGTCCCGGATGACAGGCCCGCTGGCCGCGTATCTGGCCGAGGCGCCACTGACGATCGCCTGAACCTCTCCCACAGCACTGGCACTAGCACTAGCACTTCGTACGAGGGGAACTTCGCCATGCCCAAATCCCGGCCCAGTGACCGACCCGGTACCCGCCCCACCGTGCTGCTCACCGGCGGTACCGGAGTGCTCGGCAGAGCCCTGATCGAGGAGCTGCGGCCCGACTTCCGCATCGTCTGTCTTCGGCATCGCACCCCGGTGCACGAACCCGGAGTGCGGGAGTTCCGAGCCGATCTGATGGAGCCTCAACTCGGTCTGTCCGGAGCCGAGTTCGTTCGCCTCGCCGCCGAAGTCGATCTGGTGCTGCACTCCGCCGCCGCCACCAACTGGCAGTGGGAGCCCGACCTGATCCGGCGCGCCAATCTCGACGGCACCCGCACGATGCTCGACCTCGCCGCCCTCACCGACGCGCCCTTCTTCTACATGAGCACCGCCTTCGTAGCGAATCCGCTGGCCCCGGAGGAACAGGAGCGGTTCCCGGGCGCCGCCGCGTATCTCGCCTCGAAGCGGGATGCCGAGCAGGCGGTACGGGAGGCGCCGGTGCCCGGGGTGATCCTGCGGCCGTCGGTGGTGATGGGCGACTCGGTGACCGGCCGGATCGCCGGGATGCAGGGGCTCACGCGGGCGCTGGGAGCCATCGTCAAGGGCCAGGTTCCGGTCATGCCGGGTGGCCCCGACTCACGGATCGACATGGTGCCGCAGGATCTCGTCGCCCGTGCGGTGGGCGACCTGATGCGCGGCGGGGTCACCGGGGGCGAGTACTGGCTGACGGCCGGTTCGGAGGTGCTGCTCCAGACCGAAGTGATCGACACCTGCCTGGAGTTCGCCGAACGCTACGGGCCCCGGCCGCATCCGCCCCGGCTGATTCCGCTGGAGTCGGTGCACCGGCTGCTGCTGCCGCTGATCGAGGGGCCGACCTTTCCGGAGTCGCTGCGGCGCCGTTTCCACACGTACGCCGAACTGCTGCTGGTCTTCCAGCGGGCGCTGCCCTTCGAGTCGTCCCTCGGTACGCCGCACTGCGGCCTGGCGGTGTCCAAGGAGGAACTGCGCGAGGCCCTGGTGCGCAATCTGGTCGCCTGGGCCGCCCGCCCCGGCGGAATGCGCGGCCGACAACTCATCCAGTCGGCGCACACCCCCGCTCAAGAGGCCGTCCACGCAACGGAGTTGGCATCATGACCACCGTTCCGATCGACTCCCCGCTCCGGCCGGACACCGACACCGTGGCCGACAACCGCGCCCACATCACCCGGCTCTACCGCGAACGCCTCTCCTCCGGCCGTGCCGTCATGGGCACCGTCCTCGGCGGCATGCTGGAGACGGCATCCGACGGGGCGTGGGTCTTCACCGACGACGGCCGCCGCTACCTCGACTTCGGCGGGTACGGGGTCTTCATCCTGGGCCACCGGCACCCCGCCGTGACGGCGGCGGTGCACTGCCAGGTGGACGCCCATCCGCTGGCCTCCCGGGTCTTCCTGGAGCCGGTCGCGGCCCGCGCCGCCGAGGCCCTGACCGCGCACACCCCGGCCGGCCTCGACCGGGTGCACTTCGTCAACTCCGGTGCGGAGGCGACCGAGGCGGGCCTGAAATTGGCGCGCACCCACGGACATACGGCCCTGGTCAGCATGTCCTCCGGCTACCACGGCAAGACCCTGGGCGCGCTCTCCGCCACCGCCAACGCCAAGTACCAGGAGCCGTTCCGCCCCCTGCTCCCGGACACCGAGGTCGTCCCGTACGGCGACCCGGAAGCCCTGGCAGCGAAGCTCCGCCTCCTCGGCGAACGGGCCTGTGTGATCGTCGAGCCGGTGCAGGGCGAGGGCGGGGTACGGATTCCGCCGCCGGGATATCTGGCGGAGGTGAGCCGGCTGTGCCGGGCGTACGGGGCCTTCCTCATCGTCGACGAGATCCAGACGGGGCTGGGACGGCTGGGCTCGTGGTGGGGGCTGGACGGGGAGGGGCAGGAGGGCGTGGAGAGCGCCGGGGAGGTCGTGCCGGACGTCCTGCTCGTCGGGAAAGGGCTGAGTGGCGGAGTGGTGCCCGTCGCGGCGATGGTCGCGACGGAGGCTGCGTACGGGCCGTTCTCCCGCGACCCCTACCTCCACACCTCCACCTTCGCCGCCTCGCCGATCGCCTGTGCGGCGGCGCGGGCCGCGGTCGAGGCGCTGGCCCGGGAGGACGTCGTCGCCCGGGCCCGGGGGCTCGGGGAGCGGCTGCTCGCGGGCGTACGGGCCGTCTGCGCGCCGTACTTCGGCGGGCTGGTCCATGAGGTGCGCGGGCGGGGGCTGTTGATCGGCCTGGAGTTCACCGAGGAGCGGGCCGTCGGCGAGCTGATCCTCGAACTGGTCGGCCGGGGCATCCTGGTCAACCACTCCCTCAACGCCTCCCGGGTGCTGCGCCTGACCCCGCCCGCGATCGTCGGCGACGACGAGGTGGGGCTGTTCCTGACGACCCTGGCGGAGTCCCTGCACGATGTGGCGCGGCGGGTGGGCTGAGGCAGGCGCGTCAGTGGGGCGGGCGGCGGCGGTCGAAGAGGAGGGCGGCTGCGCCGAGGGCCATCAGGCCCCGCGAGGGGGTCCAGGGCCGCTGCCCGCCCATGCCCGCCGGGGTGTGCGGTTCATGGAGCTGGAGCGCGAACTGCCGGCCCGCGGCGTCGGAGAGGAGGCTGCGCAGCTGCTCGGGGGCGGACACCGCGAAGGACAGGAAGTCCATGGTGTTGCGGGCCGCCTGGTCGAGGGAGAAGTACTCGCGCAGGAGGGCCATGACGATCCCCCGTGCCTCCGCCCGGAAGACCTCCGCGAGGGCGATGTCCGGTGCGAGGCAGCGCACCGAACCCTCCAGGTTGGCGAAGGACTTGCCCAGCAGGGAGATCGCGGGCGCCGAGCCGATGCCCCGCTTGGTCGCCTTCTCCAGGACCGTCGTCAGGGACACCCCGAAGTTGATGTCCTCCAGGGAGGCCGTGGCGACCTTGGGCACCAGCGCGGCCATGTCGGCGGCGAACGCGGGCAGGTTCGACCAGGGCGTGACGCGCCCCATGTCCGCCCAGGCCCAGGCGAGTCCATGGCCGTCGTTCTGGGCCAAAGCCATGAGGAGGGGCAGGAGTTGCAGGCTGGTACGGCGGTCGAGGCGGCCGATCATGCCCCAGTCGATGAGCGTGGCGGGGCCGCCGGGCAGCGCGAAGACGTTGCCCGCGTGCGGGTCGGCGTGGAACATGCGGTCGACGAAGTAGCCGCGGTACATGAAGCGCAGCAGGTCCTTGCCGATGTCCGTGCGCTCGCGGTCGCTGAACTGCCCGCGGTCCAGGTGCCGTACGGAGGAGCCGGGCGCGAGGGACTGCACCAGCACCTTGGGGGTGGCATGGATGACCCGGGGCACGGCGAGGGTCGGATAGCGGCGGATGTGTTCGCGGGCCTCGTCCATGTTGCGGGCCTCGCCGGTGAAGTCGAGTTCCGGTTCCATGGCGTCGAAGATCGAGCCGAGCATCGCCTCCATGTCGATGACCTCGTTGAAGCGGGGCGCGGTGCGGGCGAGGATCCTGGACGCCCTGCGCATCAGGGCCATGTCCGCACGGACCGCGTCCCGGATGCCGGGCCGCTGCACCTTCACCACCGCCGGGCGACCGCCGGGCAGGGTGACCCGGTACACCTGGGCGAGGGAGGCCGCGCCGAGCGGTCGTACGGTGTCGATGTCGTCGAAGCGGCGCTTCCAGTCCGGGCCGAGCTGGTCCCGGAGGACGGGTTCGAAGACGGCGAAGGGCTGGACGTCGACCTGGTCGTGCAGGTTCTGCAGCTCGGCGATCATCGAGGCGGGCACCATGTCGGGCCGGGTGGAGAGGATCTGCCCGAGCTTCACATAGAACGGGCCGAGACTTTCGAGCGCGTGCCGTACGGCTCTGGCGCGCCGGGTGCCGTCCCCGCTCTCCTCGCCGTCCTCGGTGGCCTCTCCGTCGGTTCCGCGCCGGGTGCGGCGCCGGTCCCGGGCCAGTCGGCCGGCCTCTTCCGCCGCGAGTCCTCCCAGTACCTTCACCACCAGCCGGAGCCGGTTGCCGAGCAGGGCACTACCCATGTGTCACGACCTTCTGTGTGTGCTGCGTTTCCTGAGACCGGCGGGGCGGGTCCGGCCCCGCCCCGCCGTCACGCACCCCGTGTCACGCGCCCCGCGTCAGCTCTTGCGTGCCGCCGACGGCCGGCTGCCGGCGCCCGTCACGGCTCCGGCGACTCCCTGCACGCTCTCCAGTACGCCGACCAGGTTGGCGACCAGTTCGGAGAGCTGGGCGATCTGCCGTGGCAGCGCGGCCAGCCCCTCCGCCATGTCGGCCGCTCCGGACACGGCCGACGCGGCTCCGCCCGCCACCTGTCCGAGCGCGGCCAGCGGGTTGGCCGCGCCGGCCATACCGCCCAGTGCGGCGAGCGGGTTCGCGCCCCCGGCCGCGAGGGCGGCGAGGGGGTTCGGGGCCGCGCCGGTGAGGGCGGCCAAGGGGTTGGGGGCGCCGCCCGTCAGTGCGGCCAGCGGGCTGGCGGCGCCGACTCCGGCGGCGGCGTTGGCGGCGTTCGCCAGTGCCGCCACCGGATTGGCGACCCCGCCCAGCGCCGAGAGCGCGCTGACGGTACGCAGCACATCCCCGGGCAATGCGTTCAGCGCCTGGTAGGGATTCGCCGCGGTGAGCCAGTCCACGGCATGGGAGTCGTCGCTCCTTCGGTCGAGAATGTCATCGAAGGCCTTCTTCGTACTGTCGGCGATATCGCCGATGAAGTCCTTGATCGTGTCCTGTGTATTGTTCCTGCCCACTGAAACTGCCTTCCCTGTCGACTCAACTCCCGTAATCCGGAAGTCGTTCACAAGAGGCCGGACGTGAACCGAGGATGAATTCGGCCGTCCGTTACCTGGGATGTGCCGCGACCCCGTCCAGCGTCTGGGCGCACACGAGCCGCAGCCGTGCCCGTCCCCGCGTGAACGCACCCTCGGCCGCCTTCAGCGAGATCTGGTGCATACGGGCGAACTCCATCGTGGAGATACCGTCGGCGCGGGCCAGCATGACCTGGCGCTCACGGCCCCGCAGTTGCTGGACCTGGCGCAGCAGCCAGCGCCCGAAGTCCTCGTCGCACACGTCCTCGTCCGGCAGCTCGGGCCTGCTGACGTGCGCGGTACGGCCCACAAGACGCCGTCTGCGCTCCAGTTCGCGGTAGTGGTCGACGCACAGCCGCAGCGCGACCGAGGTCAGAAAGGGTCCGATCCGCTCCGGGTCCAGATTGTCGTGGGCCGCCGCCCGCAGCATCGCCTCCTGGACGCAGTCCTCCGCGTCCTGGGCGGTCGGGAGCCGCCGGCGGACCAGCCGCATCAGCCGTTCCCGATGGACGGCGATCTCTTCCCAGATTACTAATTCATCCGCGCGGTCTTCCGAATTCATGCAGTACACGGCCCCGAAATTTTCCTGTTCCCCGACTCGACGGGAAAGGACTGTCCGGGTCAACTCACGGACAAACCGAGCTGATTGTGCACCACTCGTCCGAATGGAAAACAGAGGAACCGTCTCCGGCGCACGGAAAATCATGCTACAAAAACCCTTACGGATGCCGGGCGGTTTATTTGCGCAGAAACGTCACAGCAAGATCAGGCCGAATAATTCTTCCCCGGCAGCATACCCATCTCGGCCACCGGGGAACTTAACTCGCCAATACCGGCCGACCTGCTTTCGCCCCGCAGGTCAGTTCTCGGTCGCCGCGGCGGCTTGTTTGATCGCTTCGCGGATCCGGCAGTACGTGCCGCAGCGGCAGACGTTCTCGATCGCGTCGATGTCCGCGTCCGTCGGTTCGGAGGTCCGTCGGAGCAGTGCCGCGGCGGCCATGATCTGCCCCGGCTGGCAGAAGCCGCACTGCGCCACGTCCTGGTCGAGCCAAGCCTGTTGGACGGGGTGCAGGGTGTCGCCGTCGGCCAGCCCCTCGATGGTGGTGACCCTGCGGTCGGCGCAGTCGGCGACGGGCACGACACAGGGCTGGATCTCGGCGCCGTCGAGATGGCTGGTGCAGGCGCGGCAGACCCCGACCCCGCAGCCGTACTTGGGGCCGGTCACGTGCAGCAGGTCGCGCAGCACCCACAGCAGCGGCATGTCGGCCGGGGCCTCGACGGTGACCGGCTTGCCGTTGAGGACGAAGGTGTAGCTGGGCATCAGTACCTCTCGGGGGCGGAGTAGGAGCCGGAGTCGACGGCCGGTCAGAAGGTGAGGGGGAAGCGGCGGGGCGTGGTGCCGGTGGCCCGGGCGTAGGCGTTGGCGACCGCGCCCGCCGCGGCCGGTACGCCGAGTTCTCCGGCTCCGCCGGGCTCGCCCTTGGACGGCATGATGTGTGCCTCGAAGTGCAGGGGGGCGTGGCGCTGGCGGGCGTAGTGGAAGTCGGCGAAGCTGCCCTCGCGGACGGCGCCCCGGTCGATGTGGAGGCCGGCCCGCAGGATCGTGGAGATGCCGTCGATCGTGGTGCCCATGAGCTGGGCCTCAAGTCCGCGCGGGTTCACGGCCGTTCCGACGTCGGCGGCCATGACCGCCCTGGTGACGCGGGGGTTCTTCGGGTCGGTGGCGTCGATCTCGATCAGACAGGCCACGCAGGAGCCGTACTCCTCGTGGACGGCCATGCCCTGTCCGTGTCCGGCGGGCAGGGTACGTCCCCAACTCCCGGCGGACGCCGCCTTGTCGAGCACGGCGCGTACGGTCTTGCTGCGGAGTGTGGTGCGCCGGAAGGCGACCGGGTCCTTGCCGAGGCTGCGGGCGATCTCGTCGACCATGATCTCCTCGACGGTCCGGGTCGTCCCGGAGTCCACCGAGCGCCAGGCTCCGAGGGGTATCGCCGCCAGTTCCACACTGCCCGAATCCCCGTCGAGCCGCCCGAAGTTGTACAACCCGCTGTCGCTGGGCAGCGGGCCCGCGTCCCGGGCGCGCCCCGCCCGCGCGGCCATGGGCCTGGCGCCGCCGTTCGCGGCGAGGCCCTCGTACGACTCGCTGACCGAGGCCGTGGAGTGGACGAAGGCCACCACCCGGCCGCCCGCGTGGCTGGCTCGGATCCGGTGGTGGGTGGCCGCGCGCATCTGGCCGTGCCGCAGGTCGTCGACGCGGCTCCACATCAGCTTGACGGGCCTGCGGGCCGCCTTGGAGACGAGGGCGGCTTCGAGTGCGAAGTCGTAGTTGAGCCGTCGTCCGAACGAGCCGCCGCCCCGCATGACATGGACCTTGACCTTCGACGCCGGAAGTCCGACCGCCGAGGCGATGCTGTCGCGGGCGTCCATCGGTGTCTGGGTGGAGAACCACAGCTCGGCGCGGTCCGCGCGGACGTCGGCCACCGTGGTCAGCACCTCCATCGGGGCATGGCTGACGAACGCGAACTCGAACTCGCCGGTCACCTGCGTCGATCCGCTCGGTGCGGTGCCGAGTGGTGGCACGGCGGCGCGCAGCCGGGATCTGATGACGGCGTCGGAGAGCGCGGCCAGCGGGCCCGGGGCCCAGGTGATCCGCAGGGCGTCGCGGGCCTTGAAGGCGTGGTGGAAGGTGTCCGCGACGACGGCGACCCCGCCCGCGACCCGGACGACCGCGCGGACGCCGGGCATGGCACGGGCCGCCCGGTCGTCGAGCGTGCGGATCTTCCCGCCGAGCGTCGGCGGCCGGGCCACCACGGTCGGCTTCGCGCCCGGAACCCGCACGTCACCGGCGTACTGCGCCTTGCCGGTGACGAGGTCCCGGGCGTCGATCCGGGTCGTCGGCTTGCCGATCACCTTGTGCCGGGAGGCCGGTTTGGGCTTGCTGGACACGGCCGGGCGGGTGACCTGCGCGGCGATCGCGGTCAGCGAGCCGTAGGTGGCCGTACGGCCGTCCGGTGCGACCACCATCGTGTTGCGGGTGCGGAGCGTGCGCGCGGGGAGCCGCCAGCGCCGCGCGGCGGCGGTCACCAGCCGGGCCCGCGCGGTGGCGGCGAGCGCCCGGGCGGGACCGTACAGCGAGCTGACCGAACTCGAACCGCCGGTGTACTGGCTGCCCTTGGTGCGGGCGTCGGCGAGCGGGATGTCGACGTCGGCGAGGCGGGCGTCCAGTTCCTCGGCGATCATCATGGCGACGGCGGTGGTGACGCCCTGGCCGACCTCGACGCGCGGCAGCCGGACGACGACCCGGTTCGCCGCGGTGACCTCCAGGACCAGCATCTCGTCGTCGTCACCGGTCACCACGACACCGGACCGAGCGCTCGCGTCCGCCGTGGAGCGCTCGGCGCCTTCGGCCGAGGATGTGTCGCAGCCGATCGGCGCGGCCACGGTCAGGGTGGTGGCAGCCAGCGAGTAGACCATGAACCTCCGACGGGACCACTGCCGTTCCATCGCCACCCCTGTCACCTGCCGTCGGTCTCCGACGGTCCGTCGCCGCGCCCGCTGTCGGTGCGTCTCCTGTGTATGAGGGGCCGGGCGGCTTTCTGGTTGCGTGCCCGTGCCGTCCGGTCCACGGCGGTTCCCCCCGGACGGCCGGAAGCCTCCCCCCAGGTGGCTGGAGTGTCCCGGGATGGCGTTCTACCGGGGCTTTCGCCGTTCTAAGGTCGGGGGACGACTTCGACGGCAAGGCGGAACGTACGTGATCCGGGTAGTGGTGGTGGACGACGAGGCCCTGGTGCGGTCCGGCTTCAAGCTGATCCTGAGCGCGGCCGACGACATCGAGGTCGTCGCGACCACGGCGGGCGCCGGCGCGGTCGAGACCGTACGGCGGGAACGCCCCGATGTCGTCCTGCTGGACATCCGGATGCCGGACGTCGACGGTCTGACCGTGCTGCGGGAGGTACGGGAGCTGCCGGAGCCCCCGGTGGTGGCGATGCTGACGACGTTCGACGCCGACGAGTACATCCTGACCGCCCTGCGTTCCGGTGCCGCCGGCTTCCTGCTGAAGGACACCGAGCCCGATCAACTCGCCCAGCTGGTACGGAGCTTGGCGGCGGGCGGGGTCGTCATGTCGCCGAAGGCCTCCCGTGCCGTCTGGCAGAGCCACCCCGGAGGCGCCGCCCGCGCCGAGGATCCCGAGGCCGCCCGGGTGGGCCGGCTGAGTGAGCGTGAGCGCGAGGTTCTGGTGCTGGTCGCGGAGGGGCTGTCCAACGCGGACATCGGTACCCGCATTCACCTCAGCGCGGGCACGGTCAAGGACCATGTCAGTGCGATCCTCACCAAGTTGAGGGTGAGCAGCAGGGTCCAGGCCGCGCTGCTCGCCCAGCGGGCCGGGCTGTTGGACGGGCCGTACGGCGAGGGGAACCGGCCGGAGTCCGGGCGGTGAGCGCGGCCGACGTCCGCCCGGCCTGGTGGACGCGGGTCCCGGACCGGGGCATCGACGCCGTGGTGGTCGCCGTCGCGGCCGTGGACGCGTTGATCAGCCTGTTCGGGGAGTCGCCCGCCTCGGTCGCGGCCGCCGTACTCGCCTGCGGGGCAGTGGTGTTCCGTCGGCGGTTCCCGCTGTCGGTCTTTCTGCTGACCCTGCCCGCGAGCCTGATGCTGGACGTCGTGTTCGCCCCGTTCGCCGCGCTGTTCACGCTCGCCGAGCAGTCCCGGGACCGCCGTCTGCTCGCGTTCTGCGCCCTGCTGTTCGCGATGGCGTCTGCCGCTCCCTGGCCGCTGGACGACCTGTCCTCGCACGACCGCGCCTGGACCGTCGTCTCCTTCTTCTACACCCTGGCCTCCGCCGCCGCCCCCGTCCTCCTGGGCCAACTCCTCCAGGCCCGGCGGGACTTGTCCGGGCGGCTCGTCGAGATCGAGGAGGCGCGGGAGCACGAACGGCTGCTGCACTCCCAGGCCGTGCTGGCCCGGGAACGCGCCCAGCTGGCCCGGGAGATGCACGACGTGGTCTCCCATCAGGTCAGCCTGATCGCCGTACAGGCCGGAGCCCTTCAAGTCGCGGCGAAGGAGCCGGAGTTCAGGGAGGGCGCCCGGACGATCCGCGCCCTGAGCGTCGACACCCTGGACGAACTCCGCCATATGGTCACCCTGTTGCGGGCCTCGGGCGGCCGGGCCACCGAGCTGACCCCGCAGCCCACCCTGGCCGACCTCCACCGGCTCGTCTCGACGAGCGGTATCGAGACCGCGCTGACCGGTGAACTCCCCCCGGACATCGGCACCCCGGCCCAGCGCGCCGTCTACCGGACCGTGCAGGAGGCCCTCACCAACGTCCGCAAGCACGCTCCCGGCGCCCGTGCGACGGTCCAGCTGTGGCGTGCCCCGGACGGCGCCGGTTTCGGCGTGACCGTCACCAACACTCCCCCGACCCGCCCGTCCCTGCCCCTGCCCGGCTCCCACCAGGGCCTCGTCGGTCTCCGGGAACGCGCCGAACTCCTGCACGGCACCTTCCGGTCGGGGCCCACTCCTGAGGGCGGCTACCAGGTCAGGCTCAGGATCCCGGCCGGCTCGGCGCAGTAGAGCCGATCAGGGCGGTGTCGGTGCCGACGGGGCCGAAGGCGTTCGCGCCGCCCGGGGAGCCGAGGGGGGCGTCGCGGCCCGGCAGGGGTTCGTCGAAGAAGCGGCGGTTGTCGGTGCGGTGCTCGGGGTCGGCGAGACGGTCGACGGCGATCGCCTGTTCGGGGCAGGCCGTCTCGCAGGCACCGCAGTCGATGCATTCGGCCGGGTTGATGTAGAGCTTGCGCTCGCCCTCGTAGATGCAGTCGACCGGGCACTCCTCCACGCAGGACCGGTCCATGATGTCGACGCAGGCCGGGCCGATGACGTAGGCCATGTCAGTTCTCCTTCTCTTTCTCTGTCGAGTGGCCGGGGAACAGCGCCGCGTCCGGGTCGATGACGGTGGCGGCGTTGTTGACGGCGGTGGCGACCTCGCCGAAGCCGACCGAGATCAGCCGTACCTTGCCCGGGTAGTCGGTGATGTCCCCGGCGGCGTACACGCGGGGCAGGTTGGTGGCCATCCGGGTGTCCACGGCGATCCGCCGGGCCTGGAGCGTCAGCCCCCAGTCCGTCAGCGGGCCCAGGTCGGCGAGGAAGCCGAGCGCGGCGACGACCGTGCGCGCCGGGAGCAGCCGGATGGCCTTGGTGGTGCGGTGGCGGACCTCGACCTGTTCGACGTACGAGTCCCCGTGCAGGGCGCTCACCTCGCAGTCGGTGATGATCTCGATGCCGAGGGCACGGACCTTGTCCACGCTGGCGCGGTGGGCCCGGAACCGGTCGGTGCGGTGGACCAGGCGTACGGAGCGGGCGAGCGGGGCGAGGGTCGCGGCCCAGTCGAAGGCGCTGTCGCCGCCGCCGACGACCACGACGTCGTGGTCGGTGTGCGCGGCGGGGTCGGGGACGAAGTAGACCTGCCCGCGGCCGAGATAGCCCTCCCCCGCCGGGAGCGCGCGGGGCGTGAAGGTGCCCACGCCGCCGGTGACGACGACCGCGCCGGCCCGGACCGTGCTCCCCCGGTCGCCGCGTACGACCGGGCGGCCGTCGGGGCCGTGGGTCAGGGTCACCGCGCGTTCGCCGAGGAGGTAGCGGGGGCCGTACGGCTCGGCCTGGGCGACCAGGTTGGCCACCAGGTCACGGCCGCGTACGGCCGGGAAGCCTGCGATGTCGAAGATGGGCTTCTCGGGGTACATGGCGCTGATCTGGCCGCCGCACTGGGGCAGGACGTCGATGACCGCCACGCGAAGGCCACGGAAGCCCGCGTAGTAGGCGCCGTACAGGCCCGCGGGCCCGGCGCCGACGATCAGGATGTCCGTCTCGATCGTGCGCGACTCGTCCGTGGTCGTCGGCAGGTCGGTGAGAACGCTCATGGTTCCGGACGGTACGAGCGGTTCGCGGTCCGGTCCCACGGGATCGGTCCGGTGAGCAGGACGCCCCGCTTAACGGACCGGGCGGCGCGCTGGGAACGTCTGCGGTACGAGATTTCCGGCCACGCACGGGAGTACGACATGCGGACAGCAGCCAGAATCGGACTCAGTACCAGGAGCGCCCCGGCCGTCGCCTGTGCGGCGCTGCTCCTCACCACGGCCTGTACGGCCGGCACGACCGACTCGACGGGAGTGTCGGCGGCGGGGAAGCCGACGGTACGGCTCGCCCTCGGGGTCGACGCCTCGTACGCCCCCATCTATCTGGCCGTGGAGCGCGGCATGTTCGCGGACGCGGGCGTCAACGTCGAGCTGGTGAAGACCGAGGGCGGCCCGGCGGCGTCCGAGGCGGTGACGGCGGGCACCGCGCAGATCGGGCTCAACTCCGACTCCACCGCCCTGCCCCTGATGGTGACCAACCCCGATCTGCGGGCCCTGGGCGTCTTCCAGACCTCGGACCGCTATCTCAAGGTCGTCCTGCGCGACGGCATCGAATCCCCGAAGCAGATCAAGACGATGGCGTCGATCGGCGGCCTCGGCCTCTACTCGACGCACCGGTATCTGCTGCACAACGGCATCGACCCCGACTCCGTGAAGATCGTGGAGAGTTCACCGCCGGAGATCCCCGGCCTGCTGGAGCAGGGCTCGATCGACGCCTACATCCTCTACGAGCCCTGGGCGGCCCGGGGCGACGCGGCGGGCGGTCACATCGCCGGGCGTATCGGCGACTTCGGGGTGCGGTACGTGCAGTGGCTGCTGGCCGACCAGAGCTGGCTCAAGGACAACGAGGACGTCGCCGGCAAGATCTTCAAGGTGGTGGCCGAGGCGGACAAGATGGTCACCGACGATCCCGCCGCCGCGGCGAAGGCGTCCAACGCGCAGGTCAAGCTGCCCGAGGACCAGACGGTGAAGGTCCTGCCGGAGATCACCTTCGCCGCGCGCGGCATCACCGACTCGGACCTCACCGAGTCGAAGAAGATCGTCGACTTCTTCCTCCAGCAGAAGCTGCTCAAGAAATCGCCGGACCTGAACACCACCCTGCTCAAGGGCTGGTACGAGCAGCACGCCAAGTGAGTTCGACGCTTCCGGTGACGCAGGCGGCGCCGTCCTCCTTGAGCACGGCGGCGTCGAGCGTGACCCGCGTTCCCTCGTCGCAGGGCTCGGCCGTGCGTACCGTCGCGGTCCAGGTGAGCCGCTCACCGGCCACGGCGGTGGCCCGGTTGCGCCAGCTCACCGACGCCAACTCGGCCTCGGGCCCGGCCCAGTCGAGGGCGTGCCGGGTGAGGGTCTCGCCGTGCAGTGTGGACTGGACGACGACGTCCGGGAAGCCCTCGGTGGCGGCGAACGCGGCGTCGTAGTGGATGCGGTGGGAGTTCCAGGAGACGGCACTGAACCGGAACAGCTGTACATGGCTGTGGTGGTACGTCTGTCGCGGGCAGGTCTGGCCCGCGGTGGGAGGAGTCATGCGGCGGCTCCAGCGGCGGGGTGGGCGTCGCCTTCCGAGTGTGTGTCGGGCAGGTCGAGTACGACGATCGTCTCGTCCATGGCCATGAGTTCCACTCCGTCCCCTGTGTCTTCCGCTGTGAAGCGGGTCGTGATGCCGAGCAGGACGAACTCGCCGGACCGGCCGCTGCGGTGGTCGGCCGAGGTGATGGCCCGTTCCGCGGTGACCCGGGTGCCCGCGAGCACCGGTCCGCCGAGCCGGACGGACTGGCCGCCGTGCACATGGCGTACCGGCAGTCCTTCGGTGCAGGGCGCCTCCCGGGCGGCGAGCCCGTCGCGTTGCAGGGCGTCCTCGGTCGGGCCGTCCTGCCAGCTCAGCGTCCCGGCGAGGAAGAGCGGCGGGGCGACGACGGGTTCTCCGGCGGCCTCCTGGGCGCGGGCGCGGCGGATGTAGTCGGCGTCGTTGAGGGAGGCCGCGTACCGGCAGAAGTCCTTGACGGCCAGGACACCGCAGTCGTCCTGCTCCCACTCCCCGATCAGCTTCCGGGCCCTCCCGAGCACCTCCTCCAGTGCCGCGCTCACCGCAGCGACCTGCTGATGCCGAGGGCCGCCGCGCGCAGCGCGACCGCGTGGCCGGGCGGATCCATCCGATAGGTGGGAGCGGTGATGGACAGCGCGCCCACCAGGGTGTCCTGGCGGCTGAAGACGGGCACGGCCATGCTCGTGTAGCCGAGGCGGATCTCCTCGGCCTCGGTGGCGATGCGCTCGGCCCGGATGCGTTCCACCTGGGCGCGCAGTCGGCCGGGCGAGGTCACCGTGTGCCGGGTGAAGGGCTTCAGGCCGTTTCTGACGACCTCGGCGAAGAGGGTGGGCGGGGAGAAGGCGAGGATCGCCTTGCCGGTGGCCGTGCAGTACAGCGGGAGCCGGCCGGCGACCCGGGACTCCTGGTTCAGCCCGCGGTGCGGGAAGAGTTTCTCCAGGTAGACGACGTCGAGGCTGTCGTGGATGGCGAAGTGGATGGTCTCCTGGGTGGCCAGCAGCAGGTCCTCCATGTACGGCTGGGCCACCTCGCGCAGGATGCGCTGGCGGTGCACGCGCTGGCCGATCTCGAACAGGCGCAGCCCGAGCCGGTAGTCGCAGCCCGCGCGTTCCAGGAGGCCCCACACCACCAGTTCCTGGGCGAGCCGGTGCACGGTGGCCTTGGCGACACCGGTCCGACGGACCAGTTCGGCGAGGGAGAGGCTGTCGTCCTCGGCGGTGAAGGCCTCCAGGATCGGCCTGACCTTGCCCAGGACCGAGTTCATGGGGTCCGGGCCGGGATCCGCGTCCCGGGGAACGGCCGACGGGATGCCCGACGGGAGGTTCGGCGAGATGGTCGACGCGGTGTTCGACGGGGTGGTGGCGGTCACGGTCATGGGAAGTGCCTCCCGGTCGTTCGTTGCCCTCCGGAGAACGGAACCATGGCCTCATGGACGGTGGCCATGGTCGGTTGTTAATTCACGGTGACCCGGAGCCGGAGCCCGTCAACGCGCCGCGTCGAGGAAGGCCAGGCTGAGCGGGTTGTAGAGGTCCGCCTTCTCGTGCTGGGGCCAGTGCCCGCACTCGTTGAAGATCTCCAGGCGGGCCCCGGGGATGGCGGCGGCGATGGCCTCGGCCTCCGGGACGTCACCGAACGGGTTCTTGTTGGCCCACACCACGAGTGTGGGCGCCTTGATCCTGGCCATGCGGTCCGGCCGGAGCAGGTTGCGCTCCCGGGTCTCCACCTCCTGGAGGGCCAGCAGGTTGTGCAGGTTCCGCTGGAACTCGGGCTGGTGGTAGATCTCGTACCGCACCTCGGTCAGCTCGTTGCCGAAGTCGTCGTCCCACTCGGCCCACAGCAGGCGCAGCCGGTCCCGGGTGAGGGAGATGTCGTCCTCCAGGGCGGCGGCCCGCGTCGAGGTCTTCAGGCGTTCCATCACCGCCGGGTTGACCTTCGTACCGCCCATGCACAGCAGTTGGAGCGAGGCGACCCGGTCCGGGTACTCGCTCGCCGCCCAGGACGACACCCAGCCGCCCAGCGACTCGCCGACCAGATGCGCCCGTTCGGCGCCGACGGCGTCCAGGTAGGACATCAAGTGCTCGACGTACGCCGGGATTTCACCGGGCCGGTCCGGTTTCCCGGTGTAGCCGTGGCCGAGCATGTCGATGGCGTGGCAGCGGTAGCCGGCCGAGGCGTGCACCGGGATGTTCTTGACGAACGCCTCCAGATGGCCGGTCGTGCCGTGCAGGAACACGACGTGCTCGCCGTCCTCCGGACCGGCTTGCAGGGCACGGGTGTTGATGTCGCCGGTCTCGACGTAGGTGTGCCGGTAGTCGATGCCCGACAGTGCGGTCCAGATGCTCATCGCTGCCTCTCCTCGGTGTGTACGGGGTCCAGGACGGCGACCGCCATCCCGGTGAGCCACTCGGGCATGGGCTCGTATGCCAGGCGCCGGCCGGGGGCGTGGTCGAGCAGGGCCGTCATCAGCAGCCAGGTACGGATCTCCTGGGCGCCGTTGCCGGCCGTCTTCTCCACGTCCTCGGTGGTGAGTCGGGTGACTTGGTGGGTCTCGCCGCGCTCGACGAGGGACAGGAACTCGTCGTCCCACCCGGGGTTGAGCGCGGCCTCGGCGGCGCGGATGATCTCGCGGCGCCGGACGTCGTACTCCTGCCAGTTGGTGCGCCCGTCGAGCCAGGCGCCGACCATGAACTCCTCGTCGTCGCCGTGCGGTTGACGCCAGTCGGGCCAGGGCAGCCGGTGCGAGAGTCCGCCGGAGCCGATGACGGCGACCCGGCGGTTGCCGGGGAAGGCAAGCACGGCCTCCCGGATCGCGCGGCCCAGGCGCTCGCAGCGGTCGAGGGTCGGCAGCGGAGGGGCGAAGACGTTGATGACGATCGGTACGAGGTCCACGTCCAGTCCCTCCAGGAGGTACTGGACGGCGTGCGACTGGCCGTGGTCGATCTGGAGCCGGGCGGAGAAGGCCGCGTCGAAACGGCCGCTCTCCACGAGGGACCCCGCGATGTACCGGGCGAGCGGCACATCCACCGGCAGCGGCCCCTTCGGGGTGCCGGACTCGCCGCTCGCGACGCACTCACCGACGCCGATCGTGAAGCTGGGGATCAGGTCGAGCCAGAAGCCGCGGAAGTGGTTGGAGCCGACGAGGATCACCGTGTCGGGCCGGGCGGCGGCGAGTTCGTCGCGCGCGGCCTTCAGCGCGTCGCGGAAGCGCTCGGCCCGGTCCTTGTGGAGGGTCTGTTCCCAATGGGTGTTCATCAGCGTGCTGTGCGAGGCGCCGACGCCCAGGACGATCTCGGTCATGCCGTTCCCTCCAGCTCGGCGCGGGTCCGGGTGACGGTGTCGACCGCCGTACGGACCAGATGCCGCGTCAGCTTCTCCATGGCCCGTACGGAGACGGTGTTCATGCCCCGGGCGAAGTCGATCTCGAAGGGCGCGTCGGCGACCTTCGGCATGCCGACCCGTACGGTGGGGATGCCCCGGCCGCGCAGGATGTTGGCGTCGGTGGCCCCGCTGTTGCCCGCGATCACCTCGTGCTCCCGGCCCTCCAGGGCGGCCCAACTCGCCTTGGCCGTACGGCAGATGAAGCTGTCGGGGTCGGTGCGCGTCCCGGGGATCGCGAGGATCATCTCCGTGCCGATGTCGATTCCCGGCAGCTTCTCCCGTACGGCGTCGATGGCCGCGACGAACTCCCGCTTGGCCTGCATCGGCGTCGTGTCGGGGCCGATGCGCAGGTCGACTCTCAGGGTGCAGGCGGCCGGGGTGACGGCGGCCATGCGGGGCCAGCCGCCGCGTACGGAGGAGACGATGCCCTGCGGGGAGACCGTGCCGCCGGTGTGCCGCTCGGCGTACTCGGCGAACCACTCCTCCAGATGCTGGACGACCTCGCCGGCGCGGGCGATGGCGTTGTCGTACGGGAGGCGGTGGCGCGAGCCGACGTAGGTGTGCGTGCCCCGGACGGTGACCTCGAACCAGACGAGACCGACCTCGTCCCAGGAGACCGTCCAGCCGGGCTTGGCGATGACCGCGTAGTCGGTCCAGACGCCCTGCTCCAGGAGGAACGAACAGCCCACGCCCTGCCCGGTGTTGAGCCGCGCACTGCCCGGCCGGGCGTTGGTCGGCATGCCGCCCGCGCCGAAGGCCGCGACCAGGTCGCCGGTGAGCGGAAGTCCTGCGCGGGCGATCGCCTCGGCGGCCATCATCACGCAGGCCGCGTGCCCCTTGGGATTGGAGGCGCCGAGGCCGGTGACCAAGTCGCCCTGGACGGCGGCCCGGGGGCGCATGTCGTCCCTCAACTCCGGGCCGATCCACGGGAGATCCTCGCTCTCCTCGCCCACGGTGAGGGTGTCGATGGGCGCGTAGAGCATGAGGTCGGGGCCGGTGCCGTCGCCGGGGAGGCGGGCGTGGGCATTGGCCTGGCGGTCGTCGAGCGGCTGGACCCTGGCATCGCATCCCGAGGCCTTGAGCGTGTCGGCGATGTGGGCGGCGAGCGGGGCCTCGTCGCCGGTGGGGCTCGGGATGTCGACGAGGCCGGTGATCAGGTCGCGGAGGCGGTCGCCGGTGATGTGCGACCAGGCATCCTCGGTCCAGGCGCGGCGGTGGGTGTCGAGGCCGTTCAGACCGTCGTGGTTCACTGGTTGATCCTGTGGACCTGGGTCATGGTGGTGCGCGCGAAGCGCTTCCTGGCGATGGGGAGCCCGATGGCGATCGCGGCTCCGGCCAGCAGGGTGAGCAGGGTACGCACGCTCACGCCTCCTTCTCTGTGGCTGAGTCGGCAGCTGAGTCGGCGCCCGTCGCGGCCAGTTTCTTGCCGTACTCCTCCTCGCTGAGGTTCCGCCAGGCGGTCAGCGAGATGTCGGGGCGGTAGAGCTTCTCCGGGGGCGCGTCGGTGACGTCGACCATCCAGGCGTCCTGGCCGGAGAACTGGCCGTGGAACAGCCAGCGGATGGCGCCCAGGTACTTGGCGTAGAAGCGGAGGGTCTGCCAGCCCTCGGTGAAGTTGACCATCACGCCGACGTAGTTGTGGTGGTCGGCGTCGACGGGGACGTAGAACTCGTAGTGGATGAAGTTGGGGTAGGCGATGCGCAGGATGCCGGGCATCGCCAGGGACGCGAAGCCGGGGAACTCCTGGGCCTCGATCGTCGGGTTGACGCTGTCCGCCTTGCCGGTGTTGCCGATGTTGAAGGTTTCCTTCGGCGGCCGGTACTTCCACCAGCGCTTGTTGGACCAGTGGCCCACACCGGGGAAGTCGGCCTCCCAGTACACCTCGTCCTGGACCCGGAAGATCCAGCGGCCCTTGGGCACGATCCGGGTGATGTTCCAGGTGGGCATCGGCTTGAAGAGCCGCCAGAGGGCCGTGCGGTGCAGGTACTTGGCGTGGCCCTCGTCGAAGCCGTTCTCGCAGGCGAAGCGCCAGTTGCCGCCGCGCGGCTCGATCCGGCCGCCCATCACGAAGCCGTTGCCGACGAGTTCCTCGGGCAGCTGGGTGTCGATGGGGTGGGGTTCCTCGTCGGCGACGGGGATGTACACCCACACCATGCCGAGGCGCTCCTCGACGGCGTACGTCCGTACCTCGACCTTGCCGGTCAGCCGGCAGCCGGGGCCGTCGGTGATGACCGCGGCCAGCTTGCCGGTGGGCAGGTCGAACGTCCAGCCGTGGTACGGGCAGCTGACGGTGCCGGGGAACTGCTGGTCGCCCTCGGAGAGCGGTACGCCCCGGTGGGGGCAGCGGTCGTGCAGCGCGTACGCCTTGCCCGCGTCCCGGATCAGCGTGATCTTCTCGCCGCAGATCGTGAACGGAAGTGGTTTGGTGGTCAGGTGGCTGGACCACGTGACCGGATACCAGTACCCGCGGAAGCCCGAGCCCGCGGCGTCGTAGTGGGGCCACGTCGACCAGTCCTGCCGGCCGGGCGCGCCCGTCGCCGTGCGCTTCGCCCGGCCCGTCCTGCGGGGGGCGAGCGATCCTCCACCCGTCGTCTCACCCGTCGTCATCGTGCGTGACCTCCTGCTGGCGTCTGCTGCCGTCGGGACATGGCGTCGAGCATCGGCCGTCGCGCCGGGTCCGCCAACGGACCCGTTCCGCTGAACAGACCGCCCGCGCCCCGGTCCCCCGGCGTCCCGTTCAGCGGACCCGCACCCGTGCGGGTGGGCGGCGCGCTGTCCTACGGTTCGGCCAGGCCCGGTCGTCGAACTCCCTGTCGAACTCCCGTCGTCCGCCCGGAGGGCGGGTCTCGCCGGGGGCGCCGGACGTCGCGAGGCGGGCGGGAGTTCGACGACCGGGCCCGGGGCCCGCACCCCGCCGATGACCTGTCGAACACCCGGTGGTCAGCCGCCGGCAGACGAAGGGATCGTGATGACGAAGGCCATGGAGGCCGAACCGGCGCGCGCCCCGGCAACGGGCAGGCGCGGTGCGGCCGTTCGGGTCGAGGGGATCGACATCCGGTTCGGCTCCTTCCACGCCGTACGGGACGTGTCGCTCGACATCGCCGCCGGAGAGTTCCTGTGCCTGCTCGGACCGAGCGGGTGCGGCAAGTCCACCCTGCTGTCCGCGCTGGCCGGGTTCGTCGCCCCGCACGACGGCGGCCTCACCGTCGACGGCGCCCCGGTGACCGGCCCCGGCCCGGACCTCGGGATGGTGTTCCAGAGCAGCGAGGCGCTCTTCGACTGGATGACGGTCCGCCAGAACGTGGCGTTCGGGCCCCGGATGCGCGGGAGTTCACGTGCCGAGCAGACCGCGCTGGCCGACGAGTACCTGGGCCTGGTCGGGCTGCGGCACTGCGCGGACCGGTTCCCGAGCCAGCTGTCGGGCGGTATGCGACAGCGCGTGCAGATAGCGCGGGTGCTGGCCAACCGGCCGAGCGTCGTGCTGATGGACGAGCCGTTCGGGGCGCTGGACGCGCAGACCCGGCAGGTGATGCAGGAGGAGATGGACCGTATCCGGCGGGTGTCGGGCTGCACGGTCGTGTTCGTCACGCACGACATCGACGAGGCGATCCTCCTCGCCGACCGGATCGCCGTGATGACGGCGGGCCCGGCCGCGTCCATCAAGTCCGTCTACCCGGTGGGCCTGCCCAGGCCCCGGGACGTCACCGAACCGTCCGCCGCCGAACTGCGCCACCGCCTCCGCCAGGACATCGGCGAAGAGGTACGCAAGGCCCTGCGCGACCAGGGGCTCGCCCTTGAGGAGGACCTGTGACCACCGCGACCCTCGACACCGCCCCGAAGCCGCGCGTCGAACGCCGTCCGGCGGGCGCCGCCCGGCTGGGGCTCCGTACGGCCGGCCTCTATGTCGTGTCCGTCCTGCTCGGCATCGGTGTCTGGCAGTTGCTGGCGATGAGCTACGGCCCCTCGCTCGTGGCGTCCCCCCGGGAGACCCTGTCGGCGGCCGGCGATCTGGCCGCCGACGGCACCCTCACCAACTCTGTGATCGCGTCGAGCCGCCGGATCCTGATCGGCTGGGGACTCGGCCTCCTTGTGGGCATACCGGTCGGGCTGCTCATCGGGCAGATCCGGATCGTGCGCCAACTCCTGGAGCCGTACATCGAGTTCTTCCGGTTCATCCCGCCGGTCGCCTTCGTGACGCTGGCGGTGGTGTGGCTGGGCATCGGCGAGTCGTCGAAGGTCGTCCTGATCTTCTACACGTCGGTCTTCATCGTCATCCTCAACACCAGTGCCGGGGTGATGGCGGTGAGCGAGTCGAAGCTGCGGGCCGCCGCGAGCCTGGGCGCGGGCCGCCGTCAGATCCTGACCGGGATCGTGCTGCCGTCGACGGTGCCGCACATCGTCACCGGGGCGCGCCTCGCGATGGGCAACAGCTTCCTGACCATCGTCTCGGCGGAGATCGTCGCCGCACAGGTGGGGCTGGGCTCGCTGATCTGGACCTCCCGCAACTACGGCCGCATCGACTGGGTCTTCGTCGGGATCATCACCCTGGGCATCCTCGGGTTCGTCTTCGACCGCGTGCTGCGGATCGTCGCGTCCCGCATCCTGCGTCGATACGGAGTGAAGCTGTGAGCGGCGAGTACGCGACGACGGGCACGTCACGCGCCCTGGTTCTGGAGGAGTTCGGCTCCCTGCCCCGGCTGGTCGAGCGGCCGGTGCCCACGCCCGCGCCCGGGCTGACCGTCGTACGGATGCTGGCGGCGCAGGTGGGCCATCTCGATCTCAACATCGTGGACGGGAGGTTCGGGATCCTGCCCGATCTTCCGGTGGTGCCGGGCACCAACGGCAGTGGGATCGTGCTGAGTTCGGACACGCATCCCGAGGGCGGTCTGGTCAGGGTCAACGGCAAGGGGGTGGGGCTACGGCGGGACGGCTGCTGGGCGGAGCACGTCGTGGTGCCGGACGCGGCCGTGACGGCGGTGCCCGCGGGCACGGACCCCGCGCTGGCGTGCGGTTTCTTCTCCCCGGCCGGCACTGCCTGGGCGGCCGTGCACTCCGTCGCCGCCGTACGGCCGGGCGAGCGGGTCCTGGTGACCGGGGCGGCCGGTGCGGTGGGTTCCCTGACGGTGCAGGTCGCGGCGCGGGCCGGGGCCGAGGTGATCGGCGTGGTCGGCCGGCCGGCGAAGCTGGACCACGTGCCCCCGGCCGCGAAGGCGGTGCTGGCGGCCGAGCTGTCCCCGGAGTCGGTGGGCGGGCCGATCGACGCGCTCATCGACACCGTCGGCGGCCCGGTCCTGCGGGACGCCCTCGATCTGGTGCGCCCGCGCGGACGTGCCGTCCTCGTCGGCTACACCGCGGGCCGCGAGTTCGGCGTGGACCTCGCGGACTTCCTGCTGGCCGATGTGTCGCTGCTGCCCGTGAACCTGATGACACGGGGCCGGGAGGTCGCCGCCGACGCCGAACGGCTGCTGGCGGAGCTGAGTTCCGGCGAACTGACCCTGCCGATCGAACGCCACTCCCCCGAGCGGCTCGCCGAGGCGGTGACCCGGCTGCGCAGCGGGGAGGCCATCGGCAAGGTCGTCCTCGAACTCGGCTGAAGCGCCACGCAGTTGACCAACGGCCCGGTGAGCGGACCCGTTCCCTTGGGCGGACGGGCGCTCCCACCGGACGATCGGAGCATGGATCACATGGACGTCATGGACCTCATGGACATTCAGGCCCCACCAAAGGGTGCCTACGCGACGGCGGACGGCGTCGACTACCACTACATCGAGCTGGGCGAACCCGGGGGCAGCCCCACGGTCTTCCTGCACGGCGGCGGCCCCGGCTGCACCGGCTGGTCGGACTTCGGCCAGGTGGCCCCGCTGTTCGCCGAGGACCGCCGCTGCTTCCTGGTCGACATCCTGCAGTACGGCAAGTCCGCGAAGCCCGTCATCGAGGGCCCGATGTGGGACTACCACGCCGCGAAGACGGTGGCCCTGCTGGACTCCCTCGGCGTGGAGCGCGCCGACTTCGTCTGCAACTCCTGGGGCGGCACGATCGCGCTCAACCTGGCCGCCAAGTACCCCGAGCGCGTACGGTCGTTGGTGATCACCGGCAGCATGCCCGTCTTCCACGGCCCGCTCGCCCCGCTCCCGGAGGGCGGTCGCCGCGGCCGCAACGCCCGCGACGTCTACTACGGCGGCACCGGCCCGTCCCGGCAGAAGATGCGGGAGCTGATCGCCCGCCTGGAGTGGTACGACGCGGACGCCGTCCCCGAGGGCACGGTGACCCTGCGCTATGAGCAGAGTCTCGACCCCGAGGAGACGGCACTCGCCGGGGCGTCGGACAACCCGCGCGGCGACTGGCAGGACCTGACCGCCGAACTCGGCCGTATCACCGCGCCGGTGCTCTTCCTGTGGGGCATGTACGACGCCTTCCTGACCCCGGACTATCCGCTGATGCTGGCTCGCATGGTCCCGAAGGGGAACCTGCATGTGATGAGCGAGGTCTCCCACCATCCGCAGGAGGAACGGCCGTACGACTACCACGCGGCCGTGACAGGCTTCCTGAACCAGCGCCACGGCTGAGGTCGGGGAGGCGGAGGAAACGTGACCGCATTCGAGAGCGGGACAGTCCCGCGTGTCGTCGAACTGACCAGCCCCTTCACCCGCTTCGCCGGCCGACTGCTGGTCGGCCTCGGCTACGAGGTGGTGCTGGTGGAGCCCCCGGAGGGCGACCCCGACCGGCACGGCCCCGACGGACCCGACGGCCACGACTTCGCCCACTGGCACGCCGGCAAGCGCTCGGTGATCCTCGACCGGGGCACCCCTGAGGGCACGGACGCGCTGCGCGGACTGCTGGCGGGCGCCGACGCCGTCCTCGACGGGACGGCGGGCGGGGTGCGGACGCTCGCCGAGGGGCTCGATCACCTCGTACACGTCCGTGTCACCCCGTTCGGTCTCGTCGGTCCGCGCAGCGACTGGCAGGGCGGCGACCTCGTGGTGGCCGCGACGGGCGGGATGCTCGCCCAGGTCGGCGACCCCGACGGCCCGCCGCTGCGGCTGCCGGAGAACCAGGCCGAGCACCTCGCGGGCGTCAACGCGGCGATCGCCGTCCTGCTGGGCCTGCGGGCACGCCGCCGGGGGCCGGGGCAGCTGATCGACGTCTCCGCGCAGGCGTGCGTCGCCGCCGCCCTGGAGGCCGGCACCCTCGCCTATCTGCACGAGGACCGGGTGCCGCCCCGCCCGGGACGCGTGCACCCGCTGGTCCCGCACGGCTTGTTCCGGGCCGCCGACGGCTACCTGGGCGGCGGCCTCGGCGGCAGCCCGCGCATGTGGGACGCGCTGCTGGCCTGGCTGGTCGAGGAGGGCGCGGCGGCCGATCTCGCCGAGCCGAGGTGGCAGGACCCCGTCGAGCGCAAGACACACCAGGAGCACGTGTTCAAGGTCGTCCAGGATTTCGTGGGCCGGTGGCCCAAGGCGGAGTTCGCGGAACGGGCCCAGGCCCGGAAGCTGCCGTGGGCGGCGGTGGACCTGCCCGCGGAGCTGCCGGACAACCCCCAGCTCACCGACCGTGGCTTCTTCACCCAGGTGGAGGGCCGCACCGACCTGGGCTTCCCGTTCGCGTTCCCGGAGGGCCACCGGATCACCTCGCTCTCGGTGCGGGGCCCGGGCGCCGACCAGGCCCTGCTGGACGAGCAGCGCACGGTACGACCGGTCGTCGCCGGCTCCCCTACCGTGCCCGCCCTGGACGGCGTACGGGTCCTGGACCTGACGTGGGTGCTGGCGGGCCCGTACTGCACGAAGGTCCTGGCCGACCACGGCGCCGACGTCATCAAGGTCGAGTCGGCCGGGCGTCCCGACCCGACGCGGTTCGCGCCCTTCATGCATCTCTCGCGCGGCCCGCACACGGACCCGGACACCAACGGCTACTTCAACGAGGTCAACCGGAACAAGCGCGGTATCGCGCTGGACACGCGCACCGAGGAGGGCGTGGCGGTGCTGCGCGACCTCATCGCGAACTGCGACGTCCTCGTGGAGAACTTCAGCGCCTCTGTCATGCGCAAACTCGGCCTCGGCTACGAGACGTTGCGCGAGATCAACCCCGGCATCGTCTACGTCAGCATGTCGGGCATGGGCCACACCGGGCGGCGCGCCGACTGGGTGTCGTACGCCGACACGGTCTCGGCGGCCGGCGGGCTGACCGGGCTCACCGGCTGGGGACCGGACGACGTGGTGGGCGTCATCTACGGGCACGGGGACATCGTCGCGGGGCTCCAGGGTGCGCTGGCCACGGTCGCCGCGCTGGAGCACCGGACCAGGACCGGCCGGGGACAGCACATCGACCTCTCCCAACTGGAGGCGATCGCCGCCCACATGGGCACGAGCGTCCTCACCTCCGCACGGTCGCCGATGGGCAACTCGCACCCCCGCTGGAGCCCGCAGGGCGTGTACCGGAGCCTGGGCACGGACCGCTGGCTGGCGGTCAGCGTGCGCTCCGACGAGGAGTGGGCGGGCCTGTGCGAGGTGATCGGACGTCTCGAACTGGCCACCGACGCAAGGCTGTCGACGGCCGAGGGGCGCCGGAAGGAGAGCACCCTGGTCGACGGTGTCCTCGGCGAGTGGGCCCGCACCCTCCCCGCCGACGCCGCCGCCGAGCTGCTTCAGGAGCACGGGGTGCCCGCCGGAGCGGTGCAGGACGGACGTGAACTCGTCGAACACGACCCGCAGTTGAGGGCCCGCGGCTTCTACGTCCGGGTCGAGCACCCGGCCGCGGGCGCCTTCCTCCAGGAGGGCGTGCCGATCCGGCTCACCCGGACACCGGGCGGTATCCGCAGGCCCGCTCCGCTGCTCGGCGCGGACACCGAGGAGGTGCTGAGGGAGGTGGCGGGCATCTCGCCCGAGCGGCTGCAACTGCTCCACGAGGCCGGGGTGTTGCGTTGATCTCGACCCTGCCGGAACTCGTCGACGCGGCAGCCGGCACGTACGGCGACCGGGTCTTACTGCGCATCGGGGACACGACACGGACGTACGCCGAGACCCGCGAGGCCACGGCCACCATGGCCGGGGCGCTCGCCGCACAGGGCTGCCGGCCGGGCGACCGGGTCGCGGCCCTGCTGTCCAACCGGATCGAGCTGGTCGACCTTGTCCTCGGCTGCGCCTGGCTGGGCGCGGTCGTCGTGCCGTTGAACACGGCACTGCGGGGGCGGTCGCTGCGGCAGGTGCTGCATGATGCGCAACCTCAATTCCTGTACGCCGAAGGCGAGTTGGCAGATCGAGCGGTCGAGGCCGGTCATCGGGGCGTGGTGTGGGTGGCAGGTGCGGCGGATGTCCCCGCGCCCGGTGCCACGGCCCCGCTCCCGCCTGCCCCGGTCCGGCCGGAGGACACCGCCGCCGTCCTCTTCACCTCGGGCACGACGGGGACGTCACGCGGAGTCCGTTGCCCCCAGGGCCAGTTCGTCCACTGGGGCCGCAATGTCGCGGACGCCCTGCGCCTGACCGCCGACGACACGGTCCACACCGCCCTCCCCCTGTTCCACACCAACGCCCTCAACACCCTCGCGCAGGCCATGACGGTGGGCGCGAGCTGCACGGTCGACGCCCGCTTCTCCGCCTCGCGGTACTGGTCGCGGGTGACGGACTCCGGGGCCACGGTCGTCCATCTGCTCGGCGCGATGGCGCCCATGCTGCTCGCGCAGCGGCCGGGGCCGTACGACCGCGCCCACCGGGTGCGGTGCGGTCTGTCACCGGCGACCCCGGCCGCCGCCTGGGAGGCCTTCCGGGAGCGGTTCGGTGTCACCCTCGTCGACGGGTTCGGGTCCACGGAGACGAACCTCGTCCTCGGATCCACGCCCGAGGAGTACCGGCCCGGGTACATGGGCACCCTGCGCGAGGGTTTCTCCGCGCGGGTGGTGGACGAGGGGCTGGCACCGGTCGCGGACGGGATCCCCGGTGAACTCCTTGTCCGCAGCCACCGGTTGAACGCCTTCTCGACCGGCTACCTCGGCGAGCCCACGCTGCCCTCCGACTCCTGGCGCCGCACCGGCGACCGGGTGATCCGTGAACCCGACGGCTGGTACCGCTTCGTCGACCGCATCAAGGACGTCATCCGCCGCCGGGGAGAGAACATCTCCTCCGGCGAGGTCGAGTCGGTGGTCCGCTCCCATCCGGCGGTCGCCGAGGCCGCCGCGTTCCCGGTCGCCTCCGAACTGGCCGAGGACGAGGTGATGGTCGCGGTGGTGGTACGGGCGGGCGGCGCGCTGGATCCGGCTGACCTGGCCCGGCACTGCGCGCACGAACTGCCCGCGTTCGCCGTGCCCCGGTACATCGAGACGGTGGCGGAACTGCCGCTCACCGAGACCGGGAAGATCCGCAAGGCCGTGCTGCGGGAGCGCGGGGTCACGGCCGGTACGTGGGACCGTACGGCCGACAGCTCCGCGAGGTGACGTCCCGTTCACCGGACCGAATCCATGGGCCGGAACCGGGGCCCGTCCCTACGCTCCCCGGCCATGGACGTTCCTGAACAGACCCCCTTGCGCCTAGGTGTCCGTGTGCCTCCCTGCGACCGGGCGGACCGGGTGCTCGAAACCGTGCGCCGTGCCGAGGAGTTGGGCTTCGACGACGTCTGGTTCCCCGACTCCCAGCTGCTGTGGCGGGACGTGTTCACCACCCTGACCGTGGCCGCCCTGGGCACCGAGCGGATCGGGCTGGGGACCGCCGTCACCAACCTGGCGACCCGGCACCCGGCGGTCGTCGCCTCGGCCGCGCGCAGCGTGGCCGAACTGGCACCCGGCAGGTTCACGCTCGGCCTCGGCGTGGGCAACAGCTCGGTGGGGCCCGTCGGACTGCGCCAGACCACCTCGGCGGCGATGCGTGAAGGGCTGCGGACGGTGCGGACGCTGCTGAACGGGGAGGAGTGGGACTTCGAGGGCAGGGCCAGGTCCCGGCTGCGCGATCCGCGCCCCGAAGTCCCCCTGCACCTGGCCGCGAGCGGCCCGAAGAACCTGCGGCTCGCGGGCGAGGTCGCCGACGGTGTGATCCTGCTCAGCGGCATCTCGCCGAGGACGCTCACGAGCGCCACCGCACGCGTCCGCGAGGGCGCCGAGGCTGCGGGCCGTGACGCCGACACCCTGCCGCTGACCGTCTCCGCGTTCTGCGCGGTGACGGACGACGTCGAGGCCGAGGCCCAACTCCTCAAGCCCATCTGCGCGTCGATCGCCCAGAACGGCGGAGCTGGTTTCCTGGCCCTCGCGGGCATCGACGTCGACGTTCCCGCGACGGTCGAGGGTGTCTATCCGGACCTCGTGCACGCCGAGGACTGGAAGGCGGCCGTGGAGATCTGCTCGGAGTGGATCAGTGACGAGGCGGCGGTCCAATTCGCCCGGGAGTTCTGCCTGTTCGGCACCGCAGAGCACATCGCGTCCCGGCTCCGCGACCTCAACTCTGCAGGAGTGTCCGGGGTGTTGCTGCAACACGTCGGCTCCTACGACCCACCCACCGACCTGATCGAGGCGGTCGGCGCCGCCGTACTGCCGACGCTCTCCCTCAAGGTGCCTTAGTGAAGGGGTGCGTTGTCGGCTATAGGCCGGTGGGGGCTGGTCGCGCAGTTCCCCGCGCCCCTAGGTATGCGACCGGCGCCGATCGCTTTTAAGGGGCGCGGGGAACTGCGCGACCAGCCACGACGCACCTGCAGCCGACAACGCACCACCCACCCCCGTACAGGAACAGGAAAAGGCAGGTCACCGATGACGAACCCCCTGAACACCCTGCGGAAGGGCTACGCGCCCAGCCCCTTCGGCCAGTTGCACTACGTCGAGCACGGCACGGGCGACCCCGTGCTGATGCTGCACCAGACCCCTCGCTCCTGGACCGAGTACCTCGACGTGCTGCCGCTGGTCGGCGCGACGCACCGGGCGATCTCCATGGACACCCTGGGCTACGGCGCCTCCGCGAAGCCCGACGGACCGCATTCGATCGAGCGGTTCGCCGATGCCGCCGACGCGCTCATCGAGGCGCTGGGGCTGGAGCGCTTCCATCTCGTCGGGCATCACACGGGCGGGGTGATCGCGGTGGAGCTGGCCGCCCGTCATCAGGACCGGGTCGCCGGACTGCTGCTGTCCGCCACCCCGTTCGTCGACGAGGAGAAGCGGCGTACGGCGGGTGAGCGCAAGCAGATCGACCATGTGGTCCCCCGGCCCGACGGCTCGCACCTGGTCGAGCTGTGGAACCGCCGCCGCGACTTCTACCGACTCGGCGAGGAAGCCGCCCTCAACCGTTTCATGGTGGACGCCCTGACCGTCCTCGACCGGGTCGAGGAGGGCCACGAGGCGGTGCGACGGTATGCCATGGACCAGCGGCTGCCGTACATCACCGCCCCCACCCTGGCCGTCTGCGCCCCCGGCGACCACTACTCCCTGCCCGGCCTGGAGAAGTTCGCCGCCGCGCTGGGCTGCGAGACCCGGGTGCTGTCGGGCGGGCACGTGCCCGTCCCGGAGCAGCTGCCGCAGGAGTTCGCCGAGGTGGTCCTGGAATGGGTGACGCGGGGCTGATCGGCGGCAGCCCCGCGCCACGATCACGGGAGGCCGATGTGCGCGCCCGGGCCGAGGGGCAGGTCGAAGCCGTAGAAGATGCCGAGGATCGCCAGCCAGATCGCCATGAACGGCACCACGAAGATGGCGAGCCGGGAGATCAGTGTGCCGAGGCGGGCGTCCGGCTCGTACTGGCGGAGCATCGCGAGGATCAGGAACAGGTAGGGGTTCATCGGCGTGATGACGCCGGTGGCCGAGTCCCCGATCCGGAACGCCGCCTGGGTGAGGGCCGGGCTCATCCCCATCAGCATGAACGCGGGGATGAAGACCGGCCCCACCAGCGACCACAGGGCGGAGCCGGAGAGGATGAACAGGTTGAGACAGGAGACCAGCAGGACGAACACGATGATCGCCCAGAAGCCGGTCACGCCCATGGACTCGAAGAGGGCGGCCCCCTTCACGGCCAGCAGCACACCCACGTTGGACCAGGTGAACAGGGCGATGACCTGGGCGGCGACGAACATCATCACGAGGTAGCCGGACATGGTCTTCACGGACTCGGTGACGGCCGTCGCCACGTCCTCCGCGCCGGTGAGCTTCTTCACCGTGAACCCGTAGGTCAGCCCGGCCAGCAGGAACGCGCCGAAGAGTACCGGCACGATGCCCGAGAGGAACGGCGAGGGCACGAAGGCGCCGCCCTCGCCGCGCAACGGAGCCCCGGCCGGCAGCCACAGGGCCAGCACCCCGCCCAGGTAGGCGAGAACGACCAGGCCGGTGTAGAGCAGCCCCCGGCGCTGGACGGGAGTGAGCGTGAGGTCCTGCTGCTCGGGCTCGTCCGCGCCGGCCTCGTACGTGCCCAGGCGCGGTTCGAGCACCCGGCTGATGAGGAACCCGCCGACCGCCGCGAGCACGACGCTGCTGGCCGCGGTGAAGAAGTAGTTGATCAGCAGATGGATATCGAGCCCCTCGGCGGCCGGGAGCACCGAGGCGGCCTGCTGGGTGATGCCCACGTACAGGGCGTCGAGCGAGCCGATGGTGAACCCGGCGGCGTAGCCCGCGGTCACACAGGCGAAGCCCCCGATGAGGCCCGCGACAGGGTGCCGTCCGGCGCTCTTGAAGACCAGCGCGGCGAGCGGCGGCAGCACGATGGCGGCGACGTCGCTCATCATGTGCGCCTGGCTGGCGATCAGCGCCACCGCGTACGGCAGCACCGGGCGCGGCACCCTCGCCAGGGTGGCCCGCATCACCGTCTCCAGCAGGCCGGTCTTCTCCGCGAGCCCGACCACCATGATCAGCACGAGTACGGCGCCGATCGGCGGGAACGTGGCGAAGTTGACGATCAGGTTCTCCACCAGCCAGCGCACACCGTCGCCGCTGAAGAGCCCGGTGATGTGCTTGGTCTCGTCGGTGCCGGGAACCTTGACGGACACGCCGCCCAGTTCGAGGCCGGTGGAGACGGCGGCCAGCAGCAGGAAGAGGCCGGCGAAGAGGACGATCGGGTTGGGCAGGGCGTTGCCGACCCGCTCGATGAGGGAGAGGACCCGGTCGAGGCCGCTCGGCCGGCCCGTCTCCGGGGACTTGCTGTCCGGTGCTGGGAGGTCGGTCAGTGAGGACATCACGGTTGCCTTCCGGTCGGGGCGGCTGGGAGCGGGAGGTCGAGCAGGTCCTTGCGTACGACGCCGTCCTGGACGACGCAGACGATGCGGGCGGGATCGCCGAGGACGCCGATGTCGGTGAGCGGGTCGCCGTCGCAGACAATCAGGTCGGCGGTGCGGCCGGCGGTCAGGGTGCCCAGCCGGTCGGCGACGCCGAGGAGTTCGGCGGAGGTGCGGGTGCCGGCGACGATGGCGTCCATCGGGTCCATGCCGAGGTCCACCAGGTAGCTGAGTTCCATCAGGTTCACGCCGTGCGGGCCGACGGCGGCGTCGGTGCCGAGCGCGATCCGGGCGCCGTACTCGATGGCGCGGGCGATGTTCTCCTTGGTCAGCCCGGACCAGCGGACCTTCTTCTGGTAGTGGTAGTCGGGCATCGTGTCCTTGTTGATGCCGGCGTACACGGTGGACAGCGTCGGCACGACGAAGGTGCCCTGCTCGCCCGCCATGTACAGGGCCTGCTCGTCGAGCCCGTAGCCGTGCTCGATGCTGGTCACACCGCCCCGCAGCGCGTTCAGGATGCCCGCGTTGCCCTGGGCGTGGGCGGCGACCGGCTTGCCGCCGTGGCGCCGCGCCTCGTCGACGACGGCCCGGATCTCCTCCTCCAGGAGGCCCTCGTCGTCGGGCTGGTCGTAGGGGCTGCCCATGCCGCCGGTGGCGCAGATCTTCACCAGGTCGGCGCCCTCGCGCAGCACCCGGCGCACGGCCAGCCGGGCCTCGTCCGCCGTGTCGGCGATCTCGGACATCCCGGCGCTGAGGTCGGTGCCGTCGGGCAGGCGCACGTCGGCGTGACCGCCGGTGTGGCTGATGATCCGTACGGCCGTGTGCAACCGTGGACCGACGATCCGGCCGGTCTCGACGGCGGTACGGTAGCCCGCGCTCAGCCCGCCCAGGTCGCGGGCGCTGGTGATGCCCGCGTCGAGGGTCTGGCGCAGCCGCCCGGCGGTGTCCAGGGTGACCAGGACGGGGTCGAGTTCGGCGCGGCGGCCGGGCGGGGAGCCCTGCGCGTAGGCGAGGTGGACGTGGCAGTCGAAGAAGCCGGGCAGTACGGTACGGCCGCCCGCGTCGATCTCGCGGACCGGGGAAGCATTCCCGGGAGCCGTGGGCGCCGTCGCGGCGGCTCCCGCGTAGGTGAGGGTTCCCTCGGCGTCGACGATGACGACGGCGTCGTCCACCGGGGCCGAACCGGTGCCGTCGATGAGCCGGGCGTGGTGGATCCGCAGGGCGGTGCGGGGGGCCTCGGGGGCCGTGGCATTCGTCATCGGATGCGGTCACTCCTCTGTTGTCGGGAACTGTCGGGAAGTGTTGGGGACATCGGGGACGGTCACAGGCGTTCGGGACCGGTCGGGGTCAGGAGAAGAGGAGTGTGGGATGCGCGGAAATACACCGGGTCACCACGCAGATTTCAGGTCCGATTCCCTCGCTGTGCGCAGGGATGTGCCGCCCATGGGGGTGCAGGATTCTGCCGCCGCGGAAGTCGACGGGCTCAATGGACTCGATGAGCTGGACCGGGGTGTCGTCCACGCCCTGCAGATCCATCCCAGGGCGCCGTGGAAGCTGGTCGGTGAGGTGCTCGGGGTCAACCCGGTGACGGCCGCGCGCCGTTGGCACCGGCTCACCGAGGCGGGTCTGGCGTGGGTGACCGCCTACCCCCGGCTGTCCAACTCCCGGATCGTGGTGACCGCCGTGGTCGAGGTGGACACCGAGCCGGGCACCGCTCAGGACGTGGCGCGGGCCCTCGCGGCGGATCCGGCGGTGACGAACATCAAGCTCACGGCGGGCGGCCGGGACCTGGTGGCGTCCGTGGTGACCCGGAGCCTGGACGAACTCGCGCACCTCACCACGCTGTTGTTCCAGCGGACCCCCGGGGTACGGGCGACCCGCACCCATGTGTCGACGGGCCTCCCGACCGAGGGCAGCCGGTGGCGGCTGCGCAGCCTGGACGCCGTCCAGAGCGCCCGTATCGAGGCGGCACTGCCCGCGCCCTGCCGGCCCGCGCTCGCGGACGAGGCGGGCTGGGACGCCTTGGACGCCCATCTGCTCGAACTGCTCAGCACGGACGGCCGGTTGTCCCTGCGGGACCTGTCGGCGGCGACGGACGCCAGCCTCACCACGGTGCGGCGCAGACTCCAGTCGCTGCTCACCTCACGGCTGAGCCTGCGCTGCGATCTGGCCCGGCCGCTGTCGGGCTGGCCGCTGTCGGCCGTGTACTTCGCCTCGGTGCCGGGGCAGTTCGTGGCGGAGACCAGCAGGGCGTTGTGCGGGGTGCGCGAGGTCCGCTCGTGCGCGATCACGGCGGGCCCGCACAATCTGGTGATCGACGTGTGGCTGCGCGACCTGCACGACGTGCACGACTTCGAGGCGCATCTGTCGCGGCAGTTGCCCCGGCTCACGATCGACGACCGGTCGGTGGTGCTGCGGACGGTCAAGCACATGGGGCGGCTGCTGGACCGGGACGGGCGGTGTGTGGGGGTGGTGCCGCTGCGGCATCCGCAAGGGTGACGCTAAGTGTTGTCGGTTCGCTGCGGCGCCGTCGTGGCTGGTCGCGCAGTTCCCCGCGCCCCTTTGGGGCGCCGACAGCGCGGGTCGGGAGTCGTCCCGGCCCGCGCTGTCGTGTTCGGTCGGTGGGTCAGCCCAGGAGCTTGGTTGCCAGGGTCGTTGCGTTGTACGAGCCCCAGCCGGTGGTGAAGTCCCAGCCGGTGGCGGCGGAGTAGGCGCCGTTGCTGCCGCTGGTGATGTCGTGGAAGCCGGTGCCGCTCGCCGAGTAGAGGGCAGGGTTGGCGAAGCCGAGGTTGGCCTCGCCGGCCGCCGCGGCCTGCTGGTTGTAGAGGGCCGCGAAGGCCGCCCACTCGGGCGCCGCCGCGCTGGTGCCGCCGACCGTGCCCCATGAGCCCTGGGAGTAGATCGAGACGCCGGGGCTCGGGTTGGCGTGCGCCGAGACGTCCGGGACCTGGCGGAAACCGCCGCCCGCGCTCTTCTGGACGGCCGTCTGCCAGCTCGGGATCTTGAAGACGGAGGACTTGCCGCCACCGCCGCCGGACCAGGCCACCTCCTTGCTGAAGGCGTTGGCGGAGGTCACGGTCAGCTTGGTGCCGCCGACGCCCGTCACGTACGGGTCGCTGGCCGGGTAGTCGACGGACGTGCCGCCGTCGCCCGCGTCGTCGGAGCCGTCGTCGCCGGAGGCCGCGTAGAAGCCGAGTCCCTGGGCGGCGCCCGCCTTGAAGACGGCGTCCACGGCGTTGATGTTGGAGGTGGTGCGGGCGCTCTCGGCGGCGCCCCAGCTGATCGACGTGGTCGGGATGCCGCTGTCGACGATCGCCTGGTACGTGTCGACCTCACCGGCGTCGGAGTTGGGCCCCTCGAACACGGTGACGTTCGCCTTGGGGGCGATGGCGTGCAGGACCTCGATGTCCAGCTCCACCTCGACCTGGCCGTCGCCGAGCGCGCCCGAGCCGCCGTCCACCTTGGACACGGTCGGGGTGGGCGAGCCCAGGCTGTAGTTGGTGTCGTACTTGGTGATGTTGGACTGCTGGAAGCCGTCGAACTCCAGCAGCGCGATCTTCTGGCCGCTGCCGGTGTAGGTGCCGGAGACGTTGTAGCCGCCCTTGAGCTGGGCCGGGGTGTAGCCGCCGCCGGGGCCGTTGCGGGGCGCGACACGGGACGTCGACTGGTGGTGCAGCTGGACGCGGTTGTTGAGGCCCGCCACATCGCTGACCAGGGAGGCGATGGAGGTCGGCAGGGTCGGCGCGCTGTCGTTCGCGTAGAACGCGCGGCCGGACCCGGCGTCCTTCCAGGTCGACAGCTTCGTACCGAAGGCCTTCTCCAGCTGGGCGGCGGTGCCGCTGGCGTCGACGAGCAGGTTGCCCGAGTGGACCTTGCCGACGGTGAGGCCCTGGGCGCGCAGGTAGTCCTTGAGCTGCTTGACCTCGGCGTCGGTCCGGCCGAAGCGGGCCGCGAACTGACTCTTCGTCAGATAGTGGCCGTAGGAACTCGACTTGGGGTCGCTGACCTTGGCGACGAAGGTGTCGAGCGCTTTGGCGTTTCTGGGGGCCAGGCTGATCGCCACCGCTATGCGCTTCCCGGCGGCGACCTTGCCGGTGCGGGTCGCGTGGGTGTTCAGGCCCTTGAGGACATCTCCGGTGACGGCCGCCCGGGTCGTGTGCGGCTGGGCGATGTTGGCGGCGTAGGCGGTGGGGACGGCGGCGGCGAGCAGGACCGGTGCGGCGACCAGGCCGAGCAGTTTCAGACGTGACTTCACTGACGTCCTCCGAGGAGTGGGGGGTGGCTGTCCCTGAAGCGGAACGGCTTCACCGTAGGAACGGCGGCCCCTCCCCCATAAGCGGGGGAACCCTTGCTCTCCGTGTTAACTGCACATGTCACGTCAACGGCGTGTGTCGAGTGAGCGGGACACCCGCAGCCGCCCCGGCTGACTCACCGTCACTTCCTGTGCCACGGGCCCCGCTTGGTCGTCGTCGCCGTATCCCACGGCGGCCCCGGAGGCGAGGACGGCGACCGCCATCGCGTGGGCCAGCGCGGTGCGCGAGCGGACCCCGAGCTTGCGGTAGACCCGCGAGAGGGCGCCCTCGACCGTCTTGACGCTGATGAACAGCCGTGCGGCGACTTCCCTGTTGGTGGCCCCGCCGCCGACGAGTTCGGCGATCCGGGCCTCCGTGGGGGTGAGTTCGGGTCCGCCCGCCTCACCGCTGCGGTCCCCGGCGTCCAGCCGCGCCAGCTCGACCCGGGCGCGTGCCGCGAGGGGAGCGGCGCCGATCCGGGTCGCGGTCTCCGCCGCCTCACGGAGGACCGTGCGCGCCGAACTCCGGTGCCGTGCACGGCGTTCGACCGTGCCGAGGGCGATCAGGGCGCGCACCAGCTCGACGGGCAAGGGGAGTCGGCACAGCCGGTCCACGGCGGTACGCAGCCGGACCGCCCCCTCCTTCGCCCGGCCGAGCGCCGCCTCCCGCAGCCCCTCCGCCCGCTCCAGAGCCGCGAGTACGCTCCCGGGCGCATCGCGGGGCACCCGGGTACGGGCATCGTGGAGGACGGCCCCGGCCGCGTCCGTCTCGCCCAGGACGACCAAAGCCTCGGCCAGGTCCGCGTACCAGTGCAGCAGCGGCGGGTCGGCCGCGCACATCGCCTCGCCCAGCTGCTTGACGCGTTGAAGTGTCTCGACGGCGGCAGCGGCACCCCGTGGGTCGCCGTCGAGCAGCTGGGCCTGGCCGAGCACCGCGAGCGCGCGCAGCAGGAACAGCCGGTCGCCGTCCGCCTCGGAGGCCCGTACCGCCTGTTCGGCGAGGTGCCGGGCCTCCTCCGCGGTGCCACCGGCGGTCGCGGCGAGGGCCGCCGCGTACAGCGCGGGGGCGGTCTGTACGCCCGTCCCGGTCAGGGTGCGCGAGCAGCGGGCGGCAGTGCGCAGAGCCTCCTCGCAGTGTCCGGCGCGCACCTGGATCCGGGTCAGCGCGACGAGGGTCGCCACGGTCTCCTCGACCCCGGCGAACTCGCCGATCTCCGCGAGGAGTCGGGTGACCCGCTCCCCCGCCTCGGTGACCTTGTCGGAGTCCAGGGCGAGGATCGCCCGCATCCGGATCAGTCCCCAGCTGTCAGGCCCTGCGTCGGCGCCGCCCGCCGACGCGAGCGCCTCCTCCAGGGCCGCGTCGGCGGCGACCGGCTCCCCGGCCAGGGACAGCACCCGGGCGAGGGTGGCGAGCGCCCCGATCCCGGTGTCCGTGTCACCGGCCAGGGCCGCCTGCCGGGCGGCGCGCCGGGCATGCCGGGCCGCCTCCGCCAACTCCCCGCACAGCAGCCCTCGTACAGCCGCCCAGTAGTGCAGCCAGGCCTCCGCCTGCGGATCGCCGGCCGCGTCCCGCAGGCCCTCCTCGATCAGGTCTCGGGTGCCCTCCAGAGCCTGCCCTGCGTTGCGCAGCAGGATCACCCGGGCCCGCGCCCGCTGCCGTGCGGAACCCGACCCCGCGAGCACGGTTCCGGCCGCGTGGCCCGCCTCCTCCGACAGGCCGCCGTCACAGGCGTATTCGGCCGCGGCGAGCAGCCGGTCGGCGCGGTCCTCGGGGTGGTCGGCGGGAGTGCGCAGGGCGGCGAGACCGGCCAGCTCGAAGGCGGCGTCGGGGGTGCCGTCGCGGCGTACGACCTCGGCCGCGGACATCAGCGCGCGGGTGGTGGTCTCGTCCTCGTACGGGTGGGCGAGGGCGAGATGGCGGGCCCGCTCCACGGGCTCGGTGACCGCGCGGGCCAGCAGGGCGTGCGCCTCGCGGCGGCCGTACTCCGGTGCGTCGGCGTAGACGGCGGCCCGGAGCAGTGGATGCCGGAACCGTACGGTGCCGTCGGCGCCGGCCGTCGCGATGCCGAGCCGTTCGGTCTCCGCGAGGTCCGCGACGGGGTCGGGGAGACCGGCGGCTCGCAGGAGGGTGAGGGTGGGGTCGTCGGCGGCGCTTGTAACGAGGAGGGTGTGGCGAGCGGGCTGCGGCAACGAGTGCGTCGGGGCGAGGAGTTGGAGGCGGAGTCTTCGGGGTACGGGCAGCGGGCGGCCGAGGGGCCCGGGGTCACGCGGGGCGGCTCGCGCCAACTCCCGTGCGTACGAGGGGTTTCCGGCGGCGGTGTCCTGGATCGCCCGCAGGACGGCCGGTGGCAGATCGGCGCCGACGGCGGTGCGCACGAGGTGGGCCGTCTCGTCGTCGTCGAGCGGCGGTACGGGGAGTTCGAGGGTGTCCGGCGGGCAGCAGCGCAGCCGTTCGGGCTGCTCGCCGTCGGCGACGCGTTCGGCGGCCACCATCCGTATGCCGAGGCCCTGGACACGGCGTACGGCGAAGGCGAGCACGTCGGCGGTCGGCTCGTCGAGCCACTGGAGACCGTCGACGACGAGGAGTACGGGGCCTGCGGCGGCGAGGGCGCGCAGTACTTCGAGGACGGCGACGCGCACCGTGAGACGGCTCCGGTCGTCGGCCGGTTCGCGGTCGAGGAGCAGGGCCGCCCGCAGTGCCGCCCCGGGTTCGGGCCGCAGCGCCTCCAGGCAGCTCTCCGGCACCCGGGCGAACAGGTCGACGAGACCGCCGAACGGGAGCCGGACGTCCTCCGGAGCGGGCGAGCAGTACAGGACTGTTCCGGACGGGGACGCCATGAGGGCGGCCACGAGCGTGGACTTCCCGATGCCCTCGGGGCCGTGCAGGAGCACTCCGTGCCGGACCGTCAGCGCTGCTCGGGCGGCGTCGAGCAGCTCGCGGCGACCGGTCACGGGCGATTCGCCCGGGTACGGCTGGTCGCGGGGCACTGGATCATGTGCCCATGACAACCTTGGCGGTTTCGGCTTGTCAATGAGGTCCGTGTCGCACCTGGGGTGGGTGGGGCACGATCCGGGGCCCTTGAAAGTCTCGAAGGCGAGGGGGCGCCCTCGACGTCGATGTGGTGGATGTCCACCACGCGTCCCGGTACGTGAGACAACCCCGCCTTCTCGGCCTGGATGCCCCATTCCGCCATTGACGTACGACAAGACCGCTCCGTAGCATCGCGTCCGGCATTGAGTGTCAGCGTCAAGCCCTGGCTCGCTGACCGGCAACCCTCCCGCGCGGTGGGGTGCTCCAGGTGAAAGCCCGGCGGGATCACCGATGACTCCCGCAAGCGCGTGGCCCCGTGACCGGGGCCGGAGACGGGGAGGACCGGTATGCGGCACAGCGGTGACCTGCCCGCCTCCTTCGCCGACGCCACGCCGTTCTCCCGGCTCTCGCGCCGACGCCACATCGATCTGAAGCGCTCGACCAGCTGCCTCTGTCGACCCTGACGAGCCCGGCCCGCGCCGGTTGACGTCCGTCACCGGCCGACGCCTCTTCGCGCTTTCCCATGCCACCGCTCCCGGTGTCGCCTCCCCCTGACCACCTGTCTGTACAGCGCTCCCCTGCGGCCGGTGCCGATCCGGCCGGGGCCGCACGCCCATGCGCGGCCGTGCCTCCCATGACACCCCGTGCCTGGTGATACGAGTAGGAGAAACCCTCCGTGACAGCACTCCCGGATTTCAGACTCTCCCGTTGGGCGCCCTTGGCGGCCCTGCTGACCACCAGTGTTCTGCTGACCGCCTGCGGGTCGGGCGGTGACGACTCCGCCGGCGGCAGCGGCAAACCGAGGTCCGGCGGCACCCTGACCTTCGCGGTGAGTTCCGACGCGGGCTGCGTGGACCCGCAGCAGTCCGGCAGCAACGAGAGCATCTACTCGGTACGCCAGACCGTGGACTCCCTGACCGACCAGGACCCCGAGACCGGCAAGATCGTGCCGTGGCTCGCCAAGAGCTGGGACATCAACGCCGACGCGACGCAGTTCACGTTCCATCTGCGGTCGGGCGTCACCTTCAGCGACGGGTCGAAGCTGACCGCGCAGGTCGTCAAGGACAACTTCGACGCGGTGCCGAAGCTCGGCGCGCTGGGGAGCCTCCCCCAGGGTTATCTGAGCAGCGTCGAGAGCACCACCGTGGTGGACCCGCTCACCGTGAAGGTGACCTTCAAGGAGCCCAACGCGCAGTTCCTGCAGGCGACTTCGACCCACTCGCTGGGCATCGAGTCGTCGGCGAGCGTGAAGAAGTCCCCGCAGCAGAAGTGCAGCGAGGGCGCGATCGGGTCCGGGCCGTTCGTGCTGAAGCAGTATGTGCAGAACCAGTCGATCACCCTGGTCAAGCGCACCGGGTACGACTGGGGCTCCGCGCTGTGGTCCAAGAAGGGCGAGGCCTATCTGGACAAGCTGGTGTTCAAGGTCGTGCCCGAGGCGGGGGTGCGGGCCGGCAGTCTCCAGTCCGGGCAGGTGGACGCGATCAGCAGCGTCGGCAAGGCCAACGAGGCGGCGCTGGGCGGCGGTCAGGTCACGCTGCTGCGCCGGGCCAACCCCGGTGTGGTGTTCGGCCTGGGGGTCAACAACTCCCGGCCCGTGTTCAAGGACGCCAAGGTGCGTCAGGCGATCTCGGCCGCCGTCGACCGCAAGCAGATAGCCGACACCGTGTTCCCGACCGGCACCCAGCCGGCGACCAGCGTCCTGGCGCACACGACGCCCGACTACACGGACCTCTCCGCCGACCTCGCCCTCGACACGGCCAAGGCCAAGTCCCTGCTCGACGAGGCCGGTTGGAAGGCGGGCGGCGACGGCATCCGCGCCAAGGACGGCAAGAAGCTGAGCCTGACCATCGCCTGGTTCCCCAACGCCGCCACCAACCAGCCCGCGCTGGAACTGGTCCAGCAGCAGCTGAAGGACGTCGGGATCGACGTGGTGCTCAAGCAGGGCCAGGTCAGCCAGTTCGCCACCACGCTCCAGGGTGGTGACTTCGACCTGGTGTGGAGCAACGTGACCCGCGCCGACCCCGACATCCTGCGCAGCTCCTTCTCCAGCAAGCTGGCCAACTTCTACCGTCTGCCGGCCAGTTCGCTGGACACGACGCTGGCCGGGCAGGCCGCGACCACGGACAGCGCCAAGCGCGAGCAACTCGTCGCCGAGGCACAGAAGTCGATCGTGGAGAACGCGTACAACGTGCCGGTGGTGGAGCTCCAGACCCAGCTGGGCCTGTCCAAGAAGGTGCACGGTCTCGCCTTCGACTCGGGCAGCCGTATCCAGCTGCACGACACCTGGATCGGCTGACTCGTGCGGCGGTATGTGATCAAGCGGCTGGCGCAGGCGGTCGGGGTGCTGTGGGCGGCGTACACGGTGTCGTTCCTGGTGCTGAACTTCCTGCCCGGTGACCCGGTCACCGCGATGGCCGGCGCCGGGATGGACTCGGGGGACGTCGACCCGGCCCGGCTCGCGGCGCTGCGGCACCAGTACGGCTTCGACAAGCCGGTGCTGGCGCAGTACGCCGACTATCTCGGGCGGGCGGTGCGCGGGGACTTCGGCGACACGGTCTCCACGGGCCGCCCGGTGACCTCCACGCTGGCCGACGCACTGCCGCAGACGCTTCAACTGACCGGTGCCGCACTGCTGTTGGCGGTGCTGCTCGGCGGCGGGCTCGCGGTGGCGGCGACGTACACCTCGCAGCGGTGGCTGCGGCAGCTCCTGCTGTCGCTGCCCCCGCTCGGGGTGTCGGTCCCGACGTTCTGGGTGGGGCTGCTGCTCGTCGAGTTGTTCTCGTTCCGGCTGCGGTGGTTCCCGGCGTTCGGCAACGACGGGGTCCAGGGGCTGGTGCTGCCGGCCCTGACGCTGGCGATCCCGACCGGCGCGCTGGTCGCCCAGGTGCTGGCCAAGAGCCTGCTCACGGCGCTGGACCAGGCCTATGTGGAGACCGCGCGGGCCAAGGGCGCGGGCAGGTGGCGGGTGCATCTGCGGCACGCGCTGCGCAACGCGTCGCTGCCCGCGCTGACGGTCGTGGGCCTGCTGGTCGGGCAGCTGGTCGCCGGTTCGGTGGTCGTCGAGACGGTGTTCTCCCGCGACGGCCTGGGCCGGGTGACGGCGGCGGCGGTCACCGCGCAGGACATCCCGCTGGTCCAGGGGGTGGTGGTGTTCGGGGCGCTGATCTTCGTGGCGACGAATCTCCTCGTCGACCTCGTCTATCCGCTCCTCGACCCGCGGATCGTGGTTGCTTCGGACAGGGGGGCGAGCTTCGCATGAGTCAGAGTCTTGCCGACGACGTCAACGACGTCGACGACCGGGCCGGCGCTTCCGGGTCCGCCCCCGGTCTCGCCCGCCCGGCCGGGACGGGATCCCCGACGGACCCGGGCCACCGCCGCCGTACCGACGTACGGCAGGCGCTGCGGTTCCTGGTGCGCCGCCCCGGTCTGCTGCTGTCGGCCGTCGTGGTCGTACTGGTGGTGCTGGCCTCGTTCTGGCCCGACCTGTTCGCCTCGCAGGACCCGTTGAAGGGGGTGCCGTCCGAGAACTTCCGTGGCCCGAGCGGCAGTCACTGGTTCGGTACGGACGAACTGGGCCGCGATGTGTTCTCCCGCGTGGTGCACGGCGCCCAGCTCTCCCTCAAGGCCACGATCATCGCGGTCCTGGTCGCGTTCGTGGTCGGCGGTCTGCTGGGTGTGGTCGCCGGGTTCGTGGGCCGCTGGGTGGACGACGTGCTGATGCGGTTCGTCGACGTCCTCCTCTCCATCCCCGCGCTGTTCCTGTCGCTGGCCCTCGTCACCGCACTCGGGTACGGCACGGTGAAGGTGGCGATCGCGGTGGGTGTCGCGAGCGTCGCCTCGTTCGCCCGGGTGGCGCGCGCCGAGGTGCTGCGGGTAAGGCAGGCGGTGTTCGTCGAGGCGTCCCGCGCGAGCGGGGCCCGCTGGTACTCGGTGCTGGGACGCCATGTCCTGCCCAACGCGGCCGGTCCGGTGATCGTCCTGGCCACGCTGGACTTCGGCGCCTCGATCCTGGCCGTCTCGGCGCTCAGCTTCCTCGGCTACGGCGCGCCGCCACCGGCCCCGGAATGGGGAACGTTGATCTCGGACGGCCGCAACTACCTGGCGAACGCCTGGTGGTTGACCGCGCTGCCCGGTCTGGCCATCGCCGCGACCGTGCTGGCCACCAACCGCATCGCCCGGGCGCTGGACGGCGAATGGTCCCGGCGATGACGACACATGACGACGAGAACGGTGAGGACGTGACCGCACCACTGCTGGAGATCCGCGGCCTGTCCGTGTCTTACCGCACCCGCGGCGGCACGGTACCGGCGGTCCGGGGCGTGGACCTCGAGGTCTGGCCCGGAGAAGTGACCGCCGTGGTCGGCGAGTCCGGCTCCGGCAAGAGCACCACGGCGCACGCCGTCACCCGGCTGCTCGCGGCGAACGGCACCGTCGACGCGGGCTCGGTCCGCTTCGGCCGCCACGACCTCGCCACACTGTCGGAGGCGGAGCTGCGCACCGTGCGCGGCGCGCAGATAGGGCTGGTCCCGCAGGATCCGACGGTCTCGCTCAACCCGGTGAAGCGGATCGGTGAGCAGGTCGCCGAGGTGCTGCGCATCCACGGTCTGGCGACCCGTCGTACGGCCGCCGTCGAGGCGGTCGCCGTGCTGGACCGGGCCGGGCTGCCCGACGCGGCCGTCCGCGCCCGGCAGTATCCGCACGAACTGTCCGGCGGTATGCGGCAACGGGTGCTGATCGCCATCGCCATCGCGGCGAAGCCCAGGCTGATCGTCGCCGACGAGCCGACCAGCGCGCTCGATGTGACCGTGCAGCGCGTCATCCTCGACCATCTCCAGCATCTCACCGAGGAGTTGGGCACGGCGATCCTGCTGGTCACCCATGACCTCGGGGTGGCCGCCGACCGTTCCCAGCGGCTGGTGGTCATGGAGCGGGGCAGGGTGGTCGAGGCGGGTGAGACCCGTACCGTGCTGGCCGACCCCCAACACGAGTACACACGGCGGCTGTTGGCCAGCGCCCCGAGCCTGGCCACGGCCCGCTCCCGGACTCCTGCCTCCGCCGCACCGGTCGAGGAGGCGGCTCCCCTGGTCGAAGTACGCGACCTGGTCAAGGAGTTCAGGCTGCCGCGCGCCGGGAACACGGACCGTACCCTGCGCGCGGTGGACGGCGTCAGCTTCAGCCTCCACCGCGGCCAGACCCTCGCCCTGGTCGGCGAGTCGGGCTCGGGCAAGTCCACCACCGCGCGCCTGGTGCTCCGCCTCGCCGACGCCACCGCCGGACGGATCCTGTTCGACGGCACCGACGTCACCGCCGCGAAGGGCGCCCGGGCGAGACTGCTGCGCCGCCGCGCCCAGCTCGTCTACCAGAACCCGTACGCGTCCCTCGACCCGCGCTTCTCCATCGGCGAGGTGATCACCGAGCCGTTGCGGGCGTTCAAGGTCGGCGACCGCGCCTCGCGGCTCGCCCGGGCCGCCGAACTGCTCGACCGGGTCGCGCTCCCGGCGTCGACGCTGGAACGCCGCCCGGCGGAGCTGTCGGGCGGACAACGCCAGCGCGTGGCCATCGCCCGCGCCCTCGCGCTCTCCCCCGACCTGGTGGTGTGCGACGAGCCGGTCTCCGCGCTCGACGTGTCCGTGCAGTCCCAAGTCCTCGACCTGCTGGCCGAGTTGCAGGCGGACACGGGCGTGGCGTACCTGTTCATCTCGCACGACCTGGCCGTCGTACGCCAGATCGCGCACCAGGTCGCCGTCATGCGGTCCGGCCGCGTGGTCGAGACGGGCCCGCCGGCGGAGCTGTTCACCCGCCCCCGCCACGAGTACACCCGCGAGCTGCTCGCGGCGATCCCCGGCGGACGCGTCCCCTCCCCCGCCGAGACCACCACGAATTGAGAAGCAGGGTTGTATGAGCACTCCCACCATCACCTCACTGGCCTTTCTCACCCCGGGCAACTTCGCCGACGACGACCCGTACACCGGATTGGAGGAGACGCTCCAACTCTTCGAGTACGGCGAACGGTTGGGCTACGACGGGGCCTGGATCCGGCAGCGTCACCTCGAACACGGTGTCGGCTCGGCGGCCGTGTTCCTCGCCGCGGCCGGCCAGCGCACCGAGCGCATCGAACTCGGCACCGCGGTCATCCCGATCGGCTACGAGAGCCCGTTCCGCCTGGCGGAGGATCTGGCGCTGGCCGACGTCCTGTCCCGGGGCCGGCTCCAGATCGGCTTCAGCACCGGGATGCCGCACGCCGACCTGCTCGGCGACCTGGTGTACGACGGGGACTGGCGCGGCTTCGACCTGTCGTACGGCCGGATCACCCGGGTCGTCGACAACCTGCGCGGCGACTACCTCGGCGGCCCGGACGCGGTCATCCACTCGCCGGGCAACGTCCAGCGGCCCCGCCTCCAACCGCACAGCCCCGGCCTGGCGCACCGCATCTGGTACGGCGGGGGAAGCCTGCGGTCGGTCCGCTGGGCCGCCGAGAACGGCCTCGCCCTGCTGTCCGGCAACATCGTCACCGGCGAGAACACCGACGACTTCACGACGGCCCAGCTGAACCTGCTCTCCGAGTACCGGCGCACGCTCTCCGGGGACCGTGCGCCACGGGTGGCCCTGGGCCGGGTGATCGTGCCGCTGGACAGCGCGGACGCGTCGACCCGGGCCCGTTACCGCGCCTACGCGGCGAGCCGCCACGAACGGACCCTCGCGCCCCAGGGCCCGAAGCGCGTCCTGTTCGCCCCGGACGTCGTGGGCACCGCCGAGCAGATCCTCGAACAGCTCACGGCCGATCCGGTCGTCGCCGAGGTGTCCGAGCTGCGCCTGGAACTGCCGTACGAGTTCCACCGGGAGGAGTACGAACAGATCCTGCACGACGTACGACAGCTGATCGCGCCCGAACTCGGCCGGCGTTCCTCGGCAGTTCAGGAGGCGGCCCGATGAGCCCGCAGCCGGAACCCGCGGTCCGGCAACTTCTCGGTCCGCCGGGACTTCTTTCGGTCAAACGCCTGGTCCTCAACGACCAGCAGATCAGCACCGATGGCAGTCACTCACAGGACCACTTCCGCCATCTGGCCCTGCTGACCGCAAAGGTGAGGGCCGGTTTCGGATCCTTCCGAAACCGGCCCTCACCTGCGACTCTCACGAGTCGGGACGACAGGATTTGAACCTGCGACCCCTTGACCCCCAGTCAAGTGCGCTACCAAGCTGCGCCACGTCCCGGTGCGTCGACCCACGGTTGCCCCGCGTGATCGCACAGACAAACCCTACCGCACACCCGCCCTGCCTCCGAGCGGTCACGGAACGGTCACCGACACATCAAGGGCCCCTTAACGGCTCATCCACCGCACTACCGTCGTCCCACCTGAAACACAGACCAGGGGGACGATCATGAGCAACCCGTACAACACTCCCGGCACTCCGCGACCGGCTCCGATACCGGGTCCCGTGCCGGACCGGCAGAGCCCGAGATGGGCCCGCAAGAGATTCGTCCTGCCCGCCCTCGGGCTGGCGCTCTTCATCGGTGTCGGCATCGGCACGAGCGACGACGGCAAGGAGCCGGTGTCCGCCGACCCACAACCGACCGCCACCGTCACGGCCACGGCGACCACGACGGTCACCGTCACCGAGACGGCCGCACCCGAACCGGCCCCGACGGTCACGGTGTTGGCGACCAGGACCGTCACGGCCGAACCGGCGGCCGACACCGACACCGACACGGACACCGGCACGGGTGCCGGCTCCGACGACGGATCCGGATCCGGTGACGAGAGCGTGTACTACGCCAACTGCTCCGCGGCCCGCGCGGCCGGTGCCGCCCCGGTGCGTGTCGGCGATCCGGGTTACGGACGGCATCTCGACCGGGACGGCGACGGGGTCGGCTGCGAGTGACCCCTGGGAGGGTCAGGCGTTGGGGTCGAAGGTGATGCCCGCCGGCATGGCCGCCGCCAGGTGGGAGTTGAAACTCCCGTCCTTGAGGCCGAAGTTGGCGCTGCCCCAGTTCGCGGAGGTCAGGATGTCACGGATGCCCGACGGGTAGCCGTTCCAGCCGACCAGCGCCGGGAACTGCCAGGTCCCCTTGTGGTTCTCCGGCGGCTCGTCGTTGGTGTTCGCGAGGCGGAAGCAGTGCGTGCTGATGCCGTCCTTGTGGTAAACGATCTTGGGGTGGGTGCCGTCCCAGCGGACCTGGCTGCGGTTGTAGATGCTGAAACTGCCGTGGTTGGACGTCGATACGTACTGCGCCACGTTGTTCTGCACCCACACCACCACGTGCTCCCAGTCGTGCCGGTGCCCGCCGATGCTGCTGCCCGCGAGGGCCTGGTCCTTCTCGAAGTAGAGGCCGTAGATGATCGCGCACCAGCCGTTGTTGCACTTGTAGCGGGAGTAGCCGTTGGTGTTGTCGAGGTCGGAGGCGTCCCGGCACGACCCGTTGAGGGCGCCGGTCGGGTTGAGGCCGCCGTTGAGGGTGCCCGTGGGGCCGATGGCGGGGGTGGAGTAGCAGCCGTCCGTGTCGTAGTCGTAGGCCGGTTGGTATGTCTGCTCGGTGCTGTCCGCGTTGGCCGGCAGGGCCGCGGGCGGGGCGGCGAGGGCGGTGCCGGGAAAGGCGACGAGCAGCGCGATCGCGCTGCCGAGGACGAGCGAGGCTCTGCGGATGCGCACACGTCTCTTCACTGGGGGCCTCCTGATCGACGTCCGGGGTGCGGGCTCGGCCAGATTGGCATGCCCATATCACGGATGGGTCACTCGGAAGGAAAGCTTCAGGGGCGCACAGCAGACGATCGGTCACTCCGAGTTCGCTACTCCGGCGGCGTGGGTGTGTCGTGCGTCCGATACATCGCCTGGACGTCCAGCTCCAGTTGGACGGTCGGACCGACCACCGCGATGCCCCGGGCCAGCATGGAACGCCAGTTGAGCGTGTAGTCCTCCCGGTGCAGCTCGGCCCTGGCGAGAGCCGCGCAGCGCAACTCCTCGCCGTACCCGCCGTTCACCGTGCCCAGGTAGGTGGTCTCCAGCCCCACCGAACGGCTCACCCCATGCATGGTCAGCGTGCCCTGCAAGGTCCACTTGCTGCCGCCGCGATACGCGAACCGCGTACTCACGAAGTCGATGTACGGGAACCGCTCGACGTCGAGGAAGTCGGCGGACCGCAGGTGGTTGTCCCGGGTGTTGTTGCCCGTGGTGATGCTCGACGCGTCGATCCGGACGGACACCCGGGAGTCCGTCATCTGCTGGGCCACCTGGATACCGCCCTCGAACCGCTCGAACCGGCCGTGCACGTTCGCCATCCCGACGTGCTTGGCGATGAACCGGATCGCCGTGTGCGGCGGATCGAAGAGCCAGGTGCCGGGCAGCGGAAGGTCCAGCTGACGGGCCGGCTCCAGCTGGACGCGCTCCGTCGGGAGCACGGTGTCGCCGACGACCTCGACCGTCTCGCGGTGCGGCGTCAGCCCCTCCGCGGCGACCATCAGGCTGTAGCGGCCCGGCGGCAGCACCGCCAGGAAGAAGCCGTACGGGTCCGTCGTACCGCGCGCCATCACATGGTGGATGTCGACCGCCGACACGGTCACATCGGCGCCGCCCATCGGCTGACCCAGCGGGTCCAGGACCTCACAGCCGAGGGCGCCCGCACCCGGCGGCAGGGGAACGGAGAGGCCCGCGCGGTCGGCGACACCTTTGGAGCGCAGGCGCCTGAACAGTGCGAGGGCCATGGGTCCACCTTTTCTCTCTGACTTCGTGCGTCGTTCTGCTCTCGTGCGGCAGGCGGTCCGGGCCCGGGACCGGACCCAGGATCGCCCCGGACCCTAGATCGCCCCGGGTGCCGCACCCTCGTACGCCGCCCGCAGCACCCCGAGCACTCCCTGCGCCGTGACCTCGCGCGGGTTGGCGTACGGCTGCCCGGTGACCTGGTCCGCCGCCACCGTCAAGTCGGCCTCGGCGAGACCCAGTTCGGCGAGGGAGCGCGGGGCGCCGAGGCGTCCGGCCAGCTCCCACAGGGCCGTTGGGGCATCGGCCGCGCCGCCCAGGGCACGGGCGACGGCGTCGGCCGCGTCCGGTGCGGCGGGTGAGTTGTAGGCCAGAGCGTAGGGCAGGACAACCGTGTGGGTCTCGGCGTGCGGCAGGCCGAAGGTGCCGCCGAGGACATGGCACAGCTTGTGGTGCAGGCCCATGGTGGTGGCGCCCAGGCAGGATCCGCACAGCCACGCCCCGTACAGGGCCCGGCCGCGCGCGTCGAGGGACGCGGGGCCGGCGGCCACGTCCGGGAGCGCCTCGGCCATCGCCCGTACGCCCTCCCGCGCCATGAGGGAGACGATCGGCGATGTGTCGGGGGCGTACAGGGCCTCGACGGCGTGCGCGATCGCGTTGATGCCGCTGGTGACGGAGAGCGGGACCGGCAGGGAGAGGGTCAGTTCGGGGTCGTACACCACACTGCGGGGGAGGACGGTCCGGTCGCGGCCGGTGCGTTTCACGCCGTGCTCGGTCAGGCCCCAGACGGGGGTCATCTCCGAGCCGGCGTAGGTGGAGGGCACAGCGATCAGCGGCAGCCCAGTGCGCAGTGCGATCGCCTTCCCGAGCCCGATCGCGGAGCCGCCGCCGACGGCGACGCACCCGTCGGCGCCCGCCGCGAGCGCCACTTCGACGGCCCGGTCGGCGACTTCGACGGGTACGTGCATCCGCGCCTCGTCGTGCAGTCCGGCCAAGGCGGGTCCGAGCGAGTCGGCGACGGCCTGCGCGGTGTCCTTGCCGCGTGCCCCGCACACCACCAACAGCCGCCGCAGACCGAGCCGTTCGGCCTCCCCGGCCGTCGCGGTCACGGCGGCCCCGGCCCGCAGCACGACCCGCATCGGCTGGGCCTCGTACACGAAGTCCGGTCCACCGGTCACGAGTTCTTCTCCAGTACGAGGTCGAAGCGTGCGTGGCGGAACGGGTTCGGCAGGCCGAACTCCCGGGCCAGGGACGGGTCGTCGGTCTCGGTGAAGTCCTGGACGAGGCTCTCCTTGACCGCGAAAACGGCGTCCGAGTCGAGGTAGTCGCTGCCCGCGACGAAGATGTGGGTGGTGACGGGCTCGTGGCCCTCGGCCGTGGCGATGAAGTGGATGTGGGCGGGGCGGTAGGGGTGGCGGCCGGTGGCGTGAAGGAGTTCGCCGACCGGGCCGTCCGTGGGGATCGGGTACGGGCTCGGCACGCACGTGCGGAACCAGAAGCGGCCCTCCGCATCCGCGGTGAAGAGTCCGCGGCCGTTGCCTGGTGGCTGTACGTCCGGTTGCTGGACGTCGTAGTAGCCCTCGGCGTCGGCCTGCCAGACGTCGAGTACCGCGCCCGGCAGCGGAGTTCCGTCCCGGTCGAGGACGCGGCCGCTGACCACGCAGGGCTCGCCGGTGCCCACCAGGTCGATGTCGGCGCCGAGTTCGCGTACCGGCGACTCCGTCATGTGGAAGGGGCCGAGGACGGTCGACTCGGTGGCGCCCGGGTCGTGGTGGCCGTTGAGGGTCTCCACGAGCATCGAGACGCCGAGGACGTCCGACAGCAGGATGAACTCCTGCCGGGTGTCGGTGCAGGACTGCCCGGTGGCCGTGAGGAAGCCGATGGCCCGCTCCCACTCCGCCATCGTCGGCTCGGTCTCCCGCACGAAGGCGTGCAGGTGCCGGGTGAGGGCGGTGAGCAGGTCGCGCAGACGTGGGTCCGCGGTCCCGCTCATGCTGTCGACGACCGCTTCGGTGACGGCGGTCGTGAATCCGACGCCTTCACCCGTGTCGGTCCCGGTGGTCTCCGTGCTCATCGTGTGCTCCTCGTCCCGTCCCGTCAGGCATGTCCGAGGATCTGCCGCAGCGCGTCCGTCAGCAACTGTTCGGCGTTCTCGGCCGCTTCGGCGTGTCGGAAGGCGACGAACCCGTCCGGGCGTACGAGGAGCACGCCCGCGTCGGACACCTCGCTGAGGCCGGCCCAGTCGCCGTACGGGTCCTCGTACTCCTGGCCGGGGCCGACGACGACCGTGGCGATGTCGAGGGGCTGGGCCTTCGCCGCGCGGACCCAGGCGTCGCCGCCGATGCCGGTGAGGAGGGTGAAGCGGCCCCGGCCCACGGTGTCGAGGGTGGACAGGGTTCGGGTGCCGGAGGTGAGCCAGGCGTGCGGGAGCTTCGCGCCGGGGCGGGTGGAGGGCTGGTGGTGCAGCTCGGGGTCGCGGGCGAAGCCGGGGTCGGGGGTGCCATCGGGGACGATCGCGGCGGACTCGTAGCGCTGGTTGAGGTCGACCCCGTGGGCGTTGAACTCGTACACCTTGGCGGCGATCGCCTCGCGCAGCCGGGCGCGCTGGTCGGCAGCGGCCCCGGTGGCGTCCTTGCGGGCGGCGATGTTGGCCCACAGCTCCTCGGGGGTCTGCGGGGAGAGCCCGTCGAGCGCCTCGAAGATCGGGGCGGTCTCGGCGATGGACCTGTTGGCGCGAGTGACGATCTGCTTGCCGACGGGGGCGCGTTCGGCGGTGTAGGTGTCGAGCAGCGCGGGGGTGGCGACCCCGTCGAGGACCAGTTTCAGCTTCCAGGCCAGGTTGTAGGCGTCCTGGACGGAGGTGTTCGAGCCGAGCCCGTTGGACGGCGGGTGCCGGTGGACGGCGTCGCCGGCACAGAAGACACGCCCGTTCGCGTAGGTCTCGGCGTACATCTCGTTGACCGTCCAGGCCGAGGACGACTTGATGGTCACGGGGATGTCGTCGTCGCCGACGAGTCTGCGGACGATCGACTCGGCGTACTCGGTGGTGAGGTCGGGGGCGCCGGCGGTCACGTCGTAGCCCCAGACGATCATCCACTCGTTCCAGGGGCGGACGTTGCGGACCAGGCCCGCGCCGATGCCGCCGACGGTGGCGCCGGGGGCGAGGACCCAGTAGAGGGTGGAGGGGCGATGGGCCGTGTACGCGCTGAGATCCGCGTCGAAGACGATGTTGATGCTGCCCGCGACGCCCATCTGGCCGCCCATGGGCAGTCCGGCGTCCTCGGCGACCTTGGAACGGCCGCCGTCGGCACCGATCAGATAGCGGGCGCGGATCTCGTACGTGTCGCCGCGCAGCCGGTCGCGGACGGTGGCCGTGACGCCGGAGGCGTCCTGAGTGTGCGTCAGATACTCGGTCTGGAAGCGGAGTCGGGTACCGCGTGCGACGGCCGCGTCGACGAGGACCGGCTCCATCAGATGCTGCGGCATGTCGCACATGCGGGTGGGGCTGGCCAGTTCGTGCGCGGCCTGGACGAGCGGGTCGTTGCCCCAGGAGCGGACCCGGCCCAGTTCCTCGCCGGCCAGACTGGTGCAGAAGGTCGTGTTGCCCATCAGGTGCTGGGGCGTGGCCTTGGCGATCACGTCCTCCTCGACACCGAGGTCGCGCAGGACCTCCATCGTGCGCTGGTTGGTGATGTGCGCGCGGGGCGTGTCGGCGAGGCTCGCGTACCGGGTGACGACGATGTTGGGCACGCCGTAGGTGCTGAGCGCGAGCGCGGCCGACGCCCCGGCCGGGCCGCTGCCCACGATCAGTACGTCGGTGTCGACAACGGTGTGCACGGGAGACGCTCCAGGTTCCGGACGGACGGCCACCCGTGATCGTGGAGCGGAACGGCGGTTTCCGGGTGTCTCAATACGAGACACTTCACGCTTCTCAGTACCTCTCCGACGGTCTCCGGACCCGGCCCGATACCGTGAGTGGTGCCATGACCACAGCCGAAGAATCCCCCGCCCTCCTCCTGCTCAGTCAGGCACGTCAGCGGTTCCTGACCGGACGTCCGCTGCCCGACGACGTCCCCGACGAGACCGTCGCCGCCTGGCGCCGCGCCCGCTTCCTCGGCGTACGGCACGATGTGCGCGCGCCCACCTCCGTCGACGGTCTGGCGGTCGGGTCGGCGTTGCTGGCGGCGGCCGGTCCGGTCCTCGAACGGCTCGCCCCGGCGCTCGGCACCGGCCGGTGGGCACTGCTGCTGACCGACGAGCGGCTGCGGGTGCTGTGGTCGGCGGGCGGTGCGCCCGGCGGGGAACTGCGCCGCGATCTGGCCGAGCGGGAGGTCGGGCACAACAGCGCGGCGCTCGCCCTGCGCACCCGGCGGCGCGCCGAGGTGCACGGCCCCGAGCACTTCCTCGACGTGTGGCAGAACGTGTCGGCGGTCAGCGTGCCGGTGTTCGCCCCGGAGTCCGGCCGCCCCCTCGGCACGGTCACGGTCGCCTCCGGTCTGTGCGCCGACGCCGGTCCGCATCCCGGGGCCGCCCTCGCGGAAGCGGCAGCGGCGGCGGTCGAGGCGGAGCTGCTGGCCCGCTCGCGCTCGGCGGAGCGGACTCTCCTCGACGCCTACGCGGGCGCGGCTCATGGACCGGGTGGCGGTCAGGAGCGGGCGGTGGTGGCCCTGGACGGGCGCAACCGGCTGGTCAGCGAGGCGGCGGTGCGGCTGGTGTCGCCGCAGGTGCTGGAGTCGCTGGAGCGGGGCGCGCGGGTGCTGTTGCGGTCGGCGGCGCCTGTCGAGTCGTACGACATCACGCTGCCCGAAGGGGCGGGCTGCACCGCCGAGTTCCGTCCGGTGCGGGAGCAGGGCGGCGGCCGGGTGCTCGGGATCGTCGCCGTGCTGCTGCCGGTCACCGAGGGTGTGTTGGTACGGGCGTTGCCGCGTCCGGTGGCGGGGCGGCTGGCCGGGAGTTCGGTGCCGTGGCGCCACGCGGTGGGCCGGGCAACGGAGTTGGCGCACGGCGGCGAACCGCTCCTGCTGACCGGGGAGCGCGGCTCGGGCAAGACCGCGCTGGCCCGCGAACTGCTCGGCGGGACCGAGCCGTTGGTCCTGGACGCGGCCGAGGCGCCTGAACTGGGCCTGGGGGACGGCAGGTTGACGGGCGACCGCCCGCTCCTCCTCCGGCACGCCGAGCGGCTCGCCCAGTCGGACGTCGCCGCACTGAACGGCCTCCTCGACGAGCGTCCGGACGTCCATCTGCTGGCGACGTACACACCGGGCACTCCCCCGGGCCCCTGCCTCCAACGGCTCCTGGACACCCTGGCCGCGCGCTCGGTCACCCTGCCCGCGTTGCGTGAACGCCCGGAGGACATCCGGGAGTTGCTCCCGGCGCTGGCCCCGAGGCCGGTCGACGGTACGCCACCGCTCACCTGGACGCTGGACGCGCTGCGGGCGCTGGAGCGGCATCCGTGGCCCGGGAACCTCACCGAACTCGCCCACCTGGTACGGACGTTGGCGGAGCACCGGCGGGCCTCGGGGCCGGTCCGGCGGGCCGAACTCCCCGACCCGGTACGGGAAGGGCCTGCCGCGCGCCCGCTGAGCCCGATGGAGCACGCCGAACGCACCGCGATCCTGGAGGCACTGCGCCGCAACGGCGGCAACAAGGCCCGTACGGCGACGGCCCTGGGCATCGCCCGCGCGACGCTCTACCGGAAGCTGCGGGAGTACCGGGCCTGAGGCGGCTTCACGGACCTGGGGCCGCCTGCCATTCGCGCCGTGGGCGCCGGGGCTCCATCACCCCTCTCACGAGGCGTCTGCGCTCCCCTTCGGCCCGCTCCGCAAGACAGGCCCTGGGGCCGGTGGTGCCGTCGTCCCCCGGATCTCCAGCGTCGGGGCGGCGAGGTGGACGCTGACCGGACTGCCGGGCGGATCGAGCCGGTCGAGGAGGCAGCGGGCGGCGCGGCGGCCGACCTCGTGGCCGGCGTTGTCCACGGTGGTCAGCCAGACATGGCGCAACCGGGAGATGTTCGTGTTGTCGTAGCCGATGACGGACAGATCGCGGGGCACGCTCAGCCCGAGTTCCTCGGCGGCGGAGAACGCGCCCACGGCAGTCATGTCGTTGACGGCGAAGACGGCGGTGGGCCGGTTCGCGGGGTCGCCGAGCAGCCGGACGGTGCTGCGGTAGCCGCCCTCCTCGGTCAGGTCGCCGGCCTCGACGAGCGCGCCGTCCGTCAGACCGTGCGCGCGCATGGTCGCCTCGAAGCTGCGCCGACGCAGCTCGCCGACGGCGCCGTACCCGGCGATGTGGGCGATCCGACGGTGGCCGAGGCCGATCAGGTACTCGGTGGCGATCCGGGCGCCGTGCTCGTCGTCGTTGGCGACGACGTCCACGCCGGGCAGCACGGGCTCGCGGGCGCCCGCGACGACCACCGGGATGCGTTCGGCGAGGGTGCCGAGGACCGCGGGGTCGGGCAGGGTGCCGACCACGATCAGGCCGTCGACGCCGAGGTCACGGAAGGGGCCGGTGAGGTCCTGACCGCTGCGCCGGTTGAGCCGGGCGTCGGCGAGCAGCATGTGCAGGCCGTTGTCGTGGAGCAGGGAGTTGAGTCCGTCGAGCAGGTCGACGAACCAGGGGTTGCGCAGGTCGTTGAGGAGGACACCAACGGTACGGGTGCGCTGTTCGCTGAGGCTGCGCGCGGCGGCGTTCGGCCGGTAGCCGAGTTCCCGTACGGCGAGCTGGACGGCCTCGCGCTTCTCGGGCCGCACCTGTTCGGAGCCGCGCAGCACCAGCGAGACCAGGGACTTCGACACACCGGCGCGTTCGGCGACGTCTCGGATGGTCGGCGGTCTCATGCCTTGGACCGTTCCACAGACCTCCATGTCCTGTCAAAGGGTTGACAGCAAAGGCCGAAGGCACCGAGGGTGAGTGGGAAATGTTCTGGACCGGTCCAAAGAGGGGCTGTCATGGCAAGTACGCTCGGTGTCGCCGTCGTGGGGTTCGGCTGGATGGGGCGGGTGCACACCCAGGCGTACGTCCGCCTGGCGCACCACTACCCGCAGCTGGGGCTGCGGCCCGAACTGGTCATGGTCGCCGAGGAGGTGCCGGGCCGGGCCGAGGAGGCCGCCGCGCAGTTCGGCTTCGCCTCGACGAGCCGTGACTGGCGTGCCGTGGCCGCCGACCCGCGCGTGCAGGCCGTGAGCATCACCGCGCCGAACTTCCTGCACCGGGAGATCGGCGTCGCGATGGCCGAGGCGGGCAAGCACATCTGGATCGAGAAGCCGGTGGGCCTGTCGGGGGCCGACGCGGGCGCGGTCGCCGACGCGGTCGCCAAGGCCGGCGTGCAGGGCACGGTCGGCTTCAACTACCGCAACGCGCCCGCCGTGGAGCGGGCCAGGCAGCTGATCGCCTCCGGCGAGATCGGCACGGTCACGCATGTCCGCGTCCGCCTCTTCAGCGACTACGCGGCCCATCCGGACGGTGCGCTGACCTGGCGGTACGAGCGGGAGCGCGGGGGCAGCGGAGTGCTGGGCGACCTCGCCTCGCATGGCGCCGACCTGGCCCGTTTCCTGCTCGGCGACATCTCCGCGTTGATCGCCGACACGGCGGTGTTCGTGCCCGAGCGGGCCCGGCCGACGGGTGCGACGGCGGGGCATTCGCGGGCGTCGGGTGGTGAGTTGGGGCCGGTGGAGAACGAGGACTACGTGTCCTGCCTGCTGCGGTTCGCGTCCGGTGCGCGGGGTGTCCTGGAGGCGTGCCGAGTGTCGGTCGGCGAGCAGAACAACTACGGGTTCGAGGTGCACGGGACGAAGGGGGCGGTGTTCTGGGACTTCCGGCGGATGAACGAGCTGGGGGTGAGTACTGGGGCGTCGTATCAGGATCAGCCGGTGAGTACGGTGTTCGTGGGTCCGGGGGACGGGGAGTTCGGGGCGTTTCAGCCGGGGGCGGCCAATGCGATGGGGTACGACGATCTGAAGGTGATCGAGGCGCAGAGGTTTGTGCGGTCGGTGGCGGAGGGGGTGCCGTACGGGGCGACGTTGGCGGATGCGGTGCGGAGTGCTGCGGCGTTGGATGCGATGAGTCGGTCGGTGGAGTCGGGGGTGTGGGAGACGGTGTGACGCGGTGGAGGGCAGCATTTTCTTCGCCCCCGCCGCCCCTACCCGTTCCCATCCTTCTGGGGGCTGCGCCCCCAGGCCCCCCTTGTCCTCAAACGCCGGACGGGCTAAAAGATCCAGCCCCGGCCGGCGTTCGAAGACAACCACGCTCAGCCCGCCCTTTTCCCCGCCCGCCCACCCCGCCGCAATTCAGCACGAGCCTGGGCACCCCCACCCAGCCCGTCCGGCGCTTGAGGACGGAGGGCCACCATCCAGCCCGTCCGACGTTTGAGGACGGAGGGCCACCATCCAGCCCGTCCGGCGTTTGAGGACGAGGCCGTTCAGGCCGACAGCGGGGGTCTGGGGGCGCAGCCCCCAGAAGGATGGGACGGGTAGGGGCGGCGGGGGCGAGACACAGTTCATCGTGGCGGCATGTTGTACGGCGTCACCACCTGGATTGCCGACGGCTGGGTCGGGGCGGCCGGGGGTAGGGCGCCGTGGGCGCGCATCACCGTGCGGCAGGCCTCGTGCATGTCCTGGCGGAGGTCGTGGTGGAGGACCGCGGACAGGCGGTGGTCGCGAAGCAGGCGGGTGTTGTCGTGGTCCAGGTCGTGGGCGACGAACACCGCACACTCACGGCCGAGGTCCTCGAAGGCACGTAGCGTCGCGATGTTGCCGCCGCCGATCGAGTAGACCGCCCGGATGCCGGGGTCGCGCTTCAGGGCGTCCCGGACCAGGTCGTACTGGGTGGCGTCGAGACCCTGCCCCTCGGTGATCTCGACGAGGGCGCGCTCGGGGTGCCGGGCCCGCATCGCGCCCCGGAAACCCATCTCCCGTTCTTCCTCGTTGCGGAAGAAACCGCTGCTCAGGCTGGTGAGGACATTGCCGGGGCGCTCGCCGAGCCACTGGCCCATGAGGTACGCGGCGGTGGCCCCTGCGGCCCGGTTGTCGATGCCGACGTAGGCGAGACGGGCACTGGAGGGCAGGTCGGTCACCAGAGTGACGACCGGGATTCCGGCGGCCACCAGCCGGGCGACGGCGGCCGTGATCTCGGGGACGTCCGGCGCCTTGACGATGACGCCCTGGGAGCCGCGCCGGGCGATACGGTCGAGGACAGTCGCCAGTTCCGCGACCGGCCCGGTCTCGCGGAAGTGGAAGCGGGAGCGTACGACGGCCGGGTGGAGGGCGGGCAGCTCTGCCTCCAGGGCGGCCCGGACGGCGGTGGTGAACCGCTCGGGCGCCTGCATCACGATGTCGATCATGAACGTACGGCCGACCAGCCTGACCTGGGTGCGCTGCCGGTCCAGGTCGGCGATGGCCTGCCGTACCTCCCGCTGGGTGCTCTCGCGCACCCCTCCCCGGCCGTTCAGGACACGGTCGACGGTGGCCTCGCTGAGGCCCGCCTGACGGGCGATCTCCCGGATCGGATAGGGGTGGCCCATGGGAGGGTTCCTCGGCTTCGTCTTGAGGGGTTTTTGATGGCCGTCTGCCGGTTGTTTGACGAGTTTGTCATGACAACAATGACAGCATCCAGATGACAACCGTCAGCCGCCGTTGACGATCTCGATGATCGAGAGAAGGACGACGATGTCCCTCACCGCCGCACAACGCCGCGCGTGGCTGTCCGAGCAGGACTGCGATCTCGACGCCTTCCGCGCCGAGGGCGAGCGGACGACGGACGCCGCCGAATACCCGTACGCGTCCGCCGTCGAGCAGAACGTCCTCGTCTACGACAGTGAGCGACTGCGTGCCGCCGTCACCACGCTCGACGGGCGCCGGGAGGTCCTGACGGAGCTGGTCCGGGCGCTCACCGACGGTCCCGGCATCGTGGTTCTGCAACGGGCCTTCGCCGATCCGTCGGTCGTGGACCGGGCGACCGCCGCCTTCGAGGCGCTCATCGCAGAGCAGCGTGCGGCAGGGACCGTCGCGGGCGACCACTTCGCCAGGCCGGGTGCCAACGACCGGGTGTGGAACGCCCTGGAGAAGACGGCCCTGCGCGCGCCGGAGGCGTTCGCCGACTACTACGCCAACGACATGATCACCCTCGTCTCGACGGCCTGGCTCGGCCCCGGGTACCAGGTCACCTCGCAGATCAACGTGGTCAACCCGGGTGGCGCCGCGCAGAGCCCGCACCGCGACTACCACCTCGGTTTCCTCTCCAACGAGGCGGCAGCGGCGTTTCCGGCGCACGTCCACCGGCTCTCCCCCGTGCTCACGCTCCAGGGCGCGGTCGCCCACTGCGACATGCCCGTCGAGTCCGGGCCGACGCTGTACCTGCCGTACTCGCAGTCGTACGAGCCCGGTTATCTGGCCTGGCGGCTGCCGGAGTTCGTCGAGTACTTCGACGCCCGTCATGTGCAGCTGCCGCTGGCCAAGGGCGACGCGGTCTTCTTCAACCCGGCGCTCTTCCACGCGGCCGGCACCAACCGGTCCGCGGACATCCGCCGGATGGCGAACCTCCTCCAGGTGTCCTCCGCGTTCGGGCGGGCCATGGAGACCGTGGACCGGGAGGCGACCGTCAACGCGGTCTACCCGGTCCTGCTCGCCCGCAAGGCCCAGGGCGCGGACGACGCCTGGCTGGACGCGGTCGTCGCGGCCTCGGCCGAGGGCTACCCCTTCCCCACCGACCTCGACCGGGATCCGCCGGTCGACGGACTGGCCCCGCCCCCGCAGGCGGACCTCGTACGGCGTGCGCTGCGCGAGGAATGGACCCCCGAGGCGCTCCGCAAGGCACTGCGGGCGAGCGCCGAACGACGTGAGAGCCGACATGAGAACTGAGGAACCGAACAGTATGGGACTTCTCCAGGACAAGGTCGTCCTCGTCAACGGTGGCAGTCAGGGCGTCGGCGCGGCCATCGCCCGGGCCGCCGTCCGCGAGGGCGCCGTCGTCGCGGTGACCGGGCGGCGCCCGGAGCCGGGCGAGGCGCTGGTCGCGGAACTGACGGCGGCGGGCGGCAAGGCCATGTTCGTACGGGCCGACCTCGTGGACGCCGAGCAGGCGAAGGCGTCCGTCGCCGAGGTGGTCGCCGCGCACGGCCGGATCGACTGCCTGGTCAACTCGGCGGGCCTGACCTCGCGCGGCACCCTGCTCGACACCACGCCCGAGCTGTTCGACGCGCACATCGCGATCAACCTCAAGGCGCCGTTCTTCGCCATGCAGGCGGCGGTGGCGGACATGGTGGCGCGCAAGGCACCCGGCACGGTCGTCAACATCATCACGTCCTCGGCGCACGGCGGACAGCCCTTCCTCGCCCCGTACGTCGCCGCGAAGGCCGGCCTCATCGGCCTGACCCGCAACGCGGCGCACGCGCACCGCTGGGACCGGGTCCGGATCAACGGCCTGAACATCGGCTGGACCGCGACCGAGGGCGAGGACGCCACCCAGCGGGCCTTCCACGGGGCGGGCGACGACTGGCTCGACCAGGCAGCCGAACGTCTGCCCATGGGCAAGCTCGGCCAGCCGGACGAGATCGCCGACTTCGTGGTCCTTCTGCTGTCCGACCGGTCGGGCGTGGTCACCGGTTCGGTGATCGACTGGGACCAGAACGTCCTCGGCGGCCTGGACTGACATCCACAGAGGCATCCCCCCTTTCTTCTTCTCCCCTCGCAAGACACCCGCACCATTCACCAAGGAGCAGCACAGCCCATGCGCATCGGAATCCTCGGCCTCGGCCGCATCGGCGCCTTCCACGCCGAGACCCTCTCCGGTCTCGACGCCGTCGACTCCCTCGTCGTCAGCGATCCGTTCGCGGAGGCCGCCAAGGCCGCCGCGGAGCGCTTCGGCGCCCAGGTGGCGGACTCCCCCGAGGCCCTCCTGGCCGCCGGTGTCGACGGCGTCGTCGTCGCCGCCGCGACGGACGCCCACCCGTCCCTGATCCTCGCCGCCGTCGAGGCGGGCATCCCGGTGTTCTGCGAGAAGCCGGTGGCCCGCTCGATGGCCGAGGGCGTCGCGGTGCTCAACGCGGTCAAGGACAGCGGCGTAGAGATCCAGATCGGCTACCAGCGCCGCTTCGACGCGGGCTTCACCGCCGCCCGCAACGCCGTACAGAGCGGCGAGCTGGGCCTCCTGCACTCCATCCGGCAGACCACGCTGGACCCGGCGCCGCCGCCGGCCGCGTACATCGCCGCCTCGGGTGGCATCTTCCGGGACTGTTCGGTGCACGACTTCGACGTCCTGCGCTGGGTGACGGGCCGCGAGGTGACCGAGGTGTACGCGGTCGGCGGCAACCGGGGTGCCGACTACATCAAGGAGGCGGGCGACGCCGACACCACCGGCGCGATCCTCACCCTGGACGACGGCACGATCGCCGTGGTCTCCAACTCCCGCCACAACGCCCGGGGTTACGACGTCCGGATGGACCTGCACGGGTTCAAGGACAGCATCTCCGTGGGCCTGGAGGACAAGCTCCCGCTGCGCTCCGTGGAGCCGGGTGTCACCTTCCCGGCGGGCGTCCCGCACGACTTCTTCATGGACCGCTTCATCCCGGCCTACCGCGCCGAACTGACGGCCTTCACGGAGGTCGTCGCGGGCACGCGCACGTCCCCCTGCACGGTCGCCGAGGCCCTGGAAGCGGGCTGGATCGCGGACGCGTGCACCCTGTCGCTCCAGGAGCACCGCCCGGTACGCATCGAGGAAGTACGCACAGTCTGAGCAGACTCAACAACACGAACGGCCCGCGCTGTCAGCACAGCGCGGGCCGTTCAACGTGTTCCCCATGGAGATGCGGTGCGCCTTGTCGACGTGGGGTGGGGCATCCCACCTAGGGGCGCGGGGAACTGCGCGACAAGCCACGAACTACCCGCACCCGCCAACCAACCGCACAACCCCGAACCTACGCCCCGCAGGACCGAAGGAACTGCCGCGTACGCACAGCAATGGGCAACGGCCTGTCCGGCTCACACGGATACATGTCCTGCTCGACAATCGCGAACAGATCCACGCCAAGCCCCTGCGCAGCAGTCAGCACAGGCCCCAACTCCGGCACCCCGGAGGGCGGTTCACACATGACCCCCCGCTGCACGGCAGGCCCGAACGGCACCCCGTTCTCGACCACGTCGGCCAGGATCGCCGGATCCACCTGCTTGAGGTGCAGATACCCGATCCGCTCCCCGTACGTCTCGATCAGCTTGACGCTGTCCCCACCGCAGTAGGCGTAATGCCCGGTGTCCAGGCACAGATTGACCACGTCGGAGTCGGTCGCGTCGAGGAACTGCTCGACGTGCGCCTCGGTGTCGATGTGGGTGTCCGCGTGCGGATGGACGACGATGTCGAGCCCGTACGTCTCCTTGACCTCGCGCCCGAGCCGCTCCATGCCCCGGGCGAGGTGACCCCACTGCTCGGCGGTGAGTTCCGCCGGCTCCAGGATCTCGGCGGTCTTGTCGTCCCGCCAGAACGACGGGATGACGACGAGGTGCTTCGCGTCCATCGCCTGGGTGAGCGCGGCGACCTGGCTGACGTGCTCCCAGGTCGACTCCCACACGGACGGACCCCGGTGCAGGCCGGTGAAGACGGTACCGGCCGACACCTTCAGGTCACGCTTGACGATCTCGTCCGTGAGCCGGGCCGGGTCGGTCGGCAGATAGCCGTACGGGCCCAGTTCGATCCAGCGGTAGCCGGCCTCGGAGACCTCGTCCAGGAACCGTTCCCACGGCACCTGGACCGGGTCCTCGGGAAACCAGACGCCCCAGGAGTCCGGCGCCGAGCCGACCCGGATGCGGTCGAGCGGAGTCGTCATGACTTCGTCCCTTCCGAGGCGACGGTGGCCGACGCCTGGAGGTCCTCCACTTCGGGGAGTTCCTCGACGTCGACGCCGCGTACCTGGGCCAACTCGTGCTTCAGCGCGGCGAGTTCGGCGCCGCCGGCCATGTGGTTGGTGAGTTCTTCGAGGCTGACCTCGCTGCGGGCGGCGCTCAACTCCATGGTTCCGAGGCGCAGGACGCTGAAGTGGTCGCCGACCATGTAGGCGTGGTGCGGGTTGTGGGTGATGAAGATGACCCCCAGGCCCTTGTCCCGCGCGGCCGCGATGTACTTGAGCACCACACCCGACTGCTTGACACCCAGCGCTGCGGTCGGCTCGTCCAGGATCAGAACCCGGGCGCCGAAGTAGACGGCGCGGGCGATGGCCACGGACTGGCGCTGGCCGCCGGAGAGGGTGCCGATGGGCTGGTCGAGGTCGTCCAGGACGATGCCCATGTTGCGCAGTTCCGCGTCCGCGGTCTCCTTCATCTTCTCGATGTCGAGACGGCGCACGGGCCAGGGGCCCTTGGTCATCTCGGAGCCGAGGAAGAAGTTGCGCCACACCGGCATCAACGGCACGGTCGCCAGGTCCTGGTAGACCGTCGCGATACCGGCGTCGAGTGCCTCGCGGGGCGTGCCGAAGTGGACGGCGGTGCCGTCGACGAGGAGTTCGCCCTCGGTGTGCTGGTGCAGCCCGGAGATGATTTTGATCAGCGTCGACTTGCCGGCGCCGTTGTCGCCGAGCACGCAGGTCACCTGACCGGAACGGACCGCGAGGTTCACCCCGTGCAGGGCACGGATGTTGCCGTACGACTTGCCGGTGTTGCGCAACTCGACGATCGGCTTGCCGTCCTCGGGCGAACTCTCTTTGGTGAGCGTGCCGTTGGGGGAGGTTTCGTTGGTTGTCATGCGATCACCTCCGGGTCGCCTGGCGGCGGACCCACAGATTGACGAGGGCGGCGACCAGGAGCATCACGCCGAGGAACGCCTTGAACCAGTCCGGGTTCCAGTTCGCGTACACGATCCCCTGGGAGACCATGCCGAAGATGAACGCACCGATCACCGGACCCACCGCCGAGCCGTAACCACCCGTCAGCAGACACCCGCCGATCACCGCCGCGATGATGTACAGGAACTCGTTGCCCACACCCTCACCGGACTGCACCGTGTTGAACGAGAACAGCAAGTGCATGCCCACGAACCAGGCACCCGCGCCCACACCCATGAACAGGGCGATCTTCGTGAAGTTCACCGGGACACCGACCGCACGGGCCGAGTCCTTGCTGCCGCCCACCGCGAAGATCCAGTTCCCGAACTTCGTACGCAGCAGCAGCCAGGTCGCGATCGCCGCGAACACCAGCCAGTACACGATCGTGATCTTGAAGTTCACGTCGCCGATGCTGAACTCCGACGCGAAGACCTTCTTCGCCTGGTCGAAACCGTCCATGTCCGAGATCGAGTCCGACGCCACGTTCCCCGTGAAGATCTTCGTCACCGCGAGGTTGGCGCCCTGAAGGATCAGGAACGACCCGAGGGTGACCAGGAAGCTCGGCAGCCCGGTCTTGATCAGCAGCCAGCCGTTGAACGCCCCCACCGCCAGCGACACGATCAGGGCGACGATCACGCCCGTCCACACGTTCATCGACAGCTGGAAACTGAGGATCGCCGCGGTCAGCGCCGAGGTGGTGACCGCGACACCGGCGGACAGGTCGAACTCCCCGCCGATCATCAACAGAGCCACCGGCAACGCCATGATGCCCATCACGGACGCCTGGTACAGCACGGTCGCGAGCGCGCTCGTCTCCCGGAAAGCCGGAGCCGCCGCGAAGAAGAACACGTACACACCGATCGCGGCGATCAGCGCGCCCACCTCAGGACGGGCCAACACCCGCCGCCCCAGAGACCGCTGGTTGGTGCGGCCGTCCTTCTGAGTGGCCGGCGGAGCCGGCGGCGAGGAACTCGCCGCCGGTGCCGTTGTCTGACTCATCGTCATCACCGAGTGCCCTTGGCGGCGAACGCGGCGATCTCCTTGACATTGGACTTGTCGACGAAGGCCGGACCGGTCAGGACGGGCTGCTCGCCACCACCGCTGTAGTTGCCGTTGTTCTTGAACAGCCACATCGAGTCGACGGCCAAGTAGCCCTGGAGGTAGGGCTGCTGGTCGACCGCGAACTGGATCGTGCCCGCCGCGATGGCGTCGGTCAGCTCCTTGTTGAGGTCGAAGGTCGCGACCTTCGCCTTGCTGTTGGCGTCGCCCACCGACTGGACGGCGGTCAGCGCGTAGGGGGCGCCGAGCGCGACCACGTAGTCGATGGCCTTGTCCTGGTTGAGCTTCGCGGTGATCGTCGACTTCACGGACGGCATGTCGGTGCCGTTGACGTTGAGGACCTCCAGCGTGCCGGTGAACGTCTTCTTCACACCGTCACAGCGCTGGGTGAGGCCGACGTTGCCCTGCTCCTGGACCACACAGACGGCTTTCTTGGAGCCGAGTTCGTTCAGCTTCTTGCCGAACGCCTCGCCCGCGACGGACTCGTCCTGGCCGAAGAACTGCTGGAGGCCCAGCGTCTTCCAGTCGCTCAGACCGGAGTTGAGGCCGACCACGGGAATGCCCGCCGCCGTCGCCTTGGCCACGACGTCCTTCATGGCGTCCGGCTTGGCCAGCGTGATGGCGATCCCGTCGACCTTCTGGTCGATCGCGTTCTGGACGAGGTTGGCCTGGTTGCCCGCGTTCGGGTCGGCCGAGTAGACAAGCTTGATGTTGTCCTTGTCCGCGGCGGCCTGGGCGCCCTTGCGGACGATGTCCCAGAAGGTGTCACCGGGGGCCTGGTGCGTGACCAGGGCGACGGTCATCCGAGGAGTGGTGGCCTTGCCCGCAGAAGCGTCGGTGCCGCCCTCCTCCGAGTCCTTGCCGCCGGAACTGCTGGAGCAGCCCGCAAGGACCAGGGCCGCTGCCGCGGCAGCGGCAACAACGGGGGCGATTCTGCGGGAGCGAGAAGAGCGGTCCATCTTTCCTGCACCTCACTGTGCGACCGGGGAGAGGGTGGGGATCTTAGCGATCCCGGGCCCGGGTCCCGGAGGTCCGGGCCGTGTGCCGCGAACACGGCAGTCGTGTTGGGACCGAATCCAAATGCTTGGGACTGTCCGCTGTCAATACTTTGTTAAGACATCATTTCACAAGCAGGTCAGAATGTAAGAACAAACTCTTGACAGCGTCGCCCTCCGAGTCCTACACCTGGGAGACGACAGGCCCCTCGGGACCCGCATCCTCCGCAGCTCGAAGGAGCATCGCATGACCGAGTCAGCCCCGCCCTTCGACCTGGTCACCATGGGCCGCATCGGAGTTGATCTCTATCCGCTGCAGTCCGGTGTACCGCTGACCCTAGTGCAGACGTTCGGAAAATTTCTCGGTGGGTCCGCGGCCAACGTCGCGGTCGCGGCGGCCCGTCTGGGCCGTTCCTCGGCCGTCGTGACCCGTACCGGAACGGACCCTTTCGGCGACTATCTGCACCAAGCGCTCAGGGAATTCGGGGTCGACGACCGCTGGGTGACGCCTGTGGATGGCCTGCAGACTCCGGTCACATTCTGCGAACTTTTTCCGCCGGACGACTTCCCGCTGTACTTCTACCGTCGGCCGACCGCCCCTGACCTGCGGATACGCACCGAGGAGCTGGATTTCTTCGGAATCCGGGCGGCCCGCGTCTTCTGGATCACCGGCACCGGCCTGAGCGAGGAACCGAGCCGCTCGGCCACACTCGCCGCCCTGAAGGCCCGCGACCGGTCGTCGGGCACCACGGTGTTCGACCTGGACTGGCGGCCCATGTTCTGGCGAGACCCCGAGGAAGCCCGGCCGTACTACGCCGAGGCCCTGCGCCACGCGACCGTGGCGGTCGGCAACCTCGACGAGTGCGAGATCGCCACCGGCGTACGCGAACCACGCGCCTGCGCCGAGGAGTTGCTTGCCGCCGGGGTCGAACTGGCCGTCGTCAAGCAGGGCCCGAAGGGCGTGCTGGCGGTGCATCGCGACGGCACCACGGCCGAGGTCCCGCCGGTGCCCGTCGAGGTGGTCAACGGCCTGGGCGCGGGCGACGCGTTCGGCGGCGCGCTGTGCCACGGGCTGCTGTCCGGCTGGGAGCTTGAGCGGACCATGCGGTACGCCAACGCGGCCGGCGCCCTCGTCGCCTCCCGCCTCGCCTGCTCGTCCGCGATGCCCACCGAGTCCGAGGTCGACGGCCTCCTCGCGAGCGGATCGCGCCGATGACACCGCCCCCGCCACTGAAACGGCTGAAACCAGTGCAGCCCCTGCAGCCGGTGAACCAGCACGGGACGGCGGCGACCCCGGCGATCCCGACAACCCCGGGGACGGCCGACCGGGCGCCCCTGACCCCCGAACGGAGCCTGTCTTGACCATCAGCATCGCCGATCTCGCCACGCTGAGAGCCCGGCACCCGGAGGCCGTCGCGGAGGCCGCCGCCCGCCGGGTCCGGCGGCCCCTGATCGGCGACAGCGGACGGCTGATGATCGTGGCCGCCGACCATCCGGCACGCGGTGCCCTGGGCGTCGGCGACCGTCCGCTGGCCATGGCCAACCGCGCCGACCTGCTGGAACGCCTGTGCGTGGCGCTGTCGCGGCCCGGTGTGGACGGAGTGCTGGCCACCGCCGACATCCTGGACGACCTGCTGCTGCTCGGCGTGCTCGACGACAAGGTTGTCATGGGGTCGATGAACCGCGGCGGGCTGGCCGGCGCGGTCTTCGAGATGGACGACCGCTTCACCGGGCACCGCGCCCAGGACATCGCCCGGCTGCGCTTCGACGCGGGCAAGCTGCTGCTGCGCATCAACTACGACGACCCGGGCTCGCTCACCACCCTGGAGTCCACCGCCCGGGCCGTGGACGACATGGCGGCGCTCCGACTTCCGCTGTTCGTCGAGCCGTTCATCTCGCACCGGGTCGACGGCCGGGTGCGCAGCGATCTGTCCGCCGAGGCGGTCACCCGCTCGATCGCCATAGCGTCGGGCCTCGGCGGCACCTCCGCCTACACCTGGCTGAAACTCCCCGTCACGCACGACCCGGACGACATGGCCGAGGTGCTGGAGACGTCGACACTGCCCGCCGTGCTGCTGGGCGGCGAGGTCGGCGACGACCAGGAGGGCGCGTACGAGAAGTGGCGCAAGGCGCTGCGGCTGCCGACCGTGCAGGGCCTGGTCGTGGGCAGGTCGCTGCTCTACCCGTCTTCGGGCAGTGTGGAGACGGCCGTGGACACGGCGGTGGGGCTGCTGTGAACCGAGTCAACAGCAGGATCGCCGTGAACCGGGACCGCGATGGCGCGGCCGTGAACCGGAACAACACGGGCAGGGCTGTGAACAGGGTCAACACCGGACCCCATCGCGCAGCGGGACCCGCTGTGAACTCGGCCGAACCGGAATCCGCCGTGAACCGGAGCGATACGGATCCCGCTGTGAACACGGGTGACACCAGATCCGCCGTGAACAGGAGTGACAGACCATGACCACCGCCTACCACCTCCCGGCAGGCAAGGCCCTCGGCGGCCCGTACGTCGTCGACGTCAACCCCGAGAAGGCCGGCTGGGGCTACTCCAGCCTCCGCGTGCTGGAGCTGCCTCCGGGCGGCTCGCACACCTTCTCCACCGGTGACAGCGAGTGGATCCTGCTCTCCCTGAGCGGTTCCTGCGCCGTCGACGCGACGGACGATTTCGGCCACTCCACCTTCGAGGTGCACGGCCGCGACAGCGTGTTCAGCGGCGTCAGCGACTTCGTGTACGTGCCACGTGACGCCCGTGCGACCATCACCTCCCCCGCCGGCGGGCGCTTCGCCCTCACCGGCGCCCGCTGCGCCCGGCGGCTGCCCGCCCGCTACGGGCCCGCCTCCTCCGTCCCGGTGGAGCTGCGCGGCACCGGGAACTCCTCCCGGCAGGTCAACAACTTCGGCGCGGCCGGCGTCTTCGAGTGCGACAAGCTGATCGCCGTGGAGGTGATCACGCCCGGCGGGAACTGGTCGTCCTTCCCGCCGCACAAGCACGACGAGCACCGGCCCGGCGAGGAGTCCGTCCTCGAAGAGATCTACTACTTCGAGTTCGCGGACCACGAGGGCACGCCCGGCCTCGGCTACCAGCGCGTCTCCCCTTCCGGCCAGGGCCGGAACACGGACGTGCTGGCCGAGGTGCGAGGTGGGGACGTCGTCCTCATCCCCGACGGCTGGCACGGACCCTCGATGGCCGTGCCCGGCCACCACATGTACTACCTGAACGTCATGGCGGGCCCCGAGGCCGACCGTGCCTGGCTGATCTGCGACCACCCCGATCACGCCTGGGTCCGCTCCACCTGGCCCGAACAGCCCGTCGACCCCCGCCTTCCCCTCTACACGGCCCCGGAGAAGTCCTGATGAGCACCACCCCTACCCGCCGTCTGACCGTCGCCCAGGCGCTGGTGCGGTTCCTGTCCGTCCAGTACACGGAGCGTGACGGCGTCCGCCACCGGCTGATCGCCGGTACGTGGGGCATTTTCGGCCACGGCAATGTGGCGGGCCTCGGTCAGGCGCTCCTTGAGGCCGGTGAGGACGCGATGCCGTTCCACCAGGGCCGCAACGAGCAGGCGATGGTCCACGCGGCCGTCGGTTACGCCCGCCAGCTGAACCGGCTCTCCACCCAGGCCGTCACCACGTCCATCGGCCCCGGCGCCACCAACCTCGTCACCGGCGCCGCCCTCGCCACGATCAACCGCCTCCCGGTGCTCCTGCTCCCCGGCGACTACTTCGCGACGCGCTCCGCCGACCCGCTGCTCCAGCAGCTGGAGCACCCAGTCGAGGCCGACCTGTCCGTCAACGACACCCTGCGCCCGGTCTCGCGCTACTTCGACCGGGTGACGCGCCCCGAGGCGCTGATCCCGTCCGCGCTGAACGCCGTACGGGTGCTCACGGACCCGGTGGAGACGGGTGCCGTGACGCTCGCGCTGCCGCAGGACGTGCAGGCGGAGGCGTACGACTGGCCTGAGGAGTTCTTCGCCGAGCGCGTCTGGCACGTCCGGCGCCCGGCGCCCGACCCGTACGAGCTGGCGGAGGCGGTCCAGGCGATCCGGGCCGCCGAGCGCCCGCTGATCGTCGCGGGTGGCGGGATCCACCACAGCCAGGCCGAGGAGGCGCTGAAGGCGCTGGTGGACGCCACCGGCATCCCCGTGGCGTCCACGCAGGCCGGCAAGGGCTCCCTGCGCTACGACCACCCCGCTGACCTGGGCGGTATCGGCCACACCGGTACGGCCGTCAGCGACGATCTGGCCCGTACCGCCGACCTGATCATCGGTGTCGGCACGCGCTACACGGACTTCACGACCGCCTCGAACACCCTGTTCCAGGACCCGACCGTACGGTTCCTCAACCTCAACATCACCGCTTTCGACGCCCACAAGCTGGCGGCGCGGACGCTGGTCTGCGACGCCCGTGCGGGGCTCACGGCGTTGACGGAGGCGTTGTCCGGTCATCGTGTGAACTCGGTTTACGAGGCCGAGTACGGCGCCGGGAAGGCTCGCTGGGAGCAGGTTGTTGACACCGCGTTCAGCGCTGCCGACGAGAACTCCGTGCCCACCCAGACGCAGGTGCTGGGGGCGCTGGACTCGGTCGTCGGGGACGACGATGTGATCATCAACGCGGCCGGATCGCTCCCAGGCGATCTGCACAAGCTGTGGCGGGCCCGCAGCCCCCGCCAGTACCACCTGGAGTACGGCTTCTCCTGCATGGGCTACGAGATCCCCGCCGGGATCGGCGTCCAGCAGGCCGCCCCGGACACCCCGGTCTGGTCGTTGGTCGGCGACGGCACCTACCTGATGATGCCGACCGAGATCGTCACCGCCGTCCAGGAGGGACTGCCGGTCAACCTGCTCCTCATCCAGAACCACGGGTACGCCTCCATCGGCGGCCTCTCCGAGTCGGTCGGCGGCGAGCGCTTCGGCACGCCGTACCGTTTCCGGGCCGCCGACGGCACCTTCACCGGCGCCCCGCTTCCGGTCGACCTCGCGGCCAACGCGGCCAGCCTCGGCATGGACGTCCTGCGCGCCAAGACCGTCGCCGAGCTGCGTACGGCCCTGGCGACGGCCCGCGAGTCGGACCGGCCGACCTGCGTGTACGTCGAGACCGATCCGGCGCCGACCGCTCCCCCGGCGGAGGCCTGGTGGGACGTACCCGTCGCCGAGACGGCCGTCCGCGAGGCCGCCGTACAGGCGCGTGTCACGTACGACCGCCAGGTCGCCGACCGCCGCCGGCACCTCTGACCCACCGGCCCCCTCCCCCAGGGGGCCGCACCCCCTGAAAGGCCCGCACCATGAAGACCATCACCCACTGGATAGACGGCAAGCCCGTCGAGAGCACGTCCGGCCGTTTCGGTGCCGTGTACAACCCGGCCACCGGCGCGCAGGAGAAGCAGGTCGCCTTCGCGTCGGTGGACGAGGTGGACGCCGCGGTCGCCGCCGCGAAGGCCGCGTACGAGACGTGGGGCGCGGCTTCGCTCGCCAAGCGGACGGCGGTGCTGTTCAAGTACCGGGAGCTGCTGGACGCGCATCGCGACGAGATCGCGGCGCTGATCACCGCCGAGCACGGCAAGGTGCACAGCGACGCGCTCGGCGAGGTGGCGCGCGGGATGGAGATCGTCGAGCTGGCCTGCGGGATCAGTGTGCAGCTGAAGGGCGAGCTGTCGACGGAGGTGGCGACCCGGGTCGATGTCTCGTCGATCCGGCAGCCGTTGGGGGTCGTCGCGGGCATCACGCCGTTCAACTTCCCCGCCATGGTGCCGATGTGGATGTTCCCGCTCGCGATCGCGTGCGGCAACACCTTCGTGCTGAAGCCGTCCGAGAAGGACCCGTCGGCCTCGTACCGGCTGGCCGAACTGGCCTCCGAGGCGGGCCTTCCGGACGGTGTGCTGAACATCGTGCAGGGCGACAAGGTGGCCGTGGACCGCATCCTGGAGCACCCGGACGTCGAAGCGGTGTCGTTCGTCGGCTCGACGCCGATCGCAAAGTACATCCAGATCAAGGCAGTTGAGCACGGCAAGCGCGTCCAGGCCCTGGGCGGCGCCAAGAACCACATGCTGGTCCTGCCGGACGCCGACCTCGACTACGCGGCCGACCAGGCGATCAACGCGGCCTACGGTTCGGCGGGCGAGCGCTGTATGGCGGTGTCGGTCGTGGTCGCGGTCGGTGACACGGGCGACGAGCTGGTCGGCCGGATCGCCGAGCGGGCGAAGAGCCTGCGCATCGGCCCCGGCACCGACCCCGAGTCGGAGATGGGCCCGCTGATCACGCGCGAGCACCGCGACAAGGTGGCCTCGTACGTGGCGGGCGCGGCCGCGCAGGGCGCGGAGGTCGTCGTCGACGGCACCGGCTACACGGTGGCGGGCCACGAGGACGGCTTCTTCCTCGGTGTGTCCCTGCTCGACAAGGTGCCGGTGACGGCGGACGCCTACCGGGACGAGATCTTCGGTCCGGTGCTGTGCGTGGTGCGCACGGAGACGTACGACGAGGCCATCGCGCTGATCAACGGCTCACGTTGGGGCAACGGTACGGCGATCTTCACCCGCGACGGCGGCGCCGCCCGGCGCTTCCAGCTGGAGGTGAAGGCGGGCATGGTCGGCGTGAACGTGCCGATCCCGGTGCCGGTCGGCTACCACTCCTTCGGTGGCTGGAAGGATTCTCTCTTCGGCGATCTGCACATCTACGGCAACGACGGCATCGCCTTCTACACCCAGGGGAAGGTCATCACCACGCGCTGGCCCGATCCGTCCGACGGCGGTATCAACCTCGGTTTCCCCAGCCATTCCTGACAGCACATCACTATCTGACGCAACGTCATTACCTGAAGGGAGGTGCCCCGGTGGCGACACCCGGTGATCGTGCCCGTGCGGTGTCCGGCTCCCCGCTCGACACCCTGGACTTCACGCTGGACCGCTCCAGCCCGGTCCCGCTCTACTACCAGCTGGCTCAGCAGCTGGAGGCGGCGATCGAGCACGGAGTCCTGGCGCCGGGCAATCTCCTGGGCAACGAGATCGACCTGTCGGTCCGGCTCGGCCTGTCCAGACCCACGGTCCGCCAGGCGATCCAGTCCCTGGTGGACAAGGGCCTGCTGGTACGCCGTAGAGGCGTCGGTACGCAGGTCGTGCACAGCCAGGTCAAGCGCCCGCTCGAACTGAGCAGTCTGTACGACGACTTGGAGGCGGCCGGACAGGGGCCGACCACCCAGGTCCTGCGCAACGAGGGGCAGCCGGCGTCCGCCGAGATCGCCGCCGCTCTCGGGGTGAAGGAGGGCAGCGAGGTCGTCGTGCTGGAGCGGCTGCGCTGCACGCACGGCGAGCCGGTGGCGTTCCTCGTCAACTACCTGCCCTCGGGACTCCTCGAACTCGACGCCGCCCGGCTGGAGTCGACGGGCCTGTACCGGATGCTGCGCGGCGCGGGCATCACCCTGCACAGCGCCCGCCAGACCGTCGGCGCCCGCTCGGCCACCGAGGCGGAGGCCAAACGCCTGGAGGAACCGGAGGGCGCCGCCCTGCTCACCATGCAGCGCACGGCGTACGACGACACCGGACGGGCCGTGGAGTACGGCACGCACATCTACCGGGCGTCGCGCTACGCCTTCGACTTCCAGCTGCTGATGCGGCCCTGAGTCCCGGCTCCGGTGCCCTCGTCGTCCTCTTCCGTGAGGTGGGCGAAGTCGGTGACGACGGGGGCGAGTTGGCCGCTCGCCCACAGGGGCAGCTGGTCTCGGTGGTGTGCGTTCCCGGCGACGCCGTGCGCGCCCAGGGGGACGATCCAGAGGCTGTTGTCACGGTCGGCGAGGTCCCAGACGTACCGGGCGGACGGGCCGCGTGAGCTGAGGTCGGTGAGGCCGGGAACGCTGGAGGTGGCGAGGATGCAGTCGTGGTCGCCCCCGAGGCCGGGCCACGGCTCCTCGTCGCCGCTGCCGGGGAGAGCCCTCAGCGGGGCGAGGCGGTGCAGTTCGCCCCAGGTTACCGGGGCCGCTCCGGCGGTCTCCTCCAGCGCGTCGGCGACGATGCCCGGGAGGTCGAGGCCGGGGAGCAGGTCGGTGGTCAGGAGGTTCTCCAAGGCGAACGCGACCTTGCCGGTGAGGTTCAGCCAGGGCTCGAACACCGCCGGATAAGGCAGCGGCCCGGCGAGGCTCTTGAGCTGCGGCGCGGTGGCGATCCGGCGTACGACGGCCGAGCGCAGGCGTGCGTAGTCGGCGGCGGCCGTGCTGTCGGCGTCCATGCGGCGGTCCCAGGCGAGGAGGCGGTCGCGCAGGCGGGCGGCGGCGGGGGTTCGGGGGTCTGTTTCCGCGACTCGGTCCAACAGGGGTGCAGCGGCGCGGAGTTGGGTGTCCATGTGGACGGTCGTCATCTCCGGGGCCGTCCAGTCGTGGGAGCGGCGGAGCAGTTCGGTGATGCGGTCGGCGCGGTGTGGCGGGGCGAACTCCGTGCCGAGAGGGGTGGCGATGCCCCGGGCGTTGGCCATGACGGCGAGGTCGTCGACCTCGGCGCGCGGGGTGTCGTGGCGGCCCCGCCAGTCGTGGCCCGGCTGCCGAGCGGAAACGACCCGCAGCGTGTTGTCGCGGTGGCGGACCGGGACGTACCCGGCGACCCGGTGCAGCAGACCGCCCTCGGTATCGGCGGCGTGGACGACGTTCACGGGCTCGATCCAGCGGTCGAACGCCCGGTCGACGTCGGCGACGGTACGGGCGTGCAGCAGGGCCGGGATCGCGGCGAAGCCCAGGTCGGCGGTGACGCGGGGCGGGTAGCGCAGGCTGATGACGGTCGCCTCGCCGCCCGCGCCGTCGAGGTTCCCGGTGTCGCCGATGATGACCGGGCCGCGTTCCGTCTCGATCACGTCGACGTCGACCGGGTCACCGCCCGCCACCTCGACGGTCTCCCGGTGCCAGTGGAGGACGGGTCGCCGGCCGTCGGGGCCCAGCGCCTCCACCTGACCGTCCTCCGTGCCGCGCAGTAGCTCCTCGTACAGGTCGTGGTAGTCGGCCATGGCGTTGGTGATGGCCCAGGCGACCGTGCCGGTGTGGCCGAAGTGGGCGATGCCCGGGACGCCCGGCACGGCGAAGCCGACGACGTCGAACTCCGGGCAGGAGAGGTGGAGTTGCTGATAGAAGCCGGGGTTCTGGAGGGGCCGGTGCGGGTCGCCCGCGATGATCGGGGCGCCGTGTGCGGTGCGGTGGCCGGGGACGAGCCACCCGTTGGAGCCGGCGGTGCCGGGGCCGTCCGTGGCGAAGAGTTCGAGGGCGTGGTCGCCGAGGCGGCGGGCGACCTCCTCGCGCCACAGTTTGGTCGGGAAGCCCGCGAACAGGATGTGATGGGCGAGCCAGACGCCGAGAGGCGTCCAGGGCTGCCAGGGTGTCGGCGCGAGTCCGGTAGCCGCGAACTCCGGTGCGGCGGCGGCCCCTTGCTCCAGACCGGCGTTGACCCCGTCGACGTACGTGGTGACCCAGGCGGCGGTGTCGGGGTCGAGGGCGTCGAAGCAGCGACGGGCGGTGTCTTCGAGGCGGGCCCGGCGGGCGAGGAGGTCCCAGGAGAGGGCGGGGGTGCCGAGGAAGGCAGCGGCGGTGCCCTGGGAGCGATGGCGTTCGACCTCGATCTGCCAGGCGCGGTCGTGGGCGGCGTTCCGACCCTGCCCGTAGGCGAGTTGGAGGGGGTCGGCGGCGCGGAGGTGCGGGATACCCCAGGCATCGCGGTAGGTACGGCTCCTGCTCGGCACTGGCTGCGCTCCCTGCACTCTGGGCATCCTGTCGACCGGATACCCCTTAACACCGACACGGAAAGTTAGCTTAGGCTAAGCTAACTTCACGGGAAGCGGCTCGTGTCATGCACGCCGTCAGGGGGAGGTACCACGCCATGGGCGCACCAGTCGTCGGCTCCTATCCGATGCCCGACAGCTCCGCCGTACCGCGCTCGGCCCATCCCTGGGCCATCGATCCGGCACGCGCCGCCCTGCTCGTCCACGACATGCAGAATCCCTTCGTCCAGGCGTTTCCGGAGGGCGGCTCGCCCGTCGTGGAGCTGGTCGAGAACATCGCCACCCTGCGGGAGCTGGCCGGCACACTGGGCATGCCCGTCGTCTTCAGCGCGGAGACCAACGCGGCCTCGATCGTCCCCCGGCTCGCTCCGCGCGTCGGCGAGCATCTGTTGCTGAACGTGCGTCACAACGCCTTCCTGCGCAGCCATCTCGGCCGACTGCTGCGGGAGACGGGACGGGACCAGCTCATCCTGTGCGGGGTCCGCGCCCACCTCGGGATACTGCTGACGGCGGCGGACGCCTTCATGCACGACATCCAGCCGTTCATCGTCGCCGACGCGGTGGCCGACGACTGCGCGGAGGACCATGTCATGGCCCTCAAGTGGGTGGCACGCACGGGAGTCGTGTGCACCACCGACCAGCTGTTGCGGGAGCTGCTGCACGGAAAGGCCGCCGCACAAGGCTTTTGACGGTTCGTCAATATCTTGTGGCGATAAGGCTATTGGGAGCAGGGCCGTCCCGGGTACTCCGCGCTCTCCGGTACGCCGGCCGCGCGCATCCTGCGCAGCACCTCGCCCCGGATCGCCTCGTCGTCGATGTAGAGGGGGCAGTTGACGTCCCGGTCGAAGACCAGGACGTCCCCGGCGGTCTCCCAGAGCACCCATCGCGGTGCGTGGGGCGAGTCCTGCCACAGCTGGATGTAGTCGCCGATGACGTCCGTCGTCGGAGCGCTCACAGCGTTCCCTCCTCGGTCTCCCGGCCGTCGACGAGTGTCGCCACGACCTCGATGTCCCCGATGCGCGAGCTGTCGACGCCTGTGGGATCGTCTCCCAGAACGACGACATCGGCTCGCCTGCCCGGCGTGAGGCTTCCCAAGCTGTCCTCCCAGTGGCAGGCCCAGGCGCCGTCGACGGTGTACGCGCGCAGCGCCTCGTCGACGGTTACGCCCTCGTCCGGACCGATCAACTGCCCTGACAGCGAGGCCCGTTCGACCATGAACTGAATGGCCCGCAGCGGCGACCCGTCCGTCACCGGCCGGTCGGAACTGCCTACCAGCCGGATGCCGTGCTCCAGGAAGCCGCGCCCCCGGTACAGCCAGGGTGCCCGCTCCTCCCCCATGATCGACGCGTAGTCGTCGCCGAAGTACCGCAGGAAGTTGGGCTGTACGACGGCCGTCGCACCGAGCGCCGCCAGCCGGGGCAGCTGATCGGGCCGGATCAGCCCGGCATGCTCGATCCGGTGCCGCGCGTCCGGCCGGGGCCGCAGCCGCTGCGCCTCCTCCAGCGCGTCGATCGCCACGTCGGCCGCACGGTCGCCGATGGCGTGCACCGCGAGCTGCCAGCCCGCGAGATGCCCGTCCACGATGGTCCGGGCGAGGAGTTCGGGGTCCTCCTGCAACTGCCCTGCGGTGTCGAGCCCTTGATAGGGACTGCTGAGCGCGGCGGTACGGGCCATCATGCCGCCATCGGTGTACACCTTGAGCGCGCCGACGGACAGCCAGTCGTCGCCGAGGCCGGTACGCAGCCCGAGGTCGATGGCGCGCGGAATGCCGTCGTCCTCGTGCGCGGTGACAGGGTGCAGCCGATCGGCGGCCACCATCAGCTGGACCCGCAGGGGCAACAAGCCCCGTTCCCGGGCAAGTTGGTAGGCGCCCAGTTCGACCGGGCTGTTGCCGAGCAGGGCGCCGCCGATGCCCGCCTCGGCGCACGCGGTGACTCCCTCGGCCAGACAGCCCCGGGCGGCCCGTCCGATGGCCTCCGCCAACTCCTCCTGGGAGTGCGGGAGTCGGAGCGCGCGGGCCGCGCCCATGGCACCTTCGGCGAGGAAGGCGCCCTCGTGCGGGGCGAGGCCGGGCAGCAGGTCCAGCACCGGGCTGCTGACCGCGCAGCCGTGTCCGGAGTCGTGCATCAGGAGCACCTTGCGACCGGCGGCGGCCTTGTCCAGTTCGGCGAGGGTCAGATGCCGGCCGAGCCCCCGCTGGTCGTACCCCGCGACGTCCACCCAGCCACCGGGCGCCACCTGGGCAGCGGCCTCCGCGACGACCGCGAGCACGTCCTCGACCCGGTCGCACGGCGCCACCGTGGGCGTGGCCGCCTTGAACCCCGTCCAGGCCAGGTGCACATGGCTGTCGATGAACCCGGGCAGCACGGTCGCACCCTGGAGGTCGATCACCCGCTCGGCGGGCAGCCCGGTCACCGCCTCGTCCAGGCCCACGATCCGGCCCCGCCAGATGCCCAGGTCGTGGGCGACGGGGTGGTCGGGGTCCATGGTGAGGATGCGGGCGTTGGTCAGTCGCGTGGTGAGCATGAGCAGTTCCTCGTCGAGGTTCCGGATCCGGGCTTCAGGTGCTCGGGCTTCAGGCGCTCGGCTCCATGCGCTCCACGAGGCTCTTGGGCCGCATGTCCGTCCAGTTGGTCTCGATGTGGTCCAGGCACTCCTGGCGGGGCGCCGGGCCGTGGACGACGGTCCAGCCCGCCGGTACGTCGACGAAGTCCGGCCAAAGGCTGTGCTGGCCCTCGTCGTTGACGAGCACGGAGTAGACGCCGTCGGGGTTCTCGAAGGGGTTCGTCATGGAGTGTTCCTCTCTCAGTGGCTACTGCGGGTGTAGCGGGTTCGGTGGTTCAGTGGGCCGGTGGGTCAGTGGGTCAGTGGCTCGGTGGGTCAGTGGCTCAGCCAGTGCGGCGGGAATCGGTGATGGTCTCCGCCCGGTCCACCAGCGCCCCGAGCGCCCGGAACCAGCGTTCGGCGAGGTCGCGTACCGCTTCCTCGGGCAGGACGCCGGGGGCGTAGGTCCAGTGAGCGGAGAGTTCGGGGCCGCCGGGGAGGTCCTCGGTCAGGGCGTTGACGGTCAGGGCGTGGGACAGGGGCATGCCGGGGTCGGCTTCCAGGTCGGACGCGTCGGCCTCGGGGGCGTACGACCAGTCGGTGGCCTCGGGGACGCCGAAGCGGCCCATGTAGTTGAACTCGATCTGCGGGCGGGCGAGTTGGGCCAGCTCGGGGCCTGTCTCCGGGTTGAGGTGCCGGAGCAGTCCGTGTCCGATGCCGGACATCGGCGGGGCGGTCAGGTGCTCCCGGACGCGGGCGAGCGCCGAGTCGAGCGCGGGGCCGCCGGCGAGCGCGTCGCCGAGGTCCACGGGCCCGGTGTCCAGCCGTACCGGGACGACCGTGGTGAACCAGCCGACCGTGCGCGACAGATCGGCGTCCCCGGCCAACTCGTCCTCGCGGCCGTGTCCTTCGAGGTCGACGAGGACGGAACCGCCGGACTCGGACCCCCGCCAGTCGGCCACGGCGAGCGCGAGCGCGGTCAGCAGGACGTCGTTGACGCTCGCCCCGAAGGCCGCCGGTACCCGGCTGAGCAGCGGCTGCGTACGGTCGGCCGGCAGGGTCAGCGACAGATGGCGCGAGGCCTCGGTGACATCGCGTTCCGGGTCGAGGGGCCGCAGTAGCGGAAGGGGGTCGGCGTCCGCCAACACCCGGTGCCACAGCGGGAGTTCGTCCTCGGTGACCGGCTCGACGGCTCGCCGGGCGAGCAGCTCCGACCACCTGCGGAAGGACAGGTCGACCGGCGCCAGGGCTGGCGCCCGGCCCTCCTTCACCTCGCTCCAGGCGGCGGCCAGATCGGGCAGCAGCACCCGCCAGGACACGCCGTCCACGACCAAGTGGTGGATCAGCAGGAGCAGTCGGCCGGGGGTGTCCGGGCCGGCGTCGAACCACACGCCCTGGATCATCCGACCGGAGTCCGGGTCTAGCCTCGCCTGCGCGGCCCGTGCCTGCTCGGCGACGACCTCCCGCAGACCGGCCTCGTCGGCACCGGCGATGTCCGCCCGGACCAGCCAGGACTCCGGAGCGAGGCTTCCCGTCGGGGGTACGTGCAGCGACCACCGGCCGACCCGCTCCAGCCTGGCCCGCAGCAGGTCGTGCCGGTCGGTGACGGCCTGGAGTACGGCGTGCAGCGCGGCCTCGTCGAGTCCGGCCGGGGTCTGGACGAACGCGGCCTGGTGGTAGCCCGCGATCGGTCCGCCGAGTTCGCGCAGCGCGTGCATGATCGGCGTCAGCGGCACGGTGCCGGAGCCGTCGTCGTGCGCGGGCCGCGCGGAGTCGGCGTCCAGTTCCGTGGCGACGGCGGCCAGGGCGGCGACCGTGCGGTGCTGGAAGACCTGGCGCGGGGTGATCCGCAGCCCGGCCGCGCGGGCCCGGCTGACCAGTTGCATGGCGACGATGCTGTCTCCGCCGAGGGTGAAGAAGTCGTCGTCGGCGCCGATCTCGGGGAGGCCGAGGACTTCGGCGAAGCGGGCGCAGAGGGTGCGTTCGAGGTCGTTCGCGGGCGCCCGGCCGCCGGCGGCGCCGGTGAACTGCGGGGCGGGCAGAGCCCGGCGGTCGAGCTTGCCGTTGGAGAGCAGCGGCAGCTCGTCGAGGACGACCACGGCTGCCGGGACCATGTAGTCGGGCAGGGCGGCGGCGACGTGGGCGCGCAGCTCGGCGGGGTCCGGGGCTGTGGTGCCCTCGGCCGGGACGACGTACGCGGCCAGCTGCTTGATCCTCGGCCGGTCCTCGCGGGCGACGACCACGACCTGGCCGACCGTCGGCTGCCGGTCGAGGACGGCCTCGATCTCGGCGAGTTCGATACGGAAGCCGCGGATCTTCACCTGGTCGTCGGCGCGGCCGAGGTATTCGAGCGTTCCCTCGGTTGTCCAGCGTGCCAGGTCACCGGTCCGGTACATGCGTGAACCGAGTTCACCAAAGGGATCGGCTGTGAACCGTTCGGCCGTGAGTTCCGGGCGACCGAGGTATCCACGGGCCAGCCCCTCCCCCGCGAGATACAGCTCACCGGTGACACCCGGCGGCACGGGCCGCAGCCCGGCATCGAGCACATACGCACGCGTGTTCCCCACGGGCCGCCCGACGACCGGCCGCTCGCTCTCCCGCACCCGTGCGGCGAGCGCGTCGACGGTCGCCTCGGTGGGCCCGTACAGGTTGAAAGCCTCGGTGTTCGGCAGCGCGGCCAGTTCGCTCCACAGCGCGTCCGGCACGGCCTCGCCTCCCACACCCACCACCACGAGCGGGCATTCCCCGTCCTTGATCAGCCCACTGTCGGCCATCTGGGCCAGGAACGAGGGCGTGACCTCGATGAAGTCGATGCCCTCCGCCCGGATGGCGGCGGCGGTCAGTTCGGGGTCGCGGCGTGTCTCGTCGTCGAGGATGTGCAGCGCGTGTCCGTCGAGCAGCCACAGCTGCGGCTGCCAGGACGCGTCGAACGAGAACGACCAGAAGTGCCCGACCCGCAGATGCCGCCGCCCGGTGTTCGCCTTGGCGAGATCGTGCAGGTCACGCCGGTGACTGTGGAAGAGGTTCGCCACGCTCCGGTGGCAGACCACGACTCCCTTGGGCCGCCCGGTGGAACCCGAGGTGTAGATGACGTACGCCGGGTGCTCCGGATCGGGACCGGCGGCCGGGTTGTCGGCGGGCTGCGCGGCCAGTCGTACGGTGGTGTCGTCGGTGTCGAGCAGCAGGCGCGGTACGCCGCTGTCGGGCAGTCCGGCGGCGAGCGCCTCGGTGGTGAGGACGAGCCGGGGTTCCGCGTCGTCGAGCATGGCGAGTACGCGCTCGGCGGGCAGGTCCGCGTCGATGGGCAGATAGGCGGCGCCCGACTTGAGGACGGCGAGGATCGCGAGCAGGAAGTCCGCCGTGCGCGGCAGCGACAGGGCGACGATCCGCTCAGGTCCGGCGCCGTGTTCGGCGAGCAGCCGGGCGAGCCGGTTGGCGCGCTCGTTCAGCTCGGCGAAGGTCCAGGTGACGGGCCCTGCGACGACGGCCACGGCATCGGGAGCCGCAGCGACCTGTGCCTCGAAGAGCGCGGGCACGGTGGTCGGTCCGTCGACGTCCGGGAGGCGTGTGTCGTTCCAGGTCTCCAGGAGGGTGTGGCGTTCCTCGGGGGTGAGGATGTCGACCCGGCCGAGCGGCTGCTCGGCGTCGGTGGTCATCGCCTCGAAGAGGCGGACCATGGCGGCGGTGATGCGTTCGGCGGCCGTCCGGTCGAACAGGTCGGTCCTGAACTCGGCGGTCAGGCGCAGCCGTTCGGCGGGCTCGACGGCCCAGGCGAACGGATAGTGCGTCGAGTCCTGATGGTCGCGCACCTCCATCCGCAGTCCGCCGCCGCCCTCTCCGCCGATCTCGCCGCCGTCCGGGTAGGACTCGAAGACGACGAGCGTGTCGAACAACTCCCCCAGTCCCGCCCACCGTTGGATGTCGGCGAGCCCGAGGTGCTGGTGGTCGAGGAGCCGCGACTGCTCGTCCTGGAGCCGGTCGAGGAACGCGGCGAGCGTCTCACGCTCGTCGATACGGACCCGCACCGGCACGGTGTTGATGAACAGCCCGATCATCGCTTCGACACCGGCCAGCTCCGGCGGCCGTCCGGACACGGTCGCGCCGAACACGACGTCGGTACGCCCGGTGAGCCGACCGAGTACGACGCTCCAGGCGCCCTGCACAAGGGAGTTGACGGTCAGCCCGCGCGAACGGGCCAGCCCTGTCAGTGCCTCCGTCAGCTCCGGCGACAGGAAGGTGGTGAGCGTCTCGGGTACGACCGGCGCCCGGTTGGGATCGGCGGGGACGAGATGCGTGGGCTCCTCAAGCCCGTCGAGGGCCTCGGCCCAGGCGGTGGCAGAGGCATCGGTGTCCTGCTGTCCGAGCCAGGCCAGATACTCCTTGTAGGGAACGGGAGTTGGGAGTGCGAAGGACGAGGCGGTTTCCGCCTCCGCGTACAGCGCGGACAGTTCGGCCGCCAGCCGGGGTACCGACCAGCCGTCGAGCAGCAGGTGCTGGTGCGACAGCACGAGCCGGTGCCGCGCTTCCCCGAGCTTGACCAACATCAGCCGCAGCAGAGGGGGTTGGGCCGGGTCGAAGCGTCGGCGCTCCTGGTCGAGCGCCTTGGTCCACCGTTCCTCGCGGGTGTCCGCGGCGAGTTCCGAGAGGTCGAGCTGTCGCCAGGGCAGTGCGACGGTACGCGGTACGAGGGCCACGGGGCGCCCCGACGCGAGGTACCGGAAGCCGGCCCGCAGGTTCCCGTGCCGGTCGAGCAGCGCCTGACCGGCGTCGCGCAGCCGTACAGCGTCCAGCGGGCCGTCGATGTCGTACGCCACCTGCACGGTGTAGACGTCCGGTCCCTCGTCCCCGGAGTCGAAGGAGGCGTGGAACAGCAGCCCTGCCTGGAGCGGCGTCAGCGGCAGTACTTCGGTGGCGCCGAAGGCGGCGACCTCGGTGCGCTCCTCGTCGGTGAGGGCGAGGAGGGCGGTGAGCGAGGCGTCGGTGGCCGGTGTGTCGCCGCCGGCCCCGTTGTCGGCGTTGAGGTCACGGGCCGCGGCGGCCAGCCCGGCGGCCGTCTTGTGGCGGAAGACGTCACGCGGGCTGACCGCCAGCCCGGCCGCACGCACGCGTGCGACGAGCTGCATGGCGACGATGCTGTCGCCGCCGAGGGTGAAGAAGTCGTCGTCCACGCCGACTCGTTCAAGGTTGAGTACGTCCGCGAACAGGCCGCAGAGGATCTCCTCGCGCGGGGTGCGCGGGAGCGTGTCGGTGGTCTCAGCGGCAAAGTCGGGGGCGGGGAGGGCACGGCGGTCGAGCTTGCCGTTGGGGGTGAGGGGCAGCGCGTCGAGGACGACGAACGCGGCGGGGACCATGTGCTCGGGGAGCGCGGCTGTGGCGTGGGCGCGGAGGGCGGCGGAGTCGGGCGTGCGTTCGGGGGCGGCCGGTACGACGTAGGCGACGAGCCGCTGGTCGCGGGCGACGACACTCACATGGGCGACGGTCTCGTGGCGGGTGAGGACGGACTCGATCTCGCCCAGCTCGATACGGAACCCGCGGATCTTCACCTGGTCATCGGTCCGCCCCAGGTATTCAAGTGTTCCCTCGGTTGTCCACCGTGCCAGATCACCGGTCCGATACATGCGTGAACCGAGTTCACCAAAGGGATCCGCTGTGAACCGCTCCGCCGTCAACCCCGGACGACCGAGATAGCCACGCGCGAGCTGGACACCGGCCAGATACAGCTCCCCCGCCACACCCGGCGGAACGGGCCGCAGCGCACCATCCAGAACATACGTACGCGTGTTCCATACCGGACGACCGATCGACACCCGGCCGGATGCCTCGGCGACCTGGCCCGCCGTGACGTCGACCGACGCCTCCGTCGGCCCGTACAGGTTGTGCAGCTCGGCCGGCAGCACGGCGTGGAACCGCTCCGCGAGTTCGAGCGGCAGAGCCTCGCCGCTGCACAGGACGCGGCGCAGGCCCGTGCAGTTCGCGGCGGTGGGCTCGTCGAGGAAGGCGCGCAGCATCGAAGGCACGAAGTGCACGGTGGTGACGGCCTGTTGCCGGATCAGCTCGGCCAGGTAGACGGGGTCCTTGTGTCCCTCGGGCTTGGCGACCACGAGGGTCGCGCCGGTGATGAGGGGCCAGAAGAACTCCCACACCGACACGTCGAAGCTGGACGGCGTCTTCTGCAGCACACGGTCGTCCGCGCCCAGCCCGTACTCGTCCTGCATCCACAGCAGACGGTTCACGATGCCGGTGTGCGGCACGACAACACCCTTGGGGGTGCCGGTGGAGCCCGAGGTGTAGATGACGTACGCGGGGCTCAACGGGTCGTACGAGGACGGGAGTTCAGCGGCCGCCGGTCCATCCGGGAGCGCGTCCCTGATGACGGTCACCGGGTGGGCGTCCGCCAGCATGAACGCCAGCCGCTCCTCCGGGTAGTCGGCGTCCAGCGGCAGATAGGCGGCCCCGGTGCGGTGGACCGCGAGCAGGGCGACGATCAGTTCGGTGGAGCGGGGCAGTGCGACGGCGACGGTCTGTTCGGGACCGGCGCCCAGGCCGGCCAGGACGCGTGCGGTGTGCTCGACGCGCTCGTCCAACTCGGCGTACGTCAGGCTCTGTTCGCCGAAGACGACGGCGGTCGCGTCCGGTGTACGGGCCACCTGGGCCCGGAACAGCTCGGGCAGGCTGGTGGACGTGACCTCGCGGGCGGTGCCGTTCCAGTCGCCCAGGACAACCTGCCGCTCGGACTCCTCCAGCACCTCCAAGTCCCGCACCAGGAAGTCGGGTTCGGCCGCCACGTGCTCCAGCAGCCGCACCAGCCGCCCCGCGAGTCGCTCGACGGTGGCGTGGTCGAAGAGGTCGGCGCTGTACTCGATCCAGCCCTGGATGCCGGACCCGTCACCCTGCTCGATGAAGTCGAAGCTCAGATCGAACTTGGCGCTCTGCTGCCGCAGCGGCTCACGGCTCGCCGCCAGCCCCGGGAAGTCGGGGCTGCCGCCGGGGTCGCCGAGGTAGACGACCATGACCTGGAACAGGGGGTGCCTGGCCAGTGAGCGGCTCGGGTTGAGGGCCTCCACCAGGCGTTCGAACGGCAGGTCCTGGTGCTCGTAGGCGCCGAGGTCGGTGTCGCGCACCCGGTCGAGCAGTTCGGCGAAGGTCGGGGCGCCCGACAAGTCGGTACGCAGGACGAGGGAGTTGACGAAGAACCCGATCAGGTCCTCCAGCTTCTCGTCGCCACGGCCCGAGATGGGGGTGCCGAGCGGGATGTCGTCCCCTGCACCGAGCCGGTGCAGCAGGACGGCCACGGCCGCCTGGGCGACCATGAACATGCTCGCACCGTGCCGGTTCGCGAGGCCACGCAGGGCGCGTTCCAGCTCACCGTCGAGGGTCAGCCCGACGGCACCGCCGCGCTGGCTGCCCTCCGGCGGACGCGGGCGGTCGACCGGGAGAACCAGCTCTTCGGGAAGCCCGGCCAAGGCCTCTTCCCAGTAGGCGAGTTGGCGGGCGTGCAGGCTGGTGGGGTCGGAGTCCTCGCCGAGGAGCCGGTGGTGCCACAGGGTGTAGTCGGCGTACTGCACGGGCAGCTGCGCCCACTCCGGCGCACGGCCTTCGCAGCGGGCGCGGTAGGCCGTGGCGAGGTCGCGCGACAGCGGACGGTCCGACCATTCGTCGCCGGCGATGTGGTGCAGGACGAGGAGCAGGACGTATTCCTGCGGAGCCGTCTCGAACACATGGGCCCGCAGCGGCAGTTCACGGTCCAGCTCGAAGCCGCGCGCGGCGGCCTCGTCCAGCCGGTCGGCGAGTTCGTCCTCGGTCACCCGCTCGTGATGCACCGGGATCTCGAACTCGTCCGGACCCAGGACGAGTTGGTGGGCGCGGCCGTCGTGGTCGGGGAACACCGTGCGCAGGCTCTCGTGGCGCACCGCGAGATCCCGAACGGCGGCGGCCAGGGCGTCGAGTTGCAGGGCGCCGGCCAGACGCCAGGCCGCCGGGATGTTGTACGTGGCCCCGGGGCCGTCGATGCGGTGCAGCAGCCACAGCCGCTGCTGGGCGAAGGACAGGGGCAGAGGCCTGTCCCCGTCCCGGTCGCGCGCGATGGGCGCGAGCACGGGCAGGGCCGCACTGTCCGTGCCCTCGTCGAGACGCTCGGCCAGACGGGCGGGGGTGGACGCCTCGAAGACGGTACGGACGGTGAGGTCGGTGCCCAGCGCCGTGCGGACACGGCTGACCAGCCGCATCGCGAGGAGCGAGTGACCGCCGAAGGCGAAGAAGTCGTCGTCCACGCCGATTCGTTCGACGTTCAGTACGTCCGCGAACAGGCCGCAGAGGATCTCCTCCCGCGGAGTGCGCGGCAGGCTTTCGCCCTCGCCCCTCCCTGCCGCCGCCGAGAAGTCGGGGGCGGGCAGGGCCTTGCGGTCGAGCTTGCCGTTGGGCGTGAGGGGCAGCGCGTCGAGGACGACGAAGGCGGCGGGGACCATGTGCTCGGGGAGCGCGGCAGCCGCGTGCCGACGGAGCACCGCGCTGTCGACGGCAGCCGAGCCGACCGGCACGACAAACGCGACAAGCCGCTGGTCGCGGGCGACGACACTCACGTGCCCGACGGACTCGTGGCGGGTGAGGACGGACTCGATCTCGCCCAGCTCGATACGGAACCCACGGATCTTGACCTGGTCATCGGTCCGGCCCAGGTATTCGAGCGTTCCCTCAGTTGTCCACCGTGCCAGGTCACCGGTCCGGTACATGCGTGAACCGAGTTCACCAAACGGATCCGCTGTGAACCGCTCCGCCGTCAACCCCGGACGACCGAGATAACCACGCGCCAACTGCACACCGGCCAGATACAGCTCCCCCGCCACACCCGGCGGAACCGGCCGCAGCGCACCATCCAGAACATACGCACGCGTGTTCCACACCGGACGACCGATCGACACCCGATCGGTCGCCTCCGTCACCTGGCCTGCGGTGACGTCCACCGACGCCTCCGTCGGCCCGTACAGGTTGTGCAACTCAGCGGGGAGCACCGCACGGAACCGCTGGGCCAGTTCGTCGGGCAGCGCCTCCCCACTGCACATCACCCGCCGCAGCCCCAGGCAGCCCGCCGCCGAGGGCTCCTCCAGGAACAGCTGGAGCATCGACGGCACGAAGTGCACGGTCGTGATGCCCTGCTCCTGGATCACCTCGGCCAGATAGGCGGGGTCCTTGTGCCCCTCCGGCCTGGCCACCACCAGCGCCGCGCCGGTGATCAGTGGCCAGAAGAACTCCCACACCGACACATCGAAGCTGGACGGCGTCTTCTGCAGCACACGATCGTCCGCACCCAGCCCGTACTCGCCCTGCATCCACAGCAGACGGTTGACGATGCCCTCGTGCGGCACCACAACACCCTTGGGACGCCCGGTCGAACCGGAAGTGTAGATGACGTACGCCGGGCTCAACGGGTCGTAGGAATCGGGCAGTTCAGCCTCTCCCGAACCATCTGCCGGTCCCTCCGGCAGCGCGTCCCGGATCACCGTCACCGGACGGGCGTCCGCCAACATGAACGCCAGTCGCTCCTCCGGATAGTCGGCGTCCAGCGGCAGATACGCCCCGCCCGCACGATGTACGGCCAGCAGCGCCACCACCAGGTCCACCGAGCGGGGCAGCGCGACGGCGACCGTCCGCTCCGGGCCCACTCCCATGCCGGCCAGCACGCCCGCCGTCCGCTCGACGCGTGCGTCCAACTCGGCGTACGTCAGCCGTTCCTCACCGAAGACCAGGGCCGGCGCGTCCGGTGTACGGGCCACCTGCGCCCGGAACAGTGCGGGAAGGCTGGTGGCCGCCACCTCGCGGGCGGTGCCGTTCCAGTCGCCCAGAACAACCTGCCGCTCGGACTCCTCCAGCACCTCCAAGTCCCGCACCAGGACGTCGGGTTCACCAGCGACCTGCTCCAGCAGCCGTACCAGCCGTCCGGCGGTGCGGGTGGCCGTTGGTTCGTCGCAGAGGTCGGTCGCGTACTCCAGGAGGAGGGTCAGGCGGTCCGAGTCGTCCACGAAGGTGAAGTGGAGGTCGAACTTGGCCATACCGGTGTCCATGTCGAACCAGTCGGTCGGCATGCCGAGCACATCGGGGTCACCGTCGGGCCGGAAGTGGTAGCCCAGCATGACCTGGAAGAGCGGGTTGCGACCGGGCACGCGGGCCGGGTTGACGGCCTCCACGACCTGGTCGAAGGGCAGATCCTGGTGCTCGAACGCGGCCAGGGAGGATTCCCGCACCCTCGCGACCAGTTGACGGAATGTCAGATCTTCGCCGGACACGTCGGTCCGCAGCACGAGCGTGTTGACGAAGAAGCCGACGAGGTCGTCGAGCGCGTCGTCCGTGCGGCCCGCGATCGGCGCACCGAGCGGAATGTCGTCCCCGGCGCCGAGGCGGTGCAGGAGTGCAGCCGTGGCAGCCTGGAACAGCATGAACATGCTGGTGCCGGTGGTGCCGGAGAGGTCGCGCAGGGCAAGGCCGGTGTCGGCGGGCAGCTCCAGCCGGACCTTGCCGCCGCGCCCGGTGGGTTCTGCGGGGCGGGGCCGGTCGAGCGGCAGGTGCAGCTCCTCCGGGAGGTCGCGCAACGTCTCGGTCCAGTGGGCGAGTTGGGCTTCGCCGACCTGCCCGAGCAACTCTTCCTGCCAGAGGGTGTAGTCGGCGTACTGGACCGGCAGCGGCGCCCACTCGGGGGCACGGCCCGCGCGCCGGGTCCGGTAAGCGGTCGTCAGATCAGCCAGGAAGGGGCGGTCCGACCACTCGTCGGTGGTGATGTGATGGAGGACGACGGCCACGACATGGTCGGCCGGGCCGAGCCTCAACACCTCGCACCGCAGCGGGAGTTCGCTCGTGAGGTCGAAGGGGCGGCGCTGCGCCGACTCGATCCGGTCGGCCAACTCCCCCTCGCCACAGTCCGTCACGGTGAACTCGGGGTCGGCCTCGGCTGCCGGAACGATGAGCTGGTACGGCTCGCCGTCGTGCTCGGGGAACACCGTCCGCAGCGCCTCGTGGCGCCCCGCCACATCCCGTACGGCCGCCCGGAGCGCGTCGAGGTCCAGGTCGCCCCGGAGTCGGAAGACCAGCGGGAAGTTGTAGGCGACGCCGCTGCCGGTGATCCGTTCGACGAGCCACAGCCGGCGCTGCGCGGCCGACAGCGGGATGCGCTCGGGCCGGAGGGCGGGAGCCACGGCCGGTCGGGCCGGGCGTGAGCTGTCGGCGCGGGCTGCCAGCTGCTCGGGCGTGGGCGCCTCGAACAGGTCCCGGATGGCCAGTTCGGCGCCCAGTTCGGTGCGGGCGCGGCTGATCAGACGGGTGGCGAGCAGGGAGTGGCCGCCGAGGTCGAAGAAGCCGTCCTCGGCGCCGACTTCGGGCAGGCCGAGCACCTCGGCGAAGAGCCGACAGAGCACCTCTTCCTGCGGGGTGCGCGGGCCACGGCCGGTGCCGAGGGCGACGGCGGGTTCGGCGTCGGGCAGGGCGCGCACATCCAGCTTGCCGTTGTCGTTCATGGGCAGCCGGTCGAGGGTGACGAACGCCGCCGGGACCATGTACTCGGGCAGCCGCTGCTTGAGGTCCTCGCGGAGCTGCCGGATCAGGCTGTTGGCGTCGCGGGCGGCCGTCGGGGAGTTGGCGTACGGGGCCGCCCCACCACCGGGCAGGTAGAGCCCGGCTGTGAGTGAAGGCACCTCGCCGGAGACGAACACGGCGTCGTACGTGCCGGGTTGGCCGCTCCAGGTGGTCAGGACACGGTGGCCCAACTCGGCAGCAAGGTCGCGCAGCGCCTCCGGGTCCACTCCCCCGGCGGCGCCGACACGGGCGTCCGGGATACCGGTGAGACGCAGCGGCACAGCAGACAGCAGCTCCGCCAAGTCACCACCGCCGGCGCCGAATTGGTCGGCGTCGAAGGGAACGGTCGGCACATCGGACAGCCGCAGGCCCGGTTCGTCCGCGTACAGGACGGCGTCGTAGCGGTAGCGGGTGAGTTCGTTGTGGTGGCGGGCGCGCTTGGTGCGGAGGTCGACGCCGTAGCCGAGGGTGGTGAAGTAGTCGGGGTCGACGAGGAGTTCCTTCTCCAGGCGCAGACCGCGTTCGACGGCCCGGCCCAGTGCGTCGCCCGTGACGCCCTTCGCCTCCTGGATCTCGGTCTGGAAGGCGCGGGCGAGTCGCAGGTTGCGGACGTCCCCGACGAACAGCGCGCCGCCGGGGGCCAGCAGCTCCATCGCGCCCCGGATCACCGAAGTCAGGTAGTCGATGCTGGGGAAGTACTGGATGACGGAGTTGATGACGATGGTGTCGAAGTAGCCGTCGCCAGGCAGGCCGGTGAGGTCGTCGGCGGGCTGGGCGCGGAGCGTGATCCTGGAGGCCAACTCCGGGTCCTGGAGCAGCTCTTGGCCGATCTTGCGGATGACGGGGGCCGCGAAGTCGGTGGCCCAGTAGGCCTCCGCGTCCGGGGCGAGCTTGGACAGGAGCAGGCCGGAGCCGACGCCGATCTCAAGGATCCTGCGCGGCGCAAGGGAGCGGATGCGCTCCACAGTGGCCTCGCGCCACTCCCGCATGTGGTCGAAGGGGATGGGCCGACCGTCGTACGAGGAATCCCAGCCGGCGTACTCCTCGGTGAAGACGGCGGTGCTGATCTCCTCGTACTCGTCGGAGTAGATCTCCTGCCACTCGCCGACCTGGTCACGCTCGGCGGAATCCCGGTCGGAGCCCGCGAGTTGGGCGGGGACGACGTAGCCGACGAGGCGCTCGTCGCGGACGATCACGGCTGCGTGGGCGACCCGCTCGTGCTGAGCGAGGGCGGTCTCGATCTCGCCCAACTCGACGCGGTAGCCACGGATCTTGACCTGGTCGTCGGTACGGCCGAGGAAGTCGAGGTTGCCGTCGGGGTTGCGGCGGACCAGGTCACCAGTGCGGTACATGCGCTCGCCGGGTTCACCGAACGGGTCGGCGACGAAGCGTTCGGCACTGAGGGAGGGCCGGTTGAGGTAGCCGCGCGCCAGGCCGATACCGGCGATGTACAGCTCACCCGGGACGCCCTCGGGCACCGGGCGCAGCCAGGCGTCCAGGATGTGGGCGCGGGTGCCACGGATCGGACGGCCGACGGTCGGAGTGGCACTGTCGAGCGTGCCGCCACCCAGCGTGTTGATGGTGTACTCGGTCGGCCCGTACAGGTTGTACCCGTACGTGCCCTCGGTGTCGCGGAGCCGGTTCCACACCGTCTCCGACACGGCCTCGCCGCCGAGCAGCACGAGCGGCGGACGGTGGCCCTCCAACAGACCTTCCTCGATGAGGAGATGGGCGTAGGTCGGGGTCACGTTGACGACGTCGACGCGATGGCGTTCGCAGTAGGCGACCAGGGCTTCGGCGTCGCGCCTCAACTCCTCGTCGCAGATGTGGACTTCATGCCCCTCGACCAGCCACAGCAACTCCTCCCACGACATGTCGAAGGCGAAGGACACGGTGTGCGCGATGCGCAGCCGCCGTCCGCCCGCCGACGCGATCGCCGGTTCGAAGATCTCCTTCTGGTGGTTGAGCTGCATGTTGGTGAGGCCCCGGTACGGCGTGACGACGCCCTTGGGGCGGCCGGTGGAACCGGAGGTGTAGATGACGTAGGCGGGGTGTTCCAGGCTGAAGGCGACGGAGACCAAGTCGCCGGGCAGCGCGGCGAGTTCGGCGGCGATCGCCGGATCGTCGAGCAGCACGCGGGGCGTCTCGCCCTCCAGGCGCGCGGACACGGCGGCCGTGGACAGCAGCATCGTCGGCCGGGCGTCGTCGAGCATCGCGGCGAGCCGGTCGTCCGGGTAGTCCAGCTCCAGCGGCAGATAGGCGGCACCCGTGCGCAGTACGGCGAACAGGGCGACGACCATGTCCAGGGAGCGGGGCAGACCGAGGGCGACGACCCGCTCGGGGGCGGCGCCCCGCGCGATCAGCAGCCGCGCCATCTGGTTGATGCGGGTGTCGAGTTCGGCGTAGGTGAGGGTGCGGTCCCCGAAGACGACGGCCGTCGAGTCGGGGGTGGCGGCGGCCTGTGCGGCCAGCAGGTCGGCGATCGTCTCCGTGGGGTCGGGGACCCGTCCGGCGGCCCGCTCCTGCTCCAACTCGGTGTGTTCGGCGGGGAGTAGCGGGTCGAGGCCGCCCACCGGGGCGTCGAGGTCGTGCGTGAGCCGGTCCAGGAGGAGGGTGAAGCGGTCGAGCAGGTCCTGGGCCTGGGGGCGGGCGATGACATCGGCCCGGTGGGTCAGGGTGACCTGGATGGAGCGGCCCGGGGTGACGACGAGGTTGACCGGGTAGTGGGTCGCGTCGACGTTGGCGACGGCGGTGGCGCCGTGCCGGTCGCTCAGCTCGGCGAGCCGCTCCTCGGTGTCGTTGTTGCGCAGCACGAACAGGGTGTCGAAGAGACGCCGGTGCCCGGTCTCCGCCTGGAGCACGCCCAGGCCGAGGTATTCGTACGGCATGACGGCGAGCCGCTCGTCCTGGACCCGGCGCAGCAGCCCGAGCACCGGCTCGGCCGGGTCGTACGCGATGCGCGCGGGGACGGTGTTGAGGAACATGCCGATGACGTTCTCGATGTCCGGCACCTCGCTCGGCCGGCCTGCGACGGTCGTGCCGAAGACGACGTCGGTACGGCCGGTCGCGCTCGCCAGGGTGAGCCCCCAGGCCGCGTTGAGCACGGTGTTGAGGGTCAGCCCGTGCTGCCGTCCGATGGCGCGCAGCCGCTCGCCCACCTCGTCGGGGACGAGGGTGTCGAGGCCGGCCGGGATGTCCGGTTCGAGGCCCTGGTCGGCGGCGGCGAGCAGGGTGGGCTCGTCGAGTCCGCCGAGGGCGCGGCGCCAGGCGCCGGTGGCGACGGCCGTGTCCTGGACCTCCAACCAGGTCAGGTAGTCACGGTAGTTGCCGGGCGCGGGCAGGGTGCTCGCGTCGCCGCCGTTCTCGTACAGGGCGAAGAGCTGGTCGAGGAAGATCCAGGCGGACCAGCCGTCCCAGAGGAGCAGATGGCGTCCGACGACCAGCCGGTCGCCCCGGTCCGCGCCGAGGCGGACGAGGAGCATACGGAAGAGCAGCGGCCGGGTGAGGTCGAAGCGGCGGGAGCGCTCGGCGTCGGTCAACTCCTGCAGACGGATGTCCTGTTCGTCCGCCGGGAGTCCGGAGAGGTCGACCTCTTCGAGCGGGATCTCGGGGTCGCGCACGATGAACTGCACCGGCTGGCGCAGGCCCTCGCTGGTGAACCCGGCGCGCAGGCTGGGGTTGCGGGTCAGCAACACCCGTACGGCGGCGCGGAGTCGGTCCGTGTCGAGGGGTTCGGCGAGGTCGAAGGACTCGTGGACGGTGTAGACGTCCAGGGCGCTGTCGTCGTACGTGGAGTGGAAGAACAGGCCTTCCTGGAGCGGGGCCAGCGGCCAGATGTCCTCGACGGGGTCGGGGCTGAGCCGGTGGACGCGCTCGGTCTCCTCGGCCGTGAGGGCGAACGAGGAGCGCAGGGCGGCCACTTCGGCGACGGGCGCCGCCGCTGCGGCAAGGGCGGCCGGGGTGCGGTGCTCGAAGACGTCACGCGGGTTGAGGTCCAGGCCGGCCCGACGGGCGCGGCTGGACACGCCGATGGAGGTGATGCTGTCACCGCCGAGCATGAAGAAGTCGTCGTCGATACCGACCTCTTCGAGCTTCAGTACGGCCGCGAAGATCCCGGTGAGGGCGTGCTCCCGCTCGTTGCGCGGGGCTCGCGTCTCCGCTCGTACCGCCTGCGGGGCGGGCAGCGCGGCCCGGTCCAGCTTGCCGCTCGGGGTGAGCGGGAGGGCGTCGAGGACGACGTAGGCGGCCGGGATGACGGCGGCGGGGAGTTCCTCGCCGAGCGCGGCCTGGAGTTCGGCGGGCGGCGGTACTTCGGCGTCGCGGACCGGGACGACGTACGCGACCAGCTGGCCGCCGTTCACCGTGACGGCGGACTGGGCGACCGTCGACTGACGGGTCAACGCGGCCTCGATCTCGCCGAGTTCGATCCGGTTGCCCCGGATCTTCACCTGACGGTCGGTACGGCCGAGGTACTCGATCACCCCGTCGGCACGGCGGCGCACGAGGTCACCGGTGCGGTACATGCGCTCACCGGGCTCCCCGTACGGGTCGGCGACGAAGCGCTCGGCGGTCAGCTCCGGCCGGGCGTGATAGCCCCGCGCCAGCTGAACACCCGTCAAGTACAGCTCGCCAGGGACCCCTTCGGGTGCCGGACGCAGGCAGGAGTCGAGCACACGCAGGCCCGTGTTCCACACCGGACGCCCGATGGGCACGGTGGTGCCGGGCGTGCCGTCGTACGGGTGGTACGTCACGTCGACGGCGGCCTCGGTGGGACCGTACAGATTGTGCAGCGGTACGCCGGTCAGCTCGCGCCAGCGGGCGGCGGCGGCGCCGGGCAGGGCCTCGCCGCTGCTGAAGACGTTGCGCAGGGACGCGGCCCAGGTCGGGTCGGTGGTGATCTCGTCGGACTGGAGGAAGGCCTCCAGCATCGACGGCACGAAGTGCATCGTGGTGATGCCCTGTTCGCGGATCAGCCCGGCGAGATAGGCGGGGTCGCGGTGTCCGTCCGGGCGGGCCAGGACCACGGCGGCACCCTCGCACAGCGCCCAGAAGAACTCCCAGACGCTCACGTCGAAGCTGGCCGGGGTCTTCTGCAACACCCGGTCGGCGGCGGTCAGTTCATAGGCGCCCTGCATCCACGCCAGCCGGTTCACGACGGCCCGGTGGGTGACGACGACACCCTTGGGACGGCCTGTGGAGCCGGAGGTGTAGATCAGGTAGGCCGGGTCGTCGGGGTGGGCGGCGAGCGGTTCGGGGCCGGCCTCCTCGGACGGGGTGTCGAGCAGCAGGAGGGCGTGCCCCGGGGGCAGTTGGGGTGCGGTCGCCGTGGTGGTGACCACGGTGGCGGCACCCGAGTCGGCGAGCATGTGCACGACCCGGTCGGCCGGGTAGTCCACGTCGACCGGCAGGTAGGCGGCGCCCGACTTCAGTACACCGAGCAGCGCGACCATCAGCTCGGCCGAGCGCGGGACGGCGACGGCTACGACCATGCCGGGGCCCGCGCCCCGGTCGGTCAGTCGACGCGCCAACTTCCCTGCCCTGGAGTTGAGTTCGCGATAGCTGAGCGTCTCGCCCTCGTACACGACCGCGGTCGCGTCCGGGGTGCGGGCCACCTGGGCCTCGATCGCCGCCGCGAGGGTCGTGGCGGGGATGTCCCGGTGTTCGCCCGTCGGGTGGGCGGCGAGGAGTTCGTCGGCCGACAGCAGGTCCACGTCGGCGGCGGACTGCCCCGGGTCGGCTGCCAGGGCGTGCAGGATGCGGGAGAGGCGGTCCGCGATCCGGCGTACCGCGTCGGCGTCGAGTCGCTGGGCGTGGTGCTTGAGCCGCAGGTCGAGGCGTCGGCCGGGCTTGACGATCAGGGCGAGCGGATAGTGGACGGCGTCGTGGAACTCGTGGCCCGTCAGGCGGAGGGTGCCCGTCGGGTCGGCGAGGTCGGTCGCGGCCGGGTAGTTCTCGAAGACGACGAGGGTGTCGAAGAGTTCGCCGACGCCCGCGAGGCCAGCGACACGCTGGAGTTCGGCGAGGCCGAGGTGCTGGTGGTCAAGGAGCTGGGACTGCTCGTCCTGGAGGCGGGCCAGGAGATCGGCGAGCGTGTCGGAGGGCTCCCAACGGAAGCGCGTCGGAAGGGTGTTGATGAACAGGCCGATCATCGACTCGATGCCCTCGACCTCGGCGTCACGCCCCGAGACGGTTGTACCGAACACCACGTCCTGCCGTGCCGTGAGCCGACCGATGAGCAGACCCCAGGCGCCCTGGACGACGGTCCCCAGGGTCACGCCGTTCTCCCGCGCCCGTGCGGCAAGCCGGGCGGTGACCTGCTCGGACAGTTCAAGGCGGATCTGCGCGGGCTCGACGGGCGTACCGTCAGCCGCGGTCTCGACGAGCCGGGTGGGCTCCTCGACCCCCGCGAGGGCCGTACGCCAGGCGGTGCGCGCGGCCTCGCGGTCGGCGCCGGCCAGGCGGCGCAGGTAGGCGCTGTAGGGCGCGGGCTGCGGCAGTGCGGCCGGGATCTCCCCGTAGGAGGCCATCAGTTCGCGGTGCAGGACGGGCAACGACCAGCCGTCGGCGACGATGTGATGGAACGTCAGGAGCAGTCGGCTGCGGTGTTCGTCGAGTCGGATCAGCGCGCAGCGCAGGAGCGGCGGGTTCGCGAGGTCGAAGCGGCGGGCGCGTTCGGCGGCGGCGACCGCGTCGGCCAGCGGGACGCGCGCGGGCCCGTCGTGGACGGTCAGGTCGACTTCACGCCAGGGCAGTTCGAGGTCTCCGGCGATGATCTGCACGGGCTGCCCGTCCGGGCGGCGGCGGAAGCAGGCGCGCAGCGGGGCGTGCCGGTCCAGGACTCGCTGAGCGGCCTGGCGCAGGGCTTCGCCGTCGACCGGGCCGGTCAGTTCGAGGGCCTGCTGGACGACGTACGCGTCCAGGTCGGCGCCGTCGACGAGGGAGTGGAAGCAGAAGCCCTCCTGGAGGGGGCTCAGCGGCAGCACCTCCTCGACGGTGACCGGGAACTCGCCCTGGATCTCGGCTAGTTCGGTCGCGGTGAGAACGACCAGCGGGGCGCCCGGCTCAGCGGACTCCTCGACCACTTCCCCGGCCGCTGCCGCGAGCGCGGCGACCGTGCGGTGCTTGAAGACGTCCCGGGAGCTGAGGCGCAGGCCGGCCCGGCGGGCGTGGACGAGGAGTTGGATGGCGGTGATGCTGTCGCCGCCGAGGGCGAAGAAGTCGTCGTCGATGGTGGCCGAGCGCAGGCCGAGGACGTCGGCGTAGGCCGCGCAGAGGAGTTCCTCGCGGGCGTCGCGGGGCGGGCGGCCCGCGCTGAGGGCGCCGTAGTCGGGGGTCGGGAGTGCGGCGGCGTCGAGCTTGCCGCTGGGGGTGACCGGGAGGCGGTCGAGCGGGACGACTGCCGCCGGAACCATGTACTCGGGGAGCTGGTCGGCGGCGTACGAACGCAGCGTCCGCATCAGGGCGTTGATGTCCCGGAAGGGAGCCGGGCGGTTGGCGTGCGGGGCGGTGCCGGACGGACGGTAGAGGCCGGTGAGCGGCGTGTCCCCGAGGGCGAACACGACGTCGAGGCTGCCGTCGTCGGCGGTGCCGTTCCAGGTGATGGCGGTCCGGTGGCCGGAGCGGGCGCCGAGGGCGTGGAAGACCTCGGGGTCCGGGGAGTCCGCCGTACGGCTGCTGTCGTCGAGGGCGGACAGCGCGGCCAGGTCTTCGGCGAGCCGGGCGTTGGGCACGCCGGTGACGCGGAGCAGCTCAGGCCTCTCGGCGAGGAGGGCTTCGAGCGCCTCGGGCCCGTTCCAGACGATCTCCGTACAGTCGACAGACGCCGGGACAGAGGCCTTGCTGAGGACGACGTCGTAGCGGTAGCGCGTCAGTTCGTTGTGGTGGGCGCCGCGCTTGACGTGGATCTCCGCGTCGAAGCCGTCGAGGGCCGCGAAGTAGTCGGGGTCCAGGAGGAGTTCGCCCTCCCAGGCGACCGACCGCTCGACGGCGGCCCGCAGTGCCTGCTTGTCCTCCGTGTCGTCGGTGCGGCGGCTCTCGACGGCCGCGCGCAGGCAGCGCAGCAGCCGGGCGTTGCGGACGTCGCCAATGAACAGCCGCCCGCCGGGGGCGAGGAGCGTGCCGACCGCTCGGACGACGTCGGTCAGATAGTCGGCGCTCGGGAAGTACTGGGCGACGGAGTTGATGACGACGGTGTCGAAGTGCCCACTCGGCAACCCCGTCACGTCATGCGCGGGTTGCGCGAACAGCCGTACCCGGTCGGCGAGTTCGGGTACCGCCTCGACCTGGGTGCGCAGGGCGCGTACGGCTTCCTCGGAGAGGTCGGTGCCCCAGTACTCGTCGCAGTCGGGTGCGATGCGGGCGAGGATCAGACCGCTGCCGACGCCGATCTCCAGTACACGGCGGGGGGCGAGTTCCGTGATGCGGGCGACGGTCGCCGCGCGCCACTCGCGCATCTCCTCGACGGGGATGGGCAGCCCGTCGTACATGCTGTTCCAGCCCGCGAAGTTCTCGCGGAGGTCCGCCGGTCCGTCCGTGCCGCCCTCCGATCCGGCGGCGGAGTAGAGCAGTTCGTGCAGGTCCTTCCACTCCTGGACCTGGTCGGCGGTGTCGTGGCCGGCCGCGTCGCTGTCCAGCGCGGGCACGACGTACGCGGCGAGGCGGCGGTCGCCGGGGCGGTCCTCGCGTACGACGACCGCGGCCTGGTCGACCGCCGGGTGGGCGCGGAGGACCGACTCGATCTCGCCGGGCTCGATACGGAAGCCGCGGATCTTCACCTGGGAGTCGGCGCGGCCCAGGAAGACCAGGCGGCCGTCGGCCTGCCAGCGGACCAAGTCGCCGGTGCGGTACAGGCGTTCGCCGGGTGCGCCGAACGGGTCGGCGACGAACCGCTCGGCGGTCAGGTCGGGCCGCCCGAGGTAGCCACGGGCGAGCCCGGCACCGCCGAGGTACAACTCACCCGGGACACCGGCCGGGACGGCCTTCAGTCGGGCGTCGAGGACGTACGCGCGCGTGCCCGGGTCGGGGATGCCGATCGGGACGATCGAGCCGGCCGGGATGTCGGGGTCGCACAGGCCGAGGGTGGAGTTGGTGGTGGCCTCGGTGGGGCCGTACGCGTTGAACATCATCCTGCCGCGTGCGTACCGTCCGACCAGCTCGGGCGAGACACGTTCGGTGCCCGCGAGCAGGGTGGCGGGCGGGAGTTCGACGTCCTCGGGCATCGCCGCCAGCAGGGCGGGCGGGAGGATCATGAACGTGATGCCGTGGGCGTGGGCGTAGTCGGCCAACGCCGGGCCGGGCACCCGGCGTTCGGACGGTACGACGACGAGCCGGCCGCCGGACAGCAGGCCGAGGCAGAGGTCCCAGAAGGCCACGTCGAAGCTGGGCGAGGCGAACTGGAGCACCCGGCTGTGCGGGCCGATCCCGAACCGCTCGCTCTGCGTGGCGACCAGCTTGGCGACGCCCGCGTGGGTGAGGACGACGCCCTTGGGTCGGCCGGTGGAGCCGGAGGTGTAGATGACGTAGGCGGCGTTGGCGATCGTCAGTTCGCTCGGATCGGCGCCCGTCGGCTGCTGCCCCGCCAACTCCCGTACGGTGTCGGGCGCGTCGAGGATCAGGACCTGCGTGCCGTCGTTCGCCGGGATGTCCGCGGCGACCTCGGCGGTGGTGACCAGGCAGACGGGGTGGGCGTCGGCGAGCATGTAGGAGATGCGGTCGGCCGGGTAGTCGGTGTCCACCGGAAGGTAGGCGGCGCCGGACTTCAGGACCGCGACCTCGGCGACGATCAGCTCCGCCGAGCGGGGCACTGCGAGGGCGACCACACGCTCGGGTCCTGCGCCCCGGGCGATCAGGGTGGCGGCCAACCGGCCCGCGCGGTCGTCCAGTTCGGCGTAGGTGAGCGAGGTGTCCTCGAAGACCAGCGCGATCTCGTCCGGGCGCTCCCGTACCTGGTCGGCGAACATCTCGGGCCAGGTGCGCAGGGGGATGTCGTGGTCGGTGTCGTTCCAGTCGCGCAGGACGCGGCCGTGTTCCTCGGCGTCGAGCAGCGCCAACTCGCCGACGGGAGTGTGCGGGTGGGCGAGGGCGTCGGCGAGCAGGGTCGAGTAGTGGTCGGCGACGCGCTCGGCGGTCGCGGCCTCGAAGAGGTCTTCGCGGTAGGTCACCCGCAGTTCGCCGGCGTGGACGGCGAGAGCGAGGTCCAGCCGGTCCGCCCCGGCCGTCACCTCACCGAACGCCGTGTTGAACAGCAGTCCGCCGCCCCGGGTGGGCTCCGGGCGCAACCAGTCGACCAGCGTGGCGTGTTCGACCCGGTGGGCCAGGGCCTCCTCGCGCGCGTCGGTCACCCGCCGCACGAGGTCCGTGAAGGAGGCGCCGCCGTCGACAGCGATCCGCAGCGGCAGACCCTCGTACCCGAAGGTGATGTCGTGGGCGCCGCTGTAGCGGTGCAGCAGGGCGGCGTACGCGGCCAGCAGAATCGATTCGCTGGCTGCCGCCGTCGCCGTCAGCGGGCGGCGAAGGGTGTGCCGTTCACCGGTGGGGCGCAATGGGTACGGAAAGTCGACCGGGAGAGCGGTCTCCTGCGGGAGCGGTTCGAGCAGCCGTCGCCAGAAGGCCGAGGGCGCGCCTTCCGCGTCGTCGTCGATACCGGGCACACGTACTTCGAAACCGGACACAGGCGACCGTGCCTCCAGGGTGTACGGACCGGCTCAGCCGGAGGACCGCGGGCCATACTAAGGTAAGCATTACCTAACCAAAAGACCCCAGTCCCGGCAGACCCCATTCCCACCACTACTATTAAGGTCTGCCTAACCTAAGGGAGTTACCCGTTGGAGACCGCACGGTGACGCGGGGCAGAAGGGTTCGCCCCGTACTTCTTGTGGCGGTGCTGGGCGCCGTCCTGCTCGGACTGTGTCTTCTGTCACTCGCCCTCGGCGCGGCCAGTATTCCGCCCGATCAGGTGGTGCGAGCGCTGTTCGGTGACGCGCCCAGCCGGTTCGTCGACAACGTCATCTGGTCGGCACGGGTGCCTCGTACGGCCCTCGGGCTGGCGGCCGGGGCGGCGCTCGGTCTGTCGGGCGCGCTGATGCAGGCGCTGACCCGCAATCCGCTCGCGGACCCGGGGATCCTCGGGGTGAGCGCCGGCGCCTCGTTCGCGATCGTGCTGGCCGTTGGAGTGTTCGGATTCGGGTCGTTCTACGGGTACGTGTGGTTCGCGTTCGCGGGTGCGATGGCGGCCAGCGTCCTCGTGTACTTCCTGGGCAGGCTCGGGCGCTCCGGGCTCACCCCGGTCAAACTCGCCCTCTCCGGCATCGCGGTGACCTCCCTCCTCTCCTCCCTGACCAGCGCGATCGTGCTGACCGACGCCGACGCGCTCAACCGCTACCGCTTCTGGTCGGCGGGTTCGATGGCCGACCAGGACGGCGACACCGTCCTGCGGATCCTGCCCTTCCTCGCCGTGGGCGCGCTGCTGGCCTTCGCCTCCGCGCCCGCCCTCAACAGCATGGCCCTCGGCGACGACGTGGCGGCCTCGCTCGGCCGCCGCCTCGGCCTGGTCCGGCTCCAGGGCGTCACGGCGGTCACGCTGCTGACCGGGGCCGCCGTCGCGGTCATCGGCCCGGTCGTCTTCATCGGGCTCGTGGTGCCCCATGTCGCCCGGGTGCTGGCCCAGTTGGCGGGGATCGGCCCCGACCAGCGGTGGCTGCTGCCGATGTCCGCCGTACTCGCGCCGAGTCTGCTGCTCGCCGCGGACATCATCGGGCGCCTGATCGCCCGGCCCATCGAGGTCCAGGCCGGGGTGATCGTCGCGTTCATCGGGGGGCCGTTCTTCATCGCCCTGGTGCGGCGGCGGAAACTGGCGGAGGTGTGAGGATGACGAACCCCAAAGCCACGTTGGCGCCCACTCCTGTACGCGTCCAGCGCACCTATCGCCTGACAGTCCCCCCGGTGTCCGGGATCCTCCGCCCCCGCCTGGTGACGGTCGGGGCGCTGCTCGCCGTGGGCACGTTCCTGCTCTTCTGCTGGAGTCTGACGATCGGCGACTACCCGATCGCCTTCGGGGACGTCGTACGCGCCCTGGTCGGCTCCGGCGACCCCGGTACCGTGCTCGTCGTCCAGGAACTGCGGCTGCCGCGCGCCCTGGTGGGGCTGCTGGCCGGGATCGCGTTCGGGGTGTCCGGCGGGCTGTTCCAGACCATGACCCGCAATCCGCTGGCCAGCCCCGACATGATCGGCCTCACCCAGGGCGCGGGCATGTTCGTGGTCGCCGGCATCGTCCTGGGCTGGGACGGCGGCCTCGGCACCCAGACGCTCGGGCTGCTCGGCGCGCTGACCACGGCGCTCCTCGTGTACGCGCTTGCCTGGCGGCGTGGCACCACCGGCTACCGGATCATCCTGGTCGGTATCGGCGTCGCCTGGATCTGTACGAGCGCCACCGACTACCTGGTCGCCAAGGGCGGCCGGTTCCAGGCGCAGGCCGCGCTGGGCTGGCTGGTCGGCAACCTCAACGGCCGTACGTGGTCGGACGTCGGACCGCTCGCGATCGCCCTGGCCGTCCTCCTTCCTACGGCCCTGCTGCTCGGCCGCCTGCTGCGCACCCTGCAACTCGGCGACGACGTGGCGACCGGTCTCGGGACCCGCGTCCAGCCCGTACGCCTCGCCATCCTGCTCTCCGGCGTCGGCCTGATCGCCTTCGCGACGGCCTCCGCCGGGCCGGTCGCCTTCGTGGCGCTGGCCGCCCCGCAGATCGCCCAGCGCCTCGCACGCACCGCCTGGCCACCGACAGTCGCGTCGGGCCTCACCGGGGCGCTGATGGTGCTCGGCAGCGACCTGATCGCCCGTACGCTCATCTCCGGCACGGAACTGCCGGTCGGAATCGTCACCGGCGTGCTCGGCGCGCCCATCCTGCTCTGGCTGCTCGTCCGCGCCAACCGCGCGGGTTCAGGAGGCTGATCCCCCATGTCGACGGACCCCACGATGCCGGCTGACGCCCTGTCCACGGCCGAGGCCACGACCACCACCGAGGACGCCGTGCTCCCGGCGGACCCTCTGCCCACCACCACCCGGGAGCCGGTCGCCGACCCGGACCTGAGAGCGACGGGACTGCGGCTGTCGTACGACAACCGGGTGGTCGTGGACGGCCTGGATCTGGCGGTTCCACCGGGCCGGATCACGGCGATAGTCGGCGCCAACGCATGCGGCAAATCAACGCTGTTGCGTGCCCTGGCCCGCCTGCTGGCACCCCGCGAGGGCGCGGTCCACCTGGACGGCCGTGCCCTGCACGCCATCCCCACAAGGGAGTTGGCGCAGCGCCTGGGCATCCTGCCCCAAAGCCCGGTGGCGCCCGAGGGGTTGACGGTGATCGACCTGGTCAACCGGGGTCGTTCGCCGCACCAGACCTGGTGGCGGCAGTGGTCCAAGGCGGACGAGCAGGCCGTGCACGAGGCGCTCGCCGCGACGAACATGACCGACCTCGCGGACCGTCCGGTGGACGAGCTGTCCGGTGGCCAGCGGCAGCGGGCGTGGATCGCGATGGCGGTCGCCCAGGGCACGCCCGTACTCCTGCTCGACGAGCCGACGACGTATCTCGACCTGGCCCACCAGATCGACGTACTGGACCTCATCACGGACCTCAACCGGCGCGAGAACCGCACGGTGGTGATGGTCCTGCACGACCTCAACCAGGCCTGTCGGTACGCCGATCACGTGGTCGCGATGAAGTCGGGGCGGATCGTGGCGGAGGGGGCGCCGGCGGAGGTAATCACGGCGGAGACGGTGGAGGACGTGTTCGACCTGAACTGCCGCATCACGCTGGACCCGGTCAGCAACACGCCGATGGTCATTCCCATGGGCCGCCACCATCAGGACGTACGTGCCAAGACGACCCCATGAGAACCGAGCGAACCGGCGTGCGTACGTGGCCGGTTGAGCCGATCGGCTGGTACCAGGTTGTTCTCTCGCCCCCGCCGCCCCTACCCGTCCCATCCTCGGGGGCTCCGCCCCCGAACCCCCGCTCCTCAAACGCCGGAGGGGCTAACTACCAGCCCGTCCGGCGTTTGAGGACAAAGGGGGGTCTGGGGGCGCAGCCCCCAGGAATGGGAACGGGTAGGGGCGGCGGTGGCGAAAACCCAACCCGCGAATCCGTGCGGCGGCCCCGTTCGCATCAGGCGAGTACGTCGGAGCCTGCTCCGGAAGGCGTGTACCAGGAGCCCGTCAGCCCGCCTTCGCCGGGTCGGTCCCGTACAGGGTGGCAGCGGCCACGGCCTGCTTCACCGCACACGTCTCCTGTTCGTCCGCCGGGGCAACGACCCGGTGGGCTGCCGCGCGAGCAGCACACCCAGCTGCGCCACGAGGCTGCCGGGCTTTCCGTCGGTCCTCGTGTCCGGGCAGGTCATGCCGGACCGCTCCACGCTGTGGGCGCCGAAGCCGAACGTGTAGCGGTAGCAGCGGACGGGATAGGCGTTCGCGGCGACGGTGTCTTTGCCGGGCGGCACCAGTCCCAACATCACCTCGGCCGTATGGACTTTGCCGCCGGACCGGCCCCTCTCCGTGCCGGCGCTCAGCACGACCCCACCGTGCGCCTCGGTCTGAGCCACGATCGTGCCCCCGGTGAACTGGCCCCCGTAGGTCCGCCCCGGCGAGTAGAAACCCGCGTTCAGGTCGCCACGCAGATCCTGGGCGAGCCCGGCGGCCTGCGCGTCGACGGCGGACGTGTCCGGAGCGGTGTGCCGCTGGTAGAGCAGGGTGCCGGCCACACCCGTGGCCCCGGCGACGAGCGCCGTCGTCACGAACAGCAGGGCCCGCGCCCAGACACCGCGCCCGCGCACCGACCCGGAACCGGCGCCGAACGGCCGGTCCCGCTCAGCCTCCGCAACGCGCGCCGCCATGTGCTTCCCCTGCCCGTGAGCCGCCTCAACTCGCTTTCCGCAGCCAGATATTGCCAGTTGCCCGTGACGCCTCCGCAGTGGCCCTACAACCAGGCGTCGGCCCGAACCCCGTACACCACGTTCCGCCGCAGCGGTCCCTCCGGGACGGTCGGGTCGTCGAAGTCCTTGGCCGGGTCGTGGGTCATTCCCAGGCGGCGCATCACCGCCTGGGAGCGGAGGTTGGTGGCCGTAGTGATCGCCAGGACCTCGTCGAGGCCTACGCCCTTCTCGTCGAAGGCGTACGCGACCACCGCCCGGGCAGCCTCTGTTGCGTAACCGTGCCCCCACGCGGACCGGGCCAGCCGCCACCCCGCCTCGACCCCGTCGAACGCCAAGTCGTCCTCCACCGGGTCCAGCCCGGCGAAGCCGATGAACTCACCGGTGCCCGTGACCTCCACCGCCCACCAGCCCCAACCCCGTTCGTCGAGGCCGGACTGGAAACGGGCGGCGGAGGCATCGCTCTGTTCACGGGTGAGTGCGGCCCCGAGGTGTTCGCGGACCTCCGGATCGGCGTTCAGGGCCGCCCAGGGGACCAGGTCGGAGTCGCGCCAAGAGCGGAGCAGGAGGCGTTCGGTTCGCAGGTCTGGCATCAGGCCATCCTGACGTGATCATGAACCGGTGTCGATCGAGATACTCGTACGCCCCCTGGGCCCCGCCCCATCCCTCAGGGACGCGCCGTCAGATACCCGCCCATCGTCCGGAAGTACTCCGTCGCCGCGATCTCCGACCCGTCCTCCGTCCGGACCCGCTTCACCAACAGGCCCCGCAGACGCCCGTTCCTGGCCTCCGCGCCCGCGACCACCACGATGCCGTCGCCCTCGCGGATGAAGATGCGGCCCGGGGTGCCGCCGTAGCAGCCCTCCGAGACTGCCGCCTCGACTATGCGGATGCGCTGGCCCTTGTGGTGGGTGAACGCGTTCGGATACGGGTCCGACTGAGCGCGTATCAAGCGCTCAATCGCCTCCGCCGGCCAACTCCAGTCGATGCGGCTGTCCTCCAGCGACCGCTTGTGGAAGAAGCTCGCCCTGCTGCGGTCCTGCGGGATCCACTCCGCGCGGCCCGACGCGATGAGCGCGAGGGACTCGTGGACCACCGGTGTGATCAAGTCCACAGTGCGGTGGAAGAGGTCGGTCACCGTGTCGCGTGCGCCGACCGGGATCGCGCGCTGAAGCAGCACGTCACCGGCGTCCAGCTCCGCGTTCATGCGGTGAGCCGTGACTCCGACCTCCCGTTCGCCGTTGATGAGCGCCCAGATCAGCGGGGAGAAGCCCGCGTACGCCGGGAGGAGTGAGTCGTGGATGTTGAGCGTGCCGTGCGCCGGGAGGTCGAAGATCTCGGGCGGCAGCACCGTGCGCCAGTTGTTGGCGACTATCAGGTCCGGCGCCAACTCCCGTAGCGCGGTGAGGAGTTCGGGGTCGTCCGGGCGGTTGCGCAGCAGCACCGGGATGCCGTGCTTCTCGGCGAGGTCGGCCACCGAGTCGTCCCAGATTTTTTCGTATACGTGGTCGCTCTTGGGGTGGGTGACCGCCATGACCACCTCGTGATCGGAGTCCAGCAGGGCCTGGAGCGTGCGGTGCCCCCAGGTCTGATAGCCGAACATGACGACCCGCATAGTCGATCCTTCCGTAGGACACACCATTGCAAGGTAAGGCTAACCTTATTTAACATCAGTGCGCCTAGGGGAAGGGAAGTTGCGGTGAACGCACTGCACGACGAACCGGACGCCATCCATGACGTGCTCGGTATCGGCTTCGGCCCGTCAAATCTGGCGCTGGCCATAGCCATCGCGGAACACAACGCACAAGCCGCGCCTGAGGAGCGCATTCGCGCCGAGTTTCTGGAGCGCCAGCCACGGTTCGGCTGGCACCGCGGCATGCTCATCGACGACGCGACCATGCAGGTGTCCTTTCTCAAGGACCTGGTCACCATGCGCAACCCGACCAGCGACTTCAGCTTCCTGTGTTTCCTGCGGGACCGCGGCCGGCTGGTGGACTTCCTCAACGCGAAGACCCTCTTCCCGCTGCGGATCGAGTTCCACGAGTACTTCGAGTGGGCGGCGGGCCGGGTCGCGGACCAGGTCACGTACGACGCCGAAGTCGTGTCCGTGGAGCCCGTGTTGACCGAGGACGGCGAGGTCCGCTGGTTCGACGTCGTCAGCCGCGTACCGGGCCGGCCGGAGCGTACGGTGGTCCGCCGGGCCCGCAACATCTCGGTGGCCGTCGGTCTCGAACCGCATGTGCCGCCCGGCACCGCGCTGTCCGACCGCATCTGGCACAACAGCGAACTGGTCCCGCGTACCCGCGAGTTGAGCGGTACGGGCGCCTCCGTGGACCGCATTCTCGTCCTCGGCGCAGGCCAGAGCGGCGCCGAGGCGGTCGACTTCCTGCACCGCTCCTTCCCCGACACCGAGGTCTGCGCGGTCTTCGCCAAATACGGCTACACGCCCGCCGACGACAGCCCGTTCGCCAACCGGATCTTCGACCCGGAGGCGGTGGACGTCTACTTCCGGTCCCGGCCGGAGGTGAAACAGTCGCTGTACGACTACCACCGCTCCACCAACTACTCGGTGGTGGACATGGACTTGATCGAGTCGCTGTACGCCACGATGTACCGCGAGAAGGTCCAGGGCAACGAGCGGCTGCGGATGCGCAACGTCTCCCGCATCCGGGACGTCGAGCAGCTCGACGACCGGCTGGACGTCACCGTCGAGTATCTCCCCACCGGAGAACGGGAGGTGCTCTCCTGCGACGTGCTCGTGCACGCCACCGGATACCGCCCCCGCGACCTCGACAGTCTGCTGGGCCGAGCGGCGAAACTCTGCCTGCGGGACGACAACGACGCCGTCCGGGTCGGCCGCGACCACCGGGTCGAGGCGGCGCCCGAAGTCACCGCCGGCATCTACCTCCAGGGCGCGACCGAGCACACGCACGGTCTCACCTCGACGCTGCTGTCGACGACCGCCGTTCGCTCGGGAGAGATCCTCGACTCCCTGCTCGACCGTCGCACGGTCGAGGCGGCCGTGACCGCTGGGCAACCAGCTTCAACTTAGAGTAGCCTCACCTAAGTTTTGGGCCTGCCCAAGTGCACCGACACGCACTTAGGCAGGCCTTACCGGCCCAAACCGTCGTCCGATCCCAGAGGGGTTACGGGTGAGTAGTCCTTCACAGCTGTCGGGGCGGGACGTCCTGCGACAGACGGTCAGAGGGCAGCGGCGCGATGTCGTCGTCGGCTCGCTGCTCGGCTCCGGCCACCAGTTGGGCGAGGCGATGGTGCCGGTCCTGATCGGTCTGGTCATCGACCGCGCCGTCACGGGCTCCGACACCGGCTCCCTGGTGAGCTGGCTCGTCGTCCTCGCCGTCGTCTACGTCGGTCTCGCGCTGAGCTGGCGCAACAGCGCCTGGTCCGCCGACCGGGCCGCCGCCCAGGCCGAACACACCCTCCGCATATCCCTCGTACGCCGGGTCCTGTCACCCGGGGGCGGCGCGGAGGAGGGCAGGCTGCCCGGCGCCCTCGCCAACATCGCCACCGAGGACGCCAAGCGCGTCGGCGCCGTCAACATGGCCGTCATGGCCGGGATTTCGGCGCTCGCCGGCGTCCTCGTCAGCGCTGTCGTCCTCCTGCGTACGTCCGTCACGCTCGGCCTCGTCGTACTGCTCGGCACACCGGTGCTGCTGTGGCTGGGCCATCTGCTGAGCAAGCCGCTGGAGTCGCGCAGCGAGGCCGAGCAGGAGCGGGCCGCGCACGCCTCGGCGGTCGCCGCCGACCTGGTGGCCGGTCTGCGTGTCCTCAAGGGCATCGGCGGTGAGTCGACCGCCCTGGCCCGCTACCGCACGACCAGCCGCGACTCCCTCCAAGCCACCCTGAAGGCGGCCCGCGCGCAGGCCTTCCAGAGCGGCATGGTGCTCACCCTCACGGGCTGTCTGATCGCCGCCGTCGCCCTGGTCGGCGGCCGGCTCGCCGCCCAAGGGAACATCAGTCTCGGCCAGTTGGTGTCGGCGGTCGGGCTCGCCCTCTTCCTCCTCGGCCCGCTGGAGGTCCTCGCCTGGGTCAACGCCGAGCTGGCCCAGGGCCGTGCCTCGGCCACCCGGATCGCGGAGGTGCTGGCCGCCCCGCACACCGTCACCCCGGGCACCGCGACCCTGGCCGAACCGGTGCGCGGCGCGGTCCGCCTCACCGGCGTCAGCCTCGGCGGACTCCGGGGCCTCGACCTCGACATCGCACCGGGCGAGCTGCTCGGCGTGGTCGCGACCGACCCCGCGCACGCCACCGACCTGCTGCGCTGTCTGGCCCGGCAGACCGACCCGGAGACCGGCACCGTCGAGCTGGACGGCATCCCCCTGCGGGACCTGGACCCGGCCGAGCTGCGCACCGCGCTGCTGGTGGCCGAGCACGACGCGGACCTCTTCGAGGGCACCGTCCGCAGCAACGTCACGGCGGCCGCTCCCGACGGGGCCGACCCGGAACAGGCGATGACGGCGGCCGGGGTGGCCCAGGTCGCCCAGACCCTCCCGGACGGTGAGGACACGGCGGTCAGTGAGCAGGGCCGTTCCCTCTCCGGCGGGCAGCGTCAACGCGTCGCGCTGGCCAGGGCGTTGGCGGCCGAGCGGCCCGTCCTGGTGGTCCACGATCCGACCACCGCCGTCGACGCGGTGACCGAGGCGGGCATCGCCACCGGAGTCCGGGAGATCCGCAAGGGCCGTACGACGGTGCTGGTGACCACGAGTCCCGCGCTGCTGTCGGTCACCGACCGGGTCGTCCTGCTGGAGGACGGACGGGTGACCGACACGGCCCCGCACGCCGACCTGATACACCGTCATGAGACCTACCGAGCGGCGGTGCTGTCATGAGCGACCACGAACTCCCCGGCGCAGAAAGGGAGTTGCTGCCCACGGCGACGCCCCGGCGCACCCGTGCCGCAGTCGGCGAACTGGTCCGCCCGCACCGCGGACTGGCCATCGGCGCATTCGCCGTGATGGTCGCCGCGACCGGTGTCGGACTGCTCGTCCAGCCGCTGCTCGGCCGCATGGTGGACCTGGTCGCCGACCACCGCCCGCCGGACGAACTCACCCTGCCCGTCGTGCTCCTGGTCCTAGTGGCCGTCGCCCAGGGCGGCACCACCGCGCTCGGGCTGTCCCTGGTGTCCCGGCTCGGCGAGACCGTACTGGCGCAGCTGCGTGAGCGGTTCGTCGAGCGGGCGCTGCAACTGCCCCTGGAGCAGGTGGAGAAGGCCGGGTCCGGCGACCTCAACGCCCGGGTCACCCGGGATGTCTCGGTGGTCGGCGAGGCGGTGCGCAACGCGCTGCCCGAGCTGGCCCGCTCCCTGCTCGCCATCGTGCTGACCTTCGCCGCGCTGGCCGCCCTGGACTGGCGCTTCCTGCTGGCCGCGCTGCTCGCGGTGCCCATCCAGGCGGGGACCGCGCGGTGGTACGTACGCAACGCGGTGCCCCTGTACGCCGAGCAGCGCATCGCCATGGGGTCCCAGCAACAGCAGCTCCTGGACACCATCGCGGGCGCCGGGACCGTACGGGCGTTCCGGCTGGAGGAGCCGCACACCGAGTCGGTCACCCGGCGGTCGTCCGCCGCCGTCGCGTTGACGATGCGGGGCGTGCGGCTGGTGCTGGACTTCTACAACCGGCTGCACATCGCCGAGTACACCGGCCTCGCCGCCGTCCTGGTCACCGGGTTCCTGCTGGTGCGCGCCGACTCCGTGTCCATCGGTACGGCGACGGCCGCCGCGCTCTACTTCCACAGTCTCTTCGGTCCGGTCAACCAGGCCCTCGCCCTGCTCGACGACGCCCAGTCGGCGACGGCCGCGCTGGCCCGGCTGGTCGGCGTCGCGGACGTACCGGCCCCCGAGACCACTCCCCCGGCGCCCACGGCACAGCACCGGGAGCCCGGCACGGTCACCGTGACCGGCGTCCACCACGAGTACGTACCCGGGCGTCCCGTCCTTCGGGACGTGCATCTCACGCTCGCCGCCGGGGAGCGGGTCGCGCTGGTCGGGCCGAGCGGCGCGGGCAAGACGACGCTCGCCAAGCTCATCGCGGGGGTGCACCAGCCGACGGCCGGCACGGTTCACCTCACCGGTGTGTCAACGACCGCCGACAGCCTGCCCGTTGCCCTGGTCACCCAGGAGACGCATGTCTTCGCGGGCCCGCTCGCGGACGATCTGCGGCTCGCGCGCGCCGACGCGACGGACGAGTCGCTGCGCTCGGCCCTGACCGAAGTGGACGCGCTGGACTGGGTGTCGGCGCTGCCCGAGGGTCTGGGCACCGTCGTCGGCGAGGGCGGGCACCGGCTCACCGCCGCCCAGGTGCAGCAACTCGCCCTGGCCCGGCTGGTGCTGGCGGATCCGCCGGTCGCCGTGCTGGACGAGGCCACGGCCGAGGCCGGCAGTACCGGAGCGCGGCTGCTGGAGAAGGCAGCCGACCGGGCGATCGAGGACCGTACGGCCCTCGTGGTCGCCCACCGTCTCACCCAGGCCGCGGACGCGGACCGGATCGTCGTCATGGACGGCGGCCGGATCGTGGAGAGCGGCACCCATGACGAGCTGTGCGCGGCAGCCGGCACCTACGCCTCCCTGTGGCAGGCCTGGTCCGGCACTCGCACCACAGCCGAGAAGCCCCCCACGCCCCGTCCCAGCACCGACACCACCACCATGAAGGACCACTGATGCTCGGCTCTCCCAGAGGCACTCGGCTCGCCGCGGCGCTCACCTCCGTACTGCTCCTCTTCGGTACCGCCACCGCCTGCGGTTCCGACGACGACTCCTCCGACACGGCGGGCTCCGAGGCCACCGCGTCGACCAGCTCCGCGTTCCCGGTGACCCTGACGCACAAGTACGGCAGCACCACCATCAAGTCCGAGCCGAAGCGGATCGTCACGGTCGGTCTGACCGACCAGGACGCCGTGCTCGCCCTGGGCAAGGTGCCGGTCGGGACGACCGAGTGGCTGGGCGGCTACAAGGGCGCCATCGGCCCGTGGGCGGCGGACAAGCTGGGCAGCGCGGCGGTGCCGACCGTCCTCAAGGACACCGGCACGGGCCCGTCGGCGGAGAAGATCGCCGCGCTCCGGCCGGACCTGATCCTCGCGGTGTACGGCGGTCTGACGAAGGCGCAGTACGACACGCTGTCGAAGTTCGCCCCGGTGGTGGCCCAGCCGAAGGAGTACAACGACTTCGGTGTGCCGTGGCAGGACCAGACCGAGATCATCGGCAAGGCACTCGGCCAGGAGGCCAAGGCGAAGGAGCTGGTCACCGGCGTCGAGGCCGACTTCAAGAAGGCGGCGGCCGAGCACCCCGAGTTCGCCGGCAAGACCGGCCTGGTGGCGACCCCGTACGAGGGCATCTTCGTCTTCGGCAGCCAGGACCCGCGCTCGCGCGTCCTCACGAACCTCGGCTTCAAGCTGCCCACCGACCTGGACAAGGTGATCGGTGACGAGTTCGGCGCGAACATCAGCAAGGAGCGCACCGACCTCCTCAACACGGACGCGATCGTGTGGATCGTCTCCGACACCACCAAGGACAAGGCGACGCTGCGCAAGGACGCCCTGTACGCGGACCTGAAGGTGGCCAAGGAGGACCGTGAGGTCTTCGTCAAGGAGAGCAGCGACTACGGCAACTCCGTGTCGTTCGTGTCGGTGCTGAGCCTGCCCTACATGCTGGAGCGACTGGTCCCGCAGCTGTCGGCGGCCGTCGACGGCAAGACGGACACGAAGGTGACCGAGCCGACGAGCTGACGTCTCATCACATGGCTGTGGCCCGACCGGAGTTGCGGTCGGGCCACAGCCACATGGGGACTACTGCCGGCTCACGTCGTGGGCCTGATCTGCCACTGCTGGCAGTTGTTGCTCAGCCAGGTCCACTGACGTACGTCTGCGCCGTCCGCGGAGGAGCAGTTGGCGACGTCGGCGACCTTGCCGGTGGACTCGTTCACGATGCGGACGTAGTCGCCGGTGGCGGTGTAGACGAGCCTGAACTTCTGGCAGTTGTTGTTCAGCCAGGACCACTGGCGCAGATCCGTACCGTCGGCCGTGGCGCAGTCCGCGGTGTCCATCACCTTGCCGGTGGCGACGTTGACCAGCCGGCTGGTGTCGTTGGCCTGGTCCTCGATGCGCCACTTCTGGTTGGCGCCGCCGTTGCACGTCCACTGGAAGATGTTGGTGCCGTCGGCGGTGTTCCCGCCCTCCACGTCGAGGCACTTGCCGCTGTTGCGGTTCACCAGCGTGTACGCGGTCGGGGTCACCGCGGTCTCACCGGCCGGGCCGGGCAGCGTGGTGCCGAGCGCGACCGGGGTGCCGAAGTTCGGGGTGCCGTCCGCGTTCCAGGTGAACTTCTGGGCGCGGGTGGTCCGGCCGTTGCCGCAGCCGCCCGAGGCCGAGTTGTTGGCGTGGTAGACGATCCAGTTCTCGGTGCCGTCGGGCGAGGTGAAGAACCCGTTGTGGCCCGGCCCGTAGACCCCGGCGGCGTCGTTGCGCTGGAAGACCGGCGTCTGCTTCTTCGTCCAGGACGATGCCAACAGCGGGTCGGTGCCGGTGAGTTCGAGCTGCCCCAGCTTGTAGTCGGCGGTCTGGCAGTAGCTCGCGGAGAAGGTGAGGAACGTCCGGCCGTCGTGGTAGAGCGGCTCGGGCCCCTCGTTGACGGGCGCCCCCGAGGTCTCCCAGGCCAGCGTCGGCTGGGAGATGAGGCTGAAGGTGGAGCCGCTGACCGTGTAGGGGTTGGTCATCGGCGCGATCACCAGGCTCTGCTTGCTGCCGCCGATGGCGCCGCTGCCGACCAGGTAGAGCTTGCTGTTGTACTTCAGCACGGTGGCGTCGATGAGCCAGCCGCCCGGGTCGAGGTTGGACCCGGTGAGCTGGTTCTTGAAGGTGTACGGGCCCATCGGATCGGTGCCGGCGCTCTCGACGACGTAGGTCCGCTGCTGGTCGCAACAGGCGGCCCCGCTCGGCGCGCCGGAGTAGTACAGATACCAGTGGCCGTCGAAGAAGTGCAGCTCGGGCGCCCAGAAGTTGTTGTTGCGGGTCGAGGTGGTGTCACTCCAGACCTGCACGCTGGGAGCCGTCGAAAGACCTGCCAGGGTCGGCGACTTGCGCATGGTCAGGACGCCGGTGAAGGACGTGGTGACCAGGTAGTAGTTGCCGTTGTAGTACTCCAGCCAGGGGTCGGCGCCCTTCTGGGACTTGACCGGGTTCGTGTACGGGCGCCCCTCGGCCGCGGCGGCGGGCTGGATGCCCACGACAGGCACGAGCAGCGCCACCAGCGCTGCCAGGAGCGTCAACCAGTGACGGGTACGGAACACAACAGGTCCCCTTCTTATGGCCACATTGTTCACGTTGTTCGAAATCCCGGACTATGTACGTAACTTCGACCAGAACATAGGTACGCGAGGTGCACACGTCAACGCTTATGACAGCTTCGGTTCCGGTTGACGTCCAGCGCGTTAAAACAAGTTGTCCGACCTGCCGAACGTCGTTCGAAAACTCTTGACGCCCCTGGTCGCAGCGATTGACACTCTCGCAACGCGAGGACACACAGACGAAATCTGCGCCCCTCCGTCACCTCCCCCGTGCCTGAGCAGAGGAAGCCGAAACGATGCACCTCCCGAGATCGCGCGGCCGTACCAGACGCTGGTCGGACCGGCTCGCCGGACTGACAGCCGCTTCCCTTCTCCTCGGCCTCGCCGGGCCGTTGGCGCTGTCCGCCCCCGCCCAGGCCGCCGCCGCCGACATCACCGACGGTCTGGCCCTCTGGTACAAGCTCGACGCGGCCTCCGGCACCACCGTCGCCGACGCCTCGGGCAACGGCCGTACCGGCACGGTGAACGGCACCGCCGGCTGGTCCAACTCGGGTGAGGGGCTTGCCTTCAACGGTTCGAACACCTACATAAAGGTGCCGGACAACATCATGAGCGGGCTGAACTCGATCACCGTCTCGATGGACGTGAAGGTCGACACCGCCCAGTCCAACCCGTACTTCATCTACGGCTTCGGCAACACCAGCGGCTCGGCCGGCAACGGCTATCTGTTCACCACGGGCAACTCCTTCCGGACCTCCATCGCCAGCGGCAACTGGTCGACGGAGCAGACGACCCGGTCCGCGGGCACCAACCTCCAGCGCGCGGTGTGGAAGCAGATCACCTACACCCAGACCGGCAACACGGGCGTGCTCTACGAGGACGGTGTGGAGGTCGGCCGGAACACGGCGATCACCCTCACCCCCGGCTCCATCGGCTCGGGCACGACCACCGCCAACTACATTGGCAAGTCGGTCTATCCCGGCGACAACCTCTTCAAGGGCAACATCCGCGACTTCCGGGTCTACGACCGGGCGTTGGCGAACACCGAGGTCGAGGAACTCTCCCTTCCCGTCGCCACGCAGGGCGTAGCCGCCGACAAGTCGGCCCTGACGCTGGGCGACACGAGCGCGGTGATCGCCGACCTGACCCTGCCGAGCGCGGGCCCTGCCGGTGGCTCCGCCATCACCTGGGCGACGGACAACGCCTCGGTGGTGTCGGCGAGCGGTGCGGTGACCCGCCCGGCCGCCGGCCAGCCGGACGGCCACGCCACGCTCACGGCGACCCTGAAGAAGGGCCCGGTGAGCGACACCAAGACCTTCGACATCACGGTCCCGGCCACCTTCGACGACACGACGGCCACCCAGCGGGCCGCCGAGGCACTGACCGTCCCGAACATCGACGACGTACGGGGGAACCTCACCCTTCCCTCAACGGGCGTCTACGGCACGGCGGTTGCCTGGTCCTCGGCGGACCCGGACGTCGTCACGGCCGACGGTGTGGTCCACCGCCCCGCGCACGGCGGCGGCAGTACGACGGTCGACCTGACCGCGACCGTCACCAAGGGCACGGCCACCACGACCCGCACACTGACCGCCAAGGTCCCCGAACTCCCCGCGAAGGAAGCCCTCAAGGGCTACATGTTCAGCTACTTCACCGGCGAGGGCACCTCGGACGGCGAACAGCTCTACGCGGCCCTCAGCAAGGGCAACGACCCGCTGAAGTGGCGGGAGTTGAACGACGGCAAGCCCGTCCTGACCTCCACGCTCGGCGAGAAGGGCCTGCGCGACCCGTTCATCATCCGCTCCCCCGAGGGCGACAAGTTCTACCAGATCGCCACCGACCTGCGGATCTACGGCAACGGCGACTGGGACGCCTCCCAGCGCACCGGCAGCAAGTCCATCATGGTGTGGGAGTCCACGGACCTGGTGAACTGGACCAACCAGCGCCTGGTGAAGGTCTCCCCGGACTCGGCCGGCAACACCTGGGCCCCCGAGGCGTACTACGACGAGAAGCTCGGCGAGTACGTGGTCTTCTGGGCGTCGAAGCTGTACACCACCGCCGACCACTCCGGCGACACGTACAACCGCATGATGTACGCGACGACCCGTGACTTCTACACCTTCAGCGAGCCCAAGGTCTGGGTCGACCGCGGCTACTCGGTCATCGACTCCACGGTCATCCAGCACGACGGCGAGTACTACCGCCTCTCCAAGGACGAGCGGAACAACTCCTCCTCCACGCCCAACAGCAAGTTCATCTTCGAGGAGAAGAGCGATTCGCTGAAGAACCTCTCCTGGACCGCCGTCGCCGAGGGCATCGGCAAGGGCACGATGAGCGCGGCCGAGGGTCCGCTGGTGTTCAAGTCGAACACCCAGGAGAAGTGGTACGCGTTCCTCGACGAGTTCGGCGGTCGCGGCTACATCCCCTTCGAGACGACGGACCTGGACTCCGGTGTCTGGACCCCGTCCACCGGCTACGACCTGCCGTCAAAGCCCCGCCACGGCACGGTACTTCCGGTCACCCAGTCCGAGTACGACCGGCTCCTGAAGACCTATCAGCCGGACCAGATCATCACGAGCGCCGAGGACGTCAAGGTCGAGACGCGCATCGGTGACGCCCCGGTCCTGCCCGCCACCGTCATCGCCGAGTCGGCGGACGGTGTGAAGCGGCCCGTCGCCGTCACCTGGGAGGCCGTGGCCGAGTCCCAGTACGCCCAGGCCGGCACCTTCACCGTGAAGGGCGACCTGGCGGGCGACTCCGCGATCGGGGTCACCGCCGAGGTCACGGTCTCCGCCGAGGGCCCGGACATCCCGGCCGACCTGCTCCTGCACTACGACTTCGACGAGACCGGCGGCAGCATCGCCCGCGACTCCAGCGGCCACGGCTACCACGGCACCTACGTCCGAACTCCCGACTTCGGTACGGGAGTCGAGGGCGGCTCCTTCAAGATGTCCGGCGGCAACAGCAGCTCCAGCTCGCCGTACGTCAAGATCCCGAACGGCGTGCTGAAGGACACCACCAGCGTCACCGTCTCCACGTACGTGAAGTGGAAGGGCGGCGACAACTTCCAGTGGCTGTTCGGCCTCGGCCCGGACAGCAACAAGTACCTGTTCGCCACGCCCTCCAACGGCGGCGGGAAGCTCTTCTCCGCGATCACCAGGGCGACTTGGTCCGGGGAGAAGCAGATGATCGGCGGCTCGCAGCTCACCGCGGGCCAGTGGAAGCACCTCACCGTCACGCTGAACGGCGAGACCGAGACGGCGATCCTCTATGTCGACGGCGCCGAGGCGGCCCGCGTCAGCGGCGTCACCGTCAAGCCGTCCGAGCTGTACGACTCCGCGAAGGACTACTCCGGCTACATCGGCAAGTCCCTGTACTCGCCGGACCCGTACTTCGGCGGCGAGGTCGACGACTTCCGGATCTACAACCGGGCCCTGACGCCCGCCGAGGTCCTGGAGATCAGCGGCAACACCACCGGCATCGCCGCGGCGACCCACCCGGCGCTGAAGACCGACGCGATCATCACCGACAAGGACAGCAAGATCGTCCTGCCGCTCACCCCGGGCAGTGATGTCACCGCCCTGGCACCGGAGTTCACCCTGGCCCACGGCGCGAGCATCAGCCCCGCCTCCGGCACCCTGCGCGACTTCACCAAGCCGGTGACGTACGAGGTGACCGGCTCCGACGGCAAGAAGCGCACGTGGACGGTGACGGCGGTCGAGATGAAGAGCCCGGTGCTGCCGGGCCTGAACGCGGACCCGAACATCGTCCGCTTCGGCGACACCTTCTACATCTACCCGACCGCCGACGGCTTCGAGGGCTGGAGCGGTACGCAGTTCAAGGCGTACTCCTCCAAAGACCTGGTCCACTGGACCGACCACGGAGTCATCCTGGACCTCGGTCCGGACATCAGCTGGGCCGACAGCCGTGCCTGGGCTCCGACCATGGAGGAGAAGAACGGCAAGTACTACTTCTACTTCTGCGCCGACGCGAACATCGGTGTCGCGGTCTCCGACTCGCCCACCGGCCCGTTCAAGGACGCGCTCGGCAAGCCACTGCTGAAGGCCGGTGACTACACGGGCCAGATGATCGACCCGGCGGTCTTCACCGACGACGACGGCACGTCCTACCTCTACTGGGGCAACGGCCGGGCCTACGTGGTCCCGCTCAACGCCGACATGGTCTCCTTCGACTCCTCGAAGGTCACCAACATCACGCCGAGCAACTACAACGAGGGCACCTTCGTCATCAAGCGCAAGGGCACCTACTACTTCATGTGGTCGGAGAACGACACACGTGACGAGAACTACCAGGTCGCCTACGCCACCGGCCCCTCGCCCACCGGTCCCTGGACCAAGCAGGGCGTGATCCTGGAGAAGGACCTCTCCCTGGGCATCAAGGGCCCCGGCCACCACTCGGTGGTCAACGTCCCGAACACCGACGACTGGTACATCGCCTACCACCGATTCGCGATCCCCGGCGGTGACGGCATGCACCGCGAAACGACCATCGACAAGCTGGAGTTCGACGCCGACGGCCTGATCAAGAAGGTCGTCCCGACCCTGTCGAGCATCGACCCGGTGACGATCGTCCACGCGGGCGCCGACACAACGGGCCAGGAGGGCAGCGCGATCCCGCTCACGGGCACCATCTCCGGGGCAGGCACCCCGAGTTGGAGCGTCGGGGCGACAACCCCCTGCACGATCTCGAACAGGACCGCCATCCCGGCATCCCTCACCTGCACCGACAACGGCACGTACGAGGTCACCCTGAAGGGCGGCCGCAGCACCGACACCCTGACGGTGACGGTCACCAACGCGCCCCCGTCGATCACCTCGGCCCAGGGCCCCAAGACCCCGGTCCCGGCGGGCAGGAACACCCCGGTCCGCCTCTCGGCGAAGTTCACCGACCCGGGGAAGTCCGACACCCACACCTGCACGATCGACTGGAAGGACGGTACGACCCCGACGCCCGGCAAGGTCACGGCCGGCACCTGCGAGGCGAGCCACGCCTACCTGAAGGCGGGCATCCTCCGCCCGACGATCACCGTGACGGACGACGACGGCGCCTCGGCCACGACCCAGCTCCCCGAGCTGATCGTGTACGACCCCCAGGCCGGCCCCGCGGCGGGCATCGGCGTGATCCCGTCCCGGGCTGGCGCCTACCCGGCCGACCCGGCACTGACCGGCAAGGCGGGCTTCTCCTTCGGCGCCTTCTACAAGAAGGGGGCCACCGTCCCGACGGGCACGGCGTCCTTCGACTTCACGCCGGGCGGCAAGTCCAAGGCGGGCGTGCGACTGCGCTCCACGTCCTCCGACTGGCTGGTGGTGACGGGCTCCAAGGCCGCGTACCAGGGCTCCGGCTCGGTCAACGGCAAGAGCGGCTACGCCTTCCTCATCACGGCGACCGACGGACCGGACACGTTCCGCATCCGGATCTGGCAGAAGTCCACGGGGAACGTCGTGTACGACAACCTCACTGGGACCGCGACGAAGGGCATCGTCATCGGCCACTAAGCCGGATGCGCCGATCGCGCCGGACAGCCCGACCCGAGGGCGCGTACACCGAGCAGGGCCCGACAGCCCGCCCGGTGTGCGCGCCCTCGGCGTTCTGGTGCCCGGCGCTCCCCATGTGGTTACCTGGCCGCATGACCGTGCTCGTGTCCCGCCGCCACGTCGACTACGCACGTGTCACCACCATGGGTTGTCCGTCCGCGAGCTGACACCACGCTCCGGCATCTCCGGCCTCCGGCCGCCCCTGCTCGTCACCGCAACCGCGCTGCCCATGAAAGGCACCTCGCATGTCCCCCCGTACCGCGAACACCGCCGTGGCCGTCCACCCCCTGCTCGCCGAACGCTGGAGCCCGCGCTCCTTCGACGCCGCCCACACGATCGGCGACGAGGAACTCGTCTCCCTGCTGGAGGCGGCCCGCTGGGCTCCCTCCGCCCACAACAGGCAGCCGTGGCGCTTCCTGGTCGGCCGCCGCGGCGACTCGACGTACCAGCAGATCCTCGGTGCCCTCGGGAGCACCAACCGCCGCTGGGCGGGGAACAGTTCGCTGCTCGTCGCGGCGGTCGCCGGGGAGCGCCTCGACGACGGAACCCCGCTGTACGGCGCCGCGTACGACACCGGGCTCGCGGTGGCCCAGCTGTCGGTGCAGGCACACGCGCTGGGGCTGCACACCCACCAGATGGGCGGCTTCGACCGGGACCGGCTGCGCACCTCGCTGGGCGTCCCGGACGGCTACCAGCCCCAGTCGGTCACCGCGATCGGAGCCCTGGCCGCGCCGGACCTCCTCCCGCCGGACCTGCGCGACCGCGAGACGGCCGCCCGGGAACGGCGGCCCCTGGCGGAGACCTTCTTCGCGGAGCGGTGGGGCACTCCCCTCCCGGTCCGGCACGAGGACTGAGAGCGGCACTCCGGGCATCTCGTCGGGCGGCGATCCGGGCCCGCGGCCTTGCCCCTGACGCATACGTCAGGGATTAGCGTGCGTCGACCGCCACGGCCGAACAGCAGCCGTGGCGGCGGTTCCTGACGCCCCGTCAACTGATGCCTGGAGTTGCCGAGATGAGCACCGACGCACCATCCACGACCCGCGAGATCCGGCTCGCCGTCATGCCCCGGCACCTGCCCGGGCCCGATCACCTGTCCGTCGTCGAGACACCGCTGCCCGCACCCGGACCGGGCCAAGTCGTCGTCCGCAACCGGTACTTCCTCGTCTTCCCGGGGCTGCGCACGCTCATCGGGGGCAAGGCCGAGGGCGTACCGCTGCCTCCCGTGCACGTCGGCGACACACTGTTCGGTCCCGCCGTCGGCGAGGTCGTCGCGGTGGGCCCCGGCAGCGGTCTGCGCCCGGGCGACGAGGTGACCCATCTGCTCGGCTGGCGGGAGCACGCCCTGCTGGCCGAGACCGACTGCGCGCCGCTGGGCGACGCGCTGCCCGACCCCGTGGCGCATCTGGCGTCGGGGGCACCCGTGTACGCGGCGCTCTCCCGGATCGCCGCCGTGCGACCCGGCGACACGGTCCTCGTCACCGGCGCGGCGGGAGCCGTCGGGAGCCTGGCGGGGCAGGTGGCCAGGCTGCTGGGCGCCGGCCGGGTCGTCGGCACCACCCGCTCCCCGCACAAGGCCGAACGGCTCCGGGCCGAACTCGGCTACGACGCCGTGCTGGTGCCGGGCGCGACTCCGCTCGCCGAGCAACTGGCCGCCGCAGCGCCCGACGGCATCGACGTCCTGCTGGACACGGTCGGCGGCGAGCAGCTGACCGCGGCCGTCGGCGCGGCCCGCCGCGGCGCACGGCTGGCCCTGGTGGGCGCACTCTCGGGTCAGCTGGCGGCGGAGCGGGACGGCGACGGCTCCAGCGCCCCGGCGGAGATCGACACCTTCCGGATCATCACCCATGGCATCACGCTCCACGGAATCAGCGGGGCCGACCTCGGCCCGGTCACGGAGGAGTGGAACAAACGGTTCGGCGAGTGGCTGCGCGCCGGCGAGATCGTCCTCCCCCAGGTACGGATCCCGGGCATCGATCGCGCTCCCGGAGCGTTGCAGGAACTGTTCGAGGGGCGGCACACGGGGACGGTCGTCGTGGAACTCCCATGACGGTGCCGTGACGGCGCGCTCCTCGTACCGGTCGAGAGGAGCGGGATGCGGATCGGGGACGCGGCGGCAGCGGCGGGTACGACACCCAGGGCACTGCGGTTCTACGAGGAGCGCGGTCTGCTGCCGGCGCCGCCGCGTACGGCCGCCGGACAGCGCGAGTACGGTCCGGACACCGTGGCCCGGGTCAAGGTGATCCGCGAACTCCTCGCCCTCGGACTCACCGTGGACGACCTGTGCGGCCTCGCCGACCGCATCCCGTTGCTCATCGACGACCCGAACCGCCGGTGCAGCGGCTGCGAACCGGAAGGCCCCGGCACCGCCGTCGTGCACCGCAGACTGGCGGCCCTCGACGCGGAGATCGACCGTCTGACCAGGCTACGGACGCGGCTGGCCGGGCAGACCGGACTCAAGTGAACTATTTACCGCAAATCCTCTTGTTCACATCACATCAGTCAGGACACGTGGCCGGTCCGAACCTCGCCCTCGCGGAGGGTTCGCTCGATGGCCGAGAGCCGACAGGAGCGGACTGGTCATCAGCGTCGTGATGAGGGCCATCAGCACCAGGACGGTGAACAGTCGGATGTGGATGATGCCCGAGGCCAGGCCGAGGTTGAGGGCGATGAGTTCGGTGAGGCCCCGCGTGTTCAGCAGGGCGGCGACGGTCGCGCTGGGCTGCCGTGCCAGGCCACCGAATCGGGCACCGAGGTATCCGCCACCGAGCTTGCCCGCGCAGGCGGTCACACAGATCACGGCGAGGAGGACGAAGTCGCCGGGGCGCAGCGATCCGACGTCGAGGGCGAGACCGGTGGTGATGAAGAACAGGGGAAGGAGAAGGGATTCGACCGCGTGGATGGAGGCTGCCAGGAAGGGAACGGGGGCGCGATCGGAGCCTGGACCGGAGTTCTGACCGGCGCTCGGCTCGCGGCCTTCGTGCGGGTGGGGCATCGCGGCACCCGCGAGCAGACCGCCGAAGACCGCGTGCAGCCCGAGTGCGGTGGTCGCCGCCGCCGCCCCCGCGGCGAGGGCGAACGCTACGGGCAGGTGGTAAGGCGCCGTGGCGGGGTCGCGCATCCAACGGCTCAACAGGGGTCTGAAGACGCCGAGCAGCAGTGCGGCGAGCACGAGCAGCAGGACGAGACGCAGGCCCACCTGCTGTATCCATGACCGCCGCCCGTCCGAGGTCGTGGCGCCGAGGGTGATCGCCGCGAGGGCGAGCCAGGCCACCGCGTCCATCAGTCCCGACGAGGCCAGCGCCACCGTACCCGCGCGGGTGCCGTCGAGAGCGCGGTCCCGGACGATCGCGGCGAGTACCGGCAGCGCGGTGACGGAGACGGCGACCGCCATGAAGAGGACGAAGGTGCCGCTGCCGGCCTGCGGTTCGCCGGCGGCGCCGAACCGGGCACGCCCCAGCACGGCCATCGCGGCGCCGAGGCACATCGGCACCACCAGGGCTCCGATCGCGACCGCGATCACTGCGCGGCCAGCCGCCTGGCGGCGGTGCGCGGTCAGCTCATGGCCGACGGAGAACATGAAGACCGTCACCGCGACCTGCCCGAGCATGGCGAGGTACGGCAGGACGTGCGCCGGGAACAGGCTCGCGGTCGGATCGCCGGGCAGCCGGCCGAGCAGGCTCGGACCGAGCGCGATCCCGGCCAGGATCTGTCCGATCACCGGGGGCTGCCGCAGTCCGCGGGCCACCGCGCCGAACAGCGCGCACGCGAACGCGGCCACGGCGATCGCGGCCAGAACCGCGGCAGTTGTCGAGTCGTCGGGCATGGTGGACCTGCCTCCTTTGGTGATTGCCGTGCGCGTCGTGGGTGGGCCGGCCGGCGCGGATCCGGCCGGAGTGCCGCCTGCCCCGGTCGGGTCAGACCGTCATGAGGGCGTCGTGGCGGTCGGTGGGAGTGCGTCGGCGGACTCCTCGGCCGCGTCGGCGACGGGGGCCTGGACCGGGACCGGGCGGCGGCCCGAGAAACGGTAGCGGGCCTTGCGTACCGCCGTGTCCGCCGCGTCCAGCAGGTATCCGTACGCGAGGATGCCGATGACCCCGTGGGTACGCAGGTTGAGAACCCATCTCAGACGCGTGTTGACGCTCATCGGAATCCGGTGCGTCAGAGGGCGACGCGAGGAGGGACGGCGTATCGCCGCGGGCGCGATCTGATCGAGCGGCGAGACGTCCACCACGCCCTTCGCGCCGGACGTGAACACACGCCACAGCCGCGGCAGCGGACGCGCGATCGAGATCTGGCAGTGGAAGCCGGGGACCTCGCTGCCGTGTTCCAGCCGCCACCGGGCCCGTTCGGCGATCTTCCGTTGCAGGTGCGACTGGACGCGTTGCACCGTCTCCGGCGGCAGCCAGGCCCATGGCTGGGAACTGCTGTAGAACAGGCGCTTGCTCAGCCGGCGGCGCAACCGTCCTTCGCGCGGGCCCTCGCGCTTCGTCTCGCCGTCGGTGCGCACCAGCCAGGTGGCGAAGTCCGAGCGCGCGGTGCCGGTCGACCAGAGCACGACCAGGTCCATCAGATGCGTGAGCAGGAAGTAGCGCGGGTCCTGGATGGCGGGGGTGAACTTCTCGCGCAGCATGTTGCGGATCATCAGCCAGTCCTGCCGCGCGTTGCGGTTGATCCGGTCGATGTACGCGCGTTCGAGCGTGCCGCCGTGCACGTGCGCCTCGATGACGTTCGTGAGGTGCCAGAGCTGCTGGCAGGAGAGGCCGATGCCCTGGCTGTAGTAGGCGTCGATGATCGAGGAGGAGTCGCCGACCATGCCGTAGCCGTGCGGGTGGACGAACGTGTCGGTCAGGTACTGGGTGTTGCGGTACATCCGGAACTCCAGCAGCCGCTCCTCGGTCAGCACCTCGCGCAGCACCGGATAGCGGTCGATCAGGCCGAAGAACTGCTCGCGGGGCGTGCCGCCGGCCAGCGGGACGCGCTGGTCGAAGATGACGCCGACGCTGATGCGGTCCTTGGACAGGCGGATGACCCAGATCCAGTAGCCCTCGCCCCACAGGTGGACGGTGTACTTGTCACGCGGGGTCGAGCCGCCGTTCGCGTCCTGGTACTCCCAGACCGGCGCGAACTGTTCGTCGGTGATGTCGGTGAACTGCCCCCAGACGGAGGTGGTCTGGAATCCGTCCTGCGCGATGACCTCCTTCTCGATCGCGTGGCCGAACTTGCGCGCGAGCATCCGGTTGCGCCCCGAGCAGTCCACGATCCAGTCGGCGACCACCTGTCCGGTGGCCGAGGCGCCGCGGTCGGCCCAGGACACGGTGTTCGGAGCGTCCGCCTCGACCTGTACGTCCACGACGCGTGCGCTGTCGAGGAAGCGGATGCGCGGGTGCTCACGGACCGTGGCTCGGATCTCGTCCTCGGCCTCGGGGCGCACGATCTGCTGGTCCACGGCGAGGCAGCGGAACCACAGTTTGTCCTCGGCACTCTTGAAGAGGTAGTGGTCCCGGTGGTCCTCGGACTGCTGGGTGAGGGTGTGCTCGCTGAGCGGCGCGATGCTCCACTCACTGCGCGGGGCGAAGCTCTCGGCGCCCTCCATGCCCTCGGTGAACCAGACCCCGAGCTTGACGAAGCACTCCTCGTCGAGGAACTTGTCGAGCCGGCCGATGGTGCGCGGCAGCGCCGTGGACACCAGGAACGACTCGCCGACCTTGAAGCTGTGCCTCTGGTTGACGATGTCGTCGATCAGTACGACGTCGATGCCCCGCTGGGCCAGCGACAGGGCGGTGAACATACCGATCAGTCCGGCCCCGACGACCACGGCCTCCGCGCGCTCGGGCGCCTGCGGCGCGCTCACAGCCGCCCGCCCAGCAGGTCGAGGGCACGGCGGGGGTCCCCGTCGAACGCGTCACGGACCGGGGACCAGCGCTCCAGCACGCGCGCCGCGGCATCGGCGAGGTCGCCCGGGAGCTTCTCCTCGCGCAGGGCGTCGGCGCACCGCGCGAGTTCGGGCCCCCACCGCCAGGCGCGTGCCGCGACGCTGGGCAGCATTCCGTCCTCGAGTATTTCGGTCAAAGGCGAACGGGTTGTCAACGATGCCTCCTCTATGAGCGGTTCGACGACTCCGTGGGCGTCCGCGTAGGCGAATGCGATGCCCGCCAACACGTAGGCGACTTTCTGATATGTGGCGTACGACGTCTTGAGGGCCGAGGCGGCACCGAGCGGACCGCCGGTGTCCAGCGCCTGAATCCCGGTCCTCTCGAACAGCGAGATGATCCGGGCGACATCTTCCGTGTCGCCTGCGAGATGCAGCCGCACACCCGGAGCGTCCTGGGGACAGGGCCCGATGACGCAGCCGTCGACGACGCGGATGTCCGCCGCCGAGAGTTTTCCGGCCAGTTCGAGCAGCACGTCACGGGTCGTGCCGTTGGCGTCCAGGAACAGACCCCGGAATCCGGCCCCGGCGACCGCCGCGGCGACCTGCGGCGCACCGTGCGGCGGGCAGATCGAGACGATCACGTCACTGTCCGCGGCGAGTCGGGCGAGGTCGTCCACGGCTTCCAGGCCGAACTCCTCGGCCCGCCGTACCGTGGCGGCGCTTCGGTCCGCCCTGCACCACAGCACCCGATGGCCCGCTCCGGCCAGCGCGCCGCCGAAGCCGCCGCCCATCCGGCCGGGGTGCAGCAGGCCGACCGTCGCGGTATGGGAATGGCTCATCCGTGCCCTCCTCATGGGCCGAAGTCCGTTGCGTCTACGAGTACATGGCACGAAAACAGATACCGATATTCTGAATCCTTGTTCTGAATCCTTCGGATACCCGGAAACCTGCGCGGGGCGGAAATTCGGCTACAGATCCGCCGGATTCCGTGCAGGGCCGGGCGTCACCGCTAGCGTCGGATCGCAATAACAGTCACGTCAGGTCCAGAAGGGGAAAACATGTCGATCGATTTCGGATCCGCCGTCACCCGCGGGGCGTCAAAGGCCCGCCAATACCTGATGGACAACGGCCTGCCGTACAGCGACGAGATCGAACTCAAGCCCTCCGGAGCGGAGTTCGCGGACGGCGGGCACTACGGCGTCGAGATCCCGGTCGTCAACAGCTTCAAGGTGCTCGACGCGACGCTCCGCCTGCTCCAGGCCGAGGGACTGCCGGTCACCCGCTTCAACGAGACGCTCGGCGCGATGCTGCTGTCCGACTCCGAGGTCGAGGACATGCTCCAACTGTGCCGGGTCAACGGCGTCGGCATGCTGTTCGCACTCGGCCCACGCCCGGAGTACGACCGCAAGGCGGCCTTCTACCGCGGCGGATTCGGTGCCTCCCAGGGCCGGCGGATCAACAACAACGACGCGATCGCGCAGAGCGTCGAGGAGGCGTACCGACTGACCGAACTGGGCTGCCGCGGCCTGATCGCGTACGACCTCGGCGTCATCAGGCTGCTGTCGGACATGCGCGCGGCCGGTGAACTGCCCGCCGACCTCATGCTCAAGGCGTCCTCGCACTGCATCGTGTCGAACCCGATGACCTCGCGGATCTACGCGGAGAACGGCGCGGACAGCGTCACCACCACCCACGACCTCGGGCTCGGCGTGCTCCAGGAGATCCGGCGGGGCTCCCCGGAGCTGACCATCGACCTGCCGACGGACGTCTACGGCAGCAAGGGCGGCTTCATCCGCTTCTACGAGGTGCCCGAACTGGTGCAGATCTGCGCGCCGATGATGCTGAAGATCGGAGCGAGCGCCCAGTCCCACCCGCACGACCCGGTCAACGAGAACACCGTCCGGCAGCGCGTCCAGCGCGTCGCGCTGTGCATGGAGTACCTGACCAGATCGGGCATCGAGGCGAAGTACATCAGCGATCTGTCACCGCAGCGCTGCGTGCCCGCGGCCGTATGAGGCTGGTCGACGCACAGGTCCACATCTGGAGCGCCGACACACCAGCCAGGCCGTGGCCGGCCGGAGGTGCGGCGACCGCCCACCGCGCCGGACCGGTCACGGCGCGCGAGACCCTCGCGGTGCTCGACGCGGCCGGGGTCCACCGCGCGGTTCTCGTGCCGCCGTCCTGGGAGGGCGACCGCAACGATCTGGCGTGGGCGGCCGCGGCACGGCATCCCTACCGGCTGGCGGTGATGGGCCGTGTCCCGCTGACCGGCCCCGCGAACACCGGGCCGCTGGCCCGCTGGCGGGACCGCCCGGGCAGCCTGGGCGTCCGGCTCACCCTGCACCGCGACCCGTGGCGGGCCCGGTTCCGGGCCGGCGACCTGGACTGGTTCTGGACCGCGGCGAACGCCGCCGCGCTGCCGGTCATGGTCTACGCACCCGGCATGAGCGCGGCGCTGGGAAAGGTCGCCCGGCGCTTCCCCGACCTGCGCCTGATCGTCGACCACCTGGCCGTACCGGTGGACGCCAAGACCCCCGAGGCGTTCGCACACCTCACGGACCTGATCGCGCTCTCGCGGCATCCACGGGTCGCGGTCAAGGCCACCGCGATGCCCTGTCATTCGCGGCTGCCCTTTCCGTTCCACGACCTCCACGAACCCCTGGAGCGTGTGTTCGACGCCTTCGGCCCGCGCCGGATGCTCTGGGGCAGCGACTGGACCCGGCTGCCGTGTCCCTACCGCGAGAACGTCGAGTTGTTCACCGACGCCCTGTCGTTCCTGAGCCCGGACGACCTCCGCTGGATCATGGGAGACGCGGTCCTGGACTGGCTGGACTGGCCGGCCGATCCATCCGGGCCCTGAGCTGCGGTCACGGCTCGCCGGGCGGGTCTCCACGAACGGCCTGTCGGGGCCGAGGGATTCGCCGTGGGGAGGCGGGCCTGTGGCCTCCCGCTCGGCTCCTCCGGTGTCGAATGAACTCCGCCTGGACGACGGGGTGTTCGCGAACTCGGCCTGGATGATGTCGTCTTGGCGAACTGCACCTGGAAGAGGCGGTGTTGGCGAACTCGGCCCGGAAGATGCGGCCTTGATGAATGCCACCTGTACAACGCGGCCTTGCTGAACTCGGCCCGGACGGACCCGGGCCGAAGGGGATCAATCCGGCCGTCGGCAAGCAGGGTCAACCACGAGGCCCTCGGTGAGCCCCGCGTCCCTGGCGATGAGGGCGGCGCGCACGCGGTTCCCGCAGCCGAGCTTGGTCAGCAGACGGCTTATGTGAGCCTTCACGCCCCCCTCGCTCAGGTGCAGCGCGCGTCCGATCTCGCTGTTCGCCATGCCCTGGGCGACGAGCGCCAGGACCTCGCGCTCCCGCGAGGTGAGGCCGCCGATGAGTTCACGCGCCCGCTCGACGCGTTCGGTGTCGATCCGGGCGACGCTGTCGAGGACGCGCCTGGCGGCCTCCGGGTACAGGACCGCTCCCCCCGTGGCCACCACCCGTACCGCAGCGACCAGGTCCTGCGGGTCGCCGCTCTTGAGCAGGCAGCCGGCGACACCGGCCCGCAGGACACGGTCGAGGTGGCCACCGCCCGGCGAGGACGCGAGCACCACCACCGCCGTCGAGGGGGACAGCCGGCGCACGGTGCGCGTGACCCAGGCCCCGCGTGTGCCCGCCATGCGGCTGTCGATCAGCAGCACGCCGAGCCGGTGGCGCAGCGTCATCTCGATCGTGGCACTCTCGTCGCCCGTGTCCGCGACGACGTCGATGCCGTGGGCCCGCTCGAACGCCGCCCGGATGCCGTCTCGTACCAGCACCTCGTGGTCGGCTATGCCCACCACGACGGTCGAATCGACGCGCTGGACCATGCCACCGCGTCGTGTCCCGTGAGGCAGCGCCGTGCGCCGCGCCGCGGGGTCGGAGGTCGAAACGTCCTGGCCGGCGGCCGGCCTCGTGGCCTTGACCGGACCGAACGGCCACTCGGTCCGGAGCGGGGTTTGCGACATGGCAACTCCTTACGAACGCAGGGTGCGTCGGGCATTGCTCCCGGCGCCGTTGCCGGTCTCTGTCCGCTGGGACAGGGCGTATCTCGATGCGCGCGTCACGGGCATGTCATCACCGGGCCGCCCCCTTGCGGGCCCCGCCGCCGACACGCCCGAAGCACACCCCACCGCTGCCTCTGCGAAGGCAGCACGGAAGCGGAGGGCGGCAGTCCGCGGCTACGGAGAGAGACTCGCGGAAACCCTGGTGGTACAGGTGGTACAGCCACGCGTGGCGGTGGTGAGCGGACGTACGGTCCGCCGGTCGCGGTCGTGCTGTGCCGCACGGTCGGGCCGCATGGGGGTCGGGCCTTCGAGGCGCGGTCGTTCGTGAGCCGTCGGGCGGGGGCGAGGAGGGCTCCGCCGTTCCTCGCCCAAGGACCGGTTGAGCATCCCGCCGGTCGTTCTCTGCTCGTCCCACGTGCGGGACCACGGCGCCACCATCCGCTTCCTCCCGTTCTTCTCCCGCTTCCGCTGCGCTGACGCGTGGTACACGAGTGAGAGCCGGAGCCGGTTCGATCTCGTTCGGACGAAGCAGTCCTGGTAGCCCGAACAGCCCCACTGGACGCGGCCGCGCGGGCGTCCACCCGCGAGGAAAGGAAAGTACGCCGGTCCCCCGAGGGGTCCCCATGAATGACCGAGGGGCCGCTTCGGATCTTCTCCAAAACGGCCCCTGAGATGCGACTTCGCAAAGTCGGGACGACAGGATTTGAACCTGCGACCCCTTGACCCCCAGTCAAGTGCGCTACCAAGCTGCGCCACGTCCCGGTGCGTCCACCCGCGGTTGCCCCGCGTGATCACGCGAGCAGAACTTTACCCCACGTCAGGGGCTGCCCCGAAGGCGGTGGGATCCGCGCGACAATCGGTGTATGGGCAGTGCAGCGGAGCGTCGGGCAGCAGTGAGCGGTCGGGATCGGGACGAGGAGGGGCGGGCGCGCAACGCCCGGCCCCGGGACGGGCTCGGGCGCCCGTTGCCGTACGGCGAGCACGGGGTGGACCGGCAGCCCGAGGGCGTCGTACGCCGTCCCGAGGAGACCGTCGCCGAGGCCCAGGCGCTGCTGGACGCGGGGAAGCCGTTCCACGCGCACGAGGTCTTCGAGGACGCCTGGAAGTCGGGGCCGGCTCAGGACCGGGGCCTGTGGCGGGGGCTCGCGCAGCTGGCCGTCGGGCTCACGCACACCGCGCGCGGGAACGTCACCGGCGGGGTGCGGCTGCTGCGGCGCGGGGCCGGTGCGGTCGAGGAGTGGGCGGCCGGGGACGCGCGGCCGCAACCGTACGGGATGGACCTCGCCGGGGTCGTGGCCTGGGCACGGGAGCTGGCCGCGGAGGTGGAGCGGGACGCCGTCGCCGTCGACGCGGGGGCCCGGGCGCCGCGTCTGTCGGGCGGTACGGCCGGCGGCTGAGCAGGGGCGACCGCCGCGTTGTCAGTGGGGTGGGGCAGACTCGGGGCGTGCGGAAGATTCATGTCATCGGTATCGGCGCGGGCGACCCCGACCAGCTCACCCTGCAAGCGGTCAGGGCGCTGCGGAGCACCGACGTGTTCTTCGTCCTGGACAAGGGCGAGGCCAAGTCCGACCTGGTCGGGCTGCGTCGGCAGCTGCTCGACACACATGTGCCGGAAGGGACGTACCGCCTGGTCGAGGCGCGCGACCCGGACCGGGACCGGACGGCCGGGGGCGGCGCGTACGCCCCTGCCGTCGGGGACTGGCGCAGCGCCCGGGCGGAGATCTACGAGCGGCTGATCTCGGCAGAACTCGGCACGGACGAGAGCGGGGCGTTCCTGGTGTGGGGCGATCCGTCTCTGTACGACAGCACGCTCGGGATTCTGGAGGAGATCCTCGGGCGGGGCGCGGTGGAGTTCGAGTACGACGTCGTGCCCGGCATCAGCAGTGTCTCGGCGCTCGTGGCCCGGCACCGCACCGGGCTCAACCGGGTCGCGCGGCCTGTGCAGATCACCACCGGGCGGCGGCTGGCCGAGGGTTTTCCGGCGGGTGTCGACGACGTGGTGGTGATGCTCGACGCGCATCAGGCCTTCCGGGAGTACGCCGGTGAGGACATCGACATCTACTGGGGCGCCTACATAGGCACCCCGGACGAGATCCTGGTCTCCGGGCCGATCGCCGAGGCCGGTCCGCGTATCGAGCGGCTGCGCGCGGAGGCCCGGGAGCGCAAGGGCTGGATCATGGACACGTATCTGCTGCGGCGGAATCCCGGGGGTCGCCCGCCCGGGAACCCTTACCCGGAGTAGCCGTGGGCGGCGGCGCCCGAGCGGACCGCCACCCCTTGCACGGGTGCACCACCGGTGTGATTGTGACCTCGTGACAGTCGCCGAGGACACCGCACCGCCCGCCGCCGCACAACCACCCGTGCTGGACTCTCGTCGCCGCAACGTCGTCTTCGTCACGATCATGCTCGGCATGCTGCTGGCGGCCCTGGACCAGACGATCGTCGGCACGGCCCTGCCGACGATCGTGTCGGACCTGGGCGGTGCCGAGCACATGTCGTGGGTGGTGACGTCGTATCTGCTGGCGGAGACCGTGGCTACGGTGCTCGTCGGCAAGTTCGGCGATCTGTTCGGCCGCAAGGTGGTCTTCCAGGTCTCGGCGATCGTCTTCATCACCGGTTCGTTCCTGTGCGGGCTCGCCACGAACATGACGCTGCTGATCGTCTGGCGGGCCATGCAGGGCGTCGGCGCGGGCGGGCTGATGGTCACGGCGATGGCCCTGATCGCGGATGTGATCCCGCTGCGGGAACGCGGCAAGTACCAGGGCGCGATCGGGGCCGTGTTCGGGGTGGCGACGGTCATCGGGCCGTTGCTCGGCGGTCTGTTCACCGACCATCTGACCTGGCGCTGGGCGTTCTACGTCAACGTGCCGATCGCGATCGTCGTGGTGATCGCGGCGGCCCGCACCATCCCGGTGGTGAAGTCGGCGGTGCGGCCGGTCATCGACTATCTGGGCATCGCGTTCGTGGCGATCGGCGCCAGCGCGCTGATCCTGGCGACGAGTTGGGGCGGCACCGAGTACGCGTGGGGTTCCGGCGTCATCATCGCGCTGTTCGTCGGCGGCGCCGTCTCGCTCGGCCTGTTCTGCTGGGCCGAGTCCCGCGCGGCCGAACCGACGCTGCCGATGCGGCTGTTCGCCAACCCCGTCTTCACGGTCTGCTCGATCCTCAGCTTCATCGTCGGCTTCGCGATGCTCGGCGCGATGACATACCTGCCGACGTTCCTCCAGTACGTGGACGGCGACTCGGCGACGGTCTCCGGCGTACGGACCCTCCCCATGGTCCTCGGCCTGCTGATCGCGTCCGTCTTCAGCGGCAACGTGGTCAGCAAGACCGGCCAGTACCGCCTTTTCCCGATCATCGGCTCGGCGGTGATGGGCGTGGGCCTGTATCTCCTCTCCCTCATGGACGCGTCGACGAGCACCTGGCTGGCCTCGCTCTACATGTTCGTCCTGGGCACCGGTATCGGCCTGAGCATGCAGGTGCTGACGATCGCCGTGCAGAACACCGTCGAGTACGCCGACCTGGGCACCGCGACCTCCGGCGTCACCTTCTTCCGTACGCTGGGCAGCTCGTTCGGTACGGCCGTCTTCGGCACGATCTACACCAACTCTCTGACCCCGAACCTCTCCGAGGGCATCGCGGAAGCGGCGCGCACGGGCACGGCGGACACGGCCACCATCACCAAGGCGGCGACCAGCCCGGAGGGCCTGCACAACCTGCCCCCCGAGGCGGCCGAGCCGATCATCCACTCATACGCGGACACCATCCAGACCGTCTTCCTGTGGACCGTGCCGGTCGCGCTGGTCGGCTTCGTCGTCGCCCTGTTCCTGAAACAGGTCCAGCTGCGCGACAGCGCCCGCATGGCGTCGACGGACATGGGCGACGCCTTCGCGAAGCCGTCTACGGCGGACTCGCGGCGCCTGCTCGAAGCCTCCGTCGGAAAGATCATCGGCAGTACGGACCTGGACACCGCACGCCGGATCGTCAGCGACTCCGACACCCGGCTCGACATCGCGGGCGCCTGGGCCGTGATGCAGGTCGAACTGTTCACCCGCATGGTCGGCCACGCGGGCCTGGGCCTGATCGCCGCCCGCCGCCACATGCCGCCCGAGGTACTCGTCCCGGTCTTCGACCGCATGGTGGAGGAGGGCTATCTGACCCGCACGGGCAACTTCTTCTCCCACACGGAGGCGGGCACCCGCGAGGCACAGGTGATCGCCACGGCATGGGGCACCTGGCTGGCCGGCCGGGTGGAACAGGACCTGGGCCACCCGTCGGGCGAGGACCTGCGCAGCGCAGTGGACACGATCGCCAAGCGCCTCCTGGTGGAGGACCTGAGCAGCGGCTTGCCCAGCCGGCCTGCGGCGCTGGCGGGTTCGAGTGCAGGTGGAGGGACGTCCGGTTCCTAGCTGGGAGCAACGGCGAGCCACGGCCAGGTGTCGGATGTCCGGCTGTGGGAGGCCGTCGCCTCGACAATCCAGGTGCCCCGTCGCCCGGGCGACAGCCATACTCCTGTCATGTCCCCGGCCCCGGTCCGCTTCCGCGATCCCCGCAGCACGATGTACGACTTCATCGGCTCAGTGCTGGTGCGCTGCCCGCGTTGTGACCGGACGGCGCGTGTCCAGCGGAACCCGCACGAGCCGGGCCTGGATGCCTCGTCGGTGTTGTTCGCGCCGCGGCGTCTCGTGTGCACCGGCTGCGGGCTGTCCCGTACGTGGTCCGGCCGGTCGGTCAGTTTCTCGGGCAGCACGGCAGCCCCGGCGCGCGACCCCTACTTCGACATCCCGCTTTGGCTGCAGACGGAGACCCGCCACGGATGGCTGTGGGCATACAACCTCGAGCACCTCGTTCACATCAGGCAGTTCGTCGCTGCCTCCCTGCGCGAGCGGGCCCCTTGGTACGACACCGGTCAGAAGATGACCCTGGTCGCCAGGCTGCCGCTATGGATCAAAAGCGCAAAGAACCGGGACGAGATACTGCGCGCCGCCGACCGCATCCAGGCAACGGTCAACACAAGCCGCCACCCGAGCCCCCGCTGATCAGCGCAGCAGCAGTTGCGCCCCGCCCACCACCGTCGCCGCGATCACCAACTGTTCGAACAACCGCTGGTTGATTCGGTTCACAGCCCATTTGCCGATGAACGCCCCGGGGATCACGAACACCACGAGTGCGGCGTCAAGGAGCAGGGAGTGGCCGTCGATCAGGCCCAGGCCCGCGCTGAAGGGGACCTTCGAGACGTTGACGATCAGGAAGAAGAACGCCGATGTGCCCAGGAAGCCGAGCTTTCGGAAGCCGGCCGACAGGAGGTACATCGACATGACCGGGCCGCCCGCGTTGGCGACCATCGTCGTGAAGCCGCCGAGGACGCCGTACGAGCGGGCCTTGATGCGGCCGGCCGGTGTGCTGACCGCGTCCGGGTCGTCCTCCTCCGCTTCCGCCTCCGCCCGGCGTCGGCGCCACACCGTCACCCCGGCCATCAGCAGCAGGATCGCCCCGATCGAGGTCCGTACGACCTCGTCGTCCGCCCACACCAGGAACACCGTGCCGACGACCACGCCCACCGCGACCGCCGGAAACAGCCGCCACAGCGTCGGCCAGTGGGCGTGTCTCCGGTAGGTCAGGACGGCGAGGACGTCCCCCGCGATCAGGATCGGCAGCAGTACGCCGGTGGACTCGCGGGCGGGCAGGACGGCCGCGAAGATCGCCAGGCTGACCGTGTTGGCCCCGCTGACGGCGGTCTTGGAGAAGCCGACGAGCAGCGCCGCGGCGGCCAGCGCGGCGAACTCCCAGTGCGTTATGTGCCAGAGCGTCATCGTGTTCATGCGGAGACCGATGCTATGCCCACCGAACTGGCCGCCGTAAGGAGCGTCTCGTCAGGTGACCCCTGCCCCACGCGGCCCTGTCCGAGTTCGACGACCGACGGTGGCCGACGCGTCACCGTGGACCGGCCGCCCCACCCCTGGGAAGATCCAGCCACACCCTTGCGCGCACCCCTTCCCCCCACCCCGTCCACGACGCAGCCGGAGGAGCCATGGCCGAGTTCCGCGAGTACGTCCTCACCGGCACCAGAGGTGCGATCACCGTCCGCGAATGGCCTCGCCCGCCCCTGAGTGATTCCGAACCCGCGCTCGAACCGCCCCGCTACCTCGCCCTCCTCTCCCACGGGTACACCGAACACATGGGCCGCTACGAGGAACTCGCCGACGTCCTCGTGGCCCACGGCGCGACCGTCCTCGGCCCCGATCACCAGGGGCACGGCAGGTCGGCGGGCGAGCGGGCGGTGATCGACGACTTCGAGGACGTCGTCACCGATCTGCACACCGTCGCCGGTCGGGCCCGGGCCGCCCACCCCGGCGTACCGGTCGTCCTGATCGGCCACTCCACCGGCGGCCTCGTCGCGGCCCGTTTCGCACAGAGGTACCGCGGTGAACTGGCCGCTCTCGTGCTCTCCGCGCCTGTGCTCGGCAACTGGGACCTCCCCGGACGGCTGCTCGCCCTCGACGAGATCCCCGACCGGCCCATCAGCCCGGCCGCGCTCTCCCGCGACCCCGCGGTCCGGGCGGCGTACGCGGCGGACCCGCTGGTCTGGCACGGTCCGATGCAGCGGCCGACGCTGGAGGCGTTCGTACGGACGCTGGAGACCGTGGCGAAGAGCGGCGACATCGGACCGCTGCCGCTGCTGTGGCTGCACGGCGACGACGACCGGCTCGTCCCGCTCGCCGGGAGCCGCGTCGGCGTCGAGGAACTGCGCGGCACCGACTGGACCGAACGGATCTTCCCGGGCGCCCGGCACGACGTCTTCCTGGAGACGGACAGGATGGCGATCTTCGCCGAGGTCACCGCCTTCGTGGACCGGGTGCTCGCCGCCCGGGCCGGGTGATCGCGTTTCCACCCGATCGTCCTGGGAACCCGCCTCCCCATGGAGTGTCCGGTGGCGGAAATCCGGACCACCGCATCACGAGCAAGGAGGAGCACCCCATGACGGTCGTGAAGAGCAGCCTGCCCGAGCCGGAGCGCCGGACAACCGGTGACGCCCTGCAAGGGACCCTGGTGGATCTGCTGGCGCTGTCGCTGATCGGGAAGCAGGCCCACTGGAACATCGTGGGGCCGAGGTTCCGTTCGATCCATCTGCAGCTCGACGAGGTCGTGACGGCGGCCCGCGGGTTCTCCGACACCGTCGCGGAGCGCTCGGCGGCGCTCGGTGTGCCGCCGGACGGCCGCCCCGAGACCATCGCCTCGTCCCTTCCGTTCCAGGACCCCAAGGACGGCTGGCTGCAGGACACGGAGGTCGTGCAGCTCCTCGTCGACGCGCTGGCGACGGCGATCGGCCGTCTGCGCGAGCGCATCGAGGCGACGGAGAAGGCCGACCCGGTGACCCAGGACCTGCTGATCGGCATCACGGCCGAACTGGAGAAGCAGAGGTGGATGTTCGAAGCGGAGAACGTGCAGCACGCCAACTGACCCACTTCTCTTCGGACTTGTCGGACACGCTCACCCCAACAGCCAGCCCCCGTCCACACTCAGGTCGATCGCGTTGACTGACCGGTTGCGCAGCAGGAAGTCCACGGCGTCCACCACGTCGGCCATCGTGGCGAGTTGGCCGGTGGGGGTACTGGCGCGCAGGCCCTCCAGCACCTCCGCGGGTTTGTTCCGCCAGTACGGGCTGTCGCCGACGACCCCCGGGTGCAGGGCATTGACCCGGATCGGCGCGAGTTCGACCGCGAGGGTACGGACGAGGCCGGTCACACCGGCGTTGACGGTCGCCACGGTGGTCGCACCCGGGTACGGCCGCTCCTTGGCCTGGCCGCCGAACACCACGATGGCGCCGGCGTCATGGAGACGCGGGCGCAGGGTGTGCACGACCTCGGTGTAACCGACGAGTTTGAGCGTGACGAGGTGAAGGGCCGCGTCGATGTCGTACGAGGTGACCCGGTTCTCGTCGCGCGAGACGCCCGCGAGGACGAGATGGTCGACCCGCTCCACGTCGGCGAGTGCGGCGGCGATGTCCCGGGGCCGCGAGAGGTCGAGGGCCAGACCCCGGGCGCCGATCTCCTTGGCCACCGTGCCGGCGCGATCGGCATCGCGGCCGGTGAGGACGACCTCGTCGCCACGTTCGGCGCGGGCACGGGCGAACTCGCGGCCGATACCGGACGTACCGCCGACAACGACCACACTGCTCATGCCCGTTCCTCCCCGTCGCCCGCGTTTCCCAGTACGTCCTTCAGGTGGTCCCAGTCCCGGGTGAACCGGTAGGAGTGGCGCGGCGGTGGCTGCGGGGCCTGTGTCTCCAGCCAACGGACGGGCCCGTCACCGGCGTTGGTGAAGCCGTGCACACAACCGGCGCCCGCCCAGGCCGTGTCGCCGGGGCGCAGGCGGAAGCGTTCGCCGTCGAAGGTGGCGTCCACCACCCCTTCGAGGATCAAGTACGTCTCCTCGAAGGGGTGGTCGTGCGTTCCGGCTACGCCGTCGGGCGCGTACTGCACCATGAACATCGTCGACGCGACCGCGCCCAGGTCGCTGTCGACCATCATCTTCACGGTGATCCCGCTGTAGACGAGCAGCGCGGTGCGCATGCTCGCCGACACGTCCAGGAGATCCTGGGACTGCTTGCCGGGGTCCATTTGAGCGGGCTCGAAGTGGCCGAACGACCGGGTGCGCGGGTCCCGTACGTCGATCCGCACCGGCTCCCGCTCCGGCAGCGCGGGCACGGCCCAGGTGTCGTGTCCGTAGCGGGCGCGCGGCACTGGCGCGAGCATGTCGGCCCAACGGGCGCCCGCCCCATCGGAGTTGCCACCGCGCCAGGCGTGCGGCACGCCCGTCGGGAGGAGCCCGTAGTCGCCCTCCTCCAGAAGGTACGAGCCCTCGGGCACATCGAGAATCACGCTCCCGTCGAGCACATGGAAGCTCTCCTCGTACGAGTGCACATGGGCGCCCACGGCCCCGTCCGGCCGTATCTCGCACAGCCCGAAGCCGGTGTGGACGCTCCCGTCCTCCTCGCCGATGACCGTGCGGCGCCTGAACCCGCCGCTGTCGTACGGGAGTTGCGGCGCGTCCGCCGCGTACCGCACCACGAAGTCCGTCATGCCCCGTTCCTCGCCGCCTTCGCCGCGTGTTCCGCCTTCGCGGCCAGCAGCCGGTCGCGGGACTCCTCGACGAGCCGCCGGGCCCGTCCTGTGTCGGCGAGCAGCTTGCCGTCACGCTTGAGGACGACGCCGTCGACGACGACCATCTCTACGTTGGACACGTCCGCCGACAGGGTCACCGCGGCGGTCGCGTCATGGACCGGCGCCATGTTCAGGGCCGTCGCGTCGAGTGCGACGACGTCAGCGCGTTTGCCGGGGGTCAGGGAGCCGGTGCGGTCTTCGAGGCCCGCGACATGGGCGCCGTTGACCGTGGCCAGCTCCAGCATCTGACGTGCCGTCAACATCGTTGCGGGGACGGGGACATCGGCCTGCCAGGAGTCGGCGTTCACGCGGGCGCGTTCGGCGCCGAAGGCCGCGCGGATCTGGGTGAACATGTCGCCGGGCACGGTGGTGACGACGTCGATGCTGAGCGACGGCCGCAGTCCGTGCTCGATCGCCTTCATGACGGGCGGCCAGCCGTGCCCCATCTGCGTCTCGACCTGCGGCGCGATCGACACCGTACCGCCGCTGTCGGCGACCATCCGCCACTCGTCCTCGCTGAGGTAGCAGCAGTGGATGTAGGTGGTGTCGGCGCCCAGCAGGCCCAGTTCGTGGAGCTGCTTCACCATGCCGAAGCGGCCCGCGAGCCGGCCCATGGCGACGTGCACGGTGATCGGGATGTCCAGTTCGCGGGCGAGGGCCCATTCGGCGGTGACGACGTCGTTGGTGCAGAAGCCGGGGCCGCGCGTGGCCAGCGCCATCGTCAACAGGCCGCCGTCGGAGGTGAAGTGGTTCGAGCGGATGCGGCGTACGTCGTCGCCCGGTATCGCGATCTTGCTCTCGAACCAGTAGTCGGCGAGGGAGGTGTTGGCGCTGCCGTAGGCGTACTGGGCGCGGATTCCCGTCTCCGTGAGGGCCTTTACGGCTGCGTCCGGGTGCTCGGGTGTGTTGTTGATGTGGGACCAGTCGACGAGCGTGGTGATGCCGGCGTTCAGGCATTCCAGGGCGCCCGCGAGGTTGCCCGCGTACACGTCCTCGGGGGTGTAGAGGGGGGCGAAGGTGTCGAGGACGTCCACGAAGTAGTCGTCGAGGGTGGCGTCGGGGGCGCAGCCGCGGATCGGCGCCTCCCAGGTGTGGCGGTGGGTGTCGACGAAGCCGGGGATCACGATGCGGCCCGTCATGTCCAGCACGTCGGCGTCCGCGCTGATCTCGCGCTCGACCGCGACGATCCTCCCGCCCTCGATCAGGACGTCGCCCTGGGGCAGTTCCCCGATGTCGGGGTCCATGGAGATCACATGGCCGGAGCGCAGAAGCAGACGATCGGTCATCGCCCTTCCTCCCATGGAGAGTTGGTACGGATTCCAGTAGCCGATCTCAGTAGGCGGTCTCAGTAGGCCGAGAGGGCGCGGACAGCCGTCACGACCTTGTCCACGGTGGGGATGACGCGCTCCTCCAGCGCATCGGCGAACGGCAGCGGGACGCACTCCCCCGCCACCCGCCGCACCGGCGCGTCGAGCAGTCCGAACCCCTCGTCGGCGACGACGGACGCGAGCGTCGCGCCCCATCCGCCCTGGTAGGGGTTCTCCTCGACAATCGTAAGTCGGGAGGTCTTCCCCAGCGAGGCGAGCACGGTGCTGACGTCCAGCGGCACCAGGCAGCGCAGGTCGACGACCTCCGCGTCGACACCCTCCGTGACCAGCCGTTCGGCGGCGGCCAGCGCGACCGGGACCATCGAGGCGAGGGCCACGAGCGTGATGTCGGTGCCCTCGCGGACGACGGCCGCCTTGCCCAGTTCCACCACATGGTCCGGTGGCGCGGGCGGGCCCTTGCTCGCGAAGAGCCCCTTGTGCTCGAAGAAGACCACGGGGTCGTCGCTGCGAATGGCGGCCGCCATCATGCCGACGACGTCGGCGGGTGTCGAGGGTGCCGCGATCTTCAGTCCGGGCACGGTGAACGCCCAGTTCTCGGTGGCCTGCGAGTGCTGCGCGCCGAAGCCGAGCCCACCGCCGTTCGCGGTGCGGACGACGAGCGGCACGGTCACCTGACCACCCGTCATATACCGTACTTTCGGTATCTCGTTGGCGAGGTAGTCCCAGCAACAGGCCAGGAAGTCCGAGAACATGATCTCGGCGACGGGCCGCATCCCGGTCATGGCGGCGCCCATCGCGGCGCCCACGATGGCCTGTTCGGAGATGGGCGTGTCCCACACCCGCTCTGGCCCGAACTCCTTGAACAGCCCGGCGGTCGTCTTGAACACTCCGCCGGCCTCGCCGATGTCCTCCCCGAGGCACACGACCGCCGGATCACGCCGCATCTCCCGCGCGATGCCCTCGGCGACGGCTTCGCGATAGGTGATCTGCCGCTGTGCGGAAGCTTCTTGAGCCTCCGTCAGGTCCGCCATGCCGCACCTCCGTCCGCCCATACGTCGGTCAGCGCCTCGGCCGGATCGGGCGCGGGCGCCGCCTTCGCGGCCTCAACCGCGTCCCGTACGACCGCAGTTGCCCGCTCGTCGGCGGCGGCGATCGTCTCGACCGGCACACCCAGCTCGGTGAGCCGACCCCGCGCGAGGTCCAACGGGTCGTGCTTGAGCCAGCGTTCGACTTCCTCGGCGGGCCGGTAGGTGGCCGGGTCGGCGCGGCTGTGTCCGTAGTGGCGGTAGGTCTCGGCCTCCAGGAGGGCGGGCCCGTCTCCTGCCCGGGCCCGCCGGGCGAGCCGGTCCACCGCCTCCCGGACCAGCACCACGTCGTTGCCGTCGACGACCTCGCCCGGAATGCCGTACGCCGGGGCACGGTCGGCGGCCGGGCGGGGCACCGCCGTGACGTCCGCGATCGCCGTGTACTCCATGTACAGGTTGTTCTCGCAGATGAACAGCACGGGCAGCTTCCATACGGCGGCCAGGTTGAGGGCCTCGTGGAAGGCGCCGATGTTGGTCGCGCCGTCGCCGAAGAAGGCGACGGCCACCTGATCGGTGCCGCGCAGTCTGGCCGACCAGGCGGCGCCGACGGCCATGGGGAGATGGGCGCCGACGATGGCGTACGAGCCGAGCATGCCGGCGGAGGCCTTGGTGAGGTGCATGGAGCCGCCCTTGGCCCCGCAGAGTCCGGTCGCGCGGCTCATCAGTTCGGCGAGGCACTCCTCGGGGGTGGCGCCGCGCGCGAGGGCGTGGTGGTGACCCCGGTAGGTGGCGAAGACGTAGTCGTCGTCGCGCAGGGCTGCGCTCGCACCGACGGCGATCGCCTCGTGGCCTGCGGCGAGATGGGTGGTGCCCTTGACCAGCCCCGACAGGAAGAGGTCGTGGGCCGCCTTCTCCGTACGGCGGATGACGGCCATCTGCTCGTAGAGGGCGAGGAGTTCGTCACCGGTGACGGTGGTGACCTCGGCATCCCCGGTGTCCCTGGTGTCCCTGGTGTCCCTGGTGTCCATCAACCGCTCCCGTTCCTAGGGGTGTTGAGGTGGGACTGGGCTTCGCGGCGGGTGTTGAGTTCGCCGCCGACCGTCCAGTACTTGCGGCCCGCCACCAGGAGTTCCTCGGCCGGGAACTTGGTGATGACCTCGCAGCCGTCGGCGGTGACGACGATCTCCTCCTCGATGCGTGCCGCCGTCCAGCCGTCGGAGGCCGGCCAGTAGGTCTCCAGGGCGAACACCATGCCCTCTTCGAGGACTTCGGGGTGGTCGAGGGAGACGAGACGGCTGAAGATGGGCTTCTCCCAGATGGACAGGCCGACCCCGTGGCCGTACTGGAGCGCGAAGGCCGCGGTCTCGTCCGGGAAGCCGAACTCCTCGGCGCGCGGCCACACTTGGACGATGTCGGCGGTGGTCGCGCCCGGCCGGACCAGGGCGATGGCCTCGTCCATGTACTCCCGGCAGCGGACGTAGGCGTCGCGCTGGGCGCCGGAGGCACTGCCGACGGCGAACGTACGGTAGTAGCAGGTGCGGTAGCCGAGGTGGCTGTGCAGGATGTCGAAGAAGGCTGGGTCGCCGGGGCGGATCAGGCGGTCGCTGTAGACGTGCGGGTGCGGTGAACAGCGTTCCCCGGAGATGGCGTTGACGCCTTCGACGTACTCGCTGCCGAGGTCGTACAGCACCTTGCTGACGAGTCCGACGCACTCGTTCTCGCGGACGCCGGGGCGCAGATAGCCGTACAGCTCCTCGTAGGCCGCGTCGACCATCGCGCAGGCCTGGGTGAGCAGGGAGATCTCGTCCGGGGTCTTGGTGCGGCGGGCCTGGAGGAAGACCTGCTGGCCGTCGACGACGTCGATGCCCTCGGCGCGCAGGGCCATCAGGATCGGCATCTCGGCGAGGTCGACGCCGAGCGGCTCGTTCGCGAGACCGTGGGCGCGCAGCTCGCCGGCGATCTTGCGGGCCACGTCCTCGGCGATACCCGCGTCCGGGTGGAAGGCTCCGCGCAGGGTGGAGATGCCGGCGCGGGCGCCGGTGGGCGGGCCGTCCTTGCCGTCGCTGTAGTCGAGCCAGGGGTTGTAGAGCTGGTGATGGCGGGCGGCCGAGCCGAAGTCCCAGAGGACCGGTTCACCGCCGCGCACCAGCAGCGCGAAGCGGATCAGCTTGTCCATGGCCCACGTACCGATGTGGGTGGACGTCATGTAGCGGATGTTGGCGAAGTCGAAGCTGAGGACCGCGCCCAGCTCGGATCGGTTCAGGGCCTGGTGGAGCCTGGCCAGCCGCTCCCTGCGCAGCCGGTCCAGGTCGACGCGCTGTTCCCAGTCGACGGCATTGGGTCCGTAAGTGCGGATCGCCATGGCGACCACCCCCACTTCGGAGTGAACGACTCGACGGCCCGAGTGTCAACTATTACTGAACAGTCTGTTCGATGTCAGGAACTGTTCTGGCTGAACACGAACCACACGCCGACGGCCGGTTCCGCGCTGTCGTTGCGGTACCGATGGGGGGTCGTCGACTCGAAGCACACGGCGTCGCCGGGACGCAGGGTGTGTTCGTCGAAACCGAGGGTGAGGACCAGCTCGCCCGAGGTCAGATAGCCGTACTCGGTGCCCGCGTGCCGCATCAGCCCGCCGCTGCTCGACGAGGAACCACCGGGGCGGTAGGTCACCAGCAGGAAGTCGACATCCGTACCCGGGACATGCCCGAGCCGCTCCCACACCACGCCCGAGTCCAGCTCGATCGTCTCCCGCTCACCCGCTCCCACCAGCGGCCCGATCCGCCGGCCGGGGTCGGCGGCGAAGGCGGCGAGGGCATGCATGACAGTGGCGCCGGCGACCAGCGGGGACTCCTGGACAGCTTCCGCGGGCGTGTCGAAGAGGGACTCGACGGAGATCGCGAGGGCCGTGGTGATCGCGTACAGAGTGCTGACGGACGGCTGGCTCTTGCCGGTCTCGATCTGGGAGACGAGGCTGGCGGAGACCCCGATCTCGCGCGCGAGCCCCCGCAGGCTCATCCCCCGTTCGAGGCGCGCCTGCCGGAGCCGCGCCCCTACGGGCGGCACGCCGGCGGATGGCACGGGCGGCTCCTCCCATTGTCAGTGGTGTCTGTCAGCGGTGTGCAGTGTTATTGAACAGCAGATCTCGGCCGTGCCACCAGAGAACTCCACCACGTCACGCCTTCCCCGTCGGGAACAGCGCCCGTACCTCCCACCCCTCCACGTGTCCGGCCAGTGGCCCGGCGCGCAGATCTCCGCCGAGGGCCGTGACGCGTTCCGTGAGGCCGACCAGGCCGAAGCCGCCACCGTGCGCGGCGGCCGGGAGCTGGGTGCCGCCCCTGCCGTCGTTGGTCACGGCGACCTCCAGTCGGCGGCCGTCGTGGCTGAGCCGGACGGTGATCTCGGTGGCGTCGGCCGCGTGCCGTCGTACGTTCGTCAGCGCTTCCTGCACCACCCGGAACGCTGCGGCCTGCACCTCGTGCGGGAGGTCGTCCGGCACGGCGGGGTCGCGGTCCAGGGTGACGTGCTGGAGCGGGCTCGCGAAGCCGTCCGTCAGCTCCGCGATACCGGCCAGGTCGCCGACGGGTCTGCGGTCGGCGGCGTCCGGGCCGGTGTCGCGCAGCACGCCGACGGTCCGGCGCATGGACGCCAGGGCTTCCGTCGCCGCGCGTTCTATGCCCGCGAGGACGGTGTCGAGGTCCTCCGGCTGGGTCGTCGCCATCATGCGGGCCATCTGGGTCTGGACGAGGATGCCGGTGACATGGTGGGCGACGAAGTCGTGCAGGTCGGCGGCGATCGCCACCCGTTCCGAGCGCCGCGTCGCGTTGATCGCCATGTTCCGCCGGTAGTCCAGCGCCCGCAGATACCCGGCCAGACCGGCGACGAGGCCGACCAGGACGAGGGCGATCAGCATGAATCCCAGCAAGCCGGACTCGTCGTGCTGGTAGAAGCGCGCGGGGGACGCGAGCAGCGCGGCGCCGTTCAGAACCCCGCAGACGACGGCCCAGGGCTGAGGGCAGCGCCGGACCGCGATGAACAGCAGACTCAGCAGAATCGCCGACTCGCCCGGGCCGAACGGGGCCTGCTCGTCCAGCACCACCGAACCGGCCGTGAACAGCAGCGAGGCGACGGCCGGAACGCCTGTGCGGAGCTGCGGGGTGAACCAGTCGGGGCGCCGGCCCGCCGGCCACAGCAGAGCGGCGAGCCCGATGGCCAGGACAACCGCCGTGGGCCAGACCTCGTAGCCACTCTCGTTGGCGCTGAGCAGATCCACGCCCGCGGCCAGGACCAGGAGCGTGGTGACGAAGCCCCGGACACAGCTGCGGGGCGAATCCGATGTCATGCGGATCACCGTATGCGCGGACGGCGGCGGCAGGATCGGCCGAATGGTCGAGGAGCGGTCCGTGAAGGATGGCCGGACGGCCGAGGCGCGCGCCCGGGCCCGCGGGAGAGAGTGGAGCCACTTCCCGCCCGGTCCCACATTCAGGAGTACGACATGCAGCGCAAGGCCCTCATCAGCGTGATCGGCGGTGCGACCGCCGCGGTCGCCCTGGCCGGCGTCGGCACCCATCTGATCGCGGGTACCGAGTCGACGACGTCGTTGGACAAGTACACGACGGTGACGGTGGACGGTCACAAGGCGCTGTCGGCCAAGATCGTCGCGGGCCGCGCCGAGAGCAAGTTCCACCCGCTCCCCTGGGTGGGCACGAAGGTCTCCGGCGTCTCCTGCCCGACCGGTCTGAAAGCCGTGACCGGCGCGAGCATCACATGCACGGGCCGCACCGGCAAAGGCAAGGACATCGACATACCGGTCACCGTCGTGAAAGCGACGGACACCTCCGTGACCTGGAAGTTCGAGCGCTGAGCAGCGACGAGAGACCAACGAGAAACGAGCGGATGCAGATCATGAGCACTGTCCTGGCCGGTCGCGGCCTCACCAAGAAGTACGGCTCCACCACCGCGCTGCACGGTGTCGACGTGGAGGTCGGCGTCCGTGAGTCGCTGGCGATCATGGGCCCGTCGGGGTCCGGAAAGTCGACCCTCCTGCACACCCTCGCAGGAGTCGTCCGGCCGGACGGCGGCGAGGTCCTGTTGCAGGGCGAGCGCATCGACGACCTGGGCGAGAACCGGCTGAGCGAGCTGCGCCGCAAGCGGTTCGGATTCGTGTTCCAGTTCGGCCAGTTGCTGCCCGAACTGCCCGCCGAGGAGAACATCGCCCTGCCGCTGATGCTGGACGGCATGCCCCGCGGCCGGTCCGTCTCCCTGGCCCGCCGCTGGTTCGCCCCGCTCGGCCTCGACGGCCTGGAGAAGCGCCGCCCCGGTCAGCTGTCCGGCGGTCAGGCCCAGCGCGTCGCGATAGCCCGGGCGCTGGTGGTCCAGCCGGACGTGGTCTTCGCCGACGAGCCGACCGGCGCGCTGGACCAGGTCACCAGCGAGGAGGTCATCCGGCTCCTGACCTCGGTCACCCGCGAGCAGGGCGCCTCCCTGGTGATGGTCACGCACGACCCGGACGTCGCCGCCCACTGCGACCGAGTCCTCCAGGTCCGCGACGGCCGCATATCGGGCCACCAGCAGTACACGGTGACACCCTGAGCGGACGGGGCAGGGCCCTGCGAGGCGCCGCCTTCCTTATCGTCCACCTCTGCCACGAGCCGCTGCGCCGACGCCCCACCTGACAAGCGGTCCCGCCACGTCAGCCTCCCGCTGTCACCGCGCCCCGTCTCCTCTGTCATGGGCTGCCGCTCCGACACCCGGCCCGACCGGCGGACCCCACCACATCTCCCTCCCGCAGTCACCCCGCTCCCTGCCGACCTCCACTGCCACGGCCCGCAACTCCGATGCCCCGCAGGCCAAGCGATCCCCACCACCTCGCCCTCCCACCGTCAGCCCTCTCCTGTCCTGTCTCGGGCCGCCGCCCGTACCCCCACGCCCCTTCGCCCGCCGGCGGCCCGCTCTCCAGCACGCCCCCCTGCCTCCGTCCGGCCCTCTGCCCGCCGACCGTTCCCATCCCCACCGCGCCCCGCATCCCACGCCCTGCGCCCGCACGCCTGCACGCCTGCACGCCACGCCCGATCACACCCTCCTCCACCCCTCCCCTCCAAATCTCCCGGAGCCCCAATGTCCTCGCCCGTCCCACAGTTGACGTGGTTTCTCGTGCGCCGGTCCGGTCGGCGCGGTCTGCACAGCCAGTTGCTGGCGGCCGGTGCCGCGGCCGTCGGTGCGCTGATCCTGCTGGTGCTGACGGCCGCCTACTTCGGCAGCGACACCCGCGCCCACGCCACGGCCTGGCGCACCCCGGCCCCCGACCGACACGGCACCGCCGTACAGACCCTCGGCACGACGTACCTCGGCGACCGGCCCATCACCGTTGTGTCGCTCGCCCAGTTGCCCGGCCGCGAAGCCACTCCCGCACCCCCGGGGCTGACCGGGTTCCCGAAGCCGGGGCAGGTGTACGTCTCGCCCGCCCTGGCCGACCTGCTGCACAAGACACCGGCGAAGCAACTCGACGACCGCTTCCCCAAGGTGTCCTCGTACGGCACGATCGGCGAGGCCGGTCTCGGGGCGCCCCAGGAGCTGGTGGCCGTCGTGGGGCGGGCCTCGTCCGACCCCGCGGTCTCTACCGCGGCCGAACCGCTCGGCATGTTCGGCCAGTTCGGCGGCCAGACCGCACGCGCCGTGGTCTCCGGCTTCGACAGCGGCGAGGTCAGTGTCTTCACCTCGTCGGACAAGCCCGCGGTGTCGATCGGGGTGGCGATCGTCGCCGTCCCCGTGATCGTGCTCGCGGCGGCAGCCGGCCGGCTCGGCGCGGCCCGGCGCGAGCAACGGCTCGCCGCGCTGCGGCTGGCCGGGGCGACACCTCGCCAGATCCTCGCGATGACCGGCCTGGAGTCGGCGGTCGTCGGCGCGGCCGGGGCCCTCGCGGGTGCACTCGCCTACTGCCTGCTGCTGCCCGCGCTCGCGGAGATCCCGTTCGGCATCGGCACCTGGTACACCGGCCAGCTCTGGGTGGGGCTGCCCTGGCTGCTGGGGATCGTGGCGTTCGTGGCCGGACTCATCGCCGTGAGCGCCATGCTGACGCTGCGCCAGGTGGCGACCTCGCCGCTGGGTGTGGCCCAGGAGGCGAACCCCCGCCGCACCAACCTCATCCGCCTGATCCTCTTCGTGGCCGTCCTGCTCTACATCTACGTGACGACGACGTCGGGCAGTACAGGCTCCGGTCAGCAGCTCGCGATGCTGCTCATGTTCTACGGCGCCTTCTGGCTGCTCGGCCCCTGGGTCGTGGACCGGCTCGGCCGGATCACGGCCCGCTTCGCCCGCCGTCCGGCGACCCTGCTGGCGGCACGTCGGCTGAGCGACGACCCGCGCGGGTCCTGGCGTACCGTCAGCGGCCTGGTCCTCGCCGGGTTCGTGGCCGGTTTCTTCACCGTGGGCAACGTGGGCCTCGACGACTACCGCTTCCCCGGCCAGGTCGCCATAGCCACCACAAGCACAGCCACGGCCCGCACCGCCGCCACCGAGGCCCGTACGCTGCTCCACGCGGCCGGGGTGAAGGCGACCGTCACCGCGAGCGACGGCGACGCCGAGATCCTGAGCAGCACCCCCGGAGTGGTGGTCCATGTCTCCGGCGGAGCAGCGCAGCTCGACACCGCGGTCACCGCCCTGTCGAACGTGGTTCCGGGCCAACTCCCGTACACCCAGGCCTACGTCAACGCCGAGAACCAGGTCTTCACCGGACGGCTGGGCGAACTCGGCACCGCCGCTCTGGCGGTCAGCTTCCTCGTCGCGACCGCCTCCGCAGGGCTGACCGCCGCCGCGAACGTCCTCGACCGGCGCCGCGTCTACGCCCTGCTGCGGCTGGCCGGCACCCCGTTGAAGCTCCTCGACCGGGCCAGGTTCCGCGAGACGGTCCTCCCTCTGGTCGTCCTCGCCGGCGGCACCACGGCCGCCGGTGTCTACGCCGCCTTCCAGGTCAACAAACTGTTCGACAGCACGATCAGCACGTCCGGCGCGGTGACCCTGGCGATGTGCGTGACCGTGGGCGCGCTGGCCATGTTCGCGGCGATCGGAGCGAGCAGGCCACTGCTGCGGGCGGTCACCCAGGATCCGGCACAGACGGCGGACTGAGCGGACTGAGGAGGGACCGCGCCCTCCCCCGACCACAGAGCACAGAGCACCGAGCACCGAGCACCGGCCACAGACCACTCGCCGCTCCGCTCCCCTCCCACCCCTGAGGCATGATCGAGCCATGACCCCCGCACCGCCGAGCCCCCCGATCCGCGTCCTGATCGCCGACGACCAGGACATGGTCCGTACGGGCTTCCGTTTCTTCCTGGACGCACAGCCCGACATCACCGTGGTCGCGGAGGCCGCCGACGGCGAGGAGGCCGTGGCGCTGGCCCGCAGTGAGCGTCCGGACGTATGTCTGCTGGACATCCGGATGCCCAGGCTCGACGGCCTGGAGGCGACCCGGCTGCTGGCCGGCCCCGGGGTCGCCGACCCGATGCGGGTCGTCGTGGTCACCACCTTCGACCTCGACGAATACGTGTACGGGGCGCTGCGTGGCGGCGCCTGCGGATTCCTGCTCAAGGACTCGGGGCCCACCCTGCTCGCGGAGGCGGTACGGGCCGCGGCGGCCGGTGACTCCCTGGTGTCGCCGTCGGTCACGGTCCGGCTCCTTGAGCACATCACCGGAGCGCAGACCACCGAGTCCCGTCCGGCGGCCTCGCCGCCCCCGGTCTCGGCGGCGACGCTCAAGGAACCGCTCACCGACCGGGAACTCGACGTGGTCCGGCTGGTCGCCCTCGGCCACACCAACGCCGAGATCGCCTCCGCCCTGTTCGTCTCCCTCTCCACGGTCAAGACGCATCTGTCGAGCGTGCAGTTGAAGCTGGCCGCCCGGAACCGGGTGGAGATCGCGGCCTGGGCCTGGCAGAACGGGCATGCCCGCCCGGAGGCGTGAGGCCCCCGCGCCCCGGATGTGGCGCGTTCGACGTGGATCGGCTATGCAGAAACAGGACGAGTTGAAAGTACGATCAGCCAATGTCTGACATGATCGAAACCACGCCCGGCTGGCTGGCACCCGACGAGCTCGAACAGGCTCGCGCGAAGATGCCGATCCTGTACGTCGAAGCCGTACCGGTGCGCGTCGACGACAACGGCGAAGTCTCCAGCATCGGCCTGCTCCTGCGCATCGGCTCGGACGGCACGGTCAGCCGCGCTCTGGTGTCGGGCCGCGTCCTGCACCACGAGCGGGTGCGCGACGCCCTCCTGCGCAACCTGGAGAAGGACCTCGGCCCGGTGGCTCTGCCCCGGGTCCCGGCCTCCCCGCAGCCCTTCACCGTCGCGGAGTACTTCCCGACGCTGGGGGTCACCCCGTTCCACGACCCGCGCCAGCACGCGGTGTCCCTCGCCTACATCGTCCCGGTGGCCGGCGACTGCCGCCCCCGCCAGGACGCCCTCGACCTGGTCTGGTTCAGCCCCGAGGAAGCCTCCTCCCCGCTGGTCCAGAACGAGATGCCGGGCGGCCAGGGAGTCCTCCTCAAGCAGGCCCTGGCCCATGTCGGCCGCCTGTCCTGAGCTGGGCGGACAATCGAAACCCAGGAATTACCAAGGTTCTCACAGCATTCCCATGGCAATTGAATTCTGAGATTTCGACTAACACCGCACGGGGCCGTGTTAAGTTTTCTTTCATCGGGCGGCGGGAAAGCCCGGGGCGAGAGCCCTGAGCCCCTGTTCGTCCACGCGGAATCATCCCGTGCAGTACTGGAAACTCAGAAGGAGTCAGTATGAGCTTCAGGATTATTGCCCCGCTCACCCCGCAGCGGAACGCGAACACGAACCCGAACGCCAACCAGTTCCCGCAGCCCCCGCAGGACGCACAGCAGGCGCGCCGTCGGCGCCCGCGACCCGGCGAGCCCGTGCCGCCCCGGGCCGGCAACTGACACAAGGCCTGCTCACACGGGAGGGCCGGTGGTGTTCCACCGGCCCTCCCGGCGTTCCCGCTCCGCTCCGCCTCCGCTCCGCGGCACTGTGCGCGGACTGTGGATCTCCCCGGAAAAACCTGGTGATCGGGCAAAGTCCCGGAAACCGCGGGAGCTTTCTCCGTAAAGTCATGCAGCACAGGAGAATCATGCGTGCGACCAAAACCAGGGGCAATTCAGGGACCAGCCATCCGCGAAGCGTCCCACCGGGTATTGAATTGTCCGAATACGGGTTCCCGATCAATTTAGAAAAGAACGCGGGAGGCGATCCGGGCTATATCTACGACGAACCGGACGGCATCTACGTCGAAGACGAATACGAATCGTCCGTCACCCCCACCGTCCCCGCCCGTACCGCCTTCCGCCGTTTCTGGCCGCTCACGAAGGGGCTGCGGCGCTGGCTCGTGGCCGTCTGGCTATGCACCGTGCTCGGCGCGCTCGCCGAGACGTCCGCCATCCTGCTCTTCGGCGACCTCACCGACAACGCGCTCCAGAACGGCTCGCTGGACGCCTTCTGGACGCCCGCCGCGCAGTGGCTCGCCATCGCCGTGGTGGGCGCGGGCATCGGGTACGCGGGCGGTTCCCTCTCCGTGTGGGTGTCGGAACGGTTCGTGATGCGGCTGCGCGAGCGTGTCTTCGACCATGTGCAGAAGCTGCCCCCGCACTTCTTCCAGCGCCACCGCCAGGGCGATCTGCTCTCCCGGCTGACCGGTGACATCGAGGCCATCGAGCAGATGGCGGTCTCCGGCCTCATCGGCACCGCGTCCGCGCTGTTCAGCGCCGTCTTCTACGCGGCGGCCGCGTTCTGGCTGCAGTGGGACCTGGCCGCGGTGACCTTCGCGCTCGCCCCGCTGTTCTGGCTGGCCGCACGGAGGTTCTCCGCCGGCGTCAAGTCCGTCGCCCGGGACGGCCGGGTCGCCGACGGCGCGGTGACCTCCGTGGTGGAGGAGTCCCTCGGCAACCTCGTCCTCACCCAGGCGTACGGCCGCGAGGACGCGGAGCGGCGCAAGCTGAAGCAGGAGGCGACGGCCTGGTTCCGGGCCTCCGTGCGTTCGGCCCGCCTCAACCAGGCGTACGGGCAGCTCGTCCAGGTCATCGAGACGGTCTGTGTGCTGGCAGTGATCGGTATCGGCGTGTGGGAGATCTCCGAGGGGCAGATGACGCTCGGTCAGCTGCTCGCGTTCGCCGCCCTGCTCAGCTACCTCTATCCGCCGATCCGCAGCCTCGCCCAGCTGGGCCTCGTCATCACGGCCGCCACAGCCGGCGCCGAACGCCTCATCGAGGTGCTGGACTCCCGGCCCGCCGTCAGCGACCCCACCGGGCCCGAGCGCGCCGGGACCAGGCGCCCCGACGGCAGCGTCGAGGTGCGCGACGTCTCCTTCCGCTACCCGGGCGCCGACACCACGGCGCTCGACTCACTGTCCTTCACCGTGCGACCGGGCGAACTGGTGATCGTCACCGGACCGAGCGGCGCCGGCAAGTCCACCCTCTCCAAGCTCCTGCTGCGCTTCTACGACCCCGACTCAGGGGCCGTTCTCCTGGACGGCACCCCGCTCAGGGACTTCCCCCTGGACCGGCTGCGCGAGTACATCGCCCTGCTGCCCCAGGAGACCCTGGTCCTGCACGACACGGTCCGCGCCAACATCGCCTGCGGCAGGCCCGGCGCCAGCGACCAGGCCATCGAGGAGGCTGCCCGTACGGCAGACGCGCACGACTTCATCACCGCGCTCCCCGACGGGTACGACACCCGGGTCGACCCCAACTCGGCACGCCTGTCCGGCGGCCAGTTGCAGCGCCTCGCCATCGCCCGTGCCGTACTGCGCGACGCGCCGGTCCTCGTCCTCGACGAGCCCACGACCGGCCTCGACGCGATCGCCTCCCGCCGCATCGTCGAACCGCTGCGCCGTCTGATGGCCGGCCGCACCACCATCGTGATCACGCACGACCTGGACCTGGCCCCGGACGCGGACCGCATCCTCGTCATCGACCGGGGCCGCATCACCGAGTCCGGCCGCCACGACGAACTCCTCGCCCTGGGCGGCACCTACGCCCATCTGCACAGCTCCCGGACGGAGACGTCGGCGGGACCGGCTGAGCCGTTCCCGCCGATGTTCACGCCTCCCCCGTACGCCGTGTTCACCGGCCCCGAGGGCTACTACTACGGCGGACAGGCGTCCTGAGACGCGCCGACAGCTCCCGCCTCAGCCGATCTCGACGAGCAGATCGCCGCCCTCCACCTGCTGGATCCGGTTGATGGCCAGCCGCGTCACCTTCCCGGCCTTCGATGCGGTGACCGCGGCTTCCATCTTCATCGCCTCGATGGTCGCCACCGTGGCACCGGCAGCCACCTCGTCGCCCTCGGCGACCGCGAGGGTCACGACCCCGGCGAACGGCGCCGCGACATGGCCGGGGTTGGCCCGGTCGGCCTTCTCCGTCGCCGGGATGTCGGAGGCGACCGAGGTGTCGCGGACCTGGATCGGCCGCAGTTGGCCGTTCAGGGTGGACATCACCGTGCGCATACCGCGTTCGTCGGCCTCGCCCACGGCCTCCAGCTCGATGAGCAGCCGTACACCCGGTTCGAGGTCGACGGAGTACTCCTTCCCCGGGCGCAGGCCGTAGAAGAAGTCCTTGCTGTCCAGGACGCTGGTGTCGCCGTACGTCTGACGGTGTGTCTCGTACTCGCGGTTCGGCCCGGGGAACAGCAGCCGGTTGAGTGTCGCCCGGCGCTCCTTCACCAGCCCTTCGCGATCGTCCGAGGTCAGTTCCTGGACGGGCTTGGGGGCGGCGCGGCCCTCCAGGGCCTTGGTGCGGAACGGCTCCGGCCAGCCGCCGGGCGGGTTGCCCAGCTCACCGCGGAGGAAGCCGATGACGGAGTCGGGGATGTCGAACCTGTTCGGCGTCGCCTCGAAGTCCTTCGGCGAGACATCTGCGCCCACCAGGTGGAGTGCGAGGTCGCCGACCACCTTCGACGAAGGCGTCACCTTCACCAGCCGGCCGAGGATGCGGTCGGCGGCGGCGTACATCGCCTCGATCGCCTCGAAGCGGTCACCGAGGCCCAGCGCCACCGCCTGGGTGCGCAGGTTGGAGAGCTGCCCGCCGGGGATCTCGTGGTGGTAGACCCGCCCGGTCGGCGCGGCCAGGCCCGCCTCGAACGGCGCGTAGATCTTGCGGACGCTCTCCCAGTACGGCTCCAGGTCACCCACGGCGGCGAGGCTCAGCCCGGTGGAACGCTCGGAGTAGTCGGTCGCGGCGACGATGCCCGACAGCGAGGGCTGCGAGGTGGTGCCCGCCATCGACGCCACCGCCCCGTCGACCGCGTCGACGCCCGCCTGGATCGCGGCGAGGTAGGTGGCCAGCTGACCGCCCGCCGTGTCGTGGGTGTGCAGATGCACCGGCAGATCGAACTCGCGGCGCAGCGCCGTTACGAGGGTCGCGGCGGCCGGGGCCCGCAGCAGCCCCGCCATGTCCTTGACGGCCAGGACGTGCGCGCCCGCCTCGACGATCTGTTCGGCGAGCCGGAGGTAGTAGTCGAGGGTGTAGAGCCGCTCGGACGGATCGGACAGGTCGGCGGTGTAGCAGAGGGCGACCTCGGCGATCGCCGTTCCCGTCTCCCGTACTGCGTCGATGGCGGGCCGCATCTGCCCCACGTCGTTCAGCGCGTCGAAGATCCGGAAGATGTCGATGCCGGTGGCCGCGGCCTCCTGCACGAAGGCGTCGGTCACCTCGGTCGGGTACGGCGTGTAGCCCACGGTGTTCCGGCCGCGCAGCAGCATCTGGAGGCAGATGTTGGGCACGGCCTCGCGGAGTGCGGCCAGGCGTTCCCACGGGTCCTCGGCGAGGAAGCGGAGGGCCACGTCGTAGGTGGCGCCGCCCCAGCACTCCAGGGAGAGCAGCTCGGGCAGGGTGCGTGCCACGACCGGGGCGACGGCGAGCATGTCCTTCGTACGGACCCGGGTGGCCAGCAGCGACTGGTGGGCGTCGCGGAACGTCGTGTCGGTGACACCGATGGTTGGTGACTCGCGCAGCCAGCGGGCGAAGCCCTCCGGGCCGAGTTCGACGAGCCGCTGCCGGGAGCCGGCGGACGGTTCCGCGTTCGGCAGGGCCGGGATCTTGGTGACCGGGTCGCTCAGCTCGGGGCGTTCGCCGTGCGGCTTGTTCACGGTGACGTCGGCGAGGTAGGTGAGCAGCTTCGTACCCCGGTCGGCAGAGTGACGTGCCGTGAGCAGATGCGGGCGCTTCTCGATGAACGACGTCGTGACCCGGCCGCCCCGGAAGTCCGGGTCGTCGAGCACAGCCTGAAGGAACGGGATGTTGGTGGCCACGCCACGGATGCGGAACTCGGCCACGGCACGCCGGGCCCTGCTGATCGCGGTTCCGAAGTCACGGCCCCGGCAGGTGAGTTTGACCAGCATCGAGTCGAAGTGCGCGCTGATCTCCGTACCGGCATGGGTGGTGCCGCCGTCCAGCCGGATGCCGGAGCCGCCGGGCGAGCGGTAGGCGCTGATCCGGCCGGTGTCCGGACGGAAGCCGTTGGCCGGGTCCTCGGTGGTGATACGGCACTGGAGTGCGGCCCCGTGAAGGGTGACCGTCTCCTGGGAGAGGCCCAGGTCGGCGAGCGTCTCGCCGGAGGCGATGCGCAGCTGGGACTGGACGAGGTCGACGTCGGTGACCTCCTCGGTGACCGTGTGTTCGACCTGGATGCGCGGGTTCATCTCGATGAAGTGGTAGTTGCCCTCGCGGTCGAGGAGGAACTCCACGGTGCCGGCGTTGCGGTAGCCGATCTCCCGGGCGAACCGTACGGCGTCGGCGCAGATCCGGTCGCGCAGTTCCGGGTCGAGGTTCGGCGCGGGGGCCAGCTCGATCACCTTCTGGTGGCGGCGCTGCACCGAACAGTCGCGTTCGAACAGGTGGATGACATTGCCCTCCCCGTCGGCGAGGATCTGCACCTCGATGTGACGGGGTTCGACGACGGCCTTCTCCAGGAAGACCGTGGAGTCGCCGAACGCGGAGGCCGCCTCGCGCGCCGCGGCCTCAATGGACTCGCGCAACTGGGCGGGGTCCTCGACCCGCCGCATACCGCGCCCGCCACCACCGGCGACGGCCTTGACGAAGACCGGGAAGCCGATGTCCTCGGCGGCGCGGACGAGTTCGTCCACATCGGAGGAGGGCTCCGAGGACCCGAGCACCGGTACGCCGGCCGCGCGGGCGGCGGCCACCGCACGGGCCTTGTTGCCGGTCAGCTCCAGCGTGTCCGCGCTCGGCCCGACGAAGGTGATGCCGGCCTCCTCGCAGGCCCGCGCAAGATCGGGGTTCTCCGACAGGAACCCGTAGCCCGGGTAGACGGCGTCCGCCCCCGCCTGCCGCGCCGCGCGGACGATCTCCTCCACGGAGAGGTACGCCCGCACCGGGTGTCCCGGCTCGCCGATCTCGTACGCCTCGTCGGCCTTCAACCGGTGCAGTGAATTGCGGTCCTCGTGCGGGAAGACGGCCACGGTCCGCGCGCCCAGCTCATAGCCGGCTCGGAACGCCCGAATCGCGATCTCACCACGGTTGGCGACCAGCACCTTGCGGAACATCAATGGATCCCTTCAGCCTGCCGGTGACGCGCCCCATGGTGTCGGCCCGGCCCGACTTGCGCCATGTGAACCGGGCCACTAACAGCCACGAATGCCACGTCTAGAGCAGATCGGCCCGCGCGGGGCTGTCGTCGACGGGGTCGTCGAAGGACTCGTCGTCGAGGAAGCCGCCCGACTGGTGCTGCCACAGCTTGGCGTACGCGCCCTCCGTCGCGAGGAGTTCCTGGTGCGTGCCCTGCTCGACGATCCGGCCGCGGTCGAGGACGACGAGCCGGTCCATGGAGGCGACCGTGCTCAGCCGGTGCGCCACGACGAGCGCCGTCCGTCCCTCCATGAGCCGCCACAGCGCCTCCTGGACGAGGATCTCGCTCTCGGAGTCCAGGGCGCTGGTGGCCTCGTCGAGCAGCAGGATCGGCGCGTCGCGCAGGATCGCCCGGGCCAGCGCGACCCGCTGGCGCTGACCGCCGGACAGTTTGACCCCCCGCTCGCCGACCATGGTGTCGAAGCCCTCCGGCAGCGCGTCGGCGAACTCCGTGACGTGGGCCGCCTCGGCCGCGCGGCGGATCTCGGCGTCGGTGGCGTCCGGGCGGGCGAACGCGATGTTGTCCCGCAGAGTGCGGTGGAACATCGCCGGGTCCTGCGGCACATAGGCGATCAGGCCGCGCAGATCCGTCTGGCGCAGTCGGCTGATGTCCTGGCCGCCGATCAGGATCCGGCCGGAGTCGATGTCCGTCATACGCAGCAGCAGTCGACTGAGCGTGGTCTTGCCGCCGCCGGAACGGCCGACGAGCCCGATCCTCGATCCGCTGGGCACGGCCAGGTCGAGTCCCTGGAAGAGCGGTTCCGCGCCCGCGTGGGCGAAGGTCACGTTCTCGAAGCGGACGTCGGCAGCCTGGGACAGCAGGGCCTCGGGCGACTCCGGGTCGAGCACGGTCGGCGACGTCAGCAGCAGCTCGGTGAACTGCGCTGCCTCCGTCATCGAGCTTTCGAGCCGACGGTAGATCTGGTTGAACTCGAACATGATCCGCGTCGCGTTCGTGTAGTACGTGAACGCGACGACGACCGCCTCCACGCCGTGCCCGCCTCCGGCGAGGGTGACCGCGAGCAGCAGTCCCAGGGCGTTGGTCGCCACGGACAGGGGCGCGACCAGCGTGTCGATGCGGAGATTGCCGTAGTCCCACGACCGCAGCATGAGCCGCCGCGAGGCCGCGACCCGGGACCGGTGTTCGGCGGCCTCACGCTCCTCGGCGGCGAACGCCCGGACGGTGTCCATGTTCATCAGGCTGTCGGCCACATGGCCCGAGACCCGGGCGATGGCCTCCTCACGCTTGTCGACGAGCGCCTGACGGCGCCGGATGAGGGGCACCACGCACACCGCCGTCAGCGCGATCATCGCCAACAGGCCGACGACGAGCAGCGGTTCATAGCGCCACAGCACCACCGAACCGAAGAGGAGCGGCACCAGACTGCCCACGACCTGGAACGTGATCGTGTCGACGAACTCCTCGAACCGGGAGGCGAAGCTCAGGACCCGTTTGGTCAGCGACCCGGCGAAGTTGTCGTGGAAGAACGCGGCGTCCTTGGCGAACAGCTCGTCCATGCCGATCACATAGAGATGCTCGATGCCCCGGGCGTCGACGCGGTTCAGACAGTGCAGGCCCCCGCGCCACAGCACCTCGGAGAGCAGCAGAACGCCACCGAAGCCGAGGACGTACGGCAGCGTGGAGCCGACGGTGATCCCGTCCTCGTCGGCGATCCGGCCGACGAGCTTCGCGACGATCAGCGGCGCGATGTAGTTGATGCCGATGTTGCCCAGCGCGGGCAGCAGCATCGCGGGTGTCGTCAGCCGCCTGAGGCGGGCCAACTCCCGTCCGTAGTAACGAAGTGCGAGGAGCACCGAGCCCCGGCCAGGCGAGAACTCGCGTGATTCAGGCGATTCCATGCCAATCCTGTGGTGTCGAAACGGCGGCCCGCTACGCATTTCGGGCATCGCAGTGTCCCGCGACGGCGCCGGGGCAGTCCAAGCGTTTTTCTCGGCCACGGACTTGGCCAACGACCTGACCGACAACCCGGCCAACAGGGGGTCTTGCAGGGGCGACGTATTCTTCGGCCATGGCTGACACCGAACCGATGCGGCTGCCCGACATGCCGCTGCACGATCCGTTCGTCGTCGCCGACGAGAAGACCCGCACCTACCACCTCTACACGTCCAACGACCCGTCGGTTTCGGGCGTGGACGGCACCGGCACGATGGTCTACCGCAGCTCCGACCTGCGCGACTGGACGCGCCCGGTCGTGGTCTTCCTGGCCGCCGAGCAGCAGGGGATCTGGGCGACCGACGGCGGCTGGGCGCCGGAGGTGCACGAATGGGGCGGCCGGTACTACCTGTTCACCACACTCCACAACGAGGACAGACCGCTCCCGCCGCCTCCGCCCAACCAGTGGGGCACGCCGTTCCAGGTCCCGTCCTACATGCGCGGCACGATCACGGCCGTGTCCTCGTCGCTGCTGGGCCCGTTCACGGTCGTAGACCCCGCACGCCCCACCCCGCCCGCGAACCTGATGACCCTCGACGGCACGCTGTACGTCGACCCGTCCGGGCAACCGTGGATGGTGTATGCACACGAGTGGCTGCAAACGATCGACGGAACGATGGAAGCGATCCGCCTGGCCCCGGACCTGTCCCGCACGATCGGAGACCCGGTCTTCCTCTTCAAGGCCTCGGACGCGTCCTGGATCACCGAGGACATCCCCGCAGGCCGGCCGCATCAGCTCGCGCCCTACATCACCGACGGCCCCCAACTCCACCGCGCCCCCGACGGCTCCCTGCTCATGCTGTGGTCGACGTACGAGAAGAACGTGGCCGGCGAGGACGGGACGATCAGCGGCGGATACGTGCAGACCTACGCCACGTCGAAGTCGGGCGGCATCGAGGGGCCTTGGCGGCAGCACCGACCGCTGGTCCGCGAGGACAGCGGCCACGGCATGCTCTTCCACACGTTCGACGGCCGGCTGATGATGATCCTCCACCGCCCCTTCGAGAACGCACGGGGCAAGCTGTACGAGATGGAGTTCGCCGGGCAGGAGCTACGGGTGCTCCGTCGGCGCGACGACCTCGATGGCGGCGGCTGACGCACCGGAACAATGCGCAACGCCGGTCTTCGGAACATTCGATCATCGAGGGGACCTGGCCCTACGCTCAATACCGTTGCTCTGCAAGGAGATTGACGGAGGGGCGGGTACATGACGCGCGACGAGCTGATCCGGCCGCTGCCCGAACTGTTGAAGGCGCACGCCGAGAGGTCACCGTCGCGGGTGGCGTACGCCGACGACGAACGGGACGTCACCTACGCCGAGTTGGAGCGGCGCACCGGTCAACTGGCCGCGTATCTCGCGGGGGCGGGTGTGCGGCGCGGGGACCGGGTCGCGATCCTGCTGGGCAACCGCGTGGAGATGGTGGAGAGCGTCCTCGCCGGCGTCCGGGCGGGAGCGGTCGGCGTACCCCTCAACCCTCGGTCCTCGGACGCCGAACTGGCCCATTTCCTGGAGGACAGCGGGGCCTCGGTCGTCGTCACCGACCGCGCGCACCTGGCCCGCCTGAACCGCGCGGGGGGCCTGCACGGCCGTACGCGCGTCCTGCTCACCGGCACGGATCCGGTGCCGTCGGACGCCCCCGACGGAACGGTCCTCTTCGAGGAGGTGGCCGGGGCGGAGCCCGCCGTGCCGCCCCGCGACGATCTCGGGCTCGACGAGCCGGCCTGGATGCTCTACACCTCCGGCACCACCCATCGGCCCAAGGGCGTGCTGTCCACGCAGCGTGCGGCCCTGTGGTCGGTGGCGGCCTGCTACGGGCCGATCTTCGGGCTCTCCCCCGAGGACCGGCTGCTCTGGCCGCTCCCGCTGTTCCACAGCTTCGGGCACTCGCTGGCGATCCTGGGGGTCACCGCCGTCGGCGCGAGCGCGCGCATCACCGGCGAACTGCTGTCTCCCGGCGGCCTGTTGAGGGAGCTGCGCACACCTCGCGCGTCCCTCGGCGGCTCCTACACCGTCCTGGCCGGGGTGCCCGCCGTGTACCACCAACTGGTCGCGTCGGCGGCCGAGGACACCTCACCAGTGCCTGCTCTGCGGACGTGCGTCGTGGCGGGCGCCCCGAGTGCGCCGGCCCTGCGACAGGCGGTGGAGAACCTGCTGGGGGCGCCGCTGCTCGACGCGTACGGCAGTACCGAGACCTGCGGGATGATCGCGGTGAACCGGCCGGACGGGCCGAGGGTCGACGGGTCCTGCGGGCCGCCGGTCCCGGGGATGGACGTACGGCTGGTCGATCCGGGCTCCGGCAACGATGTCGAGGACGGCGACGAGGGCGAGATCTGGGCGCGTGGGCCGAGTCTGATGACCGGCTATCACCATCAGCCCGAGGCGACGGCGGCCGCGCTGCGGGACGGCTGGTACCGCACCGGTGACCTGGGGCAACGTGGCCCGCACGGGCATCTCACCCTCACCGGCCGGGTCAGCGAACTGATCATCCGGGGCGGGGAGAACATCCACCCCACCGAGATCGAACAGGCCCTGCTGCTCTGTCCCGGCGTGCGGGACGCCGTGGTGGTGGGTAGGCCGCACGACGTCCTCGGCGAGGTCCCGGTGGCGTACGTCGTTCCAGGACCGGACGGGTTCGACCCGAGGCGGATACTGGCCGCGTGCCGGGAGCGGCTGGCCGCGTACAAGCTGCCCGTCGAGATCCACGAGATCGCGGCCGTCCCGCGTACGGCGTCCGGCAAGATCACCCGCCACGCGGTCCTGCCGGACCTGGCCCGACCGGTACCCGAGGCCCGCCCCGCCTCCCCCACGGCGACCGACGGTGCCCTGCGCCGACGCCTGCTCGCTCTCCCGCCGGAGGGGAGGGAACGCGCCCTGCGCGAGGCGGTACTCGCGGAGACGTCCGCGGTGTGCGGCGACGGCTCGTACGAAGGATACGAAGGACTCGACGCCGACGGACCGAGCGATCGGCCCGACGCCGACGGTCCGGACGACGAGCCCAACCCCGACGGTCCGCACGAACGGCTCGACGTCGACCGCCCGTTCACCGATCTCGGGCTGACGTCCGAGGGTGCCGTCACGCTGATCGAGCGGCTCGGCGAGGCGACCGGGCTGCGGCTCCCGTCGACGCTGGTCTTCGACCATCCCACGCCGGACGCCCTGACCCGGCACGTGCACGACATCCTCTTCGCTCCGGCGCCCGCACCCGTGCCGCACCTCGGCTCCGCGACGGAAGCGGACGACCCCGTGGTGATCGTCGCCATGGGCTGCCGTTACCCCGGGGACGTGTACTCCCCCGAGGATCTGTGGGACCTGGTGGCGGCGGGCCGGGACGCGGTCTCGGACTTCCCCATCGACCGGGGCTGGGACCTGGCTGCCCTGTACGACCCGGACCCGGACCGGGTCGGCACGTCGTACACCCGCAGCGGCGGATTCCTGCACCGGGCCGCCGAGTTCGACGCGGGCCTGTTCGGGATCTCACCGCGCGAGGCACTGGCCATGGACCCGCAGCAACGGCTGCTGCTGGAGACCTCGTGGGAGGTGTGGGAGCGGGCGGGCATCGCACAGGCGACGCTGCGCGAGAGCGACACGGGTGTGTTCGTCGGCGTGATGCACGGGGACTACTCCGCGCGCCTGGACAGGCACGACCTGGAGGCCCATCTGGCCCTGGGCTCGGCGGGCAGCGTGGCCTCCGGCCGGATCTCGTACGTGTACGGCCTGCGCGGGCCGTCGATCACCCTCGACACCGCGTGCTCGTCCTCGCTGGTCGCCCTGCACTGGGCGGCGCGGGCGCTGCGCTCCGGCGAGTGCTCGCTGGCCCTGGCCGGCGGGGTCACCGTGATGGCGACGCCCAAAGCCTTCACAGCTTTCAGCCGACAGCGCGCTCTGTCGCCCGACGGCCGCTGCAAGTCGTTCTCGGCCTCGGCGGACGGCACCGCCTGGGGCGAGGGCGCGGGCCTTGTGCTGCTGGAGCGGCTGTCCGACGCCCGCCGCAACGGCCACCCCGTCCTGGCCGTGCTGCGCGGTTCCGCCGTCAACTCCGACGGCGCGTCCAACGGCCTGACGGCACCGAACGGCCAGGCCCAACAACGCCTGATCGCACGGGCGTTGACGGACGCCGGGCTCGGCGCGGACGACGTGGACGCGGTGGAGGCGCACGGCACGGGCACCACGCTGGGCGACCCCGTCGAGGCGAGCGCCCTGCTGGCCACCTACGGCCAGGGGCGGGCCGGGGACCGGCCACCGCTGTGGCTGGGCTCGGTCAAGTCCAACCTGGGGCACACCCAGGCCGCCGCCGGTGTCGCCGGGGTCATCAAGATGGTGCAGGCCATGCGGCACGAGCGGCTCCCGCGCTCGCTGTACGCGGGGGAACCCAGCCCGCACGTCGACTGGTCGGCGGGCCGGGTCGAACTGCTGGCCGAGTCCCGCCCCTGGCCGGTGACGGACTCCCGGCCGCGCCGGGCCGGCGTGTCCGCCTTCGGCATCAGCGGGACCAACGCCCACGTGATCCTGGAGGAGGCCCCGCCGGTCGTGGACGAGGCCCGGCCGACCCCAGGAGAGGCCCCTCAGACCGAGAAGGATGCTCTGCCGAACCTGGACGAGGCCCAGCCGACCTCGGGCACGGCCCAATCGACCTTGGGCACAGCCCAGCCGACCTCGGAGACGACCCAGCCGACCTTGGGCACGGCCCCGCCACCCCTCGGCAAGACCAAGACCCCGCCGCCCCACGCCGCACCGGGCGCCACGCGGCTCCCGGTGCCCTGGCTGCTCTCCGGCGCCGACGAGGCCGCCCTGCGCTCCCAGGCCCGCCGTGTCGCCGCCCACGTGGCGGCCCGGCCCCACCTCTCGCCCACCGCCGTCGGCGTCTCCCTGGCCGTGTCGAGGTCCCCGCTCGCCCACCGGGCGATGGTTCCGGCCGACGACCGGGCGCGGATGCTGACCGCGCTGGAGGCGCTCGCCGACGGGAGGGGCGCTGATCGTGCCGTCGCCGACCCCGGCGTCCGTACGGCCTTCCTGTTCACCGGCCAGGGCGCTCAACGTGCCCGTATGGGCGCGGAGTTGCGTGCCGCCTTCCCCGCCTTCGACTCGGCGTTCGAGGAGGTCTGCCGAGCAATGGACGGCCGTCTGCACCACCCTCTCGACGTGGTGCTGTCCGCGGAGCCGGGTACGCCGGAGGCCGCCCTGCTCGACCGTACGGACTTCACCCAGGCCGGTCTGTTCGCCTTCGAGGTGGCGCTGTTCCGGCTGCTGGAGTCCTGGGGAGTACGCCCCGACTTCCTGGTCGGGCACTCCGTGGGGGAACTGGCCGCGGCCCATGTCGCCGGAGTACTGAACCTGGCCGACGCAGCCGAACTCGTCGCGGCCCGGGGCCAGTTGATGCACGCCCTGCCGAGCGGCGGAGCGATGGTGGCGCTGCACGCGACGGAGGAGGAAGTCCTGGCCGAACTCCCCACATTTGACGGCCAGGTGGCGATCGCCTCGGTCAACGGACCGCGTGCGGTGGTGATTTCGGGAGCGGAGGACGCGGTGCTGGCCGTGGCGGCCGGGTTTGAGGCGCGAGGTCGCAGGACCGTCCGGCTGCGGGTCGGCCACGCCTTCCACTCGCCGCTCGTGGAGCCGATGCTCGACGACTTCCGCCGGGTCGCCGAGGGGCTGACGTTCCGGCCGCCGCGCATCCCGGTCGTCTCGGCCGTGTCGGGCCGCCCGGCCGAAACCGGGGAACTGTGTTCGCCGGAGTACTGGGTACGGCACGCCCGTCTGCCCGTGCGATTCGCCGACGCCCTGCGGTGGCTCGGGGACAACGGAGTGTCGGCGTTCCTGGAGATCGGCCCGGGGCAGACGCTCACCGCCACCGCCCAGGACTGTCTGACCGGCCCGGACGGCGAGGGCCCCGCCCCCGTGTGCGCCGCCGCCACCCGCGCCGGCGATCCGGAACCGAAGAGCCTACTGGCCGCCGTGGCCCGCCTCCATGTGCGCGGAACGCGCGTCGACTGGCCCGCCGTGTTCGCGGGCAGCGGTGCACGGCACGTGGACGAGCTGCCGACGTACGCCTTCCAGCGGCAGCGATACTGGCTGGACGCGCCAACCACCCCCACCCTCGCCAAAGACCCGCACGAACACCCGCTGCTGGGACCGGCGTTCACCGTGCCGGACACCGGCCGGACGGTGTTCTCCGGCCTGCTCTCCACCACCACCCACCCGTGGCTCGCCGACCATGTGATCGGCGGAACGGTCCTGGTCCCCGCGACGGGGTTCGTGGAGATGGCCGTACGGGCGGGCGACGAGGTCGGCTTCGGCACGCTCGACGAACTCGTGGTCCTGGCCCCGCTGCTCCTGGGCGCGGGCACGGGCGTTCACGTCCAGGTCGTCGTGGGCCCGGCGGACGATTCCGGCCGGCACCCGGTCGACGTCTACGCCCGGCCCGCCACGGACGACTCCGAGCCCGACTGGACCCGGCACGCCACAGGCCTCCTCGGCCGCCCGGAAACCACCCGTCCGGAGGCGGAACCGGCGGTGTGGCCGCCGCAGGACGCGACCCAGGTCGACCTCACCGACGCGTACGCCGGCCTCGCTGAGGTCGGCCTCTCCTACGGCCCGGCATTCCGGGGCGTACGGGCGGTCTGGCGGCGCGGCGACGAGATGTTCGCGGACGTCCGCCTGCCCGAGGCGGAGTCGGGGCACGCCGACCGGTTCGGGATCCATCCGGCGCTGCTGGACGCGGCCCTGCACGCCCCGCTCCTCACGGGCGCGGCATCCGACTCCGGCAACGTCCGGGTGCCGTTCGCGTGGAACGGCGTACGCCTGTACGCGACAGGCGCGTCGGAGGTACACGTACGGATCGCCCCGAGCGGGACGGACTCGGTCACGGTCACTCTGACCGACCCGTCGGGACTCCCGGTGGCGCGCGTGGACTCCATGACCACGCGTGAACTCCCCGCCGAGACGGCCGAATCGACGGCCGATGTCGTGCTCCGGGCCCTGTTGCGCCCCGAGTGGACCGCCGTCGAGGAGCCGGAGGCCGGCCTGCGGCCCGTGACCGGCGGGCGCTGGGCGCTGGTCGGCCCGGACGAGCTGGACCTGCGCGGGGTGCTCCCCGACGTCGTGGGAACCGACGCCCCCGAACCGGACACCGTCGTCGTCGCGGCCGTCGACGACGGTCCGGGGGCGGACGCCGATCCGCTGCCCGCCGTACACCGGCTGACCGGCAGGGTGCTCCGCACCCTCCAGGACTGGCAGGACGACCCTCGGACAGCGGGCTCCCGGCTGCTCGTGGTGACGCGGAACGCGACCGCGCCCGAGCCGGATCCGGCCGGGGCCGCCGTGTGGGGGCTGGTGCGTGCCGCACAGGCGGAGCTGCCCGGACGGGTCGTCCTCGTCGACGTGGACGGGCGGCCGGAATCGCTGCGACTGCTCCCCGCTGCGGTCGCCGGCGACGAGAGCCAACTCTCCGTGCGGAACGGGCACTTGACGGTGCCTCGCCTGGTCGCCGCCGGTGAACTCTCCGCCGAGGGCGGTGACTTCGGGCCGGACGGCACGGTCCTGATCACCGGAGGTACCGGCGCGCTCGGTGCGGAGGTCGCCCGCCATCTCGTGACCGCCCACGGCGTACGACACCTGTTGCTCACGGGTCGGCAGGGGCCCCAGGCACCGAACGCCGAGCAACTGCGCGCCACACTGGCGAAGTTGGGCGCCGAAGTGCGGATCGTGGCCTGCGACGCGGGCGACCGTGCCGCGCTGGCCGAGGTGATCAAGGAGTGCTCGCCGGCGCTGACCGCCGTGGTGCATGCGGCAGGGGTGCTGGACGACGGTGTCCTCGCCGCGCTGACGCCCGGGCGGATGGCGGCCGTACTGCGGCCGAAGGTGGACGCGGCCTGGCATCTGCACGAACTGACCCGGGACCTGGACCTGTCGGCGTTCGTCCTGTTCTCCTCGGTGTCCGGCCTGCTGGGCCGCGCCGGCCAGGGCAACTACGCGGCGGCGAACGTCTTCCTGGACGCCCTGGCCCGGCACCGTTCCCAACTGGGGCTGCCCGCCGTGTCCTTGGCCTGGGGACCTTGGGACCACGGGGCCGGCATGGCCGGTGGGGCTGATGGGGTCGGTAGGGCTGATGGGCCTGATCGGGACGCAGGGGTCCCGCACCGGTCGGCCGGTGAGGTGCTCCGGGCGCTCTCGGTCGAGCAGGGCCTCGCCCTCTTCGACGCGGCGCTGCGCGCGGGCGAGCCCGTACTGGCGCCGGTCCTGCTGGACCGGGGGGCACTCAGGTCCGCCCGGGGACCCCTGCCACCACTGCTGCGCGGACTCGTGCCGCCCCGCAGGCCGGCCGCCGGGACCGGTTCCAGGACCGGGGACGGCGCCGGTACCGGCTCCTCGCCCGGTACGGAGCAGCTCTGGGAGCCGGGCGCCTGGCGCAAGGTGCTGGCCGGGCTGCCCACCGCCCAACGGGCGGACGCCCTCGCGGAGTTGATGCGCGCCGACGTGGCCACGGTCCTCGGCTACCCGGACGCCGACGCGCTGCCGGCCGGCAAGTCCTTCGCCGAGCTGGGCTTCGACTCCCTGATGGCGGTCCAGGTCCGCAACCGGCTGAGCATGGCCCTGCGGCTGCGCCTGTCCGCCGCCGTGGTGTTCGAACACCCGACGGCCCAGGGTCTGGCCCACCACGTACTCGGTCTGCTGGACGACCTGCCCGACATCGCACCGGAGCCGGAACGCGCGCCCGTGGACGACCGGCCCGCGCAGACGCTCTCCTCGCTCTACCGGCGGGTCTGTGAGGCCGGGCAGGTGGTCGCGGCGATGCACATGCTGGTCACGGCCTCCTGGGCGCTGCCGACCTTCGGCCCGGACGCCGGCCGGGAGCACGCCCTGCCCCCGCTGCGGCGCGCCGACGGTTCCCAAGCGGGGCCAGTACTCGTCTTCCTCAACGGCTTCCACCCGCCCTTCGCCGCCCCCGGTGGTGAATTCGCCGGATTCCACGCCGACTTCCAGGGCGAACTGGACGTCCTCGAACTCCCGCACCCCGGCATCGGGGCGGGCCGTGCCGTGCCGGCCGACCGGGACACGCTCGCCCGGACACACGCGGAGACGGTGCTGCGGCACGTCGGCGACCGGCCCTTCGTGATCGTCGGCGTGAGCACCGGAGGCGCGGTCGCCCATGCGGTGACCCGGCGGCTCGAAGCCCTGGGGAGCCCGCCCGTCGGACAGGTGCTGCTCGACACGTACCTCATCAACGACGGCAACAGCGACAAGGACTGGCTGCTGTCCCTGCCCGCCGTGATCGCGCCGCGCCTGGGCGGAAACCAGTTCACGGGGGACGAGGACACCGGGGTGGCCGCGCTGGGCGCGTACACCCGGATGTTCCTGGACTGGGAACCGGAGCCGGTCGACACCCCGACCCTGCTGGTCCGGGCCACCCGGCCGACGCCCGCGATGGCGGCGGGCGCGGCCCCGGACGAGTGGCGCACCTCCTGGCCGCTGCCGCACACCCGGGCCGACGTCCCCGGCGACCACTTCTCGTTCATGCGGGAACACACCCGGACCACGGCGGCGGCCATCCGCACCTGGATCGATTCCCTAGGCCACACGGACGTCCCGTCGTCGCCGACCACAGAAACAGAAACAGAAGGAGAGCGGTGAACACCGACCACGAGACTGCGGAGACCGAGGAGTTCGACGTGATCGTCGTGGGCGGCGGCCCGGCCGGGTCGACCGCCGCCACGGCCGTCGCCCTGCGAGGCCACCGTGTCCTCCTGCTGGAGCAGCAGACGTTTCCCCGGTACCAGATCGGCGAGTCGCTGCTCCCCTCCACCGTGCACGGGGTGTGCCGCATCCTGGGCGTCGAGGAGGAGGTCGCGCGGGCCGGCTTCAAGACGAAGCGCGGCGGGACCTTCCGCTGGGGCCGGAACCCGGACCCGTGGCAGTTCTCCTTCGCCCTTTCCCCGCGACTGGCCGACCCGACCTCGTTCGCCTACCAGGTCGAGCGGTCCCGGTTCGACGCGATCCTGCTGGACAATGCCCGCCGGGTCGGCGTCGACGTTCGGGAGGGCTGCCGGGTCAGGGGCGTGCTCGGCGACGAGGAGCGCGTCAGGGGCGTCGGCTGGACGGGCCCCGCCGGGGAGATCCGCGAGGCCCGGGCCCGTTACGTCGTGGACGCGTCCGGCAACGGCAGCCGGATCCACGGCGAGGTCGGCGGCAGGCGGACGTACTCCGACTTCTTCCGGAACATCGCGGTGTTCGGCTACTTCGCCGGCGGCAAGCGGCTCCCGAAGCCGAACGACGGCAACATCTTCTGCGCCGCCTTCGATGAGGGCTGGCTCTGGTACATCCCGCTCCGCGACGACCTCACCAGCGTCGGCGCGGTGGTCGGCCGGGACAACGCCGCCGCGATCCAGCGGGACCCGGTGACGGCCTGGCGTGGGCTGATCGACTCCTGCCCAGAGGTCCGGGACCTCCTGCACGGGGTGCCGCAGGCCACCGAGGCGCCGTACGACCAGGTGCGGGTCCGCAAGGACTGGTCGTACTGGAAGTCACAGCTGTGGCGGCCCGGCATGGTGCTGGTCGGCGACGCGGCGTGCTTCGTCGACCCGGTGCTGTCCTCCGGAGTGCACCTCGCCACGTACGGGGCCCTGCTCGCGGCCCGCTCCATCAACAGCGGCCTGGCCGGAACTCTCGACGAGGGCCGCCTCTTCCACGAGTTCGAGGCACGCTACCGGCACGAATACGGCCTGTTCCACGAGTTCCTGGTCTCCTTCTACGACATGCACCAGGACGAGAGGTCGTACTTCTGGAAGGCCCGCAAGGTCACCCACGTCGACGCGACGGAAATGGAGGCGTTCGTCGAGCTGGTGGGCGGACTGGCCTCCGGCGACACGTCCCTCGCCGGGCCCGGGCAGGCGGATGCCCGGCTGACGGCCACCGCCTCGGAACTCGACCACGCGGTCGGCCGGCTCCCGGACTCCGACGGCCTGCGCAATCCGCTCTTCGAGTCCGCCTCGATCCGCCAGGTCTTCCAGGAGGGCACGATCCTCCAGGAACGGGGTGTCTTCGGCGGCCCGCTGGAGAAGGAGACCCCGCTGCACCCCGGCGGCCTGCTGGCCTCGGAGGACGGCCTCACATGGGTGACCGAGTGAACGCGCCCATACCAAAAGGGCCCCCACAGGCTCTCGCCTGTGAAGACCCTTCGTCGAGCACCGTCGGGACGACAGGATTTGAACCTGCGACCCCTTGACCCCCAGTCAAGTGCGCTACCAAGCTGCGCCACGTCCCGGTGCCGTCTGACCTGGGATTTCCCCTGGCCGAACGCGCATGGAAACAATACCGCACTCGGGTCGGTGGTCGCGCACTCCTTTGTCCGCGCTGGTATTCACGCCGCGGGGCCTTGACCTCAAGTTTGGTCGAGGTCGCACGATCGACCGCATGACGATCACAGCGGCTCGCGGCCGCACATACGCATACGCCGAGCTGCCCGGGCTCATGGGGCTGATGACCGGCGACGAGAAGCACGGGCCGGCGGCGACCTCCACGCTGGACGTGCTCTGGGTGCTCTATGACCGGGTCCTGCGGGTCGGCCCGGAGCAGATGTCGGACCCCGGGCGGGACCGGTTCCTGCTGTCCAAGGGGCACGGGCCCATGGCGTACTACGCGGTACTCGCCGCCAAGGGCTTTCTGCCCGTGGACTGGCTGCCGGGCTTCGGCTCGTACGACTCGCCGCTCGGCCACCACCCCGACCGGGTGCTGGTGCCGGGGGCCGAGATCGGCAGCGGCTCGCTCGGGCACGGTCTGCCGATCGCCGTCGGTACGGCGCTGGGGCTGCGCGCCCAGGGGCTCGACGGGCCGGCGGTGTGGGTGCTGACCGGTGACGCCGAACTGGACGAGGGCAGCAACCACGAGGCGATCGCCTTCGCCGGTCCCGCCGGTCTCGACCGTCTGCACACCGTCGTCGTCGACAACTCCTCCGCCCGCCATGCACGGCCCGGCGGTATCGCCGCCCGCTTCGCGGCAGCGGGCTGGTCCACGGCAACGGTCGACGGCCGTGACCACGAGGCCCTGCACAGCGCCTTCACGGCACCGCATCCCGGCCGCCCGCACATGGTCGTGGCTCGGGTCGAACCGAAGACCGACTGAACGTACGGCTGCCGGTCCAACCAACCCGAAAGGAACTGTTCCCCCATGGACACCATGCGTGACCGCTTCGCCCCCGTCCTCTCCCAGCTGCTCGACGAGGACCCGCGCGTCGCCGTCGTACTCGCCGAGATCGGAGCGGACGGGTTCACGGAGACGCAGGTCCGGCATCCCGACCGGGTGATCAACGTCGGCATCCGTGAGCAGCTGCTCGTGGCCGCGGGCGCGGGCCTGGCGCTCACCGGTATGCGCCCCGTCGTGCACACCTTCGCGAGCTTCCTCGTCGAGCGGCCCTTCGAGCAGGTCAAGCTGGATCTCGGGCACCAGGACGTCGGCGCCGTACTCGTCAGCGCCGCCGCCTCCTTCGACTGGCCCGCCGGCGGCTTCACCCACATGGCCCCCGGTGACGTGGCCCTGCTCGACACCCTGGACGGCTGGACCGTCCATGTGCCGGGGCACCCCGACGAGGCGGAGACACTGCTGCGGCACGCGGTCGGCGCGGGCGACGACAAGGTGTACGTACGGCTGTCGACGCAGTCCAACGCCGAGGGGCTCGCGGTCGACGGCGCCCGGTTCCTCACCCTTCGCGAGGGCCGCTCCGGTGTCGTGATCGCCGTCGGGACGATGCTCGACGCGGTGCTGGCCGCCACGGAAGGGCTCGACGTCACCGTCCTGTACGCGACGACCGTACGGCCCTTCGACACGGCCGCGCTGCGCCGGGCCACGGAGGCGGCGGGCACCGACGTCGTCCTTGTCGAGCCGTATCTCGCGGGCACGTCGACGGCCGTCGTGAACGACGCGCTCGCCGATGTGCCCCACCGGGTGCTGGGCCTGGGCGTGGGCCGCCGCGAACTCCGCAGGTACGGGGACGTCGACGAGCACATCGCCGCGCACGGGCTCGACGCACGGACGCTCCGAGAGCGGATCCGGGAGTTCGTGGGGGCCGGGCGCGTCTCCTCCGTACGAACCTGAGCGCGCCGTTCGGGTTCAGTCGGCACCCGGCGGCCCCAACTCCGGGTAGGCGTCGACCAGTCGGGGCGGGGCCGCCTGCCGCCAGGAGTCGGCGAGGATGTCACGCAGCTCGTCCTCGTCCTCCAGGGCGGACAGACGCACTCTGACCCAGGCGAAGCCCGCTTCGTGGTCGGCGATCCAGAACTTCTCCGGCTCGGCCAGGACCAGTTCGTCGCGCTCCTCCTTCGGGCAGCGCACGGCGATGGAGGTCTCGTCCTCGGGCAGCGTGGCGAACATCTTCCCCGCTACCCGGAACGTGGGCATGCCCCAGGCGATCTTCTCCGTGGTGTCCGGCAGGGAGAGGGAGATACGGCGTACGTCTTCGGCTTCCGGCATGCAACGCACCGTAGCCAATGCCACTGACAATCACCCGGCGACTGCGTCGCGCTCCGCGCCGGGGCGGAGCGCACCCGGGGGGGGCCGGTGAACGGTTCGGAGGCGTCGAACTGCGAGGAAACCGAGATGCCGACATCAGCCGCTCGCGCTGCGCGCAGCACGACGCCGCCGGTCCCCGCGTGAGCCAGATCGAGCGCGGGGCGAGCGGGAAACCGACGGCAGCCCCGCCGACCAGCGGGGCAGCCTCGCATCCGCGACCCGAACCCCCGGACAGACCCCTACACCCCAGCGCCGCCACGCCAAGCGCCGAGCAAGCCGACAACCGACGACAGCCCCGCCGATCAGCGGGGCAGCCTCGCGTCCACGACCCGAACCGCCGGACCGGTCCCTACCCCTGCGCCGCCACGCCCAGCGCCTCCAACACCGGGCGGATCAGCGGGTGTTCCTCCGCTCCCCTGCGTACCGCCGCGAAGACCCGCCGCGTGGGTGCGACCCCGTCGACCGGGCACACGACCACACCCGTGAGGTCCATGCCGCGCAGGGCCGAGCGCGGTACGAGGGCCACGCCCGCGTCGGCCGAGGCGAGGGCGACGACCGCGCGGAAGTCGTCCGAGGAGTGTTCGAGGCGGGGCCGGAATCCGGCGTTCTCGCAGGCCAGGACGACCACCTCGTGGCAGGGATTGCCGGGGTACGGGCCGATCCACGAGTCCTTGGCCAGTTCGGCGAGCGGCACCTCCTGGGCGTCGGCCAGGCGGTGGGTGACCGGGACGACCGCGTCGAAGGGCTCGGCGTAGAGGGGGACGTGGGTAAGGCGGGGGTCGTCGGCGGGCGGTGCTCCCCGGTACTCGACGGCCACCGCGACGTCGACCTGCCGGTCGAGCACCATCGGCAGGCTGGCGTCGCCCTCGGCGTCCTGGACGCGGATCCGGATGCCGGGGGCGGTCCCGGCGAGGCGGGCCAGGGCAGGGGCGACGACCAGGGCGATGCCGGTCGCGAAGGCGGCGACGGTGACCGTGCCCGCGGCACCCGAGTCGTACGCGGCCAGCTCGGCCTCCGCCCGCTCCAGCTGGGCGAGGACGACGTTGGTGTGGCCGAGGAGGATCTCGCCGGCGGCGGTCAGCCGTACGCCCTTGGCACCGCGCTCCACCAGACGGTGGCCGGTCTCCTGCTCCAGGGCCGCCAGCTGCTGGGAGACGGCGGAGGGGGTGAGGTACAGCGCGGCGGCAGCCGCCGTCACCGTACGGTGGTCCGCCACCGCACGGAGGATGTGGAGCCGCCGCGCTTCGATCATGCGATCGATTATCCAGTACGTCCGGAACCGTGTGTCCGGGGCGATCCGCTCAGCCCTCCAGCTCCGCCCTGGCCGCGACAAAGGCATCGACCGCGCGGTTCACGTCCTCGGTGGAGTGCGCCGCCGACAACTGGACGCGAATCCGGGCCTTGCCCTGCGGCACCACCGGGTACGAGAAGCCGATCACGTACACGCCGCGCTCCAGCAGCAGCTCCGCCAGCCGGCCCGCCTTGGCCGCGTCCCCGATCATCACGGGTGCGATGGCATGGTCGCCGGGCAGGACGTCGAAGCCCTCCTCGGTCATCCGGCGGCGGAACAGGGCGGTGTTCTCGGCGAGCCGGATCCGCAGGTCGTCCGCCGACTCCAGCAGGTCGAGCACCTTCAGGGAGGCGGCGGCGATCACCGGGGCGAGCGTGTTCGAGAACAGGTAGGGCCGGGAGCGCTGGCGCAGAAGGGCGACGATCTCCGCGCGGGCGGCCACATAGCCCCCGGAGGCGCCGCCCAGCGCCTTGCCCAGGGTGCCCGTGATGATGTCCACGCGGTCCATGACGCCGTGCAGTTCGGGGGTGCCCCGGCCGCCGGGGCCGACGAAGCCGACGGCGTGCGAGTCGTCGACCATGACCATCGCGTCGTAACGGTCGGCGAGGTCGCAGATCTCGCGCAGGGGGGCCACGTATCCGTCCATGGAGAACACGCCGTCGGTGACGATCAGTCGGCGCCGTGCGTCGGACGCGTCCTTCAACTGCCTTTCCAGATCGGCGAGATCACGGTTGGCGTAACGGAAGCGGCGGGCCTTGGACAGGCGGATGCCGTCGATGATGGAGGCGTGGTTGAGGGCGTCGGAGATCACCGCGTCCTCGGCGTCGAGGAGGGTCTCGAAGACGCCTCCGTTGGCGTCGAAGCAGGAGGAGTAGAGGATCGTGTCCTCCTGGCCGAGGAACGCCGAAAGACGGGCCTCCAGCTCCTTGTGCACCTCCTGCGTACCGCAGATGAAGCGCACGGAGGCCATGCCGTAGCCCCAGCGGTCGAGTGCCTCGTGGGCGGCGGCCACGACCTCGGGGTGGTCGGCGAGACCCAGGTAGTTGTTCGCGCAGAAGTTGAGGACCTCGCCGGGACGCCCGCCCGCGGTGACGGCGACCGTCGCGGACTGCGGGCTGCCGATGACGCGCTCGGGCTTGTGCAGACCGGCGGCGCGGATCTCGTCGAGGGTGGCGCGCAGGTCGTCGCGCACGGAGTCGAACATCTCAAAGCTCCTAAAGATGCAGGTGACTTACCTGGCCCAGCAGATGACTCACGCGGTCCAGTCGAGGATGACCTTGCCGCCCCGGCCGCTCGCCGCGTCCGCGAAGGCGGCCTCGTGGTCTCGGATGCCGTACCGGCCGGTGATGACCGGGGTGAGGTCGAGGCCGCCCTCCAGCAGTACCGACATCGCGTACCAGGTCTCGAACATCTCACGGCCGTAGATGCCCTTGATGGTGATCATGGAGGTGACGATCCGGGCCCAGTCGACCGGGAACTCCTCGGCCGGCAGGCCCAGCATGGCGATGCGTCCGCCGTGCGTCATGTTGGCGATCATGTCGCGCAGCGCATCGGGGTGGCCGGACATCTCCAGGCCGATGTCGAAGCCCTCGCGCAGGCCGAGGGCGCGCTGGCCGTCGGCGACGGTCGCGCCGGAGACGTTCAGCGCCAGGCTCGCGCCGATCTTGCGCGCCAGTTCCAGCCGTTCCTCGCTGACGTCGGTGACGACGACGTTCCGCGCTCCCGCGTGCCGCGCCACCGCCGCCGTCATCAGCCCGATCGGGCCGGCCCCCGTGATCAGGACGTCCTCGCCGACCAGCGGGAACGACAGCGCGGTGTGCACGGCGTTGCCGAACGGGTCGAAGATCGCCGCCACGTCCAGGTCCACGGGCACGCGGTGCACCCACACGTTGGCGGCGGGCAGCGCCACGTACTCGGCGAAGGCGCCGTCCCGGCCGACCCCGAGCCCCACCGTGGCCCGGCACAGATGACGGCGCCCGGCGAGACAGTTGCGGCACTTGCCGCAGACCAGGTGCCCCTCCCCGCTGACCCGGTCGCCGACACCGATGTCGGTCACATCGCGGCCGGTCCCCACGACCTCGCCGACGAACTCGTGACCGACGACGAGCGGCGTACGGATCGCCTGTCGCGCCCAGCCGTCCCAGGCCCGTATGTGCAGGTCGGTGCCGCAGATCCCGGTTCTGAGCACCTTGATCAGTACGTCACCGGGGCCGACGGCCGGTTCCGGTACGTCCACGAGCCACAGCCCGGGCTCCGCCTTCTCCTTGACGAGCGCCTTCAACGCAACGGCTCCTGTGGGTAGAACCCCGGAGCAGGACACACCGAAGGAGCCCGTGCCGGGGAGAGGGGTGAGGCCGAGAACCTGGGCCGCGAGAAGAAATCTGCCGCACGGCGACTCCCCGGTCCATCGAGGATTTCTTAAGCGCCGCCGCAGCTTTCCTTCACGCCGGACGCGGCTGGCATATCCCCATTGGCCGGATGAACCACAACAGCCACCCACCGGTTGATCCGACCGGAACCATCAGCCGTATCCCTTCTGAGAAACCGCGCGAACCCGCAGACGCACCCGATGAAGGAGCCAGGAACCCGACATGCCCGCACCGCACTTGGCGCTCCCGCCCAACGACCGGGTCCTGTCGCTGTTCACCGGCTGGACCCGGGCACACTGGGAGGTGCTCGCCGACCGGCAGTTGGAGGCGCTGGTCCCCTATGCGACGCCGGGTCTCGCGCAGTACCGGCTGCCGGGCCGGAACTCCTCGGCGGGTGTGGTGTCGGACGGTCTCGAGGGTTTCGCGCGGTCATTCCTGCTGGCCTCCTTCCGGATCGCGGGAGCGGCGGGCGAGGTGGATTCCCGCCTCGTGGAACGCTACGCGCAGGGTCTGACAACGGGCACGGACCGTGACAGCGGCGAGGCCTGGCCCGAACTCACCGACCGCTCCCAGCCGATGAACGAGGCCGCCTCGATCGCCATCGGGCTGCACGAGACCCGCCCATGGATCTGGGACCGGCTCGACGTGGACGTCCAGGAACGGATCGTCGACTGGCTGTGGGGGTTCGTGGGCCGCCGCACCCGGGACGACAGCGGGCGGCTGTGCCAGGTCGTCGCCGAACAGTTCCTGGCCTCGGTGGGCGCGCCGCACCGCCAGGAGGACATCGACAGCGGGCTCGACCGGCTCGACGACTGGTATGCCGGCGGCGGCTGGTACAGCGACGGCGACGGCCGTACGTTCGACTACTACGTCGGTTGGGCACTGCACTTGTACCCGCTGCTGTGGTGCCGGATGACGGGCGGCGAGGACGGCGGGCGCGGCCGGGTCTTCCGCCGTCGGCTGGCCCAGTTCCTGGCCTCCTACCCCCAGTTCTTCGGGGCGGACGGCGCCCCCGTCCACCAGGGCCGCTCCCTGACGTACCGTTTCGCCGCGACCGCTCCCGTCTGGCTGGGCGCCCTGGCCGAGTGCACTCCGCTGGCCCCTGGACTGACCCGGCGGCTGGCATCGGGCGCGGTGGCGCACTTCGTGGAGCGCGGGGTGCCCGACGAGCGCGGGCTGCTGCCGCTGGGCTGGTACGGCACGTTTCTGCCGGCGACCCAGGCGTATTCGGGGCCCGGATCGCCGTACTGGTCGAGCATGGCCTTCCTGGGCCTGCTGCTGCCCCCGGAGCATCTGGTGTGGACGGCACCCGAACGCCCGCTGCCTGTCGAGGAGTCGGACCAGTACACGGCGCTGCCGGGACCGGGCTGGCTGCTGCACGGCACGCGGCACGACGGCATCGTGCGGCTCGTCAACCACGGCAGCGACCACAACCCGATGGAGGGACCCGCCACCGACGACCCGCACTACGCCAAGTTCGGCTACTCGACGGCCACCGCACCGGAGACGGGCGCGGTGGCCTGGCAGCGGAACGTGGACGGTCACCTGGCTCTGCTCGCCCCCGACGGCACGGCGTCACGGAGGTGCAGAATCCTTCCGCTGCACTGCTCGGGGAAGGTCGCCGCCTCCCGGTACGAGGCCGAACTCCCGGGCGTGGAAGGGGAGTTCCGGGTCGAGTCGACGAGCGTGCTGCACGGTTCCTGGGAGATCCGCGTGCACCGCGTCCAGGCACCGTCCGAGGCGGCGGTCCGGGAGGGCGGTTACGCGGTGGCCGACACCGCCCTGCCCGAGGCCGAGCGTGGCGACGGCTGGGCCCTGACCCGTACGGGCTCCGGGCTGACCAGTGTGGTCGTCGCGCTGCACGGCTGGGACGAGATCTCGGGCGTGGCCCGTGAGGTCGACGCCAACGCCTTCGGCCCGCACTCGGCGACGCCGTATCTCCAGCGCGCGGCCGAGTCCCCGGGCGCGAGCAGGCTGTTCGTGTCCCTGGTCGCGCTGACCCGGGACGCCGTGCATCCGCAGGCCCTGCGCGAGGCGGTGTCGTGCGCGGTGACGGAGGAGGGCCGCGCCCTGATCATGTTCCCGGACGGCGAGACGGTCTCCGTTTGACGCGGACGTCCCGCGCCGGGACAGGCCCTACCCGGGCGCCAGTTGTCCGACCAGCTCCGCCGCCATCGCCTTGATGGTCTCCAGCCCCGCCCTCCCCCAGGGGCGCGGTTCGAGGTCGGCGGCGCACACCGTGCCCAGCGCCATGCCCGTGGTGTCGATGAGCGGCGCGCCCAGATACGAGCGGATGCCGAACTCGTCGACGACCGGATTGCCCGCGAACCGCGGATAGTCACGGACGTCCTCCAGGACGAGCGCCTTGCGCCGGACCACCACATGCGGGCAGAACCCGTGGTCGCGCGGCAGCCGCCGGCCCACGCGCGGCCTCTCCTCGTCGGAGTCGGCGCCGGTCCGTCCGGAGGTTCCGACGTCGGCCGGAACATGGAGCCCGGCGAAGAACTGCCGTTCCTCGCCGATGAAGTTGACCATCGCGTAGGGCGCGCCGACCAGCTCCGCGAGACGGTCCGCGAAGGCGTCCAGGGCGGGCTCGGGCCGTTCCCCGAGGCCGAGTCCACGCAGTCGGCGGATGCGGGCGGGGGCGTCCTTGTCCTCGGGAGTCAGCAGCAGACGACCGGCCGGGCGCGGCGGGTCGTAGCTCATGGGCGGGCTCCCTCACTGTGGGCGGAGGGTGCTGGCGCGGGCGCGTGGGCGAGCAGATGCCGTACGAGGGTGAGCAGTGTCTGCACCCCGGAACTGGAGATCCGGGCGTCGCAGCGCACGATCGGGATGTCGGGATCGAGATCGATCGCGGCGCGCACCTCCTCGGGGTCGTAGCGGTACGAGCCGTCGAACTCGTTGATCGCCACGATGAAGCCGAGGCCGCGCTGTTCGAAGAAGTCGACGGCCGCGAAGCAGTCCTCCAGGCGCCGGGTGTCGGCGAGGATGACCGCGCCGAGCGCGCCCTCGGACAGCTCGTCCCACATGAACCAGAACCGCTCCTGTCCGGGCGTACCGAACAGATAGAGCACGTGTTCGGGGTCCAGGGTGATACGGCCGAAGTCCATCGCCACGGTGGTCTCGACCTTGTTCTCGATGCCTTCGAGACTGTCGGTCGAGGCGCTGACCGTGGTGAGCAGTTCCTCCGTGCTGAGCGGCGCGATCTCGCTCACCGCGCCGACGAAGGTCGTCTTGCCGACTCCGAATCCTCCCGCCACCAGGATCTTCAATGCGGTGGGGAAGGGATCAGAGCTGTCGTCGTAGTCCATCGAGCACTGCCTCCAGAAGAGACCGGTCAGTGGGGTTGTGGTAGAACTCGGGCGGTTTCGTCGTGAGTGCCCCGCAGTCGACGAGGTCGGACAGCAGCACCTTGGTGACGGCCGCCGGCAGCTTCAGATGGGCGGCCACCTCGGCGACCGAGACGGGCACCCGGCAGAGGTCGATCGCCTGGGCGTGTTCGGGGCCGAGGTAGCCGAGCGGGGTGTTCCCGGTGGCCATCACCTGGGACATGAGGTCGAGGGCGGTGGTCGGCCGGGTCCGGCCGTTGCTGACGGTGTAGGGGCGCACGAGCCGTCCGGCCGCGTCGTCGAGCCAGGGCCCGTCGCCGGCCGCCGTCACGCTCAAGGCCTCATCGCCGAGGGTTCGGCGGACTGCCGGGGCGCGGTCATCAGGTAGGGGCGGACGCTCTTGACCAGCATCGCCATCTCGTAGCCGAGCACGGCGGCGTCGGCCTCGCGGCCGGCCAGCACGGCGAGACAGGTGCCGGAGCCCGCGGTGGTGACGAACAGCAGGGTCGAGTCGAGTTCGACGACGACCTGCCGGACCTCACCGCCGTCCCCGAACCGGACGCCCGCGCTGCGTCCGAGGGAGTAGAGACCGGAGGCCAGGGCGGCCATGTGGTCGGCGCTGTCCGGGTCGAGTCCGTGGACGGACTTCACGAGTCCGTCGCAGGACAGGAGTACCGCGCTCGTGGTGTGCGGTACGCGCTGGACGAGGCCGCTCATCAGCCAGTCGAGATCGGATACATGGCCGGTCGGCACATCGCTCGCCATGGTGGATCGACTCCTTGGGGTACGAAGGTCTGCGGGAGCGCTGGGGGTGGGGGCAGGGGTGGAACAGCGGGGGGTGGTCATCCGGCCGGTGCGCTCCCGTCGTGCCGGGCAGTGAGGTCCAGGTCGGGTCCGGGCGCGCGCAGTCGGTGCACCTCGGCTATGTGGGACGGGTCCGGGGGCGGTACGTCGTCGACGCGGCCCGCGGCGGTGGGCGGCGCAGGGGTGTCGGGGCCGGTCGGGCGCGTGGAGAGCCGCTCCCTGGACAGCGGCTCCAGGGGTACGGCGTCCGACGCGGCGGGGCGCGAGGGCTCCGCGTACGTCGATTCCGAGGGCGCCGACGGCCTGGGGGCCGGTTCCCCGTACGCCGCCGCGTACTCCCGCTCCATCGCCGCGATGGCCGGGTCCGTGTAGCCCGGCTCCAGCTGGCGCGCCTCGGCGAGCCCGATGCCGCGCTGGAAGGCGGCCATGAGGCCGGGGTCGTGTCCGACGAGTTCGCCCTCGGGGCGGGGGGCCGCCGGGCCGCCGCGCAGTTGGGGCGCGATGTGTTCCTGGGCGCGGCGGCGGGGCAGCTGGGGCTTGCCCATGGTGCCGCGCACGGCGCCGGTCCGGGGGGCGGTCGGCGCGGCCATGTTCTCCGCGACGGTCCGCCGGTCGTCGGAGCGGATGCCGGGCATCGCCTCCGCGGGGTTGGGCCGCTCCCCCTGGGCCCCGCGTACGGGCAGCGGTACCGGGCCCCGGCCGTTCGGCGCCGGTGCGGCGGGCCGGGCCGCCTCCGGGCGTCGGCGCGTCGAACCGCCGGACGGTGTCCCGGGTCCGGGTGTTCCGGGCGCCGGCGGCCGTCCCTCGTGGCCGGCGGCCGACGGACGCTGTCGGGGCGGCTCGGCCACCCGCCGCATGCCGCCGGTCTCCTGGACAGGGGGCTGAGCCTGGTCCTGGGGCCGGGGCTGCGATACGCCCCCTGATCCACTCGGGGGTGTGTCCGTGCCGAGCAGCCCCTGCGGCACGACGAGTACGGCCTGTACGCCGCCGTAGATGTTGGTCTGGAGGCGGACGTGGATGCCGTGTCTGCGGGCGAGCTGGGAGACCACGAAGAGTCCGATGCGGCCGTCCTGGAGCAGGCTGGCGACATTGACCTGGTCGGGGTCGGTGAGCAGCGTGTTCATCTTGTGCTGTTCGCCCACGGGCATGCCGAGGCCGCGGTCCTCGACCTCGACGGCGAGCCCCGAGGTGACGAGGTTGGCGCGCAGCAGCACCTGGGTGTGCGGGGCGGAGAACACGGTGGCATTCTCGACGAGTTCGGCGAGCAGGTGGATGACGTCGGCGACGGCGTGGCCGCGCAGGGTGCCGTCGATCGGGGGCACGAGCTTGACCCGCGAGTACTGCTCGACCTCCGCGATGGCCGAGCGGAGCACCTCCGTCATGGAGACCGGGTTGCTCCACTGCCGGCGGGAGACGGCGCCGCCGAGCACGGCGAGGTTCTCCGCGTGCCGCCGGATTCGGGTGGCGAGGTGGTCGACGTGGAAGAGGCCCTTGAGGAGGTCGGGGTCCTCGATCTCGTGTTCCAGCTCGTCGAGGATGGAGATCTCGCGGTGCACGAGCGACTGGAGGCGCCGGGCGAGGTTGACGAAGACCTCGACCTTCTGTTCGCTGCCCGCCTGGCTGGAGAGCTGCGAGGCCTGCACGACGGCGGTGACGGCACTGTCGTGGGCACGCGCGAGGTCGACGCCGAGGAGTTCGAAGTCGTCGGCGTCGGCCGCGGGGACACCGCGGGTCCTGCGGGCCGGGGGTGCGTCGCCGCGCCGCAGCGCGTCGACGAGGGCGCGCAGGTCGGCCTCACCGCGGGCGCTGGTGCGGCGCAGGGCGGCGAGGCGTTCGTGCACGGATCTGGCGGCACGGTCGGCGGCCACCAGCGCGATCACGATGCCCCCGAGAGCGACCGCGAACGCGCCGGCGAGCACGGCGAACAGGGTGAGGGTGGGCCGCACCCCGCCGGAACGGACGATGAACAGGAAGGCCGCGCAGGCACTGAGGGCGACCGCGAGCGGCGGCAGCACGGCGAGCCGCATGAGCTGCGGCCGTATGTGGGTCTCGGGCAGCGAGGGGACGGTACGGGCGACCGGCCGACCGTGCCGCCCGCCCTCACGGCGGTCTGCGCGGGGGGCCGGTGCTCGGAGGTGAGACATCTTCGTCCTCGTACTGGTGCGTCGGGACCTGGGGATCGCGCGTCGAGAGCCGAAAAAACGGCCCTGTGTCGCCCGGCGGCCACTCACAGTAGTCGCCAACGCAACATGTGCGGTGGGCAGTTGACAAACTGCCCCGGACACCGCGCCGCTCTGGTATGCGACCTCGCACGGCAGACCGACAATCACCTCGGACGTACGTTCCCTTACCCCTGCCAATCGATCGAGGCTGGTCAGAACCGGTCACGAACAAAAGGCGAGAGCCGGGGAGCAGCCTGCTCCCCGGCTCTCGCCGTCCGTACGACTGTCCGACCGTCGTCCGTTTTCGCCCCTCGCGATCAGCCCGCGGAAACCGCCTTGGGCTCGCCGCTGCCGTCGGCAGCACCCCCCTGAATGTCACCGGCCGTGTCGGTCGGGGCGTCATCCACATCAGCCGTACGAGTGATATCGGCCGTACGACGGACATCGGCCGGCCCGCCGGCGTCGAGCGTCGGCCACCCGCCCGGCGGGGTCAGGGCCACGCCCCGCCACCAGGGCTCCGAGGGGACCGTCTCGGCCGTGGGTTCGAAGGGCTCGCCCGGGTGCGGCAGCCCGATCCGCGCCTCGGCCTTGCGGGCGGCGGCGATCGTGCCCTCGCCGGGGTCCGACCAGGCGTGCGCCGCCAGATTGAAGGTGCCCCAGTGGATCGGCAGCATCAGACCGCTCGGCGTCCCGCCCTGGAGGTCGAGGTGGGCGCGCATGCCCTCCTCCGGGGTCATGTGGATGTCGGGCCAGAACTCGCTGTAGGCCCCGATCTGGATCATCGTGGCGTCGAACGGGCCGTGGGCGGCGCCGATGTCCCGGAAGCCCTCGAAGTACCCGGTGTCGCCGCTGTGGTAGACGCGGTGCTCCGCGCCCTCGACCACCCAGGAGGCCCAGAGGGTGTGCTGGGTGTTGCGCAGGCCCCGGCCGCAGAAGTGGCGGGCCGGGGTGGCGGTCAGGGTGAGGCCGCCGACCTTCGTCGACTCGTGCCAGTCCAGCTCGCGCAGCCGGTCGGCGGAGACACCCCAGCGCTCCAGGTGGGCGCCGACGCCGAGCGGGACCGCGAACAGCGTGTCCGTCCCGGCCAGCTCCTTGATCGTGGGCATGTCCAGATGGTCGTAGTGATCGTGCGAGATGACGACGACGTCGACCGGGCCGAGCGCGGCCAGCGGCAGGGGCACCGGATGCAGCCGCTTGGGCCCGGCGAAGGCGAACGGCGAACAGCGCTCGCCCCAGACGGGGTCGAAGAGCACCCGCTGTCCGTCGATCTCGGTGAGCACGCTGGAGTGGCCCATCCAGGTCAGCCGGAGACCGGTGACCGGGGGCTTCGCGAGGTCGGCGAGCGTCGTGGCGTGCACCGGCACCGTGCCGGCCGGGGCGCGGCGGACCCGGTCCTCCTTGCGCAGGGAGGACTTCGCGAACTCGAGCATGGCGCCGTCCGGCCTGGGCGTACCCGGCGGGTTCTGGAAGACGCCGTCCGCGAAGTGGGGCGATCTGCGGATCCGTGCCAGGCGCTCCCCGCTCGGGTCCGCGCCGAAGGCGGCGGGCCGCAGCGCGCGCAGCCGGGGGCTCGGAGAGGGGAATCCGGTCACGGTACCTCCAGGTGGAGTCGGTCAGGCATTCCATTATGGTCGCCGCCTCTGACACTCCGGCGTCGCTCGGGCATCGGCCGGGTCTTTCCAAGGAAACTCCAACGCTCAGGACGGCGAATCGATTCCAGGGCGACGAAGAGCGACCACCCGGACACAGGCGGTGCACGCGACGGGACAAGGCGTGCGGAACCGAGAGTGCGCGGCGGCTCACAACTGAACAGCGAGTCAGTATATTGCCCGCATGGCAACCTCTCAGGGCACTCCCCTGCTCTCCCTCACCTGGACCGATCACCTGACCGGCCGCCAGGGCTTCCTCGTCGTGGACAGACTCGTGCGGGGCGTGTCCAGCGGCGGGCTGCGGATGCGCGAGGGCTGCACCCTGGACGAGGTCGCCGGGCTCGCCCGGGGCATGACCATGAAGGAAGCCCTGCACTACAACCCGGAGGGCCGCTACATCCCCCTGGGCGGCGCCAAGGGCGGAGTCGACTGCGACCCCCAGGACCCCGGGGCGTACGGCCTGCTGGTGCGCTATCTGCGCGCGATGCGGCCGTACGTCGAGAGCATGTGGACCACGGGCGAGGATCTGGGCCTCACCCAGGATCTCGTCGACCGGGCGGCGGCCGAAGCCGGGCTCGTGTCGTCGATCCAGGCGGTCTATCCGCTGCTGGACGACGAGAGCGCGGCCCGCGCGCGGCTCGCCGACGCGTTCGCCGTCGAGGTGGACGGCATCGGGCTCGACGAGCTGGTCGGCGGCTGCGGGGTCGCGGAGTCCGTGCTCGCGGCGCTCGACCGGGCCGAGGTGCCGTACGCCGGGACACGCGTCGCCGTACAGGGGCTCGGCACGATGGGCGGAGCGACGGCACGCTTCCTCACGCGCGCGGGGCTCACGGTGGTGGCCGTCTCCGACGTCAAGGGCACGATCGCCAACCCGGCCGGCCTCGACATCGAGGCGCTGCTCACGGCCCGGGACTCGTACGGCACCGTGGACCGCGCGGTGCTGCGCCCCGAGGACCGCGAGCTGCCGGGCGAGGCCTGGCTGTCCGTGGCCGCGGAGGTGCTGGTGCCGGCCGCGGTCTCGTACGCCGTCGACACCGGGAACCAGGAGCGGATCACCGCTCGTTGGGTTGTCGAGGCCGCCAACATGCCGGTGCTGCCGGAGGCCGAGGAGCTGCTCGCCGCGCGTGGGATCGTCGTGCTGCCGGACGTGGTCGTCAACTCCGGGACGAACGCCTGGTGGTGGTGGACGCTGTTCGGGGACATCGGCGCGGACCCGGAGGAGGCGTTCGCGTACACCCGGCGCTCGATGCGCGCTCTGATCGACCAGGTGCTCGCGCGCGCGGAGACCGACGGGACGACTCCCAGGGCGGCGGCGCACGCGATCGTCGAGGAGCGGCTGCCGGTGATCGCGGAGCGGTTCGGCTGGTATCGGTGACGGTGTCCGGCCGCGTGTTCCTGCCCTGCGAACCAGCCACATCGGCGGGGATTTACAGGCATTGACGGACCTGCCCCGACATCGTGTCCGGTGACGGATTACTGTGACCGCGTGGCAAGAGTGCGGTTGAGCGTGGCCGAGCGGCGCGAGGATCTGCTGCGGGCCGCCATCGAGCAGATCGAGGCGCGGGGCGTGGCGGCGGTCCGGATCGCCGACGTGGCCGCCGCCCTCGGGGTGAGCAACGCGCTGGTGCTGTACCACTTCTCGACCAAGGAGAAGCTGGTCGCCGCCGCGTTCCGGTACGCGGCCGAGGCCGACCTCACCCACCTGGCCAAACTCCTCGGGCGCCGTTCCCCTGCCCTGCGCCGACTTCGGTCCGCCGTCCGCTGGTACGCGCCGACGGGTCAGGCCAAGGGCTGGCGGCTGTGGATCGAGGGGTGGGCGGTGTCCCTGCGCGACCCCACGCTGCGGGAGGTCGCCGGGGACCTGGACCGGCGCTGGAAGGCCGCGATCACCGAGGTCATCGCGGAGGGCGTCGCCGCCGGCGAGTTCGAGTGCCCCGACCCGACGGGTACGGCACTGCGGCTCACGGCGCTGCTGGACGGACTGGCGGTCCAGATGACGGCGTACGAGGGGGTGTCGCGTGCGCGGGCGGAGCAGTGGGTGGACGCGGCGCTGGCTGGGGAACTGGGCCTTGAGCGGGCGGCGTTGACGTCGGGCAGGTGAGTTTCGTGGCCGTCGGCTGGGGCTGTGCCCCCAGACCCCCCTTCGGCCTGGACGGCCTCGTCCTCAATCGCCGGACGGGCTGAAGATGCCCGGACCGGCGCTGAAAGGCACCGAAGGCCACCCACCCGCACCCGCACCCGCACCCGCACCCGCACCCGCACCCGCACCCAGACAACACCCCGAGCCTTAACCCAAGACCCTCACGCGACCCAATCGATGCGGCTCTTGATGTCGTCCGGCGACAGACTCCCCTTCGCCGTCACATGGTCCCCCGACGACTCGCCCCGCAGCCGCCGCCCGATCCACGGAACCAGATACTCACGGGCCCAGTGGACGTCGTCGCGGCGGATCTCGAAGGTGCCCCGCGGCGGCAGCACCGGCCAGGGCTGGTCCGGGTCGGCCGGGATTTCCAGGCCGAGGACCTGGCCCGCGCGCAGTGCCACGCGCGTGTGGCCCTCGGGCGAGAGGTGCAGACGGTCGCCATCCCAAGCCCTGCGGTCCTGGATGGTCTTCAGGGACCACAGGTCGAGCACCGGACAGCCGTACCGGTCGGCGATGGCCCGGATATGGCCGTTGTACGTGGCGATCTTGCCGCGCATGTGCTTCAGCACGGGTACGTTGCGGGTGTCGAAGCCCGTCGTCACCATGACCGTGCCGACCACCGAGGTGAGATCGACGATCGCCCGCTCGAAGCGCTCGGCGAGTTCGTCGGGGTCGCTGCCGGGCCGGATGATGTCGTTGCCGCCCGCACAGAAGGAGACCATGTCGGGCGCCAGTTCCTTGGCCTGCGGAAGCTGCTCGGCCACGATCTGGTCGAGCAGCCTCCCGCGTACCGCGAGATTCGTGTAGTCGAAGTCGCCCTCCGGGCGCCGGTCCGCGAGCAGTACCGCGAACCGGTCGGCCCAGCCGACGAACGCCCCGTCGGGGCCGGGGTCGCCGACGCCTTCGGTGAAGCTGTCCCCCACCGCCACGTACGACCCGATCACTGCTCTGCTGTCATTCTTCGAATCGTCTGCCACATCGGTCCATGATTCACCTACCGATGTGAGCTACGCGACCGTAGGAAAGGGTTGACTGGCGGTGAGATAAGCCACTCGTCAAGTATTGGTCAACCCGGAATAATAGGGAGACGCAGCTCACGGACGCTGAAGTCGGTGATCCGGAAATGGCTCCACGTCGTACGGAAGGCGAAGTGCCCGCTCGTGTACGGCTCCGGGTCGCTGTAGTCGAAGACGAGCCGCCCGTTGTTCCACCAGCGGACCGTCGAACCGGCCGAGACGATCCTGACGCGATGCGGCTCGTTCGGGACCAGCAGCGGCTCCGTGTAATCGTAGATCAACGGGCGCACGCCGGCCTCACCGACGTAACGGCGCAGCCGCGTCGTCGTGTTGGTGTTGGCGCCGTAGCCGACGTAGTACGTCTTCAGGTAGTCGTACTCCGCGAGGGCGCCGCCCCGAGGGGTGGCGAAGAGATCGTCCGGGGAGCGTACGTCGACGGCGTTCCAGAAGTTGTTCAGGTCGGAGACGCGGTCGTTGACCCCGCCCGCCGAGACCGGCGTCGCCGTGTACTCGATGACGTACGGGCCTTTCAGCCTCCGCCTGAACCAGACCGTCGCGCCGCTCGGTACGTCGACCTCCAGCACGCCCCGGGTCGCCGTGACGCTGCCACCGTCCTGGAGTTCGACGGCCCACTGGCCGAGGCCGTGCCGGAAGTCGTCGCGGGCGATGAGCCGTCCACGGTGGTGGCCCGGCGAGGCACTCGCCTGGCCGGCCGGGGCCAGGGCCGCCAGCGCCCCGCCGACGGCCAGGGCTCCGAAGGCTCTACGGGTGGTCGTCACGAGGCAGCTCCCTTGGTGGTCGTGATCGAGGGCTTCGGCACCCTGCGGGTCTCGGTGCCGAGGTAGTAGTCCGTGTACGTGGACTGGAGATAGCCGCGCACGGTCCAGCCGAGGCGGTACGCGGGGTTCTGGGCGAGCGTGTAGACGCGCGTCGCTGTCGGCTCGGTGGTCGTGTAGAGGCGCAGTGCCGTGTGGTCGGCGGTCTCGGCGAGGATCTCCTCGCGCCAGTCGCCGATGAGGTCGCCGTAGAAAGGGGTTGCGTTGCGCGGGCCGGAGACGACCCCGGACGGCTCGAAGATCCTCGTGCTCGTCTCGGTCTTCGGGTCCCACTTCTCCACGTGCGTGAAGTCGAGGAGTTCGGCGGCCTTGTCCCCGTCCCACCAGATACGGAAGTTGACGCTCGGCGTGGTCGTGGAGACCTTGCCGTCCTGGACGTTGCGGACGCCCGCGCCGGGGGCTGTGACATCGGCGGTGGAGGTCCAGTACTCGTAGCCCGGGTGGCCGGGGTCGATGTCGGCGGCGTTGCCCCGGCCGACGTCGATGTCGGTGTCGTTCTCCCAGCTCGCGGGGTGCTGCCCGGTCACCAGGCGCTCACCGGTGTCGGCGTCGTAGTAGTACCAGGGGAACTTCGGCACGACGCCCAACTCGGCCTGCTGGATGGCGAATCCCTCCAGCCCCGGGCGGTCGGGATCGAGGTCGGCGATGTCGAAGCGGTCGCCATGTCCGGCGCCGTCGACGACATACCGGAGCGTTCCGTCGCTGTTCACCACGTAGTTGCCGTCGGCGATCTCGTCCCGTCCGTCCTGGTCGACGTCGACCGTGCGGATCTGGTGGAAGCTGGTCGCGCCGCTCGCCGCCGGGACCGCGTACTTCCAACGCCTGGTCAGATCCTGGCCGTTGAAGTCCCAGGTCTGGACGAGGATGCGGAACGCGCCACGCTTGGCGCCGACCCTGGTGACCAACTTCGTGACCAGGCTGGGGTGTTCGCCGTCGAGGTAGGCGATGCCGAAGTGGCCGCCGGACGGGCCGTCGGCGACCAGGTCGTCGGGCACCGGCTGACGGGTGCGTTCGGTTCCCGTGGCACCGTCGATCACCGAAATGAACTGATTGGCGGGCGAGTTGGCGGTGACCTTCGCTCCGTCCGCGAAGGTGGTGCCGTCGGCCGTGTGCACCAGCACCTCGGCCCTGCCGTCGCCGTCGAGGTCGTACACCGTGACGTTGTCGTCGTTGCGGTAGCCGCCGATGGGCGTGGAGCCGCTGATCGCCGCGGGGGCAGGGTCGTTGGCGCCGTTTCCGCCTGCCTGGGTGTAGGAGCCGGGGCCCAGGTCGACCCGCCACAGCCGCTCGCCGGTGAGCGCGTACGCCTCCAACAGGTCGGGCCTGTCCCGGGTTTGGGAGAGTCTGCTGACGACGAGTTCATAGCGTCCGTCGCCGTCCAGGTCGCCGGGCCAGGCGTGCTGCACGCTGTAGTCGTCGGCGGCGGCGAGAGGGATCTCCGCGTAGCCCTTGTCAAACGTGAGGGCCGAACTCGGCCGCAGCTCACGCCCGTTGACGACCGCCCGGACGCTGTAGGCGCCCGTGCCCAGACTGTTGTCCTGGTACGTCGTGGACTTGACGATCGGCACGGTGTTGAGGCGGCGTCCGCCCTTGTACACGTTGAAGGCGATCGCGTTGCCATGACGTGCGTACTCGGTGCCGAGCAGCCGCCAGCTGAGGAAGGTGCCCTTGCCGGACGGCACCGCGACCAGGCCTCGGTCGAGGTTCTCGACCACCCGGCGCGGGGACTCGGCCGCGTGTCCGGCGGGCGCGGAGAGCGCCCCGGCCGTCAGGATCGCGGCGACGACGGCGCCGGTTCTTCGGCGTCGACTGGAATGCACAGGTCCTCCGTAGACAGTCGCAGAGAGCAGAAAGCGCTTGCGCAGCAACGGAGTTCACTGTGCCCCCACCTTCTCGCCCTGTCGACGCTGCGGGCACCCGCGCCACAAGACTGCAATGCGATGATCATGGAGGTACACATTCGGACACGCCGAAGACCGGACCCGGGGATCGGGGTCCGGCCTTCGGCGGCTGTCCTCGTGAGGAGTCGGCGTCAGCCGACGGCGACGCCCTTCGAGCGGAGGTACGCGACCGGGTCCACGTCGGAGCCGTAGTCCGGGGTGGTGCGGATCTCGAAGTGCAGGTGCGGTCCGGTCACGTTGCCGGTGGCACCGGAGAGGCCGACCTGCTGACCCTCGGTCACGGTCTGACCGGCCGAGACGGAGAGCTGGGAGAGGTGGGCGTACTGGGCGTAGTAGCCGTCGGCGAGCTTGATGACGACCTGGTTGCCGTACGCGCCGCCCCAGCCCGCGGAGACGACCGTGCCGGCGCCGACAGCCTTGAGGGAGGTGCCGGTCGGGACGACGAAGTCGACGCCCGTGTGGTAACCGCTGGACCACATGCTGCCCGCCACGTGGTAGGCGGTGCCGATGGTGGCACCGGCCACGGGGAGGGTGAAGCCGCTGGAGCTGCTGGAGCCACTGGTGTCGGCGGCCTCGGTCGTCGTCGAGGTGTCGGCCTTCGCGTTCTCGGCGGCCGGCTTGGACGTCGCCGTCTGGGTCGACTTCGAGGAGGACGACTTCGACTTCGTCGAAGACGAGGAGGAGGAAGAAGAAGAGGGCGAAGAGGTCGACGCGGCCTTCTTGCCGATCGTCAGCTTCAGACCGGGGTGGATCAGGCTCGGGTCGGAGCCGATGGCGGTCCGGTTGTCCGAGTAGAGCTTCCGCCAGCCGCCGCTGACGCTCTGCTCCTGGGCGATCTTCGAGAGGTAGTCGCCGGCCTGGACCGAGTAGGTCCTGACGCTTGCCTTCTTGGCGGCGGAAGGCGTGGAAGCGGTGGCCTTTCCGGCCTTTTCCGTCTTCGCGGAAACGGACTCGGCCGATACGGACTTGGCCGATTCCGAAAGCGAGAAAACGGACTGGGCGGTTGACTCCGCCGTGGCCGCATGGGCCCCGGTGGCTCCCAGAAGCGGCAGGGCGAGAGCCGCTCCGCCGGTTCCGGCAACGGCTATCGAACGAGTGAAACGCTGGGACTTCGGACGGCGGTGCTTACCCTTCGCGGGCATGACGAATTCCTCTCCGTCGCCTGCGAGGTGAGCTGTCGGGTGCGGACTGGAGATGTCCGGCCACGCCTGAACGTGACTTAACCCCAAGCCTGTTCCAGAGACCGGAACAGGCGTTCTACCTGTGGGTCCCCCGCTCCTGCCGTTGTCGGGTGTTCGATGCGGGCTCCGGGCGGCGGCAGGATTGGGCGTCCGTCCGGATTGGTGGCGAACGTAAGCGACCAAGACGCACAGAAACAAGCCTCGGGTTCCCTGTGTACGGGTTTCCTGTGGTCCTCCCCAGAATTCCCGGTCACTGTCCGTGAATTACGGATCTTTCCGCCCCTCGAACTCCCTTAAAACACGCCGAAATTACGTGAACATGACGGCGACACACGGTCACGGATATGACGCTGCTCACTCGCCCGATTCACAGCAACCTTTATTCCCAGGCGAGTTGGAATGAAGGCACCATAGGCGCCATATCGGGCAGGAGGATCAGATGCGACGCAGACGGAAAATTGCCGCATCAAGGTCACCCTTGAGCCCGGTCCGCAGCCCGTGGTGCAACAGCACGGCACCCCGGTGGACTTCGCCCGTTTCGCGGCATTCGTACGTCGCCGAGGGGTCGAGTCCGCGCAGTCGCAGCGCCGGGAGCGGCTCACCGTGGTGCTGCGCCTGGAGCCAGGCGAGGACGACGATCTCGTCCCCCAGCACGTACTGCACCGCGCTCAGTCCGCCGGTCGGCCGTCGCAGCCGGTAGAGGTCGCCGCGCTGCACGACGGGCCGGATCTCCTTGTACAGCCCCACCCACTCCCCCGCCTCGGCCAGTTCCTCCTCGGTCCATTCGGTGAGGTCGCCGCCGACGCCGAGCACCCCGGCCATCGCGCTCACGAACCGGAACCGCAGCGAGCTGACCCGGCCGTTGAGCTGGGTGTTCGGGCTGTCGGTGACCCAGGCGGCCATGACCCGCGCCGGATGGATCTGGCTGAAGCCCTCCTGGATGGCGAGCCGGTCCAGCGGATCCGTGTTGTCGGAGGTCCACACCTGGTCCGTACGGGCGAGGACCCCGAGGTCGATCCGGCCACCGCCGCCCGAGCAGGACTCGAAGGCGACATCCGGGTGGGTGGCCCGGAGCCGGTCCAGCAGGGCGTACAACCCGTGCACGTGGTCGACCCACAGGCGCTGCGGATAGTCCTCGCCGGGCCAGCCGGCGTCGGTGAAGCAGCGGTTGAAGTCCCACTTCACATAGTCGATCGGGGCGCTGGAGAGCAGCCCGTCGAGCTGCTCCCAGAGGTACTGCCGGACATCCTCGCGCGCCAGGTTCAGTACGAGCTGATTGCGGAACTCCGTCCGCTTTCGTCCCGGTTGGAACTGCACCCAGTCGGGGTGCGCGCGATACAGGTCGCTGTCCGGGTTGACCATCTCGGGCTCGACCCAGATGCCGAACTGCATCCCCAGGGCGTGCACGTACTCGGCGAGCGGCTTCAGCCCCGCCGGGAAGCGATCGGGGTTGGGCGTCCAGTCGCCGAGGCCGGCCCGGTCGCTGGTGCGGGTCCCGAACCAGCCGTCGTCCACGACGAACAGCTCGACGCCGATCGCGGCGGCCCGCCGGGCCAGTGTCCCCTGCTGCTCCTCGGAGATGTCGAACTCCGTGGCCTCCCAGGAGTTGTAGAGCACGGGCCGGTCCCGGTCGGCGTCCGGGACGACGAACGCGCGCTGGTACGCGTGCCACGCCCGGCTCGCCCCACCGTGCCCGGAATCGGTCCACAGCCCCGCGAAGACCGGCGTGACGAATGAGTCCCCAGCCGACAGCCGCAGCAGCCCGGAGTCGTCGTACCCCGCCCCGCCGGTGATCTGCACGCGCGCGTCGGGCAGTTGGGCGACGGCGATCCGCCAGGACCCGGACCAGCCGAGCGCGCACGCGTACACCTCGCCGCGCTCCTCGGTCGCATCGGTGTCGAGCGCCACCCAGGGCAGATGCTGGTGCCCGGTGTGACCGCGCCGGCTCCCGATGACCTTCTCACCGTAGGTGAGGTCAGTCCTCACGAGCCGGGACTCGGCGGCCCAGCGCCCGTGCAGCTGGGAGAGGCGCCAGCCGTCGCGCTCCGGGAGCGTCCAGGTGGCGGAGTCGGCGCGGAGCAGCTCCAGGGGGCCGGTTCCGTCGGGCGCGTCATGGGTGAGGGCCACCCAGCGTTCCACCACGTCATGGCGCATCCGGTAGTGGAGCGTGATGACCAGTCCGGTGTCCCGGAACGTCAGCCGGAGTTCGTCCCCCTCGGCCTCGTACGCCTCGAACCGCCATTCGGTGCCCCGGCGCTCGTCGGTCCGCACGGACAGCGCGGACCTCACGAAACGGGGGCCGCCCTCGACCGGGTACTCCTCGCGGCCGTCGAGCGGGGACTCGAAGGGCCAGTAGTCCGGCAGCGGACGGACGGCGAGCGCCTCCGCGTCGGCGAGGGCGATCCGCGGGCCCCAGTGCAGATGCAGCAGCTCGTCGTCCTCGGTGAGATGGACGGCGTAACTGCTCGTGGGCCCCGAGAGAAGCCACGTACGACCGGTTCCGGCGATTTCCAGCATCATGTCCCCACAGATCCGAACAGGCACGCCCAAGTCTCAACATCATCGGCGCCACGGCCCTCGACGGCAACGCCTGTGGAAAACTCCTTGGCCTGTTCACCCATGTCGTATCGTCGAAGCGCGCCCGTCGACGAGCAGCGTCCGCGGGGCGGTGTGGGAGGGAGCCCTCGTGACGCAGCAGGTCCCGTCGACCGAGCCCGAGCTGGGCGGCGTACGAAACTTCCGTGACGTGGGCGGACTGCCGACCGTGGACGGCCGGCGGGTGGCGCCCGGGCGGCTGTTCCGCAGCGGTCATCTCGCCCACGCGACCGACGAGGACGCGGCGTTCCTCGGCTCCCTCGGGCTGCACACGATCTTCGACTTCCGCAACGCGGCGGACATCAAACTGGAGGGGCAGGACGTCGAGCTGCCCGGTGTGCGCAACGTGAACATCCCGCTGTCCGACCCGGCGCACGGCGCGGAGTTCTGGAAGATGGTCCGGGACGGCGATCTCGACGAGCTGCGCAGCCTGCTGGCCGACGGCAAGGGCGAGCAGCGGATGATCAACTCCTACCGCGAGATCATCCGGGACCGCACGACCGAGCACTCCCGGATGCTCCACGCGCTGGCCGAGGACAGCGTCCCGGCCCTGATGCACTGTGCGGCCGGCAAGGACCGCGCGGGTCTGTCCATCGCGGTGACGCTGCTCGCCGTCGGGGTGGAGCGCGACGCCATCGTGGCCGACTACATGGAGTCGAACGCCCAGCACCGCCGCTACCGGGTGCGCCGCACCAGCTCCGACGCACAGGCCTACAGCCCCGAGGTCCTGGAGCTGCTCAACCCGTTGTTCGGCACCCGCCCCGAGTATCTGACGACCGCCATGGAGGCCGTCGAGGAGACCTGGGGCAGCGTCGACAGCTATCTGGCGCAGGGGCTGGGCGTCAGCCCGGAGACCCGGGAGCGGCTGCGCGAGCGGCTCCTTGACTGAGCCCGCCGCCTGTGGGGGCTACTGGTTCGCGCCCACCTCGAACAGCAGGTAGATGAAGGCCGCGAAGACGTGCCCGACCGCGATGTAGATGATCAGCCGGACCCATAGGGCCCGGGGGAACTTCTCTTCCATGTCGGTCATGGCGTGACTCCAGGGGTCGGGCCGAGGCAGAGCCCGGCGGTGGGGCTCTGCAGCAGGGTGTGGACGAAGAGCAGGTCGGTGCCGTCACGGCCGTCGGCGGCGAGCCGGTGCGGGGTCAGCGAGTCGAAGTGCGCGCTGTCCCCCGGCGCGAGGATGTGCGCGGTGTCCCCGAGGCGCAGCCGCAGCCGCCCCTTGAGGACGTACAGCCACTCCTCGCCGGGGTGGACGCGCACGATGTCGCCCTGCGCCCCGTACGGCACATGGACGCGCAGCGCCTGCATGCCGCGTCCGGACGCACCGGCCTGCCAGTACGACCAGCCGCCCGCGGCCGTCGGCTCCATGTCGCCGGCGCGTACGACGGCGTCCCGGTCGGCGACTGTCTCACCGAGCAGTTCGGAAACCGTCGTACCGTAGATACGGGCGAGCCCGAGCAGCATCGGCAGCGAGGGCTGGCGCTGCCCGGTCTCCAGCCGGGAGAGGTGGGCGGGCGACAGCCCGGCGGCCCGGGCCGCGGCCTCAAGGGTGAGGGCGGCCCTGCGGCGCAGCGCACGTAGTTGCGGTGCGACGACGGGCAGGTTCTCGACCGGCCCGGACTCCTCGGGAAGGCTCATGCCTCCATTCAGCCGCAGCCTTGCCTCTGAGGCAAATCTCTTGCCTCAGAGGCAAAAATCTCCCCGGCGACCCGCCTCCCTCTCCTACCTGTTGGCCACCGCCTGCTTGACCAGCGTCTTCCCGAAGTCCCACATCAGCCCGCTCCCGCCGTGCGCGTCGTCCATCACGGCGGTGAAGGCGTCCACGAACCGGTCCACCTCCCGCTCCCCGACGACGAGCGGCGGAATGAGCTTGATCACCTCCAGGTGATCGCCGGAGACCTGGGTCAGGATCCGGTGCCGTTGCAGCAGCGGTACGACGACCATCTGGGCGAAGAGCCCCTTGCGGGCGGCCTGGAGCATGGTCCAACGGCTGCGCAGCTTCAGCGACTTGGGCTTCCCGAACTCGATGCCGATCATCAGGCCCCGGCCGCGTACGTCGGCCAGCAGCTCGTACTTGTCGACCAGCGCCGCCAGTCTGGTCCTCAACTGGTCCCCGGTGGCACGGGCGTTGGCGACGATCTGCTCGTTCTCCATGACCGACAGCACGGCTAGGCCCGCCGCCATGGCCTGGGCGTTGCCCCCGAAGCTGGCCGAGTGCACGAGGACACGGTCGATCGACGAGTAGACCTTCTTGAAGATCCACTCCTTGCCGAGTGTGGCACCGACGGGCACATATCCGCCGGAGAGCGCCTTCGCCACGCACACCAGATCGGGCTCGACCCCCTCCTCGTGCTGATAGGCGTAAAAATCGCCGGTCCGGCCGAGGCCCGTCTGCACCTCGTCCGCGATGAGCAGCGCCTTGTGCTTGTGCAGCAACTCCTGGGCGGCGCGCAGATATCCGGTGGGCGCCTCGTGCACGCCCTTGCCCTGGATCGGCTCGACGATCAGGGCGGCCACGTCACCCTTCTTCAACTCCCGTGCCAGGGCGTCGAGATCACCGAGCGGTACGGCGGTGTCGGGCAGCAGCGGGGCGAAGCCGTCCCGGAAGCCGTCCTCGCCGTTCACCGACAGGGAGCCGGTGGTCAGGCCGTGGAAGGCGTGCGAGCAGTACAGGACGCGCGGCTTCCCGGTGGCGTACCGGGCGAACTTCAGCGCGGTCTCCACCGCCTCCGTGCCGCTGTTGCCGAAGAACACCCGGTCCAGATGCGGACTGTGGGTGAGGAGCCGCTCCGCGAGCAGTCCGGGCAGCGGCTGGCAGTCGAAGCGGGTGAGGTCGGCGAGCTGGGCGTCGAGGACGTCGTGCAGTGCCTTGCGGACCACGGGGTGATGGCGGCCGAGGCCCATCACCCCGAACCCGGCGAGCATGTCGAGGTAGTCGTCGCCGTCCGCGTCCCAGAAGTACGCGCCCTCGGCCCGCTCGTAGACCTTGTCGAAGCCGATGGTGTGCAGCATGCGCGGGAGCTGGTGGTTGAGGTGCTTGGCGTGCAGCTCGTAGCGTTCGGCGCCGCGCTCGGCCAGCAGCGCGCCGAGGTCGAACTCCCCCGACGGGGAACCGGGTTCAGCGGTCGTCATTCCTGTTTCTCCTTGGCCTTCCCCTTGGGCGGCTCTTCCTTGGACAGCTCTTCCTTGGCGGCCAGCCCCGCGCTGATCCGTCCCGCGATCTCGACGGGCGTGAGGCCGATGTCGGCGAGCACCTCACCGCGCTTGGCGTGCGCGAGGAACTGCTCCGGGATCCCGAACCGCCGTACGGGCACGTCGACATCGGCATCACCGAGGGCCAGCGCGACCGCCGCTCCGACCCCGGACGCGCGGCTGTTGTCCTCGACGACGGCCACCATGCGGTGTTCGGCGGCGAGGCCCGGCAGCGCGGGATCGACGGGCTTGACCCAACGCGGGTCCACGACCGTGCAGTTGATGCCGCGCGCCTCCAGCAGCTCGGCGGCCTGGAGACACACCGGCGCCATCACCCCGACGGCCACCAGCAGCACGTCGGCGGCCTTCTCGGACCGGTGCAGCAGATGCATCCCGCCCACATGGCCGACCGCCTCGATCGCCGGCCCCACCGACTCCTTGGGGAACCGGATCAGCGTCGGCGCGTCGTCGACGGCCACCGCCTCCCGCAGCTGGGCCCGGAGTTGGTCGGCGTCGCGCGGTGCGGCGATCCGCAGCCCGGGAACGACCTGGAGGATGGAGAGGTCCCACATGCCGTTGTGTGACGCTCCGTCAACTCCCGTGACACCGGCGCGGTCCAGTACGAAGGTCACCCCGCACCGGTGCAGCGCGATGTCCATCAACAGCTGGTCGAAGGCACGGTTGAGGAAGGTGGCGTACACGGCGACGACCGGATGCAGACCCCCTGTCGCCAGTCCGGCCGCCGACACGGCCGCGTGCTGCTCGGCGATCCCGACGTCCCACACCCGGTCGGGGAACCGCTCGGCGAACTTGCCGAGGCCCACGGGGTGCAGCATGGCCGCCGTGATCGCGACGACGTCGTCCCGCTCCTCCCCGATCCTCACGATCTCGTCGCCGAACACCGAGGTCCAGGAAGGCCCGTTGGAGGGCGCGAGGGGCTCGCAGGTGAGCGGGTCCATCACGCCGACGGTGTGGAAGTGGTCCTCCTCGTGCGAGCGTGCGGGCTCGTAACCGCGCCCTTTCTCCGTCAGGCAGTGGATGAGCACGGGCCCGTGGAACCGCTTCGCGCGCCGCAGCGCGGACTCCACCGCCCCGATGTCGTGCCCGTCGATCGGGCCGACGTACTTCAGCCCCAGGTCCTCGAACATGCCCTGCGGCGCGAACGCGTCCTTGAACCCCTTCTTCGCGCCGTGCAGCGACTCGTAGATGGTGTTGCCGATGACGGGGGTGCGGAGCAGTACGTCCTTGCCCCAGGCCAGCACCTGTTCGTAGCTGTCCGTGGTCCGCAGGGTCGCGAGGTGGTTGGCGAGGCCGCCTATGGTCGGCGAGTAGGAGCGTTCGTTGTCGTTGACGACGATGATCAGCGGGCGGTCCTTGGCCGCCGCGATGTTGTTGAGCGCCTCCCAGGCCATCCCGCCGGTGAGCGCGCCGTCGCCGATCACCGCGACGACATGCCCCTTCTCGCCCTGCACCTGACGGGCCTTGGCGAGCCCGTCGGCCCAGCCGAGCGCGGTGGACGCGTGGCTGTTCTCGATGACGTCGTGCTCGGACTCCTCCCGCGAGGGATAGCCGGACAGGCCACCCTTGCCGCGCAGCTTGGAGAAGTCCTGACGCCCTGTCAGGAGTTTGTGTACGTAGCTCTGGTGGCCGGTGTCCCACAGGATGCGGTCGACCGGTGACTCGAAGACCCGGTGGAGCGCGATGGAGAGTTCCACCACCCCCAGATTGGGCCCGAGATGGCCGCCGGTCCTGGCGACCGCGTGCACCAGGAACTCCCGTATCTCGTCGGACAGTTCACCGAGTTCCGCCTCGGACAGCGCCTTCAGGTCGCGTGGTCCCCGGATGTTCTCCAGAATCGTCACGCTCGGGCCCCCTCTTCTTCCGTACTCGTCAGCCCGTGCTGCTGTTCAGCTCACGGTGACCGCCGGTTCCCCCGACGTGACGCCGTCCTGCTCCATCTGTTCGGCGATCTTCATCGCCTCCTCGATCAGGGTCTCCACGATCTTCGACTCGGGCACGGTCTTGATGACCTCGCCCTTCACGAAGATCTGCCCCTTGCCGTTGCCTGAGGCGACCCCGAGGTCCGCCTCCCGCGCCTCGCCCGGGCCGTTGACCACACACCCCATGACGGCGACACGCAACGGCACTTCCATGCCCTCCAGACCGGCCGTGACCTGGTCGGCGAGCTTGTAGACGTCGACCTGGGCCCGCCCGCAGGACGGACAGGACACGATCTCCAGCCGCCGTTGCCGCAGGTTCAGCGACTCCAGGATCTGGATGCCGACCTTGACCTCCTCGGCGGGCGGCGCCGACAGCGAGACCCGGATCGTGTCCCCGATGCCCTCGCTGAGCAACGCCCCGAAGGCCACAGCGGACTTGATGGTCCCCTGGAAGGCGGGACCGGCCTCGGTGACACCCAAGTGCAGCGGGTAGTCGCACTGTTCGGCGAGTTGCCGATAGGCGTTCACCATGATCACCGGGTCGTTGTGCTTGACGGAGATCTTGATGTCCCGGAAGCCGTGCTCCTCGAACAGCGACGCCTCCCACAGCGCCGACTCCACGAGCGCCTCCGGCGTCGCCTTCCCGTACTTCTGGAGCAACCTCCGGTCCAGGGAACCGGCGTTGACCCCGATCCGGATCGGCGTGCCGTGGTCGCCCGCGGCCCGCGCGATCTCCCGCACCTTGTCGTCGAACTGCTTGATGTTGCCGGGATTGACGCGAACGGCCGCGCAGCCGGCCTCGATCGCGGCGAACACGTACTTCGGCTGGAAGTGGATGTCGGCGATCACCGGGATCTGCGACTTGCGCGCGATGGTGGCGAGGGCGTCCGCGTCGTCCTGCGTGGGGCAGGCGACGCGGACGATCTGGCAGCCGGACGCGGTGAGTTCGGCGATCTGCTGGAGCGTGGCGCCGATGTCCGACGTACGCGTCGTCGTCATCGACTGGACCGACACCGGGGCCCCGCCCCCGACCGCCACCGGCCCGACCTCGATGCGCCGGGAGACCCGGCGCTCGGCGATCGGACGGACCGGTACCTGGGGGACGCCCAAGGAGACGGCGGTCACGACGTCACTCCCTGTTTCCCGCGACGGTCTCGCGCATGGCGCGCAGCGACTCCTTCAGGGACCCCATGGTGGCCATGACTGCCGTCGGCTCGTAGCCGCAGTGCGCCATGCAGTTGGCGCACCGGTCGTCCTTGCCACGGCCGTACGCGTCCCAGTCGGTCTTCTCGATGAGGTCCTTGTACGTGGTCACGTACCCGTCGCTCATCAGGTAGCAGGGCTTCTGCCAGCCGAACAGCGAGTAGTTCGGGATCGCCCACGCCGTGCACGGGAAGTCGGCCTTGCCCTCCAGGAAGTCCAGGAAGAGCGGGGAGTGGTTGAGCCGCCAGCGCCGCCGGTTGCCGCCGCCGAAGGCCTTCTTGAACAGTTCGCGGGTCTGCTCGACGCCCAGGAAGTGCTCCTGGTCGGGGGCCTTCTCGTAGGCGTAGGCGGGCGAGATCATCATCTCGTCGACCTGGAGGTCGTCGTTGAGGAAGTTGAGCACCTCGATGACGGTCTGCGGGGTGTCGGTGTTGAAGAAGGTCGAGTTGGTGGTGACCCGGAAACCGCGCTTCTTCGCCTCCTTGATGGCGGCCACGGCCTCGTCGAACACCCCCTCCTTCGCCACGGACTCGTCGTGCCGCTCACGCAGACCGTCGATGTGCACGGCGAAGGCGAAGAACGGCGAGGGCTTGAACTTGTCCATCTTCTTGCGCAGCAGCACGGCATTGGTGCAGAGGAAGACGTACTTCTTCCTCGCCACCAACTGCCGCACGATCTCGTCGATATGAGGGTGCATCAGAGGCTCGCCGCCCGCGATGGACACCATCGGCGCCCCGGATTCGAGGACCGCTCCGACGGCCTGCGCGACCGGCATGCGCTGCTTGAGCACCCCGGCCGGGTGCTGGATCTTGCCGCAGCCCTCGCACGCCAGGTTGCAGGCGTAGAGCGGTTCGAGTTCGACGATCAGCGGGAACTTCTCCCGCTTGCGGAGTTTCTGTTCGGCCAAATATGTAGCGATCTTGATGGTCTGGCGGAGCGGCATGGCCATCTGACTCACCTCCTGGGGAGCAGCAAGGAACGGTGCCATTCGACAAAAGCGGGAAGGACCGAACGAAGAACGCGGAAAGCCGATATTCCACCGCGTACCGTGCCGATCCGGACGAGTTCATGTTCTGGAGCGTCCACGACCACCCGTACGGCCGCAACCGGGCGCACGCCCGTGCGCACGGCGCTGTGGAGCGTGGCCGCCGATTCCATGTCGACCGCGATCGCGCCGGTCGCGAGCAGATCCGACCGTTCGTGACCTCGTACGACGTGGTCGGAGCCGGTGAGAGGGCCGGTGTGGACGGTGCGCCCGGGGACGGTACGCACCAGTTCCTTGACGAGAAGTTCGACGCCGTCACAGCGCGTGACGCCGCGCGGGTCCCGGGTCTCCTCGGCGACCACCAGGTCACCGGGGTGCATCCCGGGGGCGAGTCCCGCGCAGAAGCCCGTGGCCAGCACGACGGCGTCGCGCAGCGCCGGGTCGGCGAGGGCCCGGGTGACGGCCGCCTCGGCCGCCTCGGGCCCCATGCCGGTACGCAGCACGGTGACGGGCCCGTCGCCGCGGGTGCCCCGGCGCAGGGCGAGCCGTTCGATGCCGAGCGCACAGGCGATCAGCAGCGGGGCCGGCTCGGGCTGCCTGTCCATCAACCCCCCTTGACCTTGCCGGACGACTCGGCGAACGGCTCTCCGTGGACGTACCGGCCGAGCGCGGTGAGCGGGAAGACCTGGCGGTAGAGGTGGTAGTTGATGGAGAAGTCCCAGGGGAAGCCGGTGCCGGTGAAGTACGGCTCGTCCCAGGAGCCGTCCGGCAGCTGGGTCGCGGCGAGCCACTCGACACCTCGTTCGACGGCCTTGGAGTCGTGCTCCCCGGCTGCCAGCAGGGCGAGCAGCGCCCAGGCCGTCTGGGAGGCGGTGGAGGCACCCCGGCCGCTCCAGCCCTTGCTGTCGTGGTAGGAGCGCAGGTCCTCGCCCCAGCCTCCGTCCTCGTTCTGGACCTTCTCCAGCCAGCCCACCGCGCGCCGGATCGCCGGATGCCCGGCGGCCAGACCCGCGGCGGTCAGCGCGGGCACCACCGAGCCGGTGCCGTAGACGTAGTTGACTCCCCAGCGGCCGAACCACGAGCCGTCGGCCTCCTGTTCGGCGAGCAGCCACTCGATGCCGCGCCGGGTGCGCGGATCGTGGGACATGCCCTCGACGGCGAGCATCTCCACGACATGCGCGGTGACGTCGGCGGACGGCGGGTCGATGACCTCGCCGAAGTCGCAGAACGGCAGCTTGTTGGGGAGCGAGCTGGTGTTGTCGACGTCGAAGGCACCCCAGGCGCCGTTCTTCGACTGCATACCGAGGTTCCAGCGGACCCCGCGCCCGATGGCATTCTCGACCCGCTCCGGATCGTGGTGCCGGACGCGGCGCAGCGCGAGGACGACCTCGGCGGTGTCGTCGATGTCGGGGTAGTTGTCGTTGTGGAACTCGAACGCCCAGCCGCCCGGCGGCAGTTCGGGCCGGCGGACGGACCAGTCACCGGGTCTGACCACCTGCTCGCCCAGCATCCAGTCGGCGGCCTTGACCAGTTGGGGATGGTCGGCGGGCACGCCCGCGTCGGCGAGGGCGATGACGGCGAGGCAGGTGTCCCACACCGGCGACTGGCAGGCCTCGATCATCCGTGCGCCGTCCTCGCGCCACACGGTGAAGCGGTCCAGGGACTCCAACCCGGCCCGCATGACCGGGTGTTCGAGGTCGTAGCCGAGCAGGTGCAGGGCGATCACCGAGTAGACGGCGGGCGGCTGGATGCCTCCCCAGCAGCCGTCGTTCTCCTGGCGCTCGATGATCCAGCGGGCGGCGGCGTTCATGGCCGCCTTGCGCAGCCTGCGCACCGCGACCTTGCGGTAGCCGTGCAGGACCTTGTCGAGCCGCTGGAAGGTGCCGTCCCAACTGATCAGCGGGGCGAGGGACTTGCCCGGGTTGGGCACCTCGGGGTCGGTGTGCAGCTCGTCGAGCGGGAAGGGCGCCGGACGGACCGGGCGCTTGGCGCTGACGATGGTGAGCGGCACGATGGTCTGCCGGGCCCAGCAGCCGAAGTCGTAGATGTTGAGCGGCATCCACTTCGGGAAGTAGATGAGTTCCGGCGGGAGTTCGGGGAGGTCGTCCCACTTCCACCAGCCGAACAGGGCGAGCCAGATCCGGGTGAAGACCCGGGCGGCGGCGATGCCTCCCCGGTCGCGGATCCAGGCGGACGCCTTCGCCATGTGCGGCGCGTCCGGGGTGTCCCCGGCCAGCCGCAGGGCGACGTACGCCTCGATGGTGGCGGAGAGATCGGCGGGTCCGCCGTAGAAGGTGGCCCAGGTGCCGTCGTCGCGCTGCTCGCCGCGGACGAACAACGCGGCTGCCTGGGTGGTCTGTTCGTCGCGGATGCCCAGGAACTGGCGGAGCAGGAGGTCCTCGGCGTCCATGGTGACGTTGGTCTCGAGGTCGCCCTTCCACCAGCCCTGGGCGTCCTGCCGCGCGAGCAGATGATCGGTGGCGCGCCTCACGGCACGCGCGGCGGCATCCTGAACCCCTGCCGCCACTGGGGTGTCGGTGTCGGTTTCGCTGGCCGAGGCAGCGCGGGGCGGCGGTGCCCCGGTGCTTCCGTCGGTCGTCGCTGTCATGGCTTCCCCTTCGTGCAAAGTGGCATGTCTCTGCTGTGGGTCCGCCGTCGGCCGTGCGCCGCTGGAACGCGGCGCCGGCCGGCGACTACGCGAGGCTTATTCGACCGATAGTGATCATCTCTTCCGTACGACGACGAAGTCGGCGAGCGCCGTGAACTGCGCGCGCACCCGGTCGGGCATGTCGATGGCGTTCAGCGCGTCGACGGCGATGGTGTGCTGCCGGCGCGCCTCCTCGGCGGTCCACTCCCGGCCGCCCGCCTGTTCGATCAGGGCGGCGCGGACGGCGAACTCCTCCTCGGAGAAGTTCTCGAAGTCGCTGCTCTTCGCGTCGGCGGCGAGGAGGTCACCGAGCTGTTCGGCGGCCGGGCCGCTCGCCGCGAGGGCGGCGACGACGGGCAGGGACTTCTTGCGCTGGCGCAGGTCGCTCCAGGTCTGCTTGCCGGTGGCCTCCGGGTCGCCCCAGATGCCGAGGAGGTCGTCGACGGCCTGGAAGGCCAGGCCGAGGTGGTAGCCGTACTTCTCCAGGGTGTCGGCGGTGCGGTCGTCCGCGCCGCCGAGGACCGCGCCGATGGAGCTGGCGCAGGCGAGCAGGGCGCCGGTCTTGTTGCCCTCCATCTCCAGGCACTCCTCCACGCTGACGCGGTCGCGGTGCTCGTAGGAGATGTCCTGCGCCTGGCCGTCGATGAGGGCGCGGGTCGCGGTGGTGAGGCGGCGGGTGGCACGCCCTGCCTCGACGGTGCCGAGTTCCAGGAGGATCTCGTTGGCCAGCGCGAACAGGGCGTCGCCGACGAGGATGGCCTGGGCGGGGCCGTGCACCTTCCAGACGGTGTCGCGGTGGCGGCGCTGTTCGTCGCCGTCCATCAGGTCGTCGTGCAGGAGCGAGAAGTTGTGCACCAGTTCGACGGCGACCGCGCCGGGGATGCCGACCTCGGGGTCGGCGCCGGTGACCTCGGCGGACAGGACGGCGAGCGCGGGGCGTACGGCCTTGCCGCCGTCGCCGGCCGCGGGGTTGCCCTCGGCGTCGATCCAGCCGAAGTGGTAGGCGGAGACGGTGTCCATGGGGGCCGCGAGACGGTCGATCGCCGTCCGCAGCACCGGAGTGGCCAGGGTCCGGCCGCGCTCCAGCAGCGCGGTCACGTCCACTACGTCGGCAGCCTTCGGGGCCGGGGGCACAGTGGGCACAGTCTCTCCTCTTGATGCGGTGCTGGGGGTGCGGGGGCCCGTCGCGTGCTGATGGTCGAGCATCAGGCCGCCTCCTCGACGTCGAAGAGGTGGTGGCGGGGCCGGCCCAGGGCGCCCAGCGCGGCACCGGCCGCGCTGACGCCGCTGCGGACCGCACTCTCCATGGTCGCGGGCCACCCCGTGGCGGTCCACGAACCGGCCAGGTACAGGCCGGGGGTATTGGTGCGGGCGCCGGGCCGCAGCCGGCCGACGCCGGGGGTGGGGGCGAACGTCGCTGTCCGCTCCCGGGTGACGAAGAAGTCCCGTACTTCGGCGCCCCGCGCGCGGGGCAACAGCCGCTCCAGCTCCGGCAGATACCGCTCGCGCAGAGCCGCCACGGGTTCGTCGATCTCGTCGTGCGCCGCCGACTGCGACAGCGCCAGATACTGGCCGTCGCCACCGAGCCCGGACGCCTCGGTCCGGTCGAACACCCACTGCACCGGGCTGCCGAGCGCCGCGAGGAACGGCGTGCTCAGCACCTTCCGGTCGTACACCACATGCACGTTGAGGATCGGCGCGGTGCCGATCTCCAGCAGCCGCTCGGGCGCGTCGAGCGCACCCGCGGGCAGAAGATCGTGCGCCTCCTGCTGGGCCACGGCGAGCACGACGGCGTCCGCGTCGAGGGTCTCGCCGGGAACCTGAACGGTCCAACGGCCGTTCTCGTTGTGTTGGATGGAGGTGACGCGTGTACGGACTTCGGTACGCACGCCCGCGGAGTCGAGCGCCTTGCGGGCCAGAGTGTCGTGCAGTTCGCCCAGCGGGACGCGCGCCCAGCCGATGTCGGCCGCGCCCGGGTCGGACAGCAGACCGGTCTTGAACACCATCGCGGCGAGCCCGAGGGACGAGTCCCCGGCCACCGCGTTGAGGGTGGCGACCCCCACCAGGTCCCACAGTGCCTCGACGGCACGCGGCGACTGACCGTGCGCGGCCAGCCAGCTGCCGAAGTCCTGTGCGTCCAGCGCCGGGTCGGCGAGGTCCAGCGCCTTGAGCGCGAGTGCGGCACGCCCTACTCTGGCGCGCTCGGCGAGCGAGAGGTGCGGATACGTGGCCAGGCTGCGCCCGAGATGCAGAGGTACGGGCAGCGGATCGCGCCGAAGTCTGCCCAGGCGCCGTCCGGCGGGTTTCGCCACGTCGACGACCGGCACGTCGAGACGTGCCTGCACCGGGGCGAGTTCGGCGGCGTCGATACGGTCGAGGAACCAGCGGTATGCGGTGCAGCAACGCAGGTACACGTGCTGGCCGTTGTCGACGGTGAGTCCGTCGCGCTGGAAGGAGAAGGCGAGCCCGCCGAGCCGCGGCCGGCCTTCGAGCAGCGTGACGCGGACCCCTGCGTCGGCAAGCGAGAGCGCAGCCGTGATGCCGGCCAGTCCGCCGCCGACCACCACGGCGCTCTTCTCACCGTGGTGGCCCGGACGTTCTCCGGGCTGCGTACCGTCGCTCATCGCGCACTCCCCCCTGTGCACCCGCCGTGCCGGATGAACGCCGCACGGCAGGCCGTTGAAGTCAGGGACGCCGTCCCGGACCGGAGGGTTGCGCGCCGTTTCGTCTCGGTCACATCACCTTGGGCCGAATTGTCCATCAGGCCCGCCTCCTGACGGTCCGCCGGGAGACATGCCGGGCGTCCAGACCGGACAGGCCGCGCACCGCGACGTACGCCTTCTCGCGTCCGGGCAGCGAGACCCGGCCGCGCAGCACGGCCTCCGGCTCGCGTTCGATGCGGTCGAGGAGGCGGCGGTAGATGCCGGCCATGGCGGCGACACAGGCGCCGCTGCGCCGGTCGAGCATGGGCAGCAGCCGGTAGCCCTCGGCGAACAGGGCGCGGGCGCGCCGCACTTCGAAGTGGACGAGACCCGCGAAGTCGGAGCCCTCCGGCGGGTTCGGCCCGTTGAACCCGGCCGAGCAGCCGAACTTGGCGAGGTCGTCGGAGGGCAGATAGGTCCGCCCGCCCTCGGCGTCCTCGCGGACATCGCGCAGGATGTTGGTGAGCTGGAGCGCGAGCCCCAGCGTGTCGGCGTACTCCGAGGCGCGTTCCGCACCCCGCGCGCCCTTCTCCGTGCCGAACACGCCCAGGGACAGCCGACCGATGGCCCCGGCCACACAGCGGCAGTAGACCTTCAGGTCGTCCCAGGTCTCGTACGTCTCACCGCGTACGTCCATCACGACGCCGTCGATGAGTTCGTCGAGGCCGCCGAGCGGGATCGGGAAGTGTGTCCCCGCGTGACTGAGGGCGACCGCGACGGGATCGGTGTCGTCCTCGTCGACCGCGCCCTCGCGCACCCGGGTGAGCAGTGCTCTGGTGTCCTCCAGCCGTGCCGCCTTGACCTCGGGGGCCAGTGTGCCGTCACCGATGTCGTCGACGCGCCGTGAGAACGCGTACAGGGCGGACATGGCGCGCCGCTTCGGCGTCGGCAGCAGTCTGATGCCGTACGCGAAGTTGCGGGCCTGCTGCCCGGTGACGGTCTCGCAGTAGCTGTAGGCGGCGAGTACCGGTGCGGACACGTGTGGTTCCGACTCCACGGTCCGGATCACCCCTCTCCTCGCAGGGTTGTGCCCACCTTGCGCAGCAACTGGATCCTGCCGGGCTTGGGCGGGCCGGGAAGTACGTCGTATTCGGCGGCGGCGATCGCTTGGATTGCCGCCTTTCCCCCCGCCACGAAACCCGCGAGCAGCAGCTTCAGCCTGCCGTGGACGCTACCCACGAGGGGGGTGCCTTCATTCAGCAGGTCACGTGCGCGTTCCGCTTCGTATGCGATCAGTGCGCGCACCGACGCTCCTGCGGTGGGGACGGCGAGATCCGCCTCCTGGACGTGAAAGCGCTTCATGTCCTGGGCGGGCAGATAGATCCGGTCGCGGCCGAGGTCCTCGGCGACGTCCTGGAGGTGTTCGACGATCTGGAGGGCCGTGCACACGGCGTCGGAGCGGCGGATCCGCTCGGGTGTCGCGGTGCCGGTGACGGCGAGGACGAGTCGGCCGACGGGGTTGGCGGACAGCTCGCAGTAGGCGAGGAGGTCGTCGTACGTCTCGTACCGCTTGACCTGCTGGTCCTGGCGGTTGGCGGCGATCAGGCCGAGGAACGGCTCGGGGGTGAGGGCGCGGCGGCGCACCGTCGGCTGGAGTCGCTGCAGCAGCGGGTGGCGCGGGGTGCCGTCGAAGACCCTGCGCAGGTCGGTCTCGAAGGCGTCGAGGAGGGCGAACCGGTCGTCGGCCGCCTCGGGGGCGACGCCGAGCAGGCGGGCGTCGGCGCCGCCGGGGGCGAGGTCGCCGTCACCGATGTCGTCGACGAGGCGGGCGAAGCCGTAGACGGCCATGAGGTCGGTGCGCCAGGCCTTGGGCAGGAAGAACGGTGCCACGGGGAAGTTCTCGTCCGCGGCCTTGTCGAGCGTGCCGCGCTCCGGGTCGGCGGTGCGCGCATGGCCGGTTGCCGTCACCGTTCACTGCCCGGGGCGGAGACGGCACACGCTGTGGGGAGCTGGGGAGTTTCCGTAGCCATCGCCGTCACATCTCCCGTTCTACACTGCTGACCCAATGGGCACTATTTCGGACACGCCGCCCAGCCGTCCGCGCGGCGGTCCGATGCCGGGTGTCGCGCGGTATCGCCCTACTTGCCGCGATTCAGCACTGGTACAGCTTACGTTGTACAACGCGGCGTGGTCCGTCGGGGTGTCCTGCGCATCACAAGAACGAACCGATTGGCGTCAAGATTCCTGGGGCGGGCCGGAGTTGACGTTTCCTTTGCAGACGCGGGGCCCCGCCGGAACAGTTCCGGCGGGGCCCCGATTTCACCCGGCGATCCGCCGGGCGACTGTCCGCTACTTGCCGGTGAACTTCTCGTACTCCTTGAGCACCTCGTCCGTCGGCCCGTCCATGCGCAGTTCACCGCGTTCCAGCCACAGGACGCGGTCGCAGGTGTCCCTGATCGACTTGTTGTTGTGACTGACCAGGAACACCGTGCCCGCGTGCTTGCGCAGTTCCCGGATGCGGTCCTCGGAGCGCTTCTGGAAGGACCGGTCACCGGTCGCCAGGGCCTCGTCGATCATCAGTACGTCGTGGTCCTTGGCGGCGGCGATGGAGAACCGCAGCCGCGCGGCCATGCCGGAGGAGTAGGTGCGCATCGGCAGGGTGATGAAGTCGCCCTTCTCGTTGATCCCTGAGAAGTCGACGATCTGCTGGTAGCGCTCCTTGATCTCCTCGCGGGACATACCCATCGCGAGGCCGCCCAATATGACGTTCCGTTCGCCCGTGAGGTCGTTCATCAGGGCGGCGTTGACGCCGAGCAGGGAGGGCTGCCCGTCCGTGTACACGTGCCCCTTCTCGGCGGGGAGCAGACCGGCGATGGCGCGCAGCAGGGTCGACTTGCCGGAGCCGTTGGAGCCGATCAGACCGACGGCCTCACCCCGGTAGGAGACAAAGGAGACACCTCGTACGGCGTGCACCTTGCGCACACCCGGTGACTCGCCGCGCTTCACGATGCGGCTCAGGGCGGAGGTGGCGCTGCCCTTGCCGGTCTTGGCGCCGTTGACGCGGTAGACGATGTGGAGTTCGTCCGCGATGACAGTGGGGATCTTGTCCCCGGGAATCGGGTCAGCCACGGCCGTACCTCTCCTCCGACTGCCAGAAGTACACGAAGCCGCCGAGGGCGAACAGCGCGGCCCAGCCGCCCGCGACCGCCCAGACGTGCGGCGGCAGGTTCTCCGAGCCGTAGCCGTCGATGAGCGCGAAGCGCATCAGGTCCATGTAGATGGCGGCGGGGTTCCACTGGAGGACGTCGGCGAGCCACTGGGGCTTGTCGGCGAGCATGACCGGGATGGAGAACATCACGCCGGACGCGTACATCCACGTACGCATCACGAACGGCATCAGCTGGGCGAGGTCCGGGGTGGACGCACCCCACCGGGCCATGATCAGCGCGAGGCCGGTGTTGAAGAGGAACTGGAGGACCAGCGCCGGGACGATCAGCAGCCAGGACAGCTTGGGGTAGCTGCCGAAGCCGATCGACACCACGAACAGCACGATCATCGAGAAGAGCAGCTGCTGGAGCTGCTGCAGCGCGAAGGAGACCGGCAGGGCGGCGCGCGGGAAGTGCAGGGCGCGCACCAGGCCGAGGTTGCCGGAGATCGCGCGGACGCCCGCCATCACGGAGCTCTGCGTGAAGGTGAACACGAAGACGCCCGTGACGAGGAACGGGATGTACACCTCGCGGGGCATGCCCCGGTCGGCTTCGAGGATCACGCCGAAGATGAAGAAGTACACGGCCGCGTTCAGCAGCGGTGTGGCCACCTGCCACAGCTGGCCGAGTTTGGCCTGGCTGTACTGAGCGGTCAGTTTCGCCTGCGAGAAGGCGAGGATGAAGTGACGCCGTCCCCACAACTGGCGGACGTACTCGACGAGTCGGGGACGGGCGCCGCTCACGGCGAGCCCGTACTTCGCGGCGAGTCCGGCCGCGGAGAGGCCGTCGTCGGGTGACGGTCGGTCGCTCACCGCGACACCGCCGTCATGCGTTGTCTCACTCACAAATGGAAACTTTCGTCTTCAATATGCGCAGCTGAACGGGGCAGAGCGCGGGCCGGGAAGCGGAGTGCGGTCGGCCCGCGGGGGCACTGGGTAAGAGCTTCTCAGATCACTGGGGGGCGGCCCAGTCGGGTCAGCCGCCACACCGTACGCCACCGGATGGGCCGGCGGGGTCCGCACGGGGTGGTCAGGCCCTCCTTGAACCCGCCCCACCAGGCTCTGAGCGCCGGGCGGGAGGGCCTTCGGAGGAGTGTGAGGAGCAGCCAGTCCCCCAGGTACACGGGTACGAGGGGGGCCGGAAGGTTGCGGCGGGCCAGCCAGACCCGGTTGCGGGCGACCATGCGGTGGTAGACCGCGTGCCGGGAGGGCGCGGTCGTTGGGTGGTAGAGCAGCATGTCGGCCCGGTAGTCGATCATCCAGCCCGCGTCGAGGGCCCGCCAGGCCAGGTCGGTCTCCTCGTGGGCGTAGAAGAACTCCTCGGGGAGGATGCCCACTTCGGCGAAGACCTTGGTGCGGACGGCGTTGGCGCCGCCCAGGAAACTGGTGACGCGGGAGCTGCGCATCGGGTCCGTGGTGCCCGGGCGGGGCACATGGCGGCGCTGGGTGAGGCCGGTGTCGGGGTCGGCGATGCGGAAGCTGATGATGCCCAGTTCCGGGTCGTCGGTGAAGGCCCGGCGGCACAGTTCGGCGGTGTCCTGGTGGCCGAGGAGACCGTCGTCGTCGAGGAACATCAGGATGTCGACGTCGCCGCCGGCCGGGCCGAACGCCTCGATGCCGACGTTGCGTCCACCGGGGATGCCGAGGTTCTCGGGCAGCTCGATGCTCCGTACGCCCTCGGGGAGGTCGGGGACGGGCGAGCCGTTGCCGACCACGACGACCTCGACCGGGTCGCCCTCCTGTTTGGCGATCGAGTCGACGAGGGCGCGGAGTTCGTCGGGGCGGTTGCCCATGGTGATGATCACCGCGCCGACTCTCATGGCGCTCCTCACCGGAGCCTGCTGGAGGCGAGGATGGACACGAGGTGCAGCACGGTCTGCAGGATCGCGATGCCGGCCAGTACGGCGATGCCCAGACGGGTCCAGAACAGGTCGCCGCCGAAGGCGTCGAGGATCGCCACGAAGAGGATGAAGAGGCTCGCCTCGACGCCACCGATCAGCCGGTGGAACTTCAGGGCGGCGGCAGCCTTGCGGGCCAGGGCGAGCCCCTCGGAGCGCGGTACCGACAGCTCCTCCTTGGCGGCCTCCAGACCGCTGCGGGACCGGGCCACGTCCACCAGGTCGGTCTCGGCCTTGATCAGGATCGCGCCGAGCGCGGCCAGGGTGCCTAGGAACGCCCACAGCCACTCGGGCGTCCCGGAGCCGTCCCAGAGGTCGGCGCCGCGCAGCCCGAAGCCGATCAGCAGGGCCGACTCGGAGAGGTAGTGGCCGATGCGGTCGAGGTACACGCCGGTGATCGAGGTCTGGTTCCGCCAGCGGGCGATCTCGCCGTCGACGCAGTCGAGGAGCAGGTACAGCTGGATCAGTACGACGCCCAGGATCGCGCCGGTGAGGCCGGGCACCAGGAGGGCCGCGCCCGCCAGACCGCCCGCGACGACCATCAGGTACGTGAGCTGGTTGGGCGTGATCCTGGTGTCCACCAGGTACGGGTCGACCCGCAGGGACACCTCGCGCATGTAGAGGCGTCCCGCCCAGTGCTCGCCGCTGCGCCGGTCCTTCACCCCTTCGGGGTGGACGACGGGGCGTAGTTCAGCTACCGATGGCCTTGACATAGTCCGCGTACGTGTCCTTGATCTGGTCGTTCGTGAGGTCGAGGTGTTCCAGGATCGTGTAGCGACCGGGTCTGGTCTGCGGGGCGTACTCGACGACCCGTACGAACTCGTCCGTGGTGAAGCCGATCTCCCCCGGCAGCACCGGCAGCCCGTGCCGGCGCAGTACCTCGGCCATGTACGCCGCTTCCTCGGCCGCGCCGCGCAGGTACATGGCGAAGGCGGCGCCGAGGCCGCACTGTTCGCCGTGGCTGGCGGCGCGCTTGGGGTACAGCAGGTCGAAGGCGTGGTTGATCTCGTGACAGGCGCCGGAGGAGGGGCGGGAGTCGCCCGACACCGACATGGCGATACCGGTGAGGACCAGCGCCTCGGCCAGCACCTGGAGGAACGCGTTGTCGCCGACCCCGCCGGGGTGACGGAGGACAGCCTCGCCCGCCTGGCGGGCCATCGCGGCGGCGAGGCCGTCGATCTTCTCGCCGTTGACCTCGCTCGCCAGCTCCCAGTCGGCGACCGCGGAGATGTTCGACATGGCGTCGCCGATCCCGGAGCGCACGAACCGCACCGGGGCCTCCCGGATCACATCGAGGTCGATGACAACGGCGATCGGGTTCGGTACGCCGTACGAGCCGCGCCCCGCGTCGTTGTCGAGGGTGGCGACCGGGGAGCACAGGCCGTCGTGCGCGAGGTTGGTGGCGACGGCGACCAGCGGCAGGCCCACGCGGGCCGCGGCGAACTTGGCGCAGTCGATGATCCGGCCGCCGCCGAGGCCGACCACGGCGTCGTAGTGGCCGGACTTGATGGCGTCGCCCAGCCGGATCGCGTCGTCGATGGTGCCGCCGGCGACCTCGTACCAGCTCGCGCCGGGCAGCGCCGGGGCGAGCCGCTCGCGCAGCCTGGCGCCGGAGCCGGCACTGATCGCGACGGCGATCTTCCCGGAGTGCGAGATCCGCTGGTCGAACAGCACGTCCGCCAGATGGTTCAGGGCCCCCCGGCGGATGTCGACGACGACCGGCGAGGGGATCAGCCTCGTCAGTACCGGCACGCGATCTCCCGTCCTCGGGCGAGATCGTCGTGGTTGTCTATCTCGACCCACGGGACCTCGCCTATGGGTGCCACGTCGATCCGGAAGCCGCGGTCGACCAGTTCCTGGTAGCCGTGCTCGTAGAACTGCTGGGGGTCGGTCTCCCACACGGTCTTCAGGGCGTCGGCCAGCTCGGCGGCGGCGGCGCCCTCGATGAGGGTGACGCCGATGTACTCGCCGGTGGCCTCCGCCGGGTCCATCAGCTTGGTGATCCTGCGCACGCCCTTCTCCGGGTCCACGACCACCTTCATCTCCTCGTCGGCGAGATCCTTCACCATGTCGAGGGCCAGGATGATGCGCTTCCCGTCGCCGCGCGCGGCGAGCAGGGTCTTCTCGACGGAAACGGGGTGCACGGTGTCGCCGTTGGCGAGGATGACCCCGTCGGCGAGGGCGTCCCGGCCGCACCAGAGGGAGTAGGCGTTGTTCCACTCCTCGGCGCGGTCGTTGTCGATGAGGGTGAGCTTCAGCCCGTACTTCTCCTCCAGGGCCGCCTGCCGCTCGTACACGGTCTCCTTGCGGTATCCGACGATGATCGCGGCCTCGGTGAGGCCTATCTCGGCGAAGTTGGCGAGGGTGAGGTCGAGGACGGTGGGGCCGTCCTCTTCGCCCGCGGGGCCGACCGGCACGAGAGCCTTGGGCAGGCTGTCGGTGTAGGGGCGCAGACGCCGTCCGGCGCCGGCCGCCAGCACGAGGCCGATCATGCGGGTTCTCCTTCGTCGTGTACGGCGGGCGCGCCGCCCTGGTGGGCGGTCACCCAGTAGCGGATGCTCTCGGCGAGCACCAGCAGGGCCACGGCCACGGCGAGGACCGTGAGCGCGACCACGAACTGCGAGGCACTGAGCAGTGCGGCCAGTACGACGACCACCAGCGTCCGGCCCTCGTGCCCTCCGCTCGCCCGTACCAGCCAGCGCGGGGGCGCTCCGGCGTTGCCACGGATGCGGTACACCGTGTCGTAGTGATGGTAGGCGACGGCGGCCACGAGGCCGAAAGCCGCGGGAAGTGCTCCGTTTACCTCCGCTTTGCCCGCGAGAAGGAGGACTGTGCCGTATTCGGCGACCCTGAAGACCGGGGGGACGAGCCAGTCGAGGCGGCCCGTGAGGGGCAGTGCGACCGCGCTGCCCGCGCAGAGCACGTACAGCACGGTGAGAGCGACGGGGATCGGGCTGCCGTAGGAGCACACCCATACGGCGAAGATCAGCACCGCCGCGCCTTCCAGCGCGAGGAGGAGGCGCGAGCCGCCCGCCGTGCGCCCGGGAATGCGCGCCACCAGCTCCGCGAGCGGCCCACTGTCCGCGAGGTCCTCCAGGGCTTGCGCGGCGCGCTCGGTGCGCTGAGCCGTTCGGGTGAGTGAGCGCAGGACGCGACCCGCCGTGGTGTACGTCGCGGCGAAGCCGCAGCCGATGAGCAGCACAGTGAAGGTGACACGGGGGGTCGTGAACGCCGTGAGGACGGCGATCAGGGCCCAGCGCTCGCCGATCGGCAGGACGATCATCCGCCGTACCCAGACCGTCCAGCCGACGCTGTCGAGGCGGTCGGAGAGGGCGGCCGTGGGACTGGTGTTCGCCGTCGCGTCGTGGTTGGCCTCGTTGAAGGAGAAGTCGACGACGTGCCGACAGGTCTGCAGGATCATCGCGCCGAGGGCGAGGGCCCATACGTCGTCGCCGCCCCGGGCCGCGCCGAGGGCGAGGCCCGCGTAGTAGGCGTACTCCTTGGCGCGGTCGAAGGTCGCGTCCAGCCAGGCGCCGAGCGTCGAGTACTGGAGGGAGTAGCGGGCGAGCTGGCCGTCCGTGCAGTCCAGGACGAAGGAGACGAGCAGGAGCACGCCGGCGAGGACGAAGCCGCCGCGGGTGCCGGTCGCCGCGCAGCCGGCCGCGATCAGCGCGGTGAGCAGCGAGGCGGTGGTGACCTGGTTCGGGGTGAGGCCGCGGCGGGCGCACCAGCGCGCGAGGTAGCGGGAGTACGGGCTGACGCAGAACGTGGTGAAGAAGCCGTCCCGGGACTTCACGGCCGACTTCAGGCGTACGGCCTCGTCGTCGACGGCGGCGACGGCCTGCCGTGCCTCGTTGCGGGCCTGCGGGTCGGCGGGGACCGCTGCGGTCAGGCTGCCCAGCTCGGGGCGGTGGACGTCGGCGCCGTCCGCCTCCAGGGCGAGGGCGACGCGGTCGGCGAGGCTGTCCACGGCGACGGCGGAGGCGGAGGCGGCCTTGCCGAGGCCCGTGGGGGCGTCCGCGTCCGTGGAGATCTCCCGGGCCAGTACGCGGGTCAGGGCCGTGCGGCCGGCGTCGGGCTGGGCCGTCACGGCGCCCGGTACGGCGGCGAGCGGGAAGCGGGGGTCGGTGAGACCGAGGCGCAGGGCGTGGAGGTGGCCGACGAAGCGGGCGTCGACGAGGGCGACCCGTTCGTCGCAGGGCGACTCGGCGAGGAGGGTCTCGGTGCCGGCGACGTCGGTCGCGCTCCGCACGTCGAAGCCGAGGGACCTCAGATCGTCCTCGATCGACGATCCGGGAACCGGCTGACCCGTGAGGATGGCGGTCGGCAACCCAACTCACTCCCTGGACACCGACGTGTGCACGCCGGTCATTTACATGATGGTGGGGGAAACCCTGACCCACGGTGGCCGGGCAGCATGTCGGCAGAGGTTATCGGATGAGGCCGCGACCGTGTTCACCGGCTGTTCATGGCCCCCAGCCGTGACCGAGGCCCGGGACCATCGCGACCGCCTCCGCCGCACCTCTGACCTGTGATTCGTTTCCGCAGGTCAGGGCACATGACAACGGTGTTCAGCGTCGCGTTGCCACATACCCCCCACCCGTAGTTCACTGATCACGGGACGGGGTCAGGGACGACACAGGAGGCGGCTTCCATGGGGGCTGGGCACGATCACGGACACGCGCACGGCGCGCCGACCACGGGTACGGCGGCAGCCGCGTACCAGGGGCGGCTGCGCATCGCGCTGGCCATCACGCTCACCGTCATGGTGGTCGAGGTCGTCGGCGGGGTCGTCGCCGACTCCCTCGCGCTGATCGCGGACTCGGCGCACATGGCGACGGACGCGCTGGGCCTCGGCATGGCCCTGCTCGCGATCCACTTCGCGAACCGCCCGCCGACCGGCAACCGCACCTTCGGGTACGCCCGCGCCGAGATCCTCGCCGCGCTCGCCAACTGTCTGCTGCTGCTCGGCGTCGGCGGATACGTCCTGTACGAGGCGATCCAGCGGTTCATCACACCGGCCGAGACCGCGGGCGGGGTGACCGTCGTCTTCGGTCTGATCGGTCTGGTCGCGAACATGATCTCGCTGACGATGCTGATGCGCGGCCAGAAGGAGAGCCTGAACGTGCGCGGCGCCTTCCTGGAGGTCGCGGCGGACGCGCTGGGCTCGCTCGCGGTGCTGATCTCGGCGCTGGTCATCATGGCCACGGGCTGGCAGCGGGCCGACCCCATCGCCTCGGTCATCATCGGTCTGATGATCGTCCCGCGCACGGTCAAGCTGCTGCGCGAGACCCTGAACGTGCTGCTGGAGGCAGCTCCCCGGGGCGTCGACATGGCGGAGGTGCGGGCCCACATAGTGGCGCTGCCCGGTGTGGAGGACGTACACGATCTGCACGCCTGGACGATCACCTCCGGGATGCCGGTGCTGTCGGCGCACGTGGTCGTCAGTTCGGACGTGCTGAGCGGGATAGGCCACGAGAAGATGCTGCACGAGCTCCAGGGCTGCCTGGGCGACCACTTCGACGTGGAGCACTGCACCTTCCAGCTGGAGCCGGGCGGGCACGCGGAGCACGAGTCCATCTGCCACTGAGCCCGTTCCCGGGCCATGCCGACCGGAACGCAGCCGTCCGGCGCGCGCCCGCGTCCCCTTCTTCAAGCCCCCCTCCCGGACGGTTCCACTGCCGGGGGACAGGGCACGATTGACTATCCGGTCGCTGTCCGGGGGCTTTCGCGCCGGACATGCGGGGGGTGCCGCGAAGTGCCGGGAGTGCCGGATTCGTACGGCAGACTTGGGGCTCGAAGACCGAGGCGAAGGATGGGTATGCCGATCACACCTGCCACCGCGACGCACAACAGTTCGTCGAACGGCACAGCAGAAGCGATCTTGCTCGAACTGGTCGACGAGAACGGCACGACGATCGGCACCGCCGAGAAGCTCTCCGCCCATCAGCCGCCGGGTCTGCTGCACCGGGCGTTCTCCGTCTTCCTCTTCGACGAGCAGGGCCGGCTGCTGCTCCAGCAGCGCGCGCTGGGCAAGTACCACTCCCCCGGTGTCTGGTCCAACACCTGCTGCGGCCATCCCTACCCCGGTGAGGCGCCCTTCGCGGCGGCGGCCCGGCGGACGTACGAGGAGCTGGGGATCTCCCCGTCGCTGCTCGCCGAGGCGGGCACGGTCCGCTACAACCACCCGGACCCGGAGTCGGGCCTGGTCGAGCAGGAGTACAACCATCTGTTCGTCGGGATGGCGCAGTCGCCGCTCGCGCCGGACCCGGAGGAGGTCGGGGACACGGCCTTCGTGACCCCGGCGGAGCTGGCGGAGCGGCACGCGAAGGAGCCGTTCTCGGCCTGGTTCATGACCGTCCTGGACGCGGCCCGCCCGGCGGTCCGGGAGCTGACGGGCCCGACGGCCGGCTGGTGACAGAGCTGCGGCTATGGCAGTAGTGGTGCGGGTTTGAGCGGCAGGGCCGCCCAGACGACCTTGCCGCCGCTCGCCGTGTGTTCGATGTCGCACACCCCGCCCGCCTCCCTGGCGATCTCGCGGACCAGGAGCAGTCCGCGGCCGCCGGTCCGGCCGTGGTCGGCCTCCAGGGCGGTCGGGCGGTAGGGGTGGTTGTCCTCCACGGACACCCGCACCCACTCGGCGCCGACGGCGACCTCCACGGCGAGCGTCGGCGACAGCAGCGCCGCGTGCCGGACGGCGTTGGTCGCCAGCTCCGAGACGATCAGCAGCAGCCCGTGCACCAGGTCCGGCGAGGCGGGTACGCCCTGCCGGTACAGCAGGTCCCGGACGGCGTGCCGCGCCTGTGGGACGGAGGCGTCGACAGCGGGAGCGGTGAACCTCCAGACCCCTTCGTAGGGAAGCGGATCCAGGGGTCTCCGCTCGATGGGCACGCCGTCGTCCGCTGGGCGTGCGTCCGACTCGCGCCCATGGTTCTCCATCGTCCGGTCGCCGCCCTCGCGCTCGATTGTCACCACACGACGAGTGTTGGTAACGCCGGGTCCCCACCGGAGAACTGAACAGAAGTCAGCACGTATCGAGCGCTTCTGACGGATGAGGCACGGCACATGCATATATGCGACCGCGCCTGGTCACAACCTGCCGACTTCATGAACTATTCGGGTTGTACGGGTTTGCCTGCCGCCCTCGTCGGACGCTCGTCGGGCGTTCGGCGTCGGCGGATACGATCCGGCCCATGGAGCCGCAGCTGACCCACAGTGCCGCCGACGGTGTCGCCACCGTCGTCATCCACAACCCGGCCAAGCGCAACGCCATGACGGCCGGCATGTGGCGGGCGCTGCCGCCGCTGCTCGACACCCTGGCCGCCGATCCGGCCGTCCACGTCCTGGTGCTCACCGGGGCGGGCGGGACGTTCTGCGCGGGGGCCGACATCTCGACGCTCCAGGGCTCGCCGGAGGAGGCGCAGCGGCTGGCCGTGCGGGCGGAGGACACGCTCGCGGCCTTCCCGAAGCCGACGCTGGCGGCGGTCCGCGGGCACTGCGTGGGTGGCGGGGCGCAGCTCGCGGCGGCCTGCGATCTGCGGTTCGCGGAGGAGGGGTCGCTGTTCGGGGTGACACCGGCGAAGCTGGGGCTGGTGTACCCAGCGTCGTCCACCCGGCGGCTGGCGGCCCTGGTCGGCCCCGCGACGGCCAAGTACCTCCTCTTCTCGGGCGAGCTGATCGACACGGAACGGGCGCTGCGCACCGGCTTCCTCGACGAGGTGCTGCCCGGCGACGAACTCGACAAACGGGTCGCTGAGTTCACGCGCGTGCTGGCCTCGCGCTCACTGCTCACCCAGGCGGCGGCGAAGGAGTTCGTGAACGGGCGCACCGACCGGGACGCGTACTGGGCCGACGAGCAGGTGCGGGCCGGCGGCGAGGTGGCGGAGGGGGTGGCCGCGTTCCTGGAACGGCGGCGGGCGGAGTTCTCCTGGACGGGGCCGGCGTCTTCTACGTGACGGTGAACCCTGTTGTCGGTCTGCTGCGGCAACGTCGTGGCTGGTCGCGCAGTTCCCCGCGCCCCTTTGGGGCGCGTTGCCGAACCGTCTGATCCTCGGTTGTCGGTGTCACCTGCCACAATTGCCGCGCAACCTCAGTGGAGAAGGCGGTACGGGATCGTGACGACACCCCTCGTAGGGTCCATCGAAGGCAGGATCGCCGAGGAGCTCGGCGTACGGGAGCGGCAGGTGAGAGCCGCCGTCGAGTTGCTCGACGGGGGTTCGACGGTTCCCTTCATCGCCCGCTACCGCAAGGAAGCGACCGAGATGCTCGACGATGCGCAGCTGCGCACGTTGGAGGAGCGGCTGCGCTATCTGCGGGAGCTGGAGGAGCGGCGGGCCGCGATCCTCGAATCGGTGCGCGAGCAGGGCAAGCTGACGCCCGAGGTCGAGGCGCAGATCCGCGGTGCCGAGACGAAGGCGCGCCTGGAGGACATCTATCTGCCGTTCAAGCCGAAGCGGCGGACGAAGGCGCAGATCGCGCGTGAGGCGGGCCTTGAGCCGCTGGCCGAGGGCCTGCTCGGCGACCCGTCCGTCGACCCGCTGGCGGCCGCCGCGGCCTTCGTCGACGCCGACAAGGGCGTCGCCGATCCGCAGGCCGCGCTGGACGGCGCCCGCGCGATCCTCACCGAACGGTTCTCGGAGGACGCCGACCTGATCGGCGAGGTGCGCGAGCGCATGTGGGTGCGCGGACGGCTGGCCGCCAAGGTGAAGGAGGGCAAGGAGGAGGCGGGCGCCAAGTTCGCCGACTACTTCGACTTCGCCGAGCCCTTCACCGCCCTGCCCTCGCACCGCATCCTCGCGATGCTGCGCGGCGAGAAGGAGGACGTCCTCGACCTGGTCCTGGAGCCGGAGGAGCCGACGGAGGGCCCTTCCTCGTACGAGGGGATCATCGCCCACCGGTTCGGGGTCGCCGAGCGCGGCCGGCCCGGCGACAAGTGGCTCGTGGACACCGTGCGCTGGGCCTGGCGGACCCGGATCCTGGTGCACCTCGGCATCGACGTGCGCCTTCGGCTGCGTACGGTCGCGGAGGACGAGGCCGTCAACGTGTTCGCGGCGAACCTGCGCGACCTGCTGCTCGCCGCCCCGGCCGGCACGCGCGCGACGCTGGGGCTCGACCCCGGGTTCCGTACGGGTGTGAAGGTGGCGGTGGTGGACGCGACCGGGAAGGTCGTCGCCACGGATGTCATCTACCCTCACGTCCCGGCGAACAAGTGGGACGAGGCGCTGGCCAAGCTGGCGCGGCTCGCCAAGGAGCACGCGGTCGAGCTGGTCGCGATCGGCAACGGTACGGCGTCCCGGGAGACCGACAAGCTCGCCGGTGAACTCATCACCAGGCACCCGGAGTTGAAGCTCACCAAGGTGATGGTGTCCGAGGCGGGCGCGTCCGTGTACTCGGCGTCGGCGTTCGCCTCGCAGGAGCTGCCGGACATGGACGTCTCGCTGCGCGGGGCGGTGTCGATCGCTCGGCGTCTGCAGGACCCGCTGGCCGAGCTGGTGAAGATCGACCCGAAGTCGATCGGGGTCGGGCAGTACCAGCACGATCTGTCCGAGTTGAAGCTGTCGCGGTCGCTGGACGCGGTGGTCGAGGACTGTGTGAACGGTGTCGGGGTCGACGTCAACACGGCGTCCGCGCCGCTGCTCTCGCGGGTCTCCGGTATCTCCTCCGGGCTCGCGGAGAACATCGTGGCGCACCGGGACGCCAATGGGCCCTTCAAGTCGCGGTCCCAGCTGAAGGGGGTCGCGCGGCTCGGGCCGAAGGCGTACGAGCAGTGTGCGGGGTTCCTGCGGATCCGGGGCGGGGACGATCCGCTGGACGCGTCCAGTGTGCACCCGGAGGCGTATCCGGTGGTGCGGCGGATGGTGAAGTCGGCGGGGAGCGGGGTGGCCTCGCTGGTCGGGAACACGGCTGTGCTGCGGTCGTTGCGGCCCGATGAATTCGTCGACGAGACGTTCGGTCTGCCGACGGTGACGGACATCCTGCGCGAGCTGGAGAAGCCCGGGCGTGACCCTCGGCCCGCCTTCAAGACGGCGACCTTCAAGGACGGGGTCGAGAAGATCGGCGACCTGTCCTCCGGGATGGTGCTGGAGGGGGTGGTCACGAACGTGGCCGCCTTCGGGGCGTTCGTGGATGTCGGTGTCCACCAGGACGGGCTGGTGCATGTGTCGGCGATGTCCAAGACCTTCGTGAAGGACCCGCACGACGTGGTCAAGTCCGGGGACATCGTCAAGGTGAAGGTGCTTGACGTGGACATTCCCCGGAAGCGGATCTCGCTGACGCTGCGGTTGGACGACGAGGCAGCACCCTCCGGGGAGCAGCAGGGGCAGGGCGGGGGCCGGCCTCAGCAGCGGGGCGGGCGGCCGCCTCAGCCTCGGCAGCAGCGGCAGGGGGGTGGAGGCGGAGGCGCTCGGCAGGGGGCGCCCGCGCCGGGGAACAGTGCGATGGCGGATGCGTTGCGGAAGGCGGGGTTGGTGGATCCCAAGCGGAGGTGAACGCCGGGTTGCCCTTAGTCACGAGGGCACCCCACGTTGACGCCGACCGACGGGTGGGTCGCGCAGCCCGGCGCTGTACGGGGTGCCGCTGCGCCCACCCGTGCCGCCCCTAGCGGCACGCATGCCCGCAGCTGGGCGGGTCGGACGGGCGCGAAGCGCCCTCCTAGGGGCGCGGGGAACTGCGCGACCAGCCACGACGGCGCCGCAGCCAAACGAAACGGGACGGACGGGCTTTTCAGGGGCGCGGGGAACTGCGCGGCCGGCCCCCACCAGGCCGCAGCCATGCCCGCTACCCCAGCTCCGACACCTTGCCGGCCGCCACTTCGAAGCGCCGCGTCACCCGCACCGCGTCCAGCATTCTGCGGTCGTGGGTGACCAGAAGGAGCGTGCCCTCGTAGGAATCCAGGGCCTGTTCCAGTTGTTCGATGGCCGGGAGGTCGAGGTGGTTGGTCGGTTCGTCCAGGACCAGGAGGTTCACACCTCGGCCCTGGAGGAGCGCCAGAGCTGATCTGGTGCGCTCGCCGGGGGACAGCGTCGCCGCCGGACGCAGGACATGCTCCGCCTTCAGGCCGAACTTGGCCAGAAGCGTGCGCACCTCCGCCGGCTCCGTGTCCGGAACCGCCTCGCAGAACGCGTCAAGCAGCGCCTCCGGGCCGTGGAACAGCTTGCGGGCCTGGTCCACCTCCCCCACCACCACACCCGAGCCGAGCGCCGCGTGCCCCGCGTCCAGCGGGACCCGGCCCAACAGGGCGCCCAGAAACGTCGACTTGCCCGCCCCGTTCGCACCCGTGACCGCGATCCGGTCCGCCCAGTCGATCTGGACGCTCACCGGACCGAGCGTGAAGCCCGCCCGGCGCACCTCCGCGTCCCGCAGGGTGGCGACGACCGAGCCGGATCGCGGCGCCGCCGCGATCTCCATGCGCAGTTCCCACTCCTTGCGCGGCTCCTCGACCACGTCCAGGCGTTCGATCATGCGCTGCGTCTGGCGGGCCTTCGCGGCCTGCTTCTCACTCGCCTCGCTACGGAACTTGCGGCCGATCTTGTCGTTGTCGTTGTTCGCCTTGCGCCGGGCGTTCTTGACGCCCTTGTCCATCCAGCCGCGCTGCATCTGGGCCCGGTCCTGGAGCGCGGAACGCTTGTCGGCGTACTCCTCGAAGTCGTCGCGGGCATGCCTGCGGGCGACCTCCCGCTCCTCCAGATAGGCCTCGTAGCCACCCCCGTACAGCCTGATCTGCTGCTGGACCAGGTCGAGTTCGAGGACCTTCGTGACCGTGCGGGTGAGGAACTCCCGGTCGTGGCTGACGACCAGCGTGCCCGCGCGCAGGCCCTTGACAAAGCGTTCCAGGCGCTCCAGGCCGTCGAGGTCCAGGTCGTTCGTCGGCTCGTCGAGGAGGAAGACGTCGTAGCGGGAGAGGAGCAGGGAGGCGAGGCCCGCTCTTGCCGCCTGGCCGCCCGACAGGGATGTCATCGGCTGGTCCAGGTCCACCGTCAGGGCCAGGGAGTCCGCCACCTCCTCCGCCCGTTCGTCCAGGTCGGCGCCGCCGAGGTCGAGCCAGCGCTCCAGGCTTGTCGAGTACGCGTCGTCCGCGCCCGGGGAGCCGTCGACCAGGGCCTGGGTCGCCTCGTCCATGACCCGCTGGGCCTCGGCCACGCCCGTGCGGCGGGCGAGGAAGTCGCGGACGGTCTCGCCCTCCCGGCGCTCCGGCTCCTGCGGGAGATGGCCGACGCTCGCGGTCGGCGGGGAGAGGCGCAGTTCGCCCTGCTCGGGCGGGAGCAGCCCGGCGAGCATCTTCAGCAGCGTGGACTTGCCCGCGCCGTTGGCTCCGACCAGCCCGATCACGTCTCCGGGCGCGACGACGAGGTCGAGCCCGGAGAAGAGGGAGCGGTCGCCGTGGCCGGCGGCGAGGTTCTTGGCGACGAGGGTGGCAGTCATCAGGGTGCCGATCCTAGGGCCTGTCGTTTGGATCACGCCTGGGCCCCGGGGCGGCCGGGACATTGGCCGCTCCGCGGCGGGCGCGCATCTGCCGCGTTGTCGTCACTCGCCGACTCCCCCACACTCGAACGAACTCGCGCGGGGGGACCCCCATCGCGTCGACTCCCTCCTCCGCCTTGCAGCTGCACGCTCCCCCACTCTCGACTTCGCTCGAGCAGGGGGACCCCCATCACCCCGCTCACCGGCAGACAAGGGCGCCGCAATCCCCAGCCGGCGTGATCCGAACGACAGACCCTAGCCGCCGTCCATGGCCGACCGCGTCCGGGATTTCACCTCGCCATCGGCTCGACCAGCACCGTTCCCGACGTACGCGCCACGATGAACGACTCCCCCTTCACCGCCTTCGCGTCCAGGGCGATGCGGTGCCGGCCCGGTTCGAGGATGCCGTCGAAGACCTCGTGGGCCTGGGTGCGGTACAGGCGGTCCTGGCGGTACGCCGTGAGGTGGACGCGGCACGTGGAGGTGACCTCTATGCCCGCCTCGCCGTCGGCCGCGACCAGGCGGGTGAGGCGGCGACGTTCCAACGGGCTGCGGTCCAGGGCGTGTTCGATCTGGGCGACGAGGAGCGGGACGATCGGGGCGAGCCCGTCGACGTACGCCACCTCGACGCCCGCGTGTTCGAAGGAACGGCGTACGGCGGCACGTTCCTCCTCGTCGATCGCGCGGCCGAAGGCGACGGCGCCGTAGCCGCGCAGTTCGTCGGCGGGGACGTCCGTGGCGTCCCGGGTGATGTCCGCGCCGATACCGATGGTGCGCAGGGCGGCGGCGAGCTTGGCGAGGACGGCGACCCGGGCGCCGATCAGCAGGACCCGGCGACGGGCCGCGCCCGGTTCCACGGACTCCGTGGCCTCCGCGGTGTCGAGGAGGGACCCGAGGGCCTCCCGGTACTCGGCGCCCGGGAAACGGAAGGGCCCGATGCCGTGGTAGCCGTTCTGCTCCAGGTCGGCGTGGGTGTCCGTCTGCCAGGCGAAGTCGCGCCACACATAGTCGTCGCCGTCCCTCTCGATGGCCGCGGTCACGGCACCACACGCGAGGTCGGCGCACTCGGGACAGCCATAGATGACGTACCGGCCGCCCTCCAGGGGTGCGTCGGCCTCCAGAAGCAGGCCGCGGACCTGGGCGGTGAAGATCGCGGGCGGGACGTCGGAGGCGAGCGGGGAGACCGCGTCGAGGTCGGAGAGCTGGTAGAGGAGGGGACGGCCGTCGACGATGAAGTCGAGGAAGTCCCGGTGGACTTGGTAGTCACCGTTGGCGAGGACTCCACCGGCACGCATCGCCGGTGCCAGGCCGAAGGTGGCGTACTCGGCAGACATGCTGTGAGTATCCCCACACTGGGAGCGATCTGAGCACGGCATGACATATTCCGCTACCGTCCCCGCGTGGAGACGCGGCGGAGCGGTGAAGTGATCGTGGTCGGCGGCGGGGTCGTCGGCCTGACGACGGCGGTCGTGCTGGCCGAGCGCGGCCGACGGGTCCGGGTGTGGACGCGGGAGCCCGCCGAGCGGACCACCTCGGCAGTTGCGGGCGCGCTGTGGTGGCCGTACCGGATCGAGCCGGAGGCGCTCACCGGGGAGTGGGCGCTCGCGTCGTTCTCCGTCTACGAGACATTGGCGGAGCGGCCCGGGGAGACGGGCGTACGCATGGTCGAGGGTGTACAGGCCGGGCAGCGGCTGGACGAGCTGGGTCCGTGGGCCGCGCGGGTACCGGGGCTGCGGGAGACGGACGAAGGGCTTCGGGCCAGGCTGCCGTTGATCGACATGCCGGTTCATCTGGGGTGGCTGCGGGAACGGTTCCTCGCGGCGGGCGGGATCATGGAGAAACGTTCCGTCAGGAGTCTCGCCGAGGCCACGGGGGCCGACGGGGTGGATGTCGTCGTCAACTGCACGGGGCTCGGGGCGCGCGAACTGGTGCCGGATCCGGCGGTACGTCCCGTGCGGGGGCAGTTGGTCGTCGTGGAGAACCCGGGGATCACTACGTGGTTCACGGCGGCGGGGCACTCCGGTCCGAAGACCACGTACTTCTTTCCGCAGCCGGGTGGGCTGATTCTGGGCGGTACGGCGGAGGAGGACGAGTGGTCGTTGGTGCCTGATCCGGTGGTGGCCGAGGAGATCGTGCGGCGCTGTGCGGTTGTACGGCCGGCGATCGCCGGAGCGAGGGTGCTGGGTCATCGGGTCGGGCTGCGGCCCGCCCGTGACGTGGTTCGGCTGGAGCGTGAACTGGTCGATGGGGGGCGGGTGTTGGTGCACAACTATGGGCATGGTGGGGCGGGGGTTACGGTCGCCTGGGGGTGTGCGGCGGGCGCTGCGCGGCTTGTCGGGGGGTGAGTGGGTTTGTTTTTTGCCGCGGGCCGGTGGGGGCTGGTCGCGCAGTTCCCCGCGCCCCTGTCGGGGGCGCTCGCGCGCCACCCGACATCACCGGCCCAGCCCCCTCCGCCACGGACAACCCGATTCCCGCCCCGCCCCGCAACGGACCACCGCGGACAACCCGTTTCCTGCCCGCTCAGCAGTTCGTGTCCGGCTCCCCCTCCGTCAGGTGGTAGGGGGCCCGCTCGTCCAGGAGCAGCGGTACCAGGGCGCGCAGTGACTGGCGCAGGGGGACATACGCCCCGCCCGCCTCCGGCCTCACCCGTACTCCGTGCAGCGCCAGTTCGTCGGCCACCTCCTCGTACTGCTCGCCCGTGAGCCGGTAGCCGCACGCCGGGTTCTCGATCACCTCGGTCGGTTCGGGCGGGTCGTTGTCCGCGCCGCCGAGGTAGACCGGGCCGGTGTCGCGGTAGCCGGTCAGGCGGGCGGCGGCCGTGGCTGTGTCGATCTGGCGGCCCCGCTCGCCGGCGAAGCTGAACAGACCCTTCAGGGCGGCCAGTTGGGAGTCCACCCGGCGCCGGTTGTTGTCCGCTTCCGGGATCCCCTCCGTCAGCGGCTCTACGCGGCTCTCGATCAGCAGTCCGACCGAGTGCTTCACGCCGGACATGTTCCGCAGGATGCGTTCCTGTCCGTCCCCGGCGACCTGGCGGATCGGGTCACCGGTGACGGGGTCGGTCCAGATGCCGTACGTGCCGGTCGTGAACCCGGCGCTTCCGGCGGCCGGTCGGACGTACGTCTGGGACAGGGTCTGTGCCTCGGTGTGGACGGCCGCGTCGGTGTTGAGGTTGCGCGGCCAGAGGTCGAACAGGTCCTTCTCGTAGTACAGGGGTGTGGCGCCGTACTCGTGCAGGTCGTAGACGACATCCGGTTGGCGGTCCCGCAGGACCTTCGCCATCGCTCTCGCTTCCGCCGTCTGGAGGGACAGGTGGTCGCGGTTGATGTCGACGCCGTCGCTGTTGCCCCGGGTGTCGGCGGCGCGGCCGTCGGGGTTGGCGGTGGGGACGACCAGCAGGGTGGTGCGGGACAGGAACTCCTTCGTCCGCGCGTCCTTCGCGTACGCCAGGTCGCGGATCGTCGTCAGGCAGGCCTCGCGGCCGGACGGCTCGTCGCCGTGCTGGCTGCAGATGAGCAGCACGGTTCGGGTGGTCGGGCGTTCGCCGATGCGTACGAGTTGGACGGGGCGGTTCTGTTTGGTGGTGCCGATGCCGGTGAGGGTCACGCGGGTGCTCGCCCGGTCCACGGCGGTGAGGAAGTCCTGTTCCTCGGGCTGGCTGGTCCAGCGGGCGCCGTTCGTCTGCTCGAATCCGGTGCGTGGGGGCGCCGGTTGGGCCTCGGCGGCATAAGCGGGGGCCGACAGTAAGGGTGCGGCGAGGGCGGCGGCGATCACCGTGGCCAGACGCGGGTTCATATCGCTCCCGGGATGCGGTGGGCGGCGCGCGGGTCGCGTACGCCGTCGAGGAGGGACGGGCTCGGGGTGGCGGCGACCGTACCGGCCGTGGCCCGCGCGAACGCGCCCGCACCGCCGACGAGCGGGACCCTGGCCGTCGTACGGGACAGGTCGAGCGTGAGGGTGGGGGTCGTCGACGGGGGGTCGATGAGGTCCTTGTCCGTGCCCGCGACGATCAGGGCGAGGCGGTGACCCGCCGGGATCACGTGGTCGGTGGCGTGCAGGTCGAGGGTGATCGTGTAGCGCTTGCCCGGGGTGAGCGGGACGCCCTTCGTGGCCGAGGCGTGGTTGCCCAGGTCGGCCCAGCCGCGGCTGAGGATCGTGTAGTCGACGGCGGTCGTCTTCGCCTGGGTCGAGCGGAAGCAGGAGCTGTCGCCGGTGGTGCTCGGGCCCCAGCAGGTGCGGTCGGTGAGGGTGGTGATGCCCTCGGCGGGGTCGGCGTAGTCCCGGATGGTGTCGGGGCCGAGGTCGACCAGGACGGCGGTCAGGTGGGCGGTGGTGGTGCTCGGGGTCGCCGTCACGGTCACCGTGGACGAGCCGGACACGCGCAGGTCCTTGGCCAGGGGTTTCGTGGTGAAGCCGACCTTCCCGGACGTCGAACTGTCGATCTGCGCCGACCAGTCGGTCTCGCTCAGGGTCGGGTCGTCGGTGAACTTCTCCGTGCCGGACTGCTTGCGCAGGCCCAGGGTGCCGACGCCGGGCTGGTCGCCGGTGCCGGGGCGCAGGGTCACCGTGTCCGTGGTGCGGGGCGGCCAGATGTTCGAGGTGACCCACTGGTCGGGGTGACGCTCGATGTCGGCCATGGGCTCGTCGTCGACGCCGTTGTCGTAGCCGAGGAGTTCGTGGTCGAACCAGCGGTGCAGGGTGTCGGCCCAGGCGGCGCGGCGGAAGTCGAAGGGGTCGACGTGGCCGGTCTGGGAGAGCCAGATCTTGCGCTCGACGCGGTTCTTCGCGAGGGCGTCCCACCACTGGCCGAAGTGCTTGGGGCGCACGTTGAGGTCCTGCTGGCCGTGGATGACGAAGACGCTGGCCTTGATCTTCCGGGCGTCCTTCACGTAGTCACGCTCGGTCCAGAAGGACGTCCAGTCACCGGTGCGCGGGGCTCCGTCGACGATCTTCTGCTGTACGGCGGCGCACTTGGCGCGGGCGGCCGGGCTCTCGACGTAGTTCGACAGCCATTCGGGACCGGAGTCGTAGAGGGGGGCGCCCTGGGCGAAGTAGTAGTCGTACCAGGAGGAGATCGCGCTGATCGGGACGATCGTCTCCAGGCCCTTGACGCCCGTGGCGGCCACGCCGTTGGCGATCGTGCCGTCGTAGCTCTTGCCGATCATGCCCGTCTTGCCGTTGGTCCAGGTCGCCTTGGCGCGGTCGGTGCCGGTGCGGCTCGTGTAGGCCTTGGCGCGGCCGTTCAGCCAGTCGACGACGGCCTTGGCGGACTGGATGTCGGAGCGTCCGCCGACGTCGACGCAGCCGTCGGAGCGGTTGGTGCCGGCCAGGTCGACGCCGACGAAGGCGTAGCCGCGCGGGACGAAGTAGTTGTCGTAGAACAGCGGCATCTGGACAACGTTGCCGTTCGCGTCGTACGTCTTGCGCTGGCTCTCGTTGCCGCGTCCGCAGCAGGAGTAGTAGGGGCTGGCGTCCATGATCACGGGTATCTTGCGGCCCTGCGCGGCGAGTTCGCGCGGCCGGACGATGTCGACGGCCACGCGGTCGGTCTTCCCGTCGCTGTCGCCGTCGAGTCCGGTGTCCACCCAGACGGCCTCGCGGATGGCGTTGTCGTACGAGTAGACGGGTCTGCTCTCCCGTGGGGCGCTGTGGGCGACGGCCGGGGTGAGCAGGGCGGCCATGAAAGCGGCGGTGGCCGCCGTCGCGAGCGTTCTCCAGGTCGTGAAGCGCGTGCGTTTCGGCATGTGCCGGACGGTACTGCGGTCAACTCCCGGGCAAAAGAGGGTCTCTTGGGCCCATGACGGCCGAATGGCGATCGTGTGACAGGGGTGGTTGTGGACACACCTGCTCACACAGGTGATGAATAGGCTGCGAACAGACTTCATGCCCCCCACGACTTGGAGCTTTCGTGCACCGCAGACTCATCCCGTCGGGCGCACTCGCGACGGCCTCGCTCATGCTGGCGATCCCGGCGTCCGCCGCGAGCTACTCCCCCGGCGCACCGGGCATCGGCGACCCCTACTATCCGGCGTACGGCAACGGCGGATACGACGTCTCGCACTACGACCTGCGGCTCAAGTACCAGCCCGCGACGGACGAGTTGGAGGGCACGGCGACCCTCCTCGCGACCACGACCCAGGATCTGTCGCGCTTCGACCTGGACTTCCTGCTGGATGTCAGCGAGGTGCGGGTCAACGGCTCGCGCGCCACGTTCACCACCTCCGGCGAGCACGAGCTGGAGATCACTCCGCGTACTCCCCTGGCCAAGGGCGCGGCGGTCACCGTCGTCGTGCGGTACAGCGGAGTGCCCTCGTCGAAGCAGGCGTACGGCTTCACCAGCTGGCACCGCACCCCTGACGGCGGCGTCGGCGCCAACGAGCCCGAGGCCGCCTGGTGGTGGTTCCCCAGCAACGACCATCCGCTCGACAAGGCCACGTACGACGTGTCGGTGCTCGTCCCGGACGGCTCGCAGACGATCTCCAACGGCACGCTCCAGTCGACGAGTTCACGCCTCGGCTGGACCCGCTGGAACTGGCGCTCCAACAAACCGCAGGCCACGTATCTCGCCACGCTCGCCGTCGGGAAGTTCGACGTCACGACCGGGACGACCGAGAGCGGCATCCCGGTGGTCAACGCCTACAGCAAGGACCTCGGCGACAACTACGGGGCCGCGCGGGCGAGCATCGAGCGGACCGGGGAGGTCGCGGACTGGCTGGCGGAGTACTTCGGCCCGTACCCGTTCAACGCGCTCGGCGGATACGTCCCCAACACGAACACGGGGTATGCGCTGGAGACACAGACCCGGCCCTTCTACAGCCCCCGCCAGTTCGCGAACGGGACGAACGTCTCCGTCGTCGTCCATGAGCTGGCCCACCAGTGGTACGGCGACGAGGTGTCCCTCGCCGGCTGGAAGGACATCTGGGTCAACGAGGGCTTCGCGCGGTACGCGCAGTGGCTGTGGTCCGAGCACGAGGGCGAGGGCACGGCACAGGAACTCGCCGACTACGTGTACGCCGTACACCCGGCCGACGATCCGTTCTGGACCGTGAAGCCGGGCGACCCGGGCCCCGAGAACCAGTTCCACCTGGCCGTCTACGACCGGGGCGCACTGGCCCTCCAGGCGCTGCGTAACGAGATCGGCGAGGCGGACTTCTTCGCGATCCTGAAGGGGTGGCCCACGAAGTTCGCGTACGGGAACGCATCCGTCGCCGACTTCCGGGCGTACGCCGAACAGGTGTCCGGCGAGTCGTTGGGGGCGCTGTTCGACACGTGGCTGTTCCAGGCGTCGAAGCCTGCCGCGCCTGCGGCGGCGCGGGCCTCGGTGGCTCCCGTGATGCCGAAGTCGTGGAAGGAGATCGCGGCGACCAACTCGGTGCACGAACAGGGCCATCTGGCTTCGGGGCCTCACAAGTAGGCTGATCCGCCAGACACGTTGAGGGTCTGGCCGGTCAGGAAGCCGCTGCCCTCGTCGATCACGTACAGCAGTGTCGAGACGAGGTCGGACGGCAACTGCGTGCGAGGTACGGCCTGTTGGGCGCGGACGTGCTCGAAGCCGCCGTCCGCGCCGACGGTCCGTTCGGCGGTCGCCGTGCGGACCATGCTGGGGGCGATCGCGTTGACCGTGATGTCGCAGGGGCCGAGGGCCGAGGCGAGGGCGCGGGTGAAGCCGATCAGGCCCATCTTCGAGGTGACGTAGGGGACCATCGTCGGCGGGGCGGTGAGGACGGCCGCCGACGTGATGTTCACGATGCGCCCCCAACCCGCCGCCCTGAGGTGCGGCAGCACCGCCTGGGTGACCAGGAACGGCGCCTCCAGGTTCACGCGCATCACGCGCCGCCACTCGTCCGGGGTCGTCTCCTCGAAGGCTGCGGAGGGGTAGACGCCCGCGTTGTTGACGAGGATGTGCAGGGTGCCGAAGCGGTCGATGACGCGTTCCAGTGCCTGCCGTACCTGGGTCTCGTCGGTGACGTCGGCGGTCAGCTCCAGGTAGTCCAGGACCTTTCCGGCGGTCTCGGGCTGCGGGACCAGGTCCAGGCCCGCGACCCGGTAGCCGTGGCCCGCGAGCGCCACGGCGAACTCATGGCCGAGGCCCTGTGCCGCGCCGGTCACCAGTGCGGTACGCGTCTCCATGGGGCGAGTGTGATGAGGCACCCGCCGCTCGGCAAGAGCGCATTTCACTCGCCGGAACGGCCCGGTTGCCGCCCGCGCCCAGGGGGCCCACGCTGCGGGGCACCCCCCAGCCGCCTTTGCAGCCGCCCGTACGGGAGCCGTGCCCGATGACCGAGACCGAGCGTGCCGTGGACGACGCCGAGCGCGCCCGCGAACAGGACGGCGGGCGGCGGCGGTTCAGGGTGCCGCCGCGGCTCGCCGGGCTGCTGCCGCGTCGGGTGGTACGGGACGAGTTGGGCGTTCTGCTCGTCCTGGGGCTGCTGATCGCGGGCATCGGCATCCCGTATCCCGACTTCCTGGCCAGCGACAACCTGCTCTCCACCGCGCACAACTCCGTGTACATCTCGCTGATGGCGTGCGGGATGGTGTTCGCGCTCGCCATGCGCGAGGTCGATCTGTCGGTGGGCGGCAGTTACGCGATGTGCCTGGTGGTGGGGGCGCTGCTGGTGCGGGAAGGTACGCCTCCTTGGCTCTCGGTGCCGGTGATGCTGGCCACCGGGATCCTGCTCGGGGTGTTCAACGCGCTGGTCACGACGCTGCTCGCGCTGCCGTCGTTCATCGTCACGCTGGGCACGCTGCTGCTGTTCCGGGGTGTCGGGCTGGCCCTCGCGGACGGCAAGCAGATCACCGATCTGCCGTTGGACGACTCGTTCTTCACCCTCGCGGGCGGCGACGCGGGCGGAGTCCCGTTCGCGCTCTGGGTGCTGCTCGCGGTGGTCGTCGTCCTGTCGGTGGTGCTCGCCCGCACCCGCTTCGGAGCCCGGGTGCGGGCGATCGGGTCGAATCCCGACGCCGCCGAGTTCAGCGGAATACCCGTCGTACGGACCCGAGTTCAGGCCCTCGCCCTCTCCGGCCTCACCACGGCCTGCGCCGCCGCCCTCGCCCTCGCCTTCTACGGCGCCGGTGACCCGACGCTCGGCCAGGGCTACGAGTTGCAGGCCATCGCCGCGTGCATCATCGGCGGCACCCCGCTGGCCGGTGGACGCGGTTCGGTGATCGGCGCGGTGGCCGGGGCGATGATCCTGTCGGTCGTGGCCGCCGGGCTCGTGTTCTTCGAAGTCCCCATCAACTGGACGTCGTTCGCGACCGGCGGGGTCATCCTCGTCGCGGTCGCGGCCGACAGCGCGCTGCGGCGGACCGGACGCCGACGCAAGTAACTCCCTCCACCTCACTGCCGATCCCCCACGCCGAGACACCAAGTGCCCCTGTGAGCCGCTCCCTTGGAGGCCCTGAATGCACCGCCGACTCCGTACGCTGTCCGCCGCCCTCGGCGCGCTGGTGCTGATGGCCGCCGCCGGTTGCGGCGACTCCGACAGCGGTTCCGCCGGCTCGGGCGGAAAGCTCAACATGGGCATAGCCGTTGCCAACATCTCGCTGAACTTCGCGCACGAGATGGTCCTCGGCGCGGAGAGCGCCGCCGACCACGCGGGCAACATCGACTTCAAGGCGGTCGGGCCGCCCAACACCGACGGCCCCGCCGAGGTGCAGCTCTTCCAGAACCTCACCGCCCGCGCGAAGGACGGCATCGTCCTGGAGAACCTCGACCCGCCGATCTTCACCCGTCCGGCCGCCCGCGCCGTCGACCAGGGCATCCCGATCGTCGCCCTGGACACCTCCCCCACCGACGGCAGCAAGGTCACCTTCTATGTGGGCAACGACAACTACGCGCTGGGCGAGTTGATGGCCACGGAAGCCCTGAAGCGGCTCGGCGCCGACCCGAAGGGCGAGATCGTCATCGGCGTGCCCAACCCGGGCACTCCGGTGCTCGACAACCGGGCCAAGGGCATCGCCGACACGTTCGCGAAGGAGGCGCCGAACGTCAAAGTCCTCGGCCCCTTCCAGACGTACAGCGATCCCGGGCAGAACTACAGCTCCTGGTCGGCACAGGTCAACGCGCACCCGGACGCACTCGCCTTCCTCGGGGTCGGGGACGCCGACAGCTACAACCTCGCCAAGATCAAGAAGGCGGAGAGCGGCAAGTGGCTGACGGCGGGCTTCGACGTCGACCCCAAGACGCTCGACGCGGTCAAGGACGGTTCGAACTTCGTCACCATCGACCCGCAGCACTTCCTCAAGGGCTATCTGTCGACGGCGATGCTGATCGAGGCGGTGCGGAAGAACGACGGAAAGCTGCTCGACGGCTGGTTCCTGTCGCCGGGCGGGGTCGTGGACTCCACCAACATCGACGAGATCATCACCCGCCAGAAGTCGGCGGAGGCGGCGTACGACTGGTACAAGCCGACGATCGACAAGCTGCTCGGCGACCAGCAGGCCAACCTCAAACCACTGAAGGACGCGCGCTGAAATGACGTACGGCGATGTCCTGGTGGCGCAGGACCTGGTCAAGTCCTACGGCGGGGTACGGGCGTTGGACGGGGCCGGGATCAGGCTGCGGGGCGGTGAGGTGCACGCGCTGGTCGGTGAGAACGGGGCCGGCAAGTCCACGCTGGTGCGCATCCTTTCGGGGACGCTGGCGGCGGACGAAGGGGCGGTACGACTGACCGGTGACACGCGAATCGCCGTCGTCTCCCAGGAGTTGAGCCTCTTCCCCGACCTCACCGTCCGGGAGAACCTCTTCCCGCACCGCCCGCCGCGCCGCTTCGGCCTGCTCGACCACGGCGCCATGGACCGGGCCGCCCTGCCGGTCCTCGCCGATCTGGGCCTCGATGTCGAACCGGGCACCCTGCTCGGCGAACTCCCGCTGGCAGACCAGCAGTTGACGGAGATCGCCCGGGCCCTGCTGCGCCGCCCCGGACTCCTGGTGCTCGACGAACCGACGTCGGCGCTCCCGGCCGCCGCCGTGGACCGCCTCGAACGGGTCCTGCGCACCCTCACGGGGCGGGGCATCGCGGTCCTGTACGTCACCCACTTCCTGGAGGAGGTGATGCGCTTCGCACAGCGCGTGACGGTCCTGCGGGACGGCCGGGTCGCGTTGGCCGGGGTACCGCGCGCCGAACTCGACGTACCCGAGCTGGTGACGGCGATGCTCGGCGGCCGTCCCGAGCCACCGGCCCGCCGCACGCGCAAGGCGGTCGACACCGCACCGCCGCCGGTGGTGCTGTCCGGGGTGAGTGTGCCCGGTCGGCTCACGGATGTGACGTTCACCGTGCGGGCGGGCGAGGTGGTCGGGGTCGCGGGGCTCCAAGGGGCGGGCCATCTGGGCGCGTTGGAGGTGGTGTGCGGCCGTACGGCGGTCTCCGCCGGGCGGGTCGACATAGGAGGCCGGGGGCAGCCCCGCTCGCTGCGGGACGCGGTACGGGCCGGGGTCGCGTTCGTGCCGAGCGACCGGAAGCGGTACGGGCTGATGACCGGGCGCACGGTGTGGGAGAACGCGACGGCGGTGAGCTGGCTGGCGCTGGGGCGGGGTGGTGTCATGCCGTCTCGCACCGAACTCGTCGGCAGGACCGCCGAACTGACGGAGCGTCTGCGTCTGCGCGGTGGCCCGCACGACATCGTGGGCCGGCTCTCCGGCGGCAACCAGCAGAAGGTCGTCTTCGCGAAGTGGCTCGCGACCGACCCGAGGATCGTGGTCCTGGACGATCCGACGCGGGGCGTCGACGTCGGCGTACGGGCCGAAATGCACCGCATCGTCGGCGAGTTGGCGGCGGGCGGCGCGGCCGTCCTGGTCGCCTCGACGGACCTCGCCGAACTGACGGAGGTGTGCGATCGTGTGCTGGTGTTCGTGCGGGGGCGGATCACGGCGGAGGTGCACGGGGAGCGGCTGACGGAGCACGAGTTGGCGGTGGCGATTCAGCGAGGGGCGCCGAGGGAGGCGTGAGAAGGGGTGCTTCTCCCGCGAACTCGGGCTTGGCATCCGCCAGTTCACCTGGAGCCACCACCCACGACCCAGACCCAGACCCAGACCCAGCATCCGCTCAGGCCGAGAGTCGCCTCGTCAGTGCCCGGGCCGCCGCGCACACATGGGCGCCGACCCGGTCCACGTCGAGACGGCGGGTGCCGCCGGTGACCGAGATGGCGGCGACGGGGCGGGAGTCACGGCCGTAGACCGGGGCCGCGACCGCCGAGATGCCGACCTCGGCCTCCTCCAGGTTGACGCCGTAGCCGCGGGCCCGGGTCAGGGCCAGGTCGCGGGCGAGCTGGCCGGGCAGGGTGAGGGTGCGGGGCGTGAGGCGGGGCAGGGAGGCCCGGGGCAGCCGGGGGTCGTGAGCGAGGAAGATCTTGCCGGTGGCCGTGCAGTGGGCGGGGAGCCGGCCCCCGGTGCGGGAGACGATCGGGGTGGCACGGCGGCCGGTGATCTTCTCCAGGAACAGAGTGTCGGTGCCGTCGGGCACGGCCAGGTGCACGTTCTCCTTCGTCGCGTCGTGCAGATCGCCGAGGAACGGCAGTGCCGTGTCCCGGAGTTCACGTATCGACGGCGCCGACTGGCCGAGGACGAAGAGGGCAAGCCCAATGCGGTACGAGCCCTCGGGGGTGCGTTCGACAAGCCCCAGCCGGACCAGTTCGCCGATCAGCCGGTGCGCGGTCGGTTTGGGCAGCCCGGTGCGCAGGGCGAGTTCGGCGAGGCTCAGCGCGGTGTCGGAGTCACCGCAGACTCGCAGCAGCGTCACGCCCCGCGCGAGCACCGACTTCGGAACCGGTCCGTCCGTCATGGGGAGATGGTCGGGCCCGGGGGGCCGGGTGACAAGACGCGCGTGGCTATGAGTCCGGAACGTCTCCTTACTGCTGCCGCAGCGGTACGTCGAGCAGCAGCGGCCGCGTCAACTCCCCTGCCCCGGCGACGATCTCCCGTACGTGCTCGGCGCCGGTCGCCCGTACCGCGTCCACGCCGAAGAAACGGGCCGCCTGGGTGAAGTCGAGCGGCCCCAACTCCGTGCCGGGGCAGACGCCTTGGCCGCCCATCGCCGCGTAGGTGTCCTGGAGGGTGCGATAGACGCCGTTGTTCATGACGACGAAGAGCACGGGGGCCTGCGTACGGGCCGCGCTCCACAACCCCTGAAGCCCGAACAGGGCGCACCCGTCCCCGAGTACGGCGACGACCGGCCGCCCAGGCTCGGCGAGCGAGCGTCCGACTGCGGCACCGATGCCCCAGCCGAGCCCGCCGCCGACGGTGTGCGTATAGCTTCCGGGCCGGTCGAGCCGTACGAGCCGGCGCAGCAACAGCCCTGCCGTGATGGCCTCTTCGACCACCACGGCATCCGGCGGCAGCCCTCGGGCCACTGCGTGCGCGGCGGCCCAGGGCGCGAGCGGCGCCGGTGAGTACGCGGCCAAGGCGGCGGCCTCCGCCCGCTCCCGCTCGGCGGTGTGCCGCTCACCGGCGCGCAGGATCCGGGCCTTCGCGGTGTGCGCGGGAACCTGGCTGCGCAGCAGCTCGGCGAGCTTGTCCAGGGAGGGCGCGAGCGCGCCCACCAGCCCGGCGGCGACGGGGAAGTTACGTCCGATCTCGTCCGGATCGGAGTCCACCTGCACGACGGTGATGCCGGGCGGGAGCGCGGGCCCGGGCGTGTAGTGGTGGGGCGTGAAGGCGTGGGCGCCGACGATCAGGACGGTGTCGTACGGGGAGAGCGCGGCGCGGATCGCGTCGTGGCGGGGCGCGAGCATGCCCGCGTGGAGGGGGTGGGTGGTCGGGAAGTCCAGCCAGTCGGCCATGGGCTGGTGATGGACGGTGGCACCGCAGGCCTCGGCGGTCCTGACCAGGGCGTTCACCGCGTCCTCGCGGCCGACTCCGTCACCGGCGACGATCACGGGCCGGGCGGCGGCGCCGAGGATGATGGCGGCCCGATCGAGGCCCGCGGCCGGGCCGGGCGCAGGCGGGACGCTCCGGACCGGCACCTCGACCTCGGTGTCCTCGGCGAACAGGTCCATGGGGACGGAGAGGAAGACGGGCCCGGCCGGGGGCCTGACGGCCAGGGCGAAGGCGCGGCGCAGGGCGAGGGGCAGGTCGTGGGCGTGCTGGATGTCGAAGGTGGCCTTCACGGCGGGTGCGGCGAGGGAGACGAGGTCGCCGGAGAGCATCGGGTCCTGCTGGAGGTGCCTGCGGTCCTGCTGGCCCGCCATCACGACGAGGGGGGTGCGGGAGCGGCGGGCGTTGAGCAGCCCGATGAGCCCGTTGGCGAGCCCGGCGGCGATGTGGAGGCTGACGAAGGCGGGGCGGCCGGTGGCACGGGCGTATCCGTCGGCCATGGAGACGACGGCGCCTTCGTGGACGCCGAGGATGTATTCGGGGGTGTGGCTCTCCTTGTCGCCCTCGATGTTGTCGCCCTCGATGTCGCCCTCGGTGTGTGCGAGGGCGGCGAGGAAGGGGAGTTCGGTGGTGCCGGGGTTGCCGAAGACGCGGTCCACGCCTTCGCCGCGCAGGATCTCCAGCAGGGCGAGGGCGGGACGGGATCCCATGGGGGCTCCTCGGGGGCGGAGAGATGCTGACTGGTTGCCGGTCAGCGTCCGGGGCGGGCGGACGAGGGGCAAGCGAGTCGTGTCGCTGAGCGATACGGTTCCTCGCCCCCGCCGCCCCTACCCGTTCCCATCCTCGGGGGCTGCCGCCCCCGAACCCCCGCCACGGCCCTGAACGGGCCTCGTCCTCAAACGCCGGACGGGCTGGATAGTCAGCCCGTCCGGCGTTTGAGGACAAAGGGGGGTCTGGGGGCGCAGCCCCCAGAAGGATGGGACGGGTAGGGGCGGCGGGGGCGAAA